>JAXLVK010000053.1:0-47006 GCA_046329055.1 Bacteroidia bacterium
GATTGGACCAATATGTAAACTCGACCATTCGCCTATTTCCCAATCCTGCGAAGGACCGTGTGAGGCTGGATTTTGGCCGCAACGTGAAGGATTTGCACATCGAAGTGTATGCCGCCTCAGGCCAATTGCTTGCGCAAAGGAACGGGATGAATCTGTCCGAACTGGAAATCGATCTTCCATGGCCCGCAGGGATGTATGTCGCTCGCATTTGGGCGGATGGAGGCCTTCCACAATCGATGAAATTCCTGAAGGACTGAGGTGAATTCCAACCAAAGCAGCAGGAACTGCATCATGTATGCATGAATCAGAAACTGAAATTCTCCTCGCTGCTGCTGCTTTTTTGGGTTGCGATTACCGTCGTTTCCTGTCGCAAGGTCATCCTCGATAAGGACGATCCGAGTTGCTTGAAGGACAAGATTCGGAGCTTTGACCGTCAGGAGGATTGCGCCTCTGCCAAGGTGGATGCCTATTCCTTCCAAGGCCAAACTGTCTATGCCTTCAGCCCCGGAAATTGCGGCGCTGACATGATGACGGACATCTTGGATTCGGATTGCAATACCATCGGCAGCCTTGGCGGAATCGCTGGGAACACTGAGGTCAATGGTGAGCCATTTTCCAACGCGGTGTACCTGCGGAATATCTGGACCAAGTAGCCCTTTTCCTCCAGCCACTTGGGATTCCAAGATCTAAACAGGTTTCAGCGCATCACCTTCTGCACCACCGTTTCACCATTGAAGGTGACCTGGGCAAGGTAGCTGCCATGGCTCAGGGCCGGGAGTTCCAATCTGTTCAACCCGGTGCTGAGCTGCCAAGATTGGCGAAGGATGGTCCTTCCCTGCAAGTCGGTGAGCATGAGTTGCGCGGTTCCGTCCTCGGGGCTGTTCGCGAGGAGGAGGGGAGCATCTTGACCGGGATTGGACCACAGTTGAAGGGTGGCGCCTTGCTTGCGATACACGGCCACGGTGCTCAGATGACTCGTGTTCCCGTCCATGTCGATGGTAGTCAGGCGGTAGTGATTCCAGCCGGAAAGCGGATTGGCGTCGCTCACCTGATAGCGGTGCGACAATTCCGAGGACGCCTCATGCCGGGGAATCAAGGTCTCAAAACTGACGCCGTCACTGCTGCGCTCGATCACGAAGTGGGACAGACCCTGAGCGGCGACCATTTCCCATTCCAAATCAATCTGCGAAGGCAGGTTTTTCCCGCTGAAAAACGAAATCTCGGCAGGCAGCACCGCGCAGGGGCAGGAGACGTTGGTGAGCGTGAGGTCGTAGGAGCACTCGTCGCCCGCGAAGCCATCCACGGCAATGTAGGCGCATTGGGAGGCACCCACCGCAAATGAGCCTGAGCTCCAGCTGCTCCCCGGTGCGACGCGGCTCGGGCTGCTCGCCACATTCGTGAGGGCGGTGGGGTTGCCAGTGAAGACCGCAGCCTGAACACCGCTGTTCGGGGCAGCCAACAGGCAATTGGTGATGTTGTTGACGTTGATGGACCAATTGCAGGAAGTGGCGTTGCCGTTGCAGAAACTGAACCAAGACACATTGTTGATGATGAAGACGACATCGTCCCCAGGCTCGCTTGCCCCGGTCACGGTGGTTCCGGCGTTGTTGTCCAGGTTGTTGGCGCCGGTGGATGTGCCATTGGCGAAGTGGCCGCCTGCGGTGGTGCCTGTGAAGGCGGAGCCGCAGTTGTTGATGGTGCTTGCTGTGGAGGCGGAGACATTCGCCGCTGGGACCTGGACGCTGATGCAATAGTTCGCGAAGCGGTCATTGCCGCCGCCGCAGTTGTTGCCTTGGACTTGGACGAGGTACTGCATGCCCACGGTAAGTCCGGTGAGCTGGGGGTGGAATCCCGGGTCGATCAAGCCCAAGTTTTGGCAGAGGATTTGGTTCCCGGAGCCGGGCAGGCATCCTCCGCCGGGAGCAAATGGGCCATAAACGGCAAGCACCGTGGCACAGTTGGAGACATTCGTCAGGACGATGCCGAGCACCATGGAGCTGCTGGTTGCGGTGAAGCGGTACCAGACGGTTTCCGGGGAAATGCCGCCGCCGGGATTGATGCAAAGGTACTCTCCGCCTTGGAGGGTAGCCGAGTTGGTGGTACCCGTGATGCATGCGGCTCCTGGCGTCAGGACTGTGGCGGCTGAGCAATCGTCGTTGGCGGGAGCGACGGCGAGTGGCATGGGCATGGGATCGCCATTCCCTTGTCGCGCAGTGGAGGGACCCGTCACGGCTTCCCGCAAAGGAGGCTCATTTTGGGCCAAGGCGACATTCGGCAGGATGAACATCCCGATGACAAATAGCAGGCAAGCTGCCACTCCAACTGGTAAAGGCTTCCGCATGGACGTCTTAATTTAGCTTCTGAACGATACTTCGAAAATCCCAGAGGGTCTTGTCCCTCACCAAAAACCGATTAAACAAATGTAATAAATGAATGCTCTTGTGAGTGGACAGATCGCGTATTTGGCTATGAATGAGGCTTGAACGGGAATTGAGTTCTAGTTTGTTCGTGTAACATTTAGGAATGAACTGGACCAGAAGGGAAGGTTGTCTTCCGAGTCGAACGTCTGGTTGTTCGGCAATTCGAGCGAATGGGCGTGGAATAGAATGAAATGGCGATGATTGCCATGAATTTGCTTCCCGATGGGCCGTGAAAGAAAGCGGACGAATTTGTGGATTACAACAGGGTGATTCACAGCCCTTCAGGGCAAAGAAAAACCCGCCACGGCTGCCAAAAAGCTCCCGTGGCGGGTGATGGATTCTAAGCTAGAATTACTGCTTTGCGATCTTCGCAGTGTATTCCGTCATCGTGGTGGGGTTGGTGCGAGTCTCCTCGACCTTCCAGAAAATCGTCTTTGCGTCGAGGGTCTGCTCCAAAATGTTGGCGTACATGTGAGGGCCCTTGCCATCGCGGTAGTAGATCACCATCATTTCCTGCTTCTCATTCGTCTCCCAGATGAAGGTGTCCTGTTCATTGGCGAAGTTCGTGCGGAGGCCCTGCCCTGTAGCCCACAGGTCCCATGTCGGGAGGCTATCCGTCTGTGTGCGGTCGTTGATTTTGGTGCCGTTCTCGTAGTACACCGACTTCAGCTCCTGCATTTTCCAGGAACCGACCATGAATTCGATGTCGTAGGGATTGTCTTCGCAGCCCCATACAAACGCCGACGACACCACGGCAAAAGCCAATAGATGTTTCTTCCAGTTCATTTTCACTCCAAAAGATCTGATTTTCCCGACTATCCTTCGCTTCACACCGGGTCTCGCCGATGTTTCAGGAGGTCGAATGTAAGCAGAAAATCGAGTCGTGCGACATTAGAGACGGAAATCTTGGTCCTCAGGGACGAACGATACGGGCGGTCTTTTCGGTCCGCATCATCACCGTGCCTTCGGCAAAATCGTTGGTCCAGTAGAGCAGCTTCTCGTCCAGCTTGTTTTCCAGCAGGTTGGCATTCATCCAGGGGCCTACACGGTAGTAGATGATCATCTTTTCAGCCGATTCGTACATCTCCCAGATGAAGGTGTCCGGCGGTACCGTGATGCCTTTCGCAATGCCCCGACCGATGCGCTCCAGCTCCCAAGTGGGCAGGCTGTCCGTTTGGGTGACATCTGAAATCTGCGTGCCATCGGCGTAGGTGATGGTCCGGAGCTCGGTCATCTTCCAGGTGCCGGTGTTGTTGTCCAGCAGGTAAGGGTCCTTGTCACAGCTCCAGACAGTGAATGCCACGCAAGCAAGCAGGAACAGCAGCGGCTTCATGCGTTTTCTCATAGCGATCTCCTTGCAGTTTCAGTCTTTTTCCAACGCCTAAATCTTGATTCAAGGGAGGCATGCCCAAGGCTAGCCTTTTTTCCCTACCCTCAAATTTTCAGATAAAGCAGGAAATTTCCAAGTGGCTGGCAATGAAATCCTCCGGTGACTTGGAAAATGTCAGAAACGCATGAAATCAGGGGGGCGAACCTGTCATGGTTGCATCGCGGTCACCCGCACCTCGGTCCTGCGGTTTTTGGCCTTGCCGGATTCGGATGCATTGTCGGCGACGGGCTTGGATTCGCCGTAGCCCACGGTCGTGATGCGGTTGGGGGAAATGCCCTTTTGGCTGAGGTAGGCCTTGACGGCTGCGGCGCGGTCGCGGCTGAGTTGCAGGTTGGCATCGGCGCTGCCGTCGCTGTCGGTATGGCCGGCAAGCTCGATTTTGGTGGTCGGGAGGCGGTTCATGGAAGCCACGAGTTCGTCCAGCACCTTGTTGGATTCGGGGCGGATGGTCGCCTTGGCGGTTTCGAAGTGGACATCGAGCTCGATGACCTCTTCCATCATGTTCTCCATCTGCACGCTCAGGGTCGCCTCCATCTTGCCGGCCTTGTCGGGTACCTCGATGGTGCTGGACTCCTTCTGATTGAGGAAGGCTTGGTATTTGATCTTGTAGGTGTCGCCCTTGGGAAGCAGGATGTCGGTCTTGCCGGATTCGTCGGTTTTGCGGGAGACGGATTTCCCGGAGTTGCTGCTTTCGAAGAAGATCATTTCTCCCTTGCGGGGCTGCCCTTGAAAGTCCGTGACGACGATGTGGAGCAGGGCTTTGGTATCAGTAGGAGTGAGTTCTTGGCCAAATGCAGCAATCGAGCAAAGGGTCAGGAAAGCGAGTATGAGGTGGCGCATAGCGTTCTTTCAGAATTTCCCATCATAATGGAGGCCCGCGATTTGGTTACGGATGGCTTGAATCCCTTCAGATTTCCTATTTTTCGGCCATGCAAAGCGTGAAATCAATTCTTGGGTGGAAATCCGGCCTCTGTCTCTGTGGCCTGATGCTGATGCTTGCCTCCTGCTCAGGATGGAAATCTGTGGCATCCGATTTCCAGGAGGAACTCAACCGCCAATACCGTGACCCCAAGGATTCCCCACTGGACAGCCTCGACCGACTGAAGTTCGAGCACCACGAGTTTTTCCCCATTTCCAAGGACTACCGCGTCCGGGCCGAATTCGTGCGCACCGCAGATGCCAAGCCTTTCGAAATGCCCACTGTGAGCGGCAAGACCAAGAGCTTCGTGAAATACGGGGAACTGCATTTCACCCTGAACGGCCGTCGCGACACCCTCAGCGCCTACCAAAATCTCAAGCTCGCCCAAGACCCCAAATACGCCCAAGACCTGTTCATCCCCTTCAAGGACCATTGCAGCGGCGAGGAAGCCTACGGCGGCGGACGTTACATCGATTGGAAAATCCCGGCCTCAAGCCAAACATGGCTCGACTTCAACCAGTGCTACAACCCCTACTGCGCCTACAGCACCGGCTGGAACTGCCCCATCCCTCCCGACGAAAACTACGTGGACTCCCCAGTGCGCGCCGGGATCAAGAACCCCCACTGAGAGTTGATAGTTGACAGTTGGCAGTTGACAAGGGACAGTAGGAGCACCACAGATGGGCTATCCACTATCCACTATCCACTGTCAACTAAGTGCTCAGTCTTGCTCCGCAAACACCTTGACCAGCAGGTCGGTGATGCGTGCGCTGACGTCGGTGCGGATTTTGAGTTCTTCTTCGGCGATGAGCTTGAAGAAGCCGTCGAGGGCCTTGCGGGTCGTGTGGTCGGCGAGGTCGGTGTTGACGGTGTCGCTGCTGATCACGTTGTAGTAGCCGGAGACGGTATTCCAGGCGTTTTGGGCGCCGACTTGGTCCAGGCTCTGCTGGATATCGGGCTGGAATGAGGTCTTCAGGTTGTCGTAGGTATGGTCCTTGAGGTAAAGGGTTGCGGCATCGTCCGTGCCCAGCAGGATGCCCATCCCGTCCTCAATGGTCATGGCGGTGATGGCGTCGATGAAAATGGGCTTGGCCTTGTCGGCTGCTCCCTCCGCAGCGCGGTTCAGCTTCAGGACAAATGCGTCAACGGCCGTTTGCCCCACAGGTTGCCCGAGGAGATGGAAATTGCTCACTGCATCGGCGACGTACTGCACGTTTTCAGGGAAGGGAATTTTCACCTTGGCATTTGCGAAAAATCCGTCTTGCGCGCTCAGGCGGGAGGTGCTCGTATCCGTGCCCACTTGCAGGGCTTCCTTCAATCCGGCGACGACTTCCTCGTCGGTCAATCCCGTCTGGTCAATGTCGCAAGCAGTGACCATGATGGCCAAGAAGGGGAGGAGGAGCAGGAGCTTATTCAGTTTCATCGCAGTGCAACTTTGGAGGAAAGATAGGGAATTGCAGGACGCCCGCAAGCCCGGATTCGATGGATGGACAAAGTCCATGCCAAGTTGGTCTCCGCGATGCGAGCGCTCGAAGCGCTCGTCTGCCATACCGTTGCGGGCGCGGCAATCGCTCCGCAACAGTATCACCTACAAATCAATATCACCGTCGCCAAACCCAGCAACAGTGTGAACCCCAGAATGTCCGTGAGCGCAGTCATCAAAATGCTCGATGCCACGGCGGATCGACCTTGATGCGGTGCAGGAAAAGTGGAATCGCCGAGCCTGCGAAGGCCCCGATGAGCAAGTTGCCGATCATCGCGAGGTAAACCACGAGGCCGAGCATTGGATTTCCGCCCAAGAAGAAGGCCGCTGCGCCCACGATGGCACCCAATAGCAAGCCATTCACCAGCCCGACGCTGAGTTCCTTGAGGACCACGCGGAAATTTTGCTTGGAATCCACCCTGTCAGTGCTGATCCGTCGGATGGTCACCGCTAGGGCTTGGGTCGCGCTATTGCCTGCAACGCCCGCCACGATGGGCATGAAGCTCGCGATGATGACGATCTTGTCGATGGTGTCCGAGAAATTGCTGATCACGAGCCCCGCCATGAATGCCGTGATCAAGTTGATGAGCAGCCAAGGCAGGCGGCTTTTCACGGCATTGATCCAGCTACCGCGCAGTTCTTCGTCCTCGCTCACACCCGCGATCCGCAAGATGTCCTCGGTGCTTTCCTCCTCCAAGACGTCCATGACGTCGTCGAAGGTGATGCGCCCGAGCAACTTGCCCGAGCTGTCCACGACAGGGATCGCTGCCAGATTGTACTTTGAGATCATGCGCGCGACCTCTTCCTGGTCCGTGTCCACATGCACTTTTACGCACTCCTCGTCGATCAATTCGCGGACCTTGGTCCAAGGCTTGGCACGGATGAGGTCGTTGATGGAGACGGTGCCCAGAAGGACATTGTCTTCATCGACCACGTAGATCACATAAAAGTCCTCCATCTCGTCGGAGATGTCCAGCACCTTCTCCATGGCCTCTCGCTTGGAGAAGTCGCCAGGAACCTTGAGGAGTTCCGGGGTCATGATGCCCCCCGCGCTCTCCTCGTCGTAGGTCATGAGCTGCGTGATCTGATGGCTCTCCTCCTCCCTCAAGCGGTCCATGATCTGCCGCAGGTGCTTGATGGGGATTTGTGCGAGCAAGTCGGCGGCGTCGTCCGGGTCCAGCTCCTCGATGATCTTGGCCGCTTGGCTCGGGTTGAGCTGCATGAGCAACTCCTCCGGGCGGCTTTCCTCGTCCATCTCCACCAATGCCTCCGAAGCGGTCTCCACAGGCAGAAGGCGGATGATCCGGCTCCGTGTCTCAGGCGAGACTTCCTCCAGGATTTGGGCGATGTCCGAGGGGTGCAGGTGCTTCAGCAACGGCTTGGCCTGCTCCAATGAGCTCGCCAAGAAATGCTTCACACGCTCGATATTGCTGTTCATCTCGGACACCTTCCAAAGCTAAGGATACAGCCCCGGAATCAAAAATTCGTAGCCCTCCAATTGGCTTCCCATGGTACCAAATTCCTACCCTTTTCTGAACAGATTATTTTCTAAATTGCCGCACTTTTTGGACGGCGACCCCGCCAGAAACTTGGATTGAACACGACTCGATGGAACACAACGTTAAATTTGGACTCGGCAAGCTCTGGCGCTGGAAAATCTGGATTCTTGGAACCTGCATCGCAGGTGGAGTGATCTCCTACCTGCTCACCAAGAGCATGCCGGATGAATACAAGAGCACCGCATCCTTCGTGCCGCCGTCCATCACGTCCCTCAGCACCATGGTCTTCAGCAATGGCATCGCCTACAAGGGCTTCTATGCCGCTGACGAAGAGGACATCGACCGCACGGTCGCCTACCTGGAGTCGCCCCAAGTCATGGACAGCCTGAACCGGAAGTTCAACCTGTATCAGCGCTACGGGATCGATCCAGAAGGAAAGGAGTCTGCCAAGCGATTCGAGGCTGCTTTCAAGGCCAGCATGAAAGTGAGCTTCACCAGCAACAGTGTGGTCGCGATCGAGTGTTGGGACCAAGATCCCGCATTTGCCAAGGATTTCGCTGACGCTGCCCTGCAACTTGCTTCCAATTTCTTCGAGGATGTGTCCCAGCGTAAAGTGGGCCTCGTTGCCACGGTTGATCAGTTGAATGAGGTGGAGAAGGAGCGCAAGATGATCAACGACTCCTTGAGCGCCCTCCGCAGCAAATACAACATCTACCACATCGACGACGCGGGTCCCGCAGTGAGCGAAATCCTGGCTCAGAAAATGCGCTCCGAGCCGAATTTTCACGTGTATTACGACGTGGCCAAGTCGCTGGAGATGTACAACTACTCACTGGAATTGCGCTACCAGGACCTGCGCCGCGAGCAGATGGCCCGCGAGTTGAACATGAAGCAATACCCCAGCCTCATCTGGGTCACCGAGCGCCCCGTCGTGAGCGGCTATAAGGACCGCCCCAAGCGCAGCATCCTCGTGATCCTGTCCGTCATGGGCTGCTTCGTATTCTCCGGCTTCCTGGCCCTCACATTGGATCGCAGCAAGCCCCCGGTGGCCAACGCCTGATCCAATTAGAATCCCGCTTCAATGGCATACCGTTAGGAGGCCACGCAAGTTCTCCTGAGTTCGTGGAATGGTTCGTGCAACACATCGCGCGAACCATTCTATGCTTTTGTCAACGCTGCTGAAGCGATAAGTAGATCCAGCAAACCTTGCGCAAGGAAGTGATAGGCGCTTCAATCGCAGGCCTGCCAGAAGTAAATATTCGACCTCACAAGGGGATTTGCTCGTCCTCACTCTCTAACATGGATCAGCTAGCCCTAATTCGTAGCGAAGGGAACGAAGAGGAAAGCGCCCCACCCAAAGCCGCAAGCCCTCCCGAAACGACAAGGCGCAAAAAGAAGCGCAGGGCCAGAAAGCAAGCCCCGCCAGCAATTATTCATTCTCAATTATTCATTATCAATTCCCGAAACCTGCCTACGCAAACAGCTTGATCGCCAAGATCACTAGGCCAACCAGGAACATGAAAATCGAGATTTTGTTGATGGTGTGCATGGCGCGGAGATTGAACCCGCTAGAACCTTCCGCAGTGGGCTGCTTCTTGAAGGTGAGGTAGGACATGATCTTGCGCCAGACTTCCATGCTTCAATCCGATTGTGCTGCGAATATAAACAAGGTGGCGGGGAAAGGGTTTGAATGCCCACAAAAATCATGCGCGACCCCGGAGGCCGGAGTCGCGCACGCGATTTCAACGGTGACGGGAATTACTTACCGTCTTTGTTGCCCATTTCGTATGCAATGCCAGCCTTAGCGTAGTGCTCGGGGAATGCATAGGAGTAGGTATTGGTTTTGCCATCCTTTTTGCGGCGGGCGAGGGTGCCTTTCAGGTAAAGGATGTTGATGGTGCTGCGGACGGAGTTGAATTTGTCCTGACCCACACCAGTGCCTTTAGCGACATCGATCGGCTCGAGCTCGCCTTTGGCCTTGAAGAGTTCAAGGACTTTGGAGGTGAGGGACTCACCGCGGTCAGCCTTGGAAACGCCGGGCTTCGGGCCACGGGGAGCCTTGTCAGCCTTCTTGGAGACGGCGGGCTTAGCAGGAGCCTTGGCAGCGGGCTTCTCAGCGGCTTTGGCGGCGGGCTTTGCAGCAGCAGCGGCTTCGGCTTTGGGAGCAGTGCGCTCAGCGATTCCACCTTTGCTCTTGGCGGCGGGCTTCTCAGCAGCAGCCTTGGGAGCTTTGGGGGCCTTAGCAGCTTTTTCAGCTTTGGCAGGAGCCTTGGGAGCTTCTTTCACAGCGGGCTTTTCAGCAGGCTTCTCAGCGGCTTTGGCTGCGACTTCCACTTTCTTGGCTGCGGCAGCCTTGGGAGCCTTGGGAGCTTTCGGTGCTTTCGGAGCGGGAGCAGCCTTCTCAGCCTTGGGAGCGGGAGCAGCTTTCTCAGCCTTGGCGGCTACAGGAGCGGGAGCGGAAACCACGGCGGGAGCAGCAGCTTTAGCAGCGGGCTTGCGGCCGGGCTTCTTCTTCTCGGGTGCAGGAGCGGCAGCCACAGGCGCCGGTGCGACAGGGGCTGCTGCGGGTGCAGCAGGAGCTGCAGCTTTAGCCTCCTTCTTGGGGCGGCCACGCTTGCCAGCAGGAGCAGCTTTCGGGCCACGCTTGGCTGCGGGAGCCTTAGCGGGTTCTGCCGATTTCTTGCTACCTCCACGATAGAAGTCCACGGTGTTGTTCAGCACAGATTGCTGACCCTTCAGGGTGGCGATCTTTGATTCCAACGCCTGGATTTCTGCAGCAATACGCTTAACCTCCGCCTCGAGTACTTTTGTGATATCGTTGCTCATTTCAAATCAATTATTTCAATTTTCCCTAACACCGATGACAATCGGCATGTTTTCAATTCGGGTACAATATACAAGGGTTGCATAAATTGTAAAGCAATGCTTATGCGCAATCCCGACCGATTTGGTTACGCTGATGTTTTCAACTGTTCACAAATGTTTGACTTTCTGTCCTCGGAACGGGGAAGAATCTTGCGCAAAATATGCCTCATTTCATTGCATTGGATGTTTTTGGGGCTTGTGGAGCATTCATTGTGGGTTGGCCTATATTGGCTACATGCCTAGTTATGTTTGTGGGATAATTCTGGAAAATACTTTGGATCGGCCTGATTTTTTGCGGAAAATCGCCTGTTTAGCACCGGAAATCAGGAGGATAGGAGCCTGAATTGAGCGGAATTTCAATTGAAATCATGTCGATTTACAGTGAGAAATTGCAGTGCTAAAATAATTGGGTGACTCTGGTGTCAGAAATTTTGGTTCAAATTGTGCATAATTGGGGTCTTTTGAGCCTAATTTGGGTTGAATTGCTTGCCTCGAACACGTGTTGATTTCTCTTGGTTTATTGTTGATCGGGGTGTGCTGAAGCACAATTTTCTAATGAACGGCGCCGAAAAATCTAATAATTATGGATTATTGTTTGATATTGTGGGGTGGGTTTTCATCGGAGAAATCCCAATCCCCTCTCTCGATCGAGCCACCATCCTGTGATGCTAAACCTGGATTTGTGGGTGAGGAGGACTTCGTGGGGCAGATTTGCGCTACGGAAGCAAACCAATCGGCAAGCAAGCGGTTCGATGTCCTGCACTGTTTCTCCCTCATCTCCAGATAGGTAAATCCGCAATTGCCCCCCGTCTTCCGGCTGCCATCCGAAATTCAGGTATAGGATAAACGTGAATTTTCTGCTGTCCGTCCCACGAAATTGATCGAGGTGTCGATGGTAATATGAGCCCGGAGGATACATCGCAAAATGCGATTCAAAGTCCCGGATGCCTGTGTAGCAGTGCCTGTTGAAGAAGCCGATCATGGCCTCCATCTTGCTCAGGAACAAGCGGATAGGCCCATCATCCATATCCTTTTCCAGCCACAAGATTTCGTCTCCACGGATGCTCGCGTCACGATGTGCCTCCTGTTGCCGACCAATCGTAGCCGAATGAAATTGCCCCTCGGAATGCAATTGCGACAACTTCTCGAGCAGCGTACGCCCCTCGTCCTCGGATACAAATCCATCGATCACGCAATGATCCTGCGCCATCAATGTGTCGGCCGCCAATTCGAAATGTGCAGTGTCGCCTTCGGAATTTTCGCTGAAGCTGTCCACGGGAGGCTACCCTTTGCGATCAGACGATTTTCAGGAACGAGCCATTTCCTGCCGAGTCGAGCATGTCGATCAGCAGTTGCAGCGGAGAGAAAAACGCCGCTCCACCGGACTCATCCTCAATCTCTTCCGACTCCTCACGCACCGCAAGCGATTCCGTGATGAACTCGAGCAAAAACGGCTGCTTTGCGGCATGAACCGTGCGCGCCATCTCGGCCTCCATTTCGGAATCCGTCATGCGCTCCATGCGGATCATGTCGTCCTCCTGCTTCTGTTCGTAAGCCTCCACTTCGTCGATCTGGATGGAACGCATGGAAGCAAATTCTAGTCGGAAGCAGTGATACACCAGCAGTGCCATGTTCACGAGCAGGTCGAAATCATTTTCCGAATAGCTGCTCTCATGCGACATGATGTAAACGGTGAGTGCAGGTTGCTTGTCGCCAAAGTCCTTGATCAGGGATTCCACCTGCCGCTCATTCATGCTGTCCAGTTCGGCGATCGCACGATCGATCACCTTGTGGGAGATGATTTTCTTTTGCTGCATGGCCCAATATAGGGAGAATTGTTCAGTCGCAACCAAGTTCCTTTTTTTGTCATGCCTGCCGCTTGATGGCTGCTCGACAATTTTTGCAAAATTGCAGACATGTCCCGCAAGGTTCCAGAGATCCCATTTCCCATCACCTTTTGGCCACATGCCTTGGTGCAGGCGGGGCTTGCGATCGCAGTTGCGGTGGGTGGATGGGAGGCCAAGGGATTTTTCTCCAACCTGATCTCCATTGCGGGTGCTGCTGGTCCGATGGGAATTTCCATTCTCTGGATTGCCTTCTTGTTGCTTGTCTTTGAGGCGGTTGCGCGGCGGTCGCAACGATTCGCATTGGGGATGTTCCCGGGCAGTGACGCTGCTTTTCGCATCACGGCTGGGGTATTGGCGATGGTGATGGCCTATGCAGTTTTCGTGGTTTTCCTTGCCGTGTTGAGCCGAATCATGGGCACTTGGCAACTCGCCAAGTGGGGCCACATCCCTTTTTATGAAACTTGTTGGCGGCTACTGCGGGCGGAGACTCCGTTGCTGACAGTTTTCGCAGTGGGGGAGTCGCTCCGGCAGCTCATCTATGCAGGCGCGATCAGCCGTTGGCGCAATGCGATCCTCTTGCGACGGTTGCCCCTGCCGCAAGACCCTGAATAGGGCTAGAAACTCAAGCAGGCTGCAGCCTTGGGCGGCGTTGGAAAACCCAGCCGAGGGTAAACCAGAGGTTGAAAATGATGTAGCCGATTCCCGACCCGATCAGCATGTAGAGGAACCAATCCACATACAGCTCATAATAGACGGCATTCAGCAACACGATCACCAGGGCGAGGCGCAGGTATTCCGCGACCAATACCCAGCGGCGATTTTCCATGATGGCTCCGCAGATCATGCCAGTGAGCACGAGCAGGGCGAGGAAACCGAGTTGGTAAAAAATGTTCAGCTCCTTGAAATGGATCATGAATTGTACCAAGCCCACCAGCATGAGCGCGAATTGAGCGACAACGTAGGCGGTGAACCAGCGGGTGCTTTTGGCGTCATAATTCACGAGGTCCTGTTGCTCCAGGGGAGGAGTGCTTTGGTAGCCACCGAGTTCCATGGGCTTCCATCCCGGTGCGCGAAACAGCAGGGTCAGGCGGTCTGCCCAGCGCTTGAACCTCCCTCCAAGTCGAAACAGATCGACATAGTAATGCAGGTTGGCCCACATGGGATTCCAGCTTTTCAGCGGGGTCGTGATCCCATACACCACCTCCTCCTCCTCAGCCTGAAATGTCCCAAACATCCTGTCCCAGACGATGAACATGCCCGCATGGTTTTTGTCGATGTACTTGGGATTGCGGCCATGGTGTACCCTGTGGTGCGAAGGCGTATTGAAAATGTACTCAAACCACGCGGGGAGTTTGTTGATCGCCTTGGTATGGATCCAGAATTGATAGAGGACGTCGATGCCAGCTGCGATCCCGAAGACCTTGGGATCGAATCCCAAGAAGGGCAGGGGCAGGAAAATGAAAAATGCCAACAGGTTATGGAACCAGGATTGGCGCAGGGCCACGCTCAGGTTGTATTCCTCACTGCTGTGATGCACCATGTGCGCTCCCCAAAACAGGTTCACCTCATGTCCCCATCTGTGCGCCCAATAGAACAGAAAGTCAAATCCGATCAAGCACAGGATGCCGGACCACCAAGTCGCAGGTTGGTGAAACAGGGCGAGGTGATCGAAAATCCAGACATAGACCACCATGAGCCCGGCCTTCCAAATCAAGTTGAACGCCTGATTGCCAACCCCGATCATCAGGTTGCTAAGGGTGTCATTGAGCCGGTAGATGCGCTTGCCTTTCTCACGCGCCCACAGGGCCTCCAAGCCCATCAGCAACAAAAAGAAAGGGATCGCAAAGATGATCATCGTGTGGCTATTCATGCTCTAGCTCCAGAAATAATTTAATTCTCGAAATATCCGAGGGCAAAACTATGGATTGGTGGGCATGGATTCAAGCCACCCAGAGAAAAAAATATGCAAGAATCTGGGATTTGACAGGCATCGAAAAACTCTTTGCGATCCGGCAGCCTTGCTGTATTTTCAGCCCGTGAGTTTTGCCTTGCAATTGTTTCGCCACGTCCTGATTTCCTGCCTCATGTGGGGGGGCACGGCATTGGGTGCTGTGGCGCAGGTGCCTGATTTGCTGCCGATCCGCAAGGACAACTTGTTTGGCTATGGCGACGCGCAATTGAATCTCAAGTTGCAGCCGGAGTACGAGGACGCCATGCCATTTGTGCAGGGCCGGGCTGTGGTGAAAAAAGACGGCCTCTATGGGCTGATCAATGAATCCGGCGAATGGGTCCTCGAACCCAAGTACCAGGAGATCGCGGTGGGCAAGCTCCTGCGCATCCGCCAAGGCGACCGATGGGGCCTCGCGGGCCTTGATGGATGCATGACCACCTCCATTGAATTTCAATCCATCCACGAACTGAAATCGGGGCACTACCTCCTTGACCGCCGCGGCCAAAAGGGCATGGCCAATTCGGAGGGTTTCTTGGTCGTCCCTTGCGCATTCGACATGGTGACCCAACTCCGCGACGATCAGGGCAACCACGTCGAATTGTATTCCGTGCAGTTGGATGGTTTGATGGGCCTCTACAACGCCTGCGGCGCCATGGTACAGCCCCCACGATTTTCCCGGATCGACATTTTCCAGGAGGGATTTGCGGTCGTGCAGGAGGGGCATCAGTTCGGCATGGTGGACATCGAGGGGCAATTGCGAGTCCCCTGTGAATACGATCAGCTCCAGGGGATGAGCGAGGGATTGGTGGGCGCCAAGCTGAAAAATCGCTGGGGATACGTGGACGGGAATGGCAAGCAGCGCTTGGATTTCCTCTACGAGGCGGTGCAGGAGGGAGGATTTTTCCAAGGTCGCTCCGCTGTGAACAAGGCAGGAAATTGGTTGCAACTCCAGCGCAATGGCGAGGTGGAATTCCCGATGCAGGAAGGCTATCAGAGCCTCGGTCGGCTGTCGGAGGGGCTGATTCCCGTGTGCAAGCTCTTGGACGAGGGCGCAGTGCGCTACGGATACGTGGATCCCGATGGCAAGTTGCGCATTCCTTTGCGGTACGAGCGGGCGGAGGAGTTTGTGCGCGGATTTGCCATCGTGTGCATGCGCATGGCCAATGATCAAAGCATGGTCAGGGAGATGCGCTATGGGATCATCGACCGCACAGGCAAGGCGGTGATTCCGCTGGAGTTGCGGAGTCAGACCGAGGCGCGGCTCAAGCGGGATTCATTGGGGCACCTGGGGTTCGCGACCTTGCATTACAATGGGCGCACCTGCCGGATCGATGCCCACGGAAATCGCTTCGATTGCGAGCGGTCGGGCATTGATCTGATCCAAAAGGAGTGGATGAGCACCCGCTGCGAAGGAGGGGACCTCGTGGCCGTGGCCAAGGATGGACTCTGGGGATTTTGCGACCGTAAGGGCAAGGTGGTCATCGCTTGCGCCTATGCGTCGGTCGGTTGCTTCAGCGGCGGGGTCGCAAGGGTGACCTTGTCAGGCAGCCCGGACCGTTCATTTTACATCACCGAGCAAGGCAAGCAATTGGTATTGCCCACAGAGCACAACTGAGTCGATTTCGCCTGCCGTCCATCTAAATTATCCAGAAATGTCGCCAAGTCGTCTTGGACTGCATGGGAGGAATCTTATTTTTATAGGTGTATTTCGCCTCCAGAATTGGGAGGAATTCATTGATATCAGCTTCTGGGTTTATGAAAAGATCTACCTTATGGGCAGCAATGCTCTTCTTGCTCGCTTGCGGTTGGAGCACGCGCCTCATCGCGCAGTGTCCCAGCAATCAGGTGCAGGTCGCCATCGTGATCGTGCCTGACAACTACCCCACCGAGACCTCCTGGGAACTCCGGGAGGCCAATTCCAACACCCTGCTCGCCTCGGCCTCCAATGCATTGGGCGATACTGTCTGTGTGGACACCGGAGCCTGCCTGCGGTTCACCATCTTTGACAGCTTCGGGGACGGCATCTGCTGCGCCTATGGCAACGGCTCCTACACCGTCTCCTACGGCGGGAATGTGGTCGCCTCCGGCGGGCAGTTCACCACGCAGGAGGTCACGCTCTTCGGCAACTGCGCGGCGGGCTCGGATTGCTCCTTTGCCGACTCCGTCGGGGTGGGATCGCATGTCGCCTCCCACCACGATTTCTGGTACTACTGGGTGCCGGATTCCACGGGAACCTACGAGATCAGCACCTTGCAGGCACCAATACCTGCAACACTGTCATCTGGGTGTACGACCATTGTGCAGGCTTGCTTTGGGACAATACGAACCAAGGCACGGTCTTCTACAATGACAATGATTGTGGCCTCCAAGCTCGCCTCACGGGCAACTTTGCCGCTGGTTCGGGCTACTGGATCCGCATCGGTGACGTGGGCAGCAGCTGCTCCGGCAACATCAACTGGACGCTCACTTACCTGGGCCCGGTTGTCGGATGCATGGACCCCAATGCCTGCAATTACAATCCATTGGCCACGGTTTCTGACACCTGTTACTATCCCGGGGACACGCTCTGCCCCGAGGGGCCGGACCTCATGGTCGTGCAGTCCGAGATCGTGAGCAGCTTGCACTTGGCTACCCTTGGTTCGGTGGATCCCTGCTTGGTGAACGAAGGTTGTCTCACAGGTTATGGAACCCGGGACCTGATGCGTTTCACCACGCATATCAAGAACATCGGCACCCAGGACTTCTTCATCGGTGCGCCTTCTTCCAATCCGCAAATGTTCCAATTCGACGCCTGCCACGGACACTACCACTTCGCTGGTTACGCCGAGTACATTTTGTATGACACAGCGAGCCAGCCCCTGCCCATTGGGTTCAAGAACGGCTTCTGTGTGCTCGACCTCGAGTGCTCAGGCGGCGGCACCGCGCAATACAGCTGCAACAACATGGGCATCACGGCGGGCTGTGGAGACATCTACGACTCCGGCTTGCAGTGCCAGTGGATCGACATCACCGACGTGCCCAGCGGGCATTACACCCTCGTCGTCCGCACCAACTGGAACCAAATGCCCGACGCATTGGGACGCGTGGAAATGGACTTCGAAAACAACTGGGCACAGGTCTGCTTCGATCTCGTCAAGGATCCCATCCCCGGCGGACACAACCACAGCTTCACCCTCGATCCCAACTGTCCGCCGCTCGTGGACTGCAACGGCGTGGTCTTCGGTGGCGCTGTCTATGACTGCAATGGTGTCTGCGACGGACCGGCATTGCGTGGCGACGTGGACAACAACCTCGCCCAACAAGTGCTGGACGGGCAGGCTTACGTTTCTGGCATCCTCGGTACGGGCCTGGCTGTCACCACCTGCAATGACCTGAACAACGACGGCGAGATCACGGTATTCGACGCTGCCCTCATCAACGCTTGTGCGCTGCGCGGAGACAATTACATGGTGCCCTCCGGCGGCATCCACGACTACTGTAGCGACCTCCCAAGCAACGTCGTGAATTATGACGACAGCGTGACCCTGCGCCTCGGCAACATCGATTACCAGAACCGTACCCTCGACATCGAAATCCTGAACCCCGATTGCAGGGTCAAGGCCTACCAGTTCAATGTCAGTGGATTGGTCCTGACGGGCGCCTCCAACCTGATCCCGAACACCGAATTCCCGAACTCGGTCCAAGTGAACTCCACCGGAACGGTCATCGCCGTGACCACGCAGGACAGTGCCATCGGAAAGAGCCTGAGCTACCGCCCACTTTGCCGCCTGCAATTCGCAAGCGTGAACTCCGGCCTCATTTGCCTGGATCAGATCGTGGACATCATGAACGCCGAGTACGAGGGTGTCAGCACTGTCATCAGCGGCGCCTGCATCACTGCCGTCAGTGTTCCCGAGCCCGCCAATCGCTACAATGTCCAGGTCTTCCCGAATCCCTTCTCCAAGGAAACCACGCTGGAGTTCGACATGCTGCCTCGCGAGCGTTTTACCTTGGAAATCCTTGACCTGAACGGCAAGGTCGTGCGCAACTATGGCCTGATCCAAAGCAACCGTGTGCAGATTGAGCGCGGTGACCTCGGTGCAGGCATGTACTTCTTCCGATTGAAGGGCAAGTCCGAGCAAGTCGGCAAGCTCATCATTGAGTAAATCCTCGCCCGGGTGAGGTGACGCCGAATTCGATACCTCGCCAATGAAATGCCTCTTGGAGGCGTGTGAAGCACATTCACACCGCCTGAGGTGAACAAATTGAGGCCCGTGCCCCTGAAGATTGGGCGCGGGCCTCGATGTTTTTGTTATCTTTCACTTGATCGATTCGCTGAAATGCGCCCCCTGCTTGTCCATATCATTGTGATGATCGCAATCGTCGGCATGGCCCATGCGCAGGGGGATTCCTTGCACACTTGGCATGTCCGGGCAAATGTCCACCGGGGCGTGGTCCTGCCGGAATATGGCTCCATCGATTACCTCGTCAATGATTTTGTGCATGGCGCTGAGCTGAGCATCGTTCGGCAGACGCGCGGCAAGAGCATTTGGGAGCAATTGTACAAGTATCCCAGCTTCGGGTTGCGGCTGTTTTACAGCGGATTGGGAAATGCGGCTGTTTTTGGGCATCAGCTTGCGGTCTCGCCCTATTTTGTCTGTCGGCTGGTGGAGGCGGGGCCATTTTCGTTGGATGGAGAAATGGGGCTGGGGCTGTCCTATGCAACGAAGACCTACGACATCCGCAACAATCCCCGCAACATCCTCATCGGGTCGCACTTGAACATCCACTACCATGCCGAGCTGATGGCGCGGCTGCGGTTCGGGCGGCGTTTCATGTGGCACGCGGGCATTGCATTCAACCACATCTCCAACGCCAACCTCGCCCAACCCAATGTCGGGATCAATTCGGGGACATTGAACACCGGATTCTGGTACGCGCTGGGCAAGGTGCAGCCCGTCCTGCGGCAGGAAATCCCGGAATGGAAGCCACGGTTCGTCTTGGAGGGCAGGCTTTCGGCAGGGGTGAAGCATACCCGGACATTCGAATCGCTCAAGTATGCGGCTGCCGCAGTATGCGTCGATGGCAAATACCGATGGAGCCACAAGTTCGCTGCTGGCATCGGCGGAGACTTCTTTTATGATGCCTCTGTGCGTCCGCTGATGCAGCGGAGTGGCAAGGATTTTTTGCCGCAATACGCATTCATGAGTGGCCTGCATTGCACGGCGGAGGCCTATTTCGGCAAGGCATCCTTTGCTTTGCAGCATGGATTTTACCTGGGATTGCGCCCGCACCTGAACAGTGACTGGTACTACAATCGCTTCGTGATCAATTACCATTTCACCGACCACATCTTTGCCTCTCTCAGTTTCAAATCGAGGCTGGTGATTCTGGATTATCAAGAGCTTGGACTCGGATTTCGGCTATGACGCGGCCCCAACATATCGGTCTCAATGGGCGCGGGGTATTCCTGGAAACCCTGTGCCATCTCCGGCATTTTGGTTGGTCGTTGCTGTTTTGCATTGCCCTGCTGGGGCTGAGCGGCTGCAAAAAGGAAAATCCCGACTGGGACATGGGCGAGCTGTCGATCCCAATGCAGCCTTTTGAGGAGATAGAGGTGCGCGGTGTATTCGACATTGAGTTGGTGCAGGACGGGACTTGGGGCGTGGATGTGCTGGCCAGCAACAAGGCTTTGAGGTATTTGGACATTCGAATGGAGGGCAAGACCCTGATCCTCGACCGCGCCCGCAAGGGAGACTACCGACATCCACGGGTGCCCACGCCCCAAGCGACCGTGCATTTCGACTCACTGCATGTGATCACGACGCATGAAACTTGCAGCATCCATAGCAGCGCAGCCTTGACCGGGCAGGGAATGGGCATCGTCGATTATTCCAAGCTCATCGAGGTCGATCTCGAATTGGACATGGGCACCTTTTATTATTGGAATACCCCGAATCCGTCCCGGCTCAAGCTCCACGGCAAGGCCAATGAACTCAAGTTGTGGATGTTAGGCTTGAGCGCCGCAGATGCCGAGGCATTGGAATCCCGCTATGTCCTGATGGAAAACCATTCCCAAGGCGAGTGCAAGGTCCGCGCCACCGACAAACTGGAATACAGCATCACCAGCACCGGGAACATCCTGTATTACGGCCGACCCACCGAGGTCGTACAGCCCAAGCAGAAGGCCGCGGCAAGCTGATCCAAGGAGACTGAAGCAGAACAGCGCCTAGAAAATGGCCAAAACAAAAAGGTCAAAACGAAAAGGTCGGTCACTGAGGCTCTCGAAGTGACCGACCTTTTCCTATCCAAATCCCCCAATTACTTCTTGACCAGATCCAGCAGGATTCTCTCCGTCTCTGGATCGCTGGGGCGGCGGGCATTTTTATCGATGATCTCGCCGCTGCGGTCCATGATCATGTAGCGCGGGATGCTCGCAACTTGGAAGACGTTGCCAGCGCCGTCGGGCCATTCAGCGGAGCTGAAGCCTTGGGTGCCTTCGATGCCCAGTTGGGTGAGGGCGTTGCGCCAGGGCTCCTCGGTGCGGTCAATGGAGATGTATAGGAAGACAAGGTCCTTCATTTGCTTCTCATCCAATTGCTTGGCGAGGCGCTCGTGGAGGTCCTTGGAGAAGGGCATTTCGCGGCGGCAGGGGCCACACCAGCTTGCCCAGAAGTCGATATAGACAATCTTGCCTTTGAAATCGCTCAGTTTCATCGGCTTGCCATTGATGTCAGTGACCTTGACGGGGTATTTCTCCCCGGCCATCGCCTTGTCGCCTTCTTTCTTCTTTTCTTCGGCAGCCTTCTGGGCAGTCACCTTGGAGATTTGCTTGTCCAGGAACTTGCCGTAGAGGTCACCCATGGTGCCTTTTTTCACCAGGTCCTTCATGCGGTCCACAGAACCGGGGGCGAGGCCGGGCAGCAGTTCAGTGGTGATGCGGGTCGTGTACCAGTTCAGGGCTTGGCCGCTCAGGTTCTTGGTGGCAAAGGGATGCTTCTTGTTCAGGGCGATGTTGGAGTCGGTGAACTTCTTGAAGCCGTTGTCCTTGGAGACCTGATAGGTGATGTAGTAGTAGGCAAATTCGCGGTAGGATTCGCTCGGCAAGAGGGCGACTTCCTTGACGCGGTTGGCGTTCATGCCCTTCTCGACTGTGCGGGGCAGCGGCTTCACCTCGGTGATGGAGGTGCTGGCATTTGCCCGGACGATCGGGTAAGCGACCAACCAACGGTCGTAGTTGTAGCTGATTTGGGCATTCATATAGGCCACAAATGCAGGGCTGAAGTTATTGCCTTTCATTTCCGCCTCCCAAAATGCCTGCTCGGCCTTGCGGTAGTCGAAGAGGTGCAGCTCCATCACGTCGATGGTGGAGTCGGCGATCATCTTGTTCATGCTGTCCGCCATGTAATGCTTGCCAAACAGAGTGTGGAAGCGGTTCAGGAAATTCGTCTCGGGGCCGGTTTTGCCGGAGCATACGAGTTCGGTGGTGTTTTCCTTGCCGGACTTGACATCGATGCGGAGGTCGGTGCCGGGTTCAAGCCAGATGGGGAAGGTCTTGCCATTCACCACAAACTTGCCTTCCATCGGGAAATCGACCTTGAGTTCGCCTGCAAACTTGCTCTGGCTCACGGGCATGGACACCGTTTGGTCGTCGCCCACGAAGAGGCTGTTCAGCCGCACCAAGGGTGTGGAGGAGGGAGCTTTGTCCACGCCACCCTCGAGTTTCACTGTTTTCTGCGCCGCGAGGGCCAAGGGGAACAAGACAAGCAAGCTCAGCAGATACTTCCGCATGTGAATGATGTTGATTTTAAATAGACTGCCAATATAAGCAACGCGCCCCAGAATCGCTGGAAAGCAATGCAAAAATGCACATATCGTGCCAGAACCGTAACCCCCTCGGCGGAAAATTCCGTGAACCCCTGCGGCCATTTTTGAAACCCGAATCACATTTCTAAATTGGTGCTTGAATCACAGCAATTCATGGAAGCCCTTGTCTTTTGTGCGGTTGGATTGGCAATCCTGCTGATTTGGACGGCATTTTACTTTGTGAACCGCAATTCCTTGCGCAAAGCCTCGCCGCAACCGAACCCTGCGTCCCAGACCTCTGTTGCCCCCGAAATGCCTCGGCAACCCAGCAATGCTGAGGAGGTTGGTGCATTTTACGACGCGACCACGCCTGCCTTCCTTCAGGTCTATGGTGAGGTGATCCAAGCCTTCCGCACCCGCGACCTCGCCAATCTGCTGAACTACCAGGCCTCCATGATGCAACTCAAGCCCGGCATGCGTATCCTCGATGCAGGTTGCGGCGTCTGCGGCCCGGCCATTCATTTCGCCAAAGAATTCGGGGTACAGGTGGACGCTGTCACGGCAAGCGCGGTCCAGGTCGAGGAGGCCAAACAGCGCATTCAATCCGCCGGAATGGGGGAGAAGGTGACCGTTCGCAGGGGCGACTACCACAAATTGTCCGAAATCCTCCCTGCCGGGCAGTATGATGTCGTGTATTTTTTGGAGTCATTCGGACATTCCCCCGACAAGGTAGCCGCCATCCAATCCGCTTGGAACATGCTCAAACCCGGCGGACTCCTGTACATCAAGGACCTGTTCATCAAGGTGCCCGTTCACCCGGCCCACGCCACTGAGATCGCCCACAACGTCCAGCGCATCAACGACGCCTACCGCTACAACGTCGGCGACCTCGGCCAAGTCCTGACTGCCATCCGGCAACAAGGCTATATCCTGAGCGCCCTCAAGACCATTGACATCCCCCTCGAAGACTTCGAAAACCTCACCATCTCCAACGATTTCCAGGAACTCACCGGCATCCACCGCATCGACGACCTCAAGGCCTACCTGTTTCCGGTGGACTTCTTCGAACTCATCTGCCTCAAACCCTGGCACAGCACCGAAGTCGGCAACAGTCGGTATTTCTTGCAGAATCTGTACTACCTGCAGGTGTTGGGGAAAGGCGAGGGGGAGCTTTAGTACCTCCCCTGACATGGTGCGTGTCCCGGCGAAGTCGGGAAGCGGAATGTAGGTGGCGCCAAGCGCCACCGGAATCCCCCCAATGTCATGTTGCCTGTCCCGGAGAAGTCGGGAAGCGAAATGTAGGTGGCGCCAAGCGCCACCGAAATCCCCCAATGTCATGTTGAGCGAAATGAAGGTGGCGCCAAGCGCCACCGGAATGCAGTCGAAACATCTAGCACGAATAGTAGCAAACCCAGTAGCACCGGAATCCCTCCTTTGTCATGTTGAGCGAAATGAAGGTGGCGCCAAGCGCCACCGGAATGAAGTCGAAACATCTAGCACGCACGGTAGCACCTTCAACTGGGAACAATGATTGGCTGAGCCAGCATGACCCACCACTTCACCCGCCAGGGCAATCCGCCAGGGCAATCCGCCAGCGCAATCCGCCAACGTCACCCGCCAACGTCACCCGCCAACGTCACCCGCCAGCACGACCCGCCATCATCACCGCTAGATGTTTCGACTTCGTCCGGCGTGGCTGCGCCGCAGACTCCGCTCAACATGACATGTGGATTGTGCTTCCGCCAGCACCCGCCAGTATCACCCGCCAACATCACCCGCCAGCATCACCCGCCATCATCACCTGCCAGATGTTTCGACTTCGTCTGCGGCGTGGCTGCGCCACTTGCAGACTCCGCTCAACATGACATGTGGGATTGTGTTTCCCGCCAGCATGACCCGCCAGCGCAACCCGCCATCATGACCCGCCAGCATGACCCAGATGTTTCGACTACGTCTGCGGCGGCTGCGCCACTGCAGACTCCGCTCAACATGACATGGGAATTGTGCTTCCGCCAGCAGGACCCGCTAGATGTTTTCGACTTCGTCTGCGGCGTGGTTGCGCCACTTGCAGACTCCGCTCAACATGACATGTGGGGTATTGCTTTGCCCTCAATTCTTCCCGAAAATCCGCTCCCAGAAGCCCAGTTTCGGCTTCCCGGCATAATAGCGGTCGAACCACTCTTGGGAAAAGTCCGGTTGCTTGAAGGGGGCCTGAATGGCGACGGGCTTTCCGGATGGCGGATGAAAGGCCGTCTGATCCCGCACGTTTTCAAATTCATAGATGAATTCGTCGTGGGGATGATAGACTTCGAGGTTGCTTTCTGCGTCCTTTTGAAAGAAGATGTGCAGGGGCACAGTCTTGGGTAGGACGGAGGTCGCGATCACGACCCTGGGCTGCTCGTTTTGATTCGGCGGCGAGCCGTGCAGGACGCGGTGATAGAAGATGAGGGCATTGCCCGCTGGCATCGCCATGGGTTCCATCAGCGGACGCAGGTGGGCATCGAGGTGATACAATTTTGGGAAGAGGTAGCCCGGCCCACGGACATGGTTCGGGAACTTGTGGCTGCCTTTCACGATCCACAATGCGCCATTCTTCTCGTCCACATCGTGCAGCGGAATCCACATGTTGAAGGCCCGGTGCTGCGTCTCGTCCACCACGTTCCAGTCCTGATGAATCGGAAATGTCGTGTCAGCTCCCTGCCGCTTCACGATGAAGACGGGGGTGACCAACCGGAAATTCTGGTAGAGCCGGTCGGCGGCGGGTTGGATGATGCGGCGGATGCCCTCGCGGATTTCGTCCTTGTATTGCCGGTCGCTGCACCAGATGGTCATGTGAATGCCGTCCCGCATTTGCGGCGCAACGCCGTCAGGGTGGTAATGGTCGTAAAATGCCCGGAGTTCCTTCAACTCATCGGGCGTCAGAAAGGGAACCACCACACAGCCATCGCGGTCGAGGTTTTCTTGAAATTTTTGGTCGCGAAAAAGGACTTCCATCACTTTCCAAACAATCGTTTCCACCATCCGCCATTGGCCTCGGCATGGACGGGCTCAGGGACAGGCGCCTCTGCAACTTGCTCGGGTTCAGGCTTGATCACGGGCGCCAATGGGGCGCGCTCCACGCCATCGGGTTCCGGTATCGGATTGCAGCCCAATTTGTCTTCCCGTCCCACCAAGTCGAGCGGCACGAGTCCAGCAGCTTCGGCCTTCGCCACAAATTCGGCCTCCGTCCAAAGCGGGATTTGGAAATCCACCTCAGCAAATTTCTCGCCGGACACAGGTCTTGTGCGGCAGTCGTGCATGAAGCGGGGATATTTCAGGATAAAATCATCCTCCTGACGGTACAATTCTATCGGTGCTTCCGGCGATTCCTGATAGGCGATTTGAAACTCGGCCTCTTTGGGGAATAGCCCCGCGATCGCCACCACACGGTTGTTTTCCGAGCGGTTGGGCAATGAGGCGTGGAAGGTCCGTTGGTCAAAGATGATCGCCTCGCCAGCCTGCATGAAGACCGGCTCAAGGTACCGCTTCACCGTGCCGTGGATTTTGTCGAAAGGGAATGCAAAGGAAATCCCGCGGTAGGGGAAGCCCATCTTGTGGCTGCGCCGCACCATGCACAATGCCCCGTTTTCCCGGTCGATGTCCCACAATGGCACCCAGACACTCAGTGAGCTGAACTTGAATTCGTCCAAGCCTGTCGTGTCCTGATGGATCAGAAAGCCGCTTTTGGGCCCAGGCACCTTCACGATGAAGCCATGCAGCACCGTCTTGTAGTCCTGGAACATCGCCTGCAAATAGGGCTGCATCACTGCGCCCACCTCACGGTCCACACGTTGGCGGTACTCGAGATTCTGCGAATACAAGGTGTAAAACATGGCCCCCTCCGCATGGGCGACGGCATGTTCCCGCTTGTAAATCTCCCGCAATGCCTCTATGGCCTCGGCAGGCAAAAAGCGCCGCACCGCAAATCCCTCCCGGACGATCTCATCCAGCAGTTCAGCGTCCCGCACGATCGTGGGCGGCACAGGTTGCCAAGCAGCAATCTCAGCAGGCATCGGAGTTTTGACAGGTGCGATCATATTCCCGAAAATAGCGAATTGAATTGAAAAACGAGAACCACGAAGTAATCGCGCCAGCAATTGAGAATCGGCTAGGCCCCTGATCGGTCCCTGAGGCTCTCGAAGTGCCCGATCAGGGGCCTCGCCGCCCGAGAAGTAAACAGCACTTTTCTAATTTCTAATGTCTATTTTCCCCACTCTTGCAAGCAAGAAGAAGAAATGCTCCGCATCATCTACACCCTCTTCGCAAAGCGGCTGCGCTTGAGCAATCCCTGGAACTACAAGGCGCCAGTGCTCATCGGCTTCACCTACGTGGTGATCGGGGTGGAGCGGATCCCGTTCCTTGTCGCCCTCCAGGCCATCGGATGGTCGCTTTTGACCATTGTGGGGATCGCTGGGTTTGGCTACCTCACGAATGACCTTGGCGACCGGAAGGCGGACTTGGCAGCGGGCAAGGCCAATCTCTTGGCTACATTGCCGATGGCGCACATCGCGGGATTGCTTTTGCTGTTCTTGGGATTGGCATTGGTGCCTTGGGTGGTGTTTTTTCCGGTCTCGGCCTTGAGCCTGGGATTGCTCGGGGCGGAACTCCTGCTGTTTGTGCTGTATGTCGCGCCTCCGTTTCGGCTCAAGGAGCGCGGGTTCCTCGGCTTGGTCACCGATTCGCTCTATGCCCACGCCCTGCCTTGCCTGTTGGCCATGATCACATTTGCTGCCATCGCAGGCGAGCGCGATCCATTCGATCCCGATGCCGACATTTTCCCCTACATGGTGATGGCCGTGGCTTGGCAATTTGCCTTAGGCCTGCGCAACATCCTGCTGCACCAGATGAAGGACGCCGAAAACGACCGCCAATCCGGCCTCCGCACCCTCGTCACTCGCATTGGTGACCGCAAGACATTCCTCCTCCTCACCAATCTCATGATCCCCTTGGAGGCGATCACTTGGTCTGTGCTCATCTTCGGCTATTCCAGAGAGAATCCGCTCCCATTGTTGATATGGCCTGGATTCGTCGCCTTTCAATACATCAAGCGTGGCCGCCCCGCCGACAACCGTACATTTTTGTATCGGCTCTTCGACGACTTCTATATCCCCATTCTGCCCTCGCTATTCCTGTTGTGGTATGCCCTCTTCGATTGGCATCTGTTGATCCTCCTGGGGGATCCACCTGCTGCTGTTCAAGAATCCGCTGGCACGGTACCGCGATCGGGTGCTGGGCTGGATTTTCCCATTTTTGCGGGTCTAGAACCGAATGTCGTTTGCCAACCCTAACACGTACTGGGTGATAGGGTTGGCAAACGACATTCATGAACCATCGGCAAATTTCAGGTTGGCAAACGACATTCACCCCTAGTTACACCCAACTTGCACGGTAGTTGCTCAATACTCCCACCTTTCTCCGCATTGGCACTTGGTCAGCCCCCGTTTGTCAGCGGCCTTGAATGGCATCTCACCGTACCCAGCAGGTCATGAGGAAACCGAGGCAATGTGCCTGCAGCCGCGACGGCATTTTTTCACTACGTTTGAATATCGTTGAAATGTGACCCAGTCGCGCTGCATCCATCCACGCGTAAATGCCCGAACCCCGCCTCCCATTCATCGCAGTCGTCTCCATCAACCGGGACAAGTACTCCGAGACCTTCATCCAGGGGGCGTTCGATGCATTGCCATTCCGAAAAGTCTTGCTCTATGGCGGCTACCTGCCCACCCACGTCACCCAAGATTGGCGGGTTGAGGGGGAGGAGTTGCCCAATGCGGTCACACCATTTTGGAAGAAAAAGCCGCAATCGCCGCTCGATCAGGCGACTGCCAACCTGCGACGGTGGTTGAAGGCGAACAAGCCCGACGCCGTCCTCTGCAACTATGGCCCATCCGGGGTCATGCTGACCGCCCTGCTCCACGAACTGCGGATTCCGATGGTGGTGCATTTCCACGGCTATGACGCCTACCGGGCGGACATCCTGCAATCATACGGGAAGGATTACCCCCAACTCTTCTCCTCGGCCGCAGGGATCGTCGCCTCTTCGGCGCACATGCGGGAGCAACTCATCGGCCTCGGCGCGCCGCCGCACAAGGTGCATACATGCATCTATGGGATTCGATTGGAGGATTTTCAGGAGCGGCCGATGCCCGATGGGCCGTTCACTTGCCTGTTTGTCGGAAGGTTCGTCGCGAAAAAGCGGCCCCTGATGGCCTTGGAAGCCATGCGGCATCTCCGGGACAGCGGGAGGGAGCTGCATCTGCGGATGGTCGGCGAGGGTGAATTGCTGGAAAGCTGCAAATCTTGGGCAAAAGAAAATGGCCTCGAAAGCTCAGTGGAATTCCTAGGAGCCTTACCTCCCGATGCGGTAGCCGCGGAAATGGGTAGGGCACATGTGGTGCTAATTCCCTCATTGACAGCGGCTGACGGCGACTCGGAGGGCACGCCATTGGTGCTCATGGAAGCAGCAGCCTGCGGCCGCCCAGTGATCGCATTCCGCACGCCGGGATCCCGGATGTCGTCGATGCGGGTGTCACAGGGATCATTTTGGAGGAGAACGAAGGAGCAGCCGCATTGGCGGATGCGATTTGGTCCATGGAAAATGATCGGATGCAGTTGAATGAAATGGGGAAAAAAGCCGCTCAGAAGGCAAGGGAGGCATTTGATCATAAGATTTATCTTAGAATGCTCTCCGAACACCTCATAAATGCAATGGCACTTCCCGAAAATCTATAACTTGCCCCCTGCATGAAGACAGCAATCGTGTTCGGTGGGGGCGGTTTTATCGGCTCCCACCTGGTAAGACGCTTAAAAACAGAAGGTTATTGGGTAAGAGCCGTGGATTTGAAGAGGCCGGAGTATTCTCCCTCCGCCGCCGATGATTTCATGGTGGGCGACCTTCGGGACCGCGACTTCGTGCATCAAGTGATCTTGGCAGACTGTGATGAGCTGTACCAACTCGCCGCTGACATGGGCGGTGCGGGCTACATCTTCACAGGTGACAACGATGCCGCTGTGATGCACAATTCCGGATTGATCAACCTGAATACCGTGGAGGCTGCGACCAAGCGCCGGGTGAAGAAGGTCTTCTTCTCCTCCAGCGCCTGCATCTATCCTCGTCACAATCAGCTCGATCCCAACGATCCCATGTGTACGGAGGCATCCGCCTATCCCGCCGATCCCGACAGTGAATACGGTTGGGAAAAGCTGTTTTCGGAGCGCCTCTACCTCAGCTTCAACAAGAACCACGGCCTCAATGTCCGTGTGGCCCGCTTCCACAACATCTTCGGGCCGGAAGGCGCGTATGTCGGTGGCCGTGAAAAGGCGCCTGCAGCCCTTTGCCGCAAGGTCGCGACCTCTGAGGACAGCATCGAGATTTGGGGAGATGGCCTGCAAACGCGCTCCTTCCTCTACATCGACGACTGCCTCGATGGCGTTCGCGCATTCATGGATTCCGACTTCCTCGGCCCGGTCAACATCGGCTCGGAGGAGATGATCGCGATCAATGACTACGCGAAGATGATCGCCAACATCGCCGGCAAGGAGCTGTCCATCAAGAACATCCCCGGCCCCATCGGTGTCCGCGGCCGCAACTCTGACAACCGCCTGGTCCTAGAAAAGACCGGATGGCAACCCAAGCTCACCCTCCGCCAAGGCACCGAGCGCCTCTACGCATGGGTGAAGGCGCAGGTCTCCAAGTGAGGCGGCGGCATCCGTTTTGAGGCGGCGGCCTCCTTTTTGAGGCGGCGGCCTCTGGCTGCACGCCGATCGATCCCGAGCATCGGGGCCGCCTCCCGGCGGCAAGGGCGGGAGTGTGTGGTAATCAGCTTGCTAATTCACGGTTCTCATTTGCAAATGCATGCATTTGCACAATTGAGGTGTAGGGACACTTAATTGAATCCTCGGCTGCGCCGCCGGGAGGCGGCGAATTCGATCGGTCTGCGGCGGGACGCCGCGTCCTCTTCCTACTCCCCGCGTCCTCAGCGCTCCAGTTTTGCCCCCTTTGTTTTCTTCCTCAAAAAGCCTGATTTTCGGGCCATGCAGCCACATCCGTCTTATTCCATCGTGGTCACCTCACGCAATGACAGCCACGGTGGCAACATCTTGAAGCGGATGCGCCTCTTCGTCAGCGGCCTCATTCACCAGGCCAATGCCTTCCAAATGCCCATCGAATTGATTTTCGTGGAATGGAATCCGCCTGCTGACCGTCCGCCGCTGCATGAGGTGCTGCCCAAGCCTGCCCCCGGCGACCTGCTGACCCTGCGCTACATCACGGTGCCCGCCGCGCTCCATCAGCGCTACCGCCGCCGCGTGGAGATCCCCCTTTTCCAGATGATCGCGAAAAACGTGGGCATTCGCCGCGCCAAGCATCCTTGGATCCTCGCCACCAACATCGACCTGATCTTCTCCGACCCGCTTTGCGCCATCATGGCTCGGGGCGACCTCGATCCGGGGGCCTATTACCGCGCAAACCGGGTGGACATTCCGGACGGCATCGACGAGTCCATGACCCTCGCGGAGCACTCGATTGGGCCTCCAAGCACGTCATCCGCATCAATGGCTGGGATTCCCGCTACCAATTCGTGGACGCCCGCGAGCATGGCATCAAGGAACTCGGCCCCATTTCGCGATGGATCACCGATCAGATGGGGAAGCGCGACCGCATGAAGCAGCCTGTCGGGGAGCGCGAATATTACCTCCTCGACCGCATGGCTTGCGGCGACTTTACCATGATGCACCGCGATGCGTGGATGGCGATCCGTGGATACTTGGAACTGGATTTGTATTCCATCCACGTTGATACCCTGGGCATTGCTGCGGCTAGGGCGGCGGGCTACAAACAGGTCGTTTTCCCTAGTGAAGCCTGCACCTACCACATCGATCACCCTGCTGGTTGGAGCGCGATGGATGCCGTCGGCAAGCTGAAGTTCCTGGAGGAAAGGCCGGGAATCGATTTCGGGGTGATGCTGGAAGTGGCCAAGGAGATGCTCGAAAAGCGCAAGCCGCTCGAACTGAATGCCCCGGACTGGGGTTTTGCGAATGAGGAATTGGAGGAAATCAGCTTTTGAGGATGGAGAATCAGGAACATATCGGAGTCATTGGGATCGGGAAGCTGGGGCTCTGCTTCGCGCTCAACTTGGAGCGGTGCGGCTACAAAGTCACGGGCTTGGATTTGGATGCGCGGATGGTGGAGGCGGTGAATGCCAGGACCTTGCAGTCCTACGAGCCGCAGGTGGAATCCATGCTGCAAGTGGCGGCCAACCTCCATGCGACCACCGATTGGGCTACGATCCTCAACTCTGACATCACGCTGTTTTTCGTGGTGGTGGCGACGCCCTCCCTGCCCGAGGGGGGCTACGACCATGCCCAAGTGGATGCCGTCCTCGATCAATTCGTGAAGGCAGGGCCAAGCGCCCGGCAGCGGCATATTGTGGTGATGTGTACCACCATGCCCGGCTATTGCGACACGGCGGCGGCGCGCATGGCTCCCTACAATTGCTCCGTCAGCTACAATCCGGAATTCATCGCGCAGGGCAGCATCATCCGCGACCAACAATACCCGGATCAGGTCCTGATCGGGGAGGACAGTCCCGCTGCGGGCGACGCGATTGAGGCCGTTTACAGGCAAATGTGCGTGGAAAATCCCACCTATTGCCGCATGTCACGCCTCAGCGCTGAGATCGCCAAAATCGCCACAAACTGCTTCCTGACCACGAAAATCAGCTTCGCGAACTCCATCGGTGACTTGGCCACCAAGGTGGGGGCCGAGCCGGACAAGATCCTCGCCGCCATCGGTTCGGATCGCAGGATTGGGCCGCTGTACTTGCGGTATGGCTTTGGTTATGGCGGACCTTGCTTTCCCCGGGACAACCGCGCCTTGGCGGAGTACGGGCGGCAGAGCGGCATGGAAGTCCTCTTGAGCCAAGCGACCGATGAGGTCAACCGTCGTCACCTCGATTTTCAGTTCGATCAATACTGCAAGGCTTATCCTGTGGAGGAAACCATCGTGTTCGACACCGTGACCTACAAGCGTGGCACGAATATCCTGGAGGAAAGTCAGCAACTCGCATTGGCACTCAAGCTCACGGCAGCTGGGCGGAGGGTCCGCGTGATCGACTCCGCACCCGTTGTTGCCGCCCTTCAGTCCCTCTACGGCGACCGATTTGAATACCAAGTGATTGCCTAGCCCATGGAAGCGGCAGCGCATCGCCCGGCCATTGTGGTGACGGCTTGGAACCGCCCCCGGTCGCTGCAACGCCTGCTTTCCTCGATTTCCGCTGCCTTCATTCCGAAAGGAACCACGTTGCACATTTCCATCGACGCCTTCCAATACCCTGATGTGGTGGACCTGGCGCAAAAATTCCATTGGCCATTTGGAGAGAAGGTCGTGGAGGCGCATCCCGAGCGATTGGGTTTGCAGCGGCATGTCTTGCATTGTGGGGCCTGCGCAGCGGTACGGTAGCATCATCCTGCTGGAGGATGACCTGGCGGTTTCGACTGAGCTTTATGGCTATTCCGTGGCGGCAATGAGCTTTTTTGCCGTATCCCAATATCGCCGGGCAATCCCTCTATTGCTATGAGATTGCGGAATCGAGCCTGCGTCCATTCCGTCCTGGATGATGGTGCCGGATACCGGTTCCCGCAGATGCCGAGCAGTTGGGGAGCGACCTTCACTGCCGCGCAATGGGAGGGTTTTTCCAATTGGCTGGCGTCGAATTTCAATCAATTGGGGCCGCTGCCGGAATATGTCCGGGCTTGGTCCACGCAGGGTTGGAAGCGTTTGCATGTCGCCTACCTCATCGCAACGGGGCGGTATTGGGCGTATCCGAGGCTGGCTTTGGCGACGAATTTCGAGGATGCTGGGGTTCATGCGAATACGCGGGGGCTGTACCAAGTGCCGCTGTTGATGGGGCCGAGGGAATGGCATTTTCGAAGCCTGCAGGCGTCCGCTGCGGTCTATGATGCGCATTTTGATCCAATTCCGGCGCAGGTTCAGGCGCTTTGCCCTGAATTGGGGAATTATGATTTCGATGTTGACCTCCAAGGCGTCAAGAGCAATGAATTTTTGCATCGACCTTTTGTCCTGACTACCCGCCGGGTAGGGGAGGCGGTGCTGGGATTTGCGGATTCGGGATTGCCCATAGAGGCGAACCTGAGGCTGGGAACGGGCGGGGACGGCATCCGGTTGGTGAAGGCGGGGACGGATTTGTTGTATGTCGATCCATTGGAGCGCGAATTTTCGACGCTTTATGGCGCGGAAAGAAGCACGGTGATGCGTCTCCCCTTGCAGCGGCTGCCTTCGATTTCGATCATTTTGGCCCTCGATGGCGCGTCTGACCATGATGGAGTGACTTTGAGGTCAATCTTGGGGCAGGATTTTCCCGGTTTGAGGCCATTGCGCTCGCCAAGCACGGATAGGCCGCCCCAGGTCTGGCAGGCGTATCAGGAGGGAAAATTGCGGATGATCGAGGTGGGCGCCATGGACGGAAATGGGTTTTCAAAGGCCGTGAATGCGGCATCCGGGCAATGGATTTGGATCGTGCACCAGGCATGTCGGCTTCGGGTTGGTGTGGCGAGGACATTCAGCAGGATGTTCCGAAATGCCTTACCTGCGCTGGGTGACGGGCCTACCAGTGCATCCGGAACCCTGATTTCCAAGCGCATCGCCCTTTACCGCTGGGACAATTGCCAGGATTCGCCTCCGCCAATGCCGACTAACCTGTGGGCTCATCTCGGCGACTTTGCAGATTTTCCGGTACACCTCTGGCTCGCAGCAGGCGAAGTTGGAAGCGATTTGTACGAGCACCTCCGCAAAATGGGGCTTACCGTATTGCCGCTGACCGCCGGATTGACGTGGTGGATGGCCTACCCAAGCCGACGATTCCCAGTTGTTGGGGCAAAGGCAAGGTCAACGAAACCCGGAAATATTACCATCGGCATATTCCCGTGCTCTGACCGGCTACCGCAACCTGAGCGATTACAAACCTGTCCTGCGCTGGGATGAAAAGCATGACCTGGTTCAAATGGGACTATTGAATTTCAGGCAGCGGGCATGCCCTGCGATGATGCACCGGATTTCGCGACCCGCAATTCCAGAATCGCAAGTCCCGCCACAATCAAAATCTCTCCCACAAAATACGCCCAGCCCAAGGCTGTGAGATTACCGGATTCCATCGCCAAGAATCCGACCGACAGGCAGCAATAGCCAAGATTCGCCACAGCTACCCCGATCAATAAGCCCCGCCAACGATCCCCGCTCAGCAGGAAGCAGCCCAAAGAATACGCTGCAAACACCGCCGGGGGCAACGACAGCCACTCCAATGCGTCCATCGGCATTCCGATTCGTCCCTGGATCGCTGGCAAAATCCACGCAAGGCAAACATAGGACACCATCGCCCCGATGCCATCGATGAGCAGGAACCTGCGACCAAGGGCCGTCCATTTTGCCTTTCCCTGATTTCGCACTAGATTCATGCAGTGAAGTTAGTGCTCCAGCGACTCATTTCTGAGCGACCCAATTGGGCTTGGGCGAGCCTGATTTTCCTGCTTGCCTTCGTCCAATTCGCGAACACCCTCGGTCACGACTACGCTTGGGACGATGACATTGTACTCGTCTATAACCAGCGGGTGCAAAAGGGATTTTCCGCGATTCCTTCACTGTTTGAGTTCCGCGAAAGGCAAGAATTCCAGGACTTTACGGGTTATCGCCCGGTTGCCATGAGCAGCTTTGCCATCGACGTGGGGCTGTTTGGGATGAATCCCCATGCCTCGCATACCGTGAACGTGGCCCTGTTTGCCTTGGCGTGTATGGTGCTGTTTCTCACGCTGCGGCAGATTTTCCCCAGTTTCCACCCGGTTTTCGCCTTCCTGGTCACCTTGCTCTATGTCGTGCATCCCTTGCACGTGGAGGCGGTCGCCAACATCAAGAGCCGGGATGAAATCCTTTCCATGCTCTTTGCGATGCTGTCCCTGCAAATGTTCGTCAGGCATTACCGCACCGGAAATTGGTGGGCATTCGGGGCATCGGCATTGTTCTTGACCTTGGGAGCGCTGTGCAAGGAGGGTGCGCTCACCTTCCTCCTCGTCATCCCGCTCACAGTTTTGCTGGTCCTTGATGGCAATCTCAAGCGGAAGCTCGTCGGCATCCTCAAGTTCCCGCTCGTGGTGGTGGTCCTCGTCGCCGTATTTTTCTTGCTCACAGGGCATGCGCCTGGGGCGATCACACCCGTGACGACCAAGGCTTACGTCGAGAGTCAGATTCTCGGCAATTGCATGGCCACACCCAACCCCGACACTTGGCAGCGCATCGGCAATGTCAGCATCATGCTCTGGCACAATGTCTCCAAGTTCTTCTATCCCAAGGATTTGGTCTATTTCTCTGGCTTCAACATGTACCGGGTCATGAGCTGGAGCGAGGATTGGATCCTGCTGTCTTTCAGTTGGTTGGTGGTGATCGCGGTGACGGCTGCCCTGACGATCTATCGACACAAGTTCCGGCCACTGACCTATGGATGGTATTTTTTCTTGGCCACGGTGGTGATTTACCTGCAGCTGCCATTTTTCCTCTTGGCGGACACCATCGCCGATCGCTTCATGTTCACGCCATCCATTGGCCTCACTTTGCTGGTGGTATTCGGGCTCTACAAGCTGTTGCGCATTGATCCTCAGCTGAATCCCTTGGACGCATTTGCAAAGGGCACGAGCAGGCTTCCCAGCGAGATCCGTTCGAAGGCCATGATTTTGTCAGCCGTCTTGGGGGTTTTGGCCCTCACTCTTTCCGTTGGGACATTCGCACGAAACAAGGTATGGCACGACAACTTCACCCTTTTCTCGACGGACCTGCCCAAGCTGGAAAACTGTGCACGGGCACATTATTACTATGCCAGCGAGGTTTCCAAACGGGAAATGAAGTCTGGCAGCCCGCAAGACCGTGAACTCGTGATCAAGCACTATCGGCGTGCCATTGAAATCACCAATGAGAGCTACTACGCCTACTTCCGCCTAGCAACGAATTATGAACGCTGGCAGATGTACCAAGACGAGGTGAGGCTGATGGAGGAGGCGGTGAAGCGCTATCCTGGGCAGGCGGACATGTGGAATTTCAAGGGGCGCGGCCTCTACTTCATGGGCAAATACGCGGACGCCGTTCCAGCATTTGACCAAGCGCGGCTGCAATCCCCAGAGATGGACGATACCTGGGAGATGCTCGCCCGTTCGCAAGAGCGCTCCGGCCAATTCGAATCCGCCCTCAAGACCCTAGACGAAGCCCTCAGCCGCAACAGCGGCTACCTGATGTACTACGACGCACTCAGCGACACCTACTTCGACTCCGGCGACACTGCGCAGTCCTTCGTCCCATTGCAAGTCCTCCTCGAACGCGACGGTACCAACCCCGTATGGTGGCGCAAAATCATCGGCCGCTACCAGATCATCGGCAACCACACCGCCGCTGGGCAATACTATCAGCAGGCCCTCTCCAAAGGCTTGCAGCTCTGATAAACGACCAGCCATCGATTGACCGGTCAGAGAGTGCCGAAGGCGAGAGCCGAGAGCGAAAATCCCCGAATAGGCAAGGAACATATTGAAATGCATGGCCAAGGCCAGAGGCTGAAGCCATGACGGTGGCTGAGGCTCTCGAAGCCAGCGTCATGGCCCCATACCTCCCACAGCTCCCAATTCCCCATGCCCAAAAATCCATCAATAACTCCACAGCATCAACCTAGCAATCCTCACCCGAAACCACCCAAAAAAGAAGATGAGCAATCAGAAACCAGAAATCCCGGTTGCCGATTGCTCATCTTCAATTTCTAATCGAAACGACCCTATCGCACGATCACACGCTTGGAGATCGTCACGTCGCCGACTTGGATTTTTGCAAAATAGACGCCCGCAGCCGTTCCACGCAGGTTCACCACCTGCTCGCAGCTGCCATGGCAGGAAATCGCTTCTTGGACGAAGACCTGCTGACCAAGCTCATTGAACACCCGGATGTCCACGTCCGCATCGACTGCGTCGAGTTTGATCTTGAACATGCCGTCGTTCGGGTTCGGATAGAGCGCGATCGCCATGCTCGGCGGGACATTCAGACCCACAATGCAATCGATTTGGATCGACTGACTGATGGTGTCAGCTCCGCAGGGGCTATTCACGACCAAGGTGACATTGTAGGTGCCATTGCCGGAGTTTTGGTAGTTGTAGTTCGGGCTTTGGCTCACGCTGCTGTTGCCATCGCCGAAGCTCCAAGTCCAAGAAACGGCATCCGTGGACAGGTCAGTGAAGGAAATCGACGGGCAACCTGATGTATCCACAGCGAAGTTGGCGATGGGGGATTGGAGAGCGGAGACCACGATTTCATCGGAACCGGTGCATCCCGTGCCGTTGGTGGCGGTGAGGATGTAGGTGCCGCTCGTGGTAACAGGAGTGAGGCTCGTGGTCGGGCCAGTGTTCCAGCTATAGGTGATGCCGGGTTGGCTTTGGACCCGATGTTGGCGGTGGCGCCATTGCAAATGGTGATGTCCGGACCGAGTGCCACCACCGGCGATGCAACTGCAATGATGGTAATGGTATCGGAACCATGGCAACCATTCGGATCCACGACGTCCACCCAGTATGTGCCTGTGATGTTGGTGCAGAAGACTTGGTTGGTGTTGCCAATGTTCCAAGCGTAGGTGCTCATGCGCCGCTCCGGCATTCAAGCAGAGGCTGTCGCTGTCACAGAATGTGCTGTCCGGGCCCAGGTTGGGCGTCGGCAGCGGGTTGACGTTGACGTTGTATTGCGTCCGGGTGCTGGAGCATTGCGTGTTGCCGTCGGTGACCTCGAGATAGACCACGATGGGGCCAGTGAGCGGAGGAGATGTATAGGTCGGGCCGCCGGCAAGGGCATTTCCACCTGCGGGGGCATCCCACCACACGTAACTCGGGTTGGAAGCGGTGCTGCTTCCGGTCAGGGTCACGGGATCACCGAAGCAGACGGATTGGCTGCCAGCCACTGTGGGCGGGTTCGGGATCGCGTTCCTTGTCACCAGCATGGTGTCCACTGAGGTGGGGCAAGTGCCGTTGGAGATCGACCAAGTGAGGACTGTCGTCCCGATGTTCACGCCGTTCAAGGGTGAGTTCGGAGTGGTCGGGGCTGTCACCACACCGCTACCGGACAGCACGGTCCACATGCCATTGCCGACCGTCGGAATATTTCCGGTGAGGTTCGTGGATGAACCACAGATGCTCTTGTCAGGTCCGGCGAGGGCGAGCGAAGGTTGCTGATCGCGGGTGTACAGGACGGTGTCCTTCGTGGAGGCGCAAACGCCGTTGCTGATGGTCCAGACAAAGGCATTGGGCCCCAGACCCAAGCCAGAAACTGGGCTGCTGGGATTGTTCGGGGAAACAATGACGCCTGCTCCACCGATCCTGGTCCATGTTCCGGTGCCGATGGCAGGGGTGTTGCCACTCAGGTTGAGGGAGTCTTGGCAGAGGGACATGTCGGCGCCTGCATTCGCAAGGGAAGGATCGGAGTCGCGGAAGATCACGACCGTGTCCATTGTGGAGGCGCAGGGGCCATTGCTCACGGTCCAAAGGAGCACAGTGGCTTGGCCTGATGTGAGGCCCGTGAGGGCAGAAGTTGCGGAGGAGGGGGTGGTCACGGCTCCCGTTCCACTCAAGACTGACCAGGTGCCGTTGCCGAAGGCGGGTGTGGCTGCTCCCAAGGTTGTGGAAGAAGTACAAACGGTCTGGTTGGCACCTGCCTGGGCTGCGCTCGGAGCGTGGAAGACCTGAATGGTCTGTGTGGAGGTGCAGTAGCCGAAGGAGTAGGTGACCACGTAGTTTTGCGAGTTGCCGGCGGGTGTTGGAGCCACGAAGTTGTTGCCAGTCACGCCAGTGCCGCTGAAGGCGCCGGAGCTACCGGAGTTCGGGAGCGCGCCAGTGACAGCAACGGGAACCGCGGTCAGGGCCCGGGTTTGGCCTTGGCACATCGCAGCATTGGAGCTGGTGATGCTCAGGTTGTTGTTTTGCTGGATGGTCACGGTGATGGAGGAGGAGCCTCCCGCAGCGCAGGGATATTGGCGCACGTCCACACGGGCATAGTCCGTGAAGGAGGGCACCATGCTGCAAGACGCTGTCAGGCCTGAGCAAAGGGGGCCGCTGTCATCGTCGTAGGCAAATGGCCCCGTGGTATTGTTTCCTTGGAAGATGTTGATCTGCGTGTCAAACGGGGCGCCGCAGGTACCCACAGTATAACATCCGCCGGCAAGCACCGGGACCCGGAAGTATTCTCCAGGGCTATAGGGGCTCACTGAAATGGGCGAGGAACCGTTGGAAGGCACGATTTCGCCGCGATAGAAGCTGCTACGGGCACAGCCTGATTGGCCACCCAGCTGCGTATTGGTACACTGCGCATGGGCACGTGTCATCAATGCGGGTGACAGAATTCCAAGCAAGAGGAAAATTCCAATAGGAAGGAAGTAGTTCTTTCTCATAAACAAATGAATGGCGATAGACAACGCTGATTGACCTACACAAATAGATAATAACGTTACAAAATAGGGAGCTAGGGGGACTATTCCAAATGATTGAGGCCAATTCCCATGGAGAAGCGAGAGCGAATGGAAAATTTTTCACGAACCCCTTGCCATGAGGGGCGCGACTACCTATATTTGCAGTCCTTTTTCGACGCACCCTGTGCCCGAAGACGGGAGGCTACTTGGCGAGGTAGCTCAGATGGTTAGAGCGCAGGATTCATAACCCTGAGGTCGAGAGTTCGATTCTCTCCTTCGCTACGAAACGCGGAAGTTGTGCAAAACAGCCTCCGCGTTTTTCTTTTACCACCTGCCATTTGCCGCAACCATGAAGACAAGCAGCACGCCCAAGATCACGACCCCGGAGATCACCAAGCCGATGATGGAGCAGACCCTTCCGGCCTTGAGGTTGCTGTAGGAGGAGTAGCTGTAACGGTTGGGCTCGGACCGGTACAGCCTTTCTGGACGTCCCGCCAATGCCAACCCAATGATTCCCAGAATCAAACCGACGATCCCATAACAAAATGCACCGATGATCGACAGGATGCCCAAAACCAAAACGGCCGTTGAGTCCGGCAGGTTTTCCGACCATACGGGGCCGCTTCCCACTTGGGGATTGCCCACTGGGGGTTGGTTCCGGGGATTGAAATGATCCTCCACAAAAGGGTCGTGCACCACATGACTCTCAAACGGGTCTTTGAATGGTCCTTCTTCGTTCGGGTACTCTGCCATGAGACTATCTAGATCGATTTGATGTTGAAGCTATTTCTTTTCCGCGATCGATGCCAATGAAACCGCGGGATTATCGGAAAGTTCGTGCAGGTGGGTGGCCTGTCTTCCTTCCGAGGCTGGATGTCCGCCGCGCATCTTGACCGCATAGTTGCCGATGATGAACACGCAAGTCACCGCAACAGCAGCCACCAACGCGACTTGGCGATGTTGCCATTTGCTCCGAACCCAGACCACAACCAGCACCATCGTGAGCAAGAAGGGGATCAGCGGCGGATAATGCGACCAACTCTCCACAAGGTCACCCTGCACCAATGCCCACAAGGAGCGTTGAAACCCGCATCCGGGGCAATCCACACCCGCCCAGGCCTTGACGGGGCAGGGGAGCATCCACGCTTGGATTCCTTCGGTCATGGTGATCATGCTTGGGCAATTTCCCTATTTTTGAGAAAAACGTCAAGATGACGCGTCGATTCCTCCTCCCACTGCTTGGGTTGCTGCTCACCTGCACCCTCGCCTCCGCACAGTCGGGCTATCACCATGCCGCCCGCAAGCTCCAGCCGACCGAGGCCTTTGACAATGTCCATGTTCAGAAGCTGTTCAGTGATCCCCATGCCACCGGATTCGTGATTTGGATCAAAAGGCCGTCCCCCTGCACAAGCATGCCGCCCACAGCGAGACGGTCACCATCCTCGAAGGGAAGGCGCAGATGCGACTCGGCGACAAGAATTTTCCGGTCGCCAAGGGGGATATCATCTTCATTCCGGAGGGGACGCCGCACTCGGTGCAGGTAAATGGAGGCATCCTCAAGGTTTTGTCTGTCCAGGCGCCGGAGTTTGATGGAACAGATCGGATCCTCCTCGATCAGTGAAATCGAACCCTGACTGACTCTCCAAGGCCCCTTTAGAAAGCAGATAGCAGTTAGCAGTTGGGGAATGCCAAAGCATCCAGAACTGCTAACCGCTACCTGCTAAATGCTATCTGCTACCTGCTCAGCGGTAGTGCTTCTCGCCGCTGGCGATGATGTTGTCGTGCATCCAGCTGTTGCTGCGGATTTGGTCGTACTGCTTGTCTTCCAGCTTCTTGACCGCAAACCGCTTCACGGAAATTTCGCCTTCGGGGCTCTTTTTCTCTTCGATTTCGAGGCCAAAGCAAGGCTTGGTGTCCTTGACAGCCGCAATGAATTCCTTTCCATTGACTTTCTCGGCGTAGATCGCGCTGCCGGGATAGGGGGCGTGGTTGCCAAAGGTATTCTTCAGTGCACCACCACGGCTGTCGAGATAGACGTCGCCATTGAAGTACATCTTCTCGCCTTCGCCATTTTCGCCGATGATCTTATAGACACCATTGTCATTCTTGAGCCAGAGCATCATGCCTTCGGAAAGGACGTATTTGCCCCAGCGCTTGGCGGTTTTGGTATTGTGGAATTTCTCCACGACCACGGTCGGCTGTGTGTATTCGCCAGCCACGACCTCTTCGATCTCCAATGTATAACTCTTGCTGTCCAGCATCTTGATTTTGCCCGTTACAATCAGGTCCGCCGATGCGCTGAGTTCATAAACCTCCATCTTCGGAATCTGCGCCATCACCCAATTGAGGCAAATAAATGCCAACACCAATGTAAAGAATGCCTTTTTCATGTGTCTAGAAGGATATTTTTACGAATGTAGGAATTGGGGCAGCGATTGCAAAATCTATGCCATGCCTTGGCAATGGGCATTCAGCAATGAAGAATGAAGAATTGACAATGAACCATTCCCATGCGGACAATCCCCCACGCTACAACCATCGACCCCTTGTCAACTATCAACTATCAACTATCAACTGACCCGTGGCCACTATCTAGAAAAGAGGTGCTAAGTTGCATTCGATGAGCCTCGCGCCTCCACGGTCCGCCCTTTTGTCCTCCCCATGGTTTTGGGGTGGGCTGCTCGTTGCATGCCTGGGCGCGGTTGCGTTGGTCAATGGCTACGATGGGCTGTATGGGCAGGACGCCTATGCGCACCTGAACTATGCCCGCGACCTGCAGGCCTACTTCCGCGATGGGAAGGGGCTGGGCAGCTATCAATGGCCCCGTCTTTATGCCTTTTTGGGGGCGCTATGGCCATTTGGAAACCCGCAGATGTGGATGCAGGCCTTGTCCATCGGTTCGGCGGGGGCCTTCCTTGCCCTCAGCATCCAATGGCTCCGAAGGCAGTTGCCTGGCCTCGCCGCTTCTCCTTGGTTGGCGCCATTGGCCTTTGCGATGGTGGGCTGCTCGCCACTCCTGCTCCGCAACAGCATCTCGATCATGGCCGATGCGCCTTCATTGGCTTGCAGCGCGGGAGCATTGTTGGCGGGGGCGGCATATCAGGCGGGCGGCAAATGGCGGCACCTCGTACTCGCTGGGCTCGGGACGGGAGGCGCGATAGCCTTGCGCTACCCAGCCGCATTGGTCATGCTGCCGATGGGGCTTGTCTGGGCCTGGGAGGTGCTGAAGCGGAGGGATTTTCTGGCTGGCTTGGCTTTCATTTTGCTGGCCTGCCTCCCGATGTTGCCGCAATTGTTGCTGCCGGCTGCGGTGAATGAGGGATTGGACCAGCCCTTCCGGCATCAGCATTTCATCCAATGGCGGCTGGGCAATTTCCTGGGGCGCGAATTCGTGCAGATGGACGGCTACAATGCCTACCCTTTCCCGAATTTGATCGCGGCCTTGAGCATGTTTTGGCATCCACGCAGCTTGGGATTGGGTTGCTTGAGCCTCTTGGCACTGCCGTTTCTGTGGCGGAAAATGCCGAAAATCCATTGGCCAGCTGTGGCGGCGATCTTGGTCAATACGGCATTCCTGGCAGGCATCCCCTTTCAGAACCCGCGTTTTTTGCTGCCCGAGCTGCCTTTTGTGGCCTTGTTGCTCCTGCCGATCTGGATCTGGATTTGGGAAAATGCCTTGAAAGCGGTGCGATTGCGGCAATTGGCGTTTGCATTGATGCTGATGGCGAACCTCGGATTGGGCTACCTCGCCACCCGCCAGTTTTTCCAGTTGAATGGGCTTGAGCGGACGATGGCGGCGGAGTTGAAGGCTAGGCATCGGCCTGGGCAACAGCTTTTTGAGCTATCCCTCCAACCCATGCTCCGCGCGCGGGATGTGCCTCAGCGGGATTGCAGCATGTGGGAGGGAGGCTTGCCGGAGCCAAAACCCGGTGACCTGCTCCTCTTCAACTTGCCGAAATTTGGGCAGCAGTTCGCAGGGATGTGGCCGATGAAGAATTGGGATTCGCTGCATGAAGGCTGGAAATGGCAAGAAGTTCGGACATTTGACCAAGAATGGAAGCTGTATGAAATCCGGTAGTCACTTGGTTTTCGTCACGCCGGGCTTTGCCCGCGATGAGCAGGACAGCACCTGCACACCTTACTTGCAGTCATTTTTCCTTGCGCTCAAGGCTGCCCGGCCGGACCTGCGCCTCACGATCATCGCGATGCAGTACCCCTACTTTCGCGGGAAATATAAGTGGCATGGCCTCGACGTGATCGCCGTTGGTGGGAAAAATCGGCGACTTCGGAAACCGATGGTTTGGCGGAGGACGCGCCGGGCGATCGTCAAGCTGCACAGGCGACAACCCATCGATGTGGTTCACAGCTTCTGGCTGACCGAGGCGACGAACGTGGCCGCAAAGGCATGCAAGCGACTGGGCATCAAGCACGTGGCCTCCTGCATGGGCCAGGATGTCCTGCCTACGAACGCGTATTTGAAAAAGCTGCCATTTGGGCGGATGCACCTGATCGCGTTGAGTGCCTTCAATGCCGGATTGATGAAGCAACATGTTGGCCGTGAGGCAGATGCGGTAATTCCATTTGGCTTGGCGGATGGCGATGTCGATTACAATGCCTCCTCCAACCGCCCGATCGATTTGTTGGCGGTGGGAAGCTTGGTTCCGGTGAAGCGGTACGATCGATTCTTGCGGGTGGTGAAAATGGCATCGGAGGTTTATCCGGGCTTGCGTGCCATGCTGATCGGGGACGGGGAAGGCCGGAAACAGCTGGAAAGGCAGGCTGCGGAGTTCGGATTGGAGGGCATTTTGGAATTTGCCGGGCAGATGTCGCGGGACAAGGTCCTGAAAATGATGAGTTCGTCGAAGGTTTTCGTGCACACAAGTGACATGGAGGGGACCGGGCTCGTGCTTGTAGAGGCCCTGGGGCGGGGTATGCATGTGGTCACGTCGCCTGTGGGCGTGGGAGGGGAGCTGATGGAAGGCCCGGCGGCGGACAAATGCGCGGTCTCGATGGCGACTTTCACCCTCCACGAAGCTGCGGTCGCGTTTCTGAATCAGCCAGTGGATTGGCAGCCGCGATTGCCCTACCCGATGGACAGGTGCGTGGCGGAGCATTTGGTGGTGTATGCGCGGTAAGTTTTGAATATCCCTGCTTTCACGCTTTTTTTGTGACAATGGGAAAAATCCTCCTCTTCAACCCACGCTCTGCGAATTCCAAGCACAGGATCCCGAATTCGATCCTGCAAGTCGCCGCGTCCATCGATGCGACGCACGAGTGGGTGATCGTGGACGGAAACCGGGAGTTGGATCCCTGGCCCAAGATCTTGGGTTATCTGGAATCTGGAGGATTTTCCTGCTTCGGTTCCACGGTGATGCCCGGCCCGCAGCTGCGTCAAGCCATCCCGATCTCGAAGGAGATCCGGCGGCTATTTCCAGCGGTCAAAATCGTATGGGGCGGCTATTTCGCCTCCAATCAATACGCTGCGGTCCTGAGTAGCGACTTTGTGGATGCCGTCATCAATGGCCCCGGGGATTTTGCCTTCCCGGCATTGTTGAAGGCTTGGGAAACGGGCGGCGACTTGACCGCGATCCCCAATCTCATCTTGCTCAAGGACGAGATTCCCTTCAAGACCACCAAGGGGCAACTCCCCGACATGGATGCGCTGCCGCCATTGCCTTACGCCAAATTGGATGCGTTTTACCCGATGGCGGGTTACCTGCCCAAGACCTACCTAGGGCGGCAGACGATCAGCTACCATGCGAGCTTTGGCTGCCCATTCACATGTTCGTTTTGTGCGGTGGTGCCGATCTATGAGGCAAAATGGAAAGGCCGCTCCGCGAAGGGGATCTACGAGGACATCATGCGATTCCGTGACCAATTCGGCGGGGATTCCGTTGAATTTCACGACAACAACTTCTTCACTTCGCGGAAGCGGACCGTGGAATTCGCGCAATTGATGCGGAATGAGGGGATGATTTGGTGGGGAGAAGGCCGCATCGATACCATGGACAAGTACACGGACGATGACCTTGCCCTCATGCGGGAGTCCGGCTGCAAGATGATTTTCTTCGGTGCAGAGACTGGCAACGATGGAATATTGGCACAGATGGACAAGGGCGGAACCCAAAACGCTGCTCAAATCAAGGCTTTTGCTGCTCGCTTGCGGAAGTTTGACATCGTGCCGGAGTACTCTTTCGTCCTCGGAATGCCTGCCTCCACCCCGGAACAGGTGATGTCGCAGATCGATTCGGACATCGATTTCATCCGGGAAATCAAGGACTTGAACCCCGATGCGGAGATCATCATCTATGTCTATAGTCCTGTGCCGACGGAGGGTTCCGAGCTCTACGAGCAGGTCCGGGCGGCGGGATTTGACTTCCCTGAAAAATTGGAGGACTGGCTGAGCCCCGCATGGGAAAAGTTTGACCTGCGCAAGAATCCGCTCACGCCCTGGCTTACCGGGGCGATGGTGGACAAGATCAAGAATTTCGAAACGGTGCTTCATGCCCGCTACCCCAGCAATTCGGACATCAAGCTCTCTCGTTTCCAGCGTCGCACCATGCACCTGCTGGCCGGGCCGCGCTACAGGATGGGCCTCTACAGCCTGCCTTACGAGCTGAAAATCCTTCAAAAGTTCTGGCTCCGCTACCGGCAGCCGGAGGTGGAGGGCTTCTAGTGCGGATTCGGAAACTCGTCAAGCCGATCATTGACCGGGTGGCACCGCCTCTCGGGCATTGGTACATGAGCAAAACCCGTCAGTTGCGCATGAGGGGACTCCGGCTCACGATCCCCGCAGGTGTGTTCCCTCCGCACTTCCTTCTGAGCACGAGTTTCATGATGGATGTGATGAAGGATCAGCGGATTGAGGGAAACACATTGTTGGAAATGGGGGCTGGCTCGGGAGCCTTGGCCTTGATGATGGCTCGCCAAGGCGCAAAGGTGACTGCCGTGGACATCTCTGCGACGGCAGTGTCTGCGATCAATGAGAATGCCCGGCGGAATGCCCTTCCCTTGGAGGTGCTCGAATCCGATTTGTTCTCTGCTCTGCCAGGGCGGGTCTTTGACTGGATTTTGGTCAATCCGCCCTACTATCCAGCCAATCCCAAAACGGAGGCCGAGCATGCCTGGTTCTGCGGCCCAGAATTCGAATACTTTCACCGGTTTTACTCAGAGCTGGGAAACCATGTCCATGGGGGTTCCAGGGTTTGGATGGTGCTGAGCGAGGACTGCGACCTGCAAAAGCTAGAGGCCATCGCCCTGCAGCATGGCTGGGCGATGGCCTCGATATTCAACCGCACCAAATGGTTTGAGCGGAATTACAT
>JAXLVK010000054.1:0-46801 GCA_046329055.1 Bacteroidia bacterium
ACCAGAGTCCCGAATATTCAAAAGCACTTCAATCCGCAGTAAAAAGGCGGCTCGCATTCCTTCAAAGCTTTCCTGAGATTGGTCACAAATGTAGCAAAGAGAAGATTCGAGTGCTCAACATGGGTAACTATGGCATCTTCTATGAGCTTGAAAATGATCAAATCTTGATTCACTCCTTTTGGGATTTCAGACGAAATCCAGAGGAGAGAATTGATCATTGATCGTTTACAACAAGTCCCTTATGTCGAATCCTCAAACCCCCGCCGCCAAGCGGCTCCCCTGATCGATCGCGCGCTTGGCGTCCAATTCCGCAGCGACATCCGCACCACCGATGAGGTGAACCTTCACCCCAGCAGACTCTAGAGGGGCTTGCAACTCGCGCAGCACGACTTGTCCGGCACAGATGATGACATTGTCCACTTCGAGCACCTCGACCTTGTCGCCCATGCGCAGATGCAGGCCGCGGTCGTCCACCTTCTCGTAGCTGACGCCAGCGATCATTTTGACCTTTTTCATCTTGAGGCTCGCGCGGTGGATCCATCCCGTGGTCTTGCCGAGGCGATCCCCGATTTTGCCGTCCGTGCGTTGTAGCAGGGTGACTTCTCTTGCGGAAGGTATCGGCACAGGCTTTTTCAATGCGCCGGGTTGGCCATAAGTATTGTCCACGCCCCATTCGTCGAGGAATTCATCGATGTTGAGGCTGGGGGAATGGTGCTCGTCCGCCGTCAGGAACTCGGCGACGTCGAAGCCGATCCCGCCCGCCCCTATGATGGCCACGCGCTTGCCCACAGGCATGCGGTCGCGTAGCACCTCGATGTAGCTCAGCACCTTGGGATGGTCCACGCCCTGCAAGTCGATCTTGCGCGGTGACACGCCCGTGGCCAAAATCACCTCGCTGTATTTTTCGGCGATCAACTGCTCGGCTGTCACCCTGGTATTCAAGCGCAGGTCCACCCCACTGACTTCCACCTGCTTTTTGAAATAGCGAATGGTCTCGTAGAATTCCTCCTTGCCGGGGATCTGCTTCGCCATGTTGAACTGCCCGCCGATCTCGCCGCTTGCCTCGTAGAGGGTCACCTTGTGGCCACGGCTTGCTGCCACGGTCGCAAAGGAGAGTCCTGCCGGACCCGCGCCCACGACGGCGATCTTCTTGGGGCTCTTGGTGGGGAGGTATTGCAGCTCCGTCTCGTGGCAGGCACGCGGGTTCACGAGGCAGCTCGAAATCTTCCGCGAAAAGACGTGGTCCAAGCATGCCTGATTGCAGGCGATGCAGGTATTGATCTCGTCGGCGCGGCCTTGTTCGGCCTTCTTTGGGAACTCGGGATCCGCGAGGAAGGGCCTTGCGAGGCAGACCATGTCGGCATGACCGCCGGAGATGATCTCCTCCCCTTTCTCGGGCGTATTGATCCGGTTGACGGTGATGAGCGGAATTTTCACCTTGCCCATCAACCGCTTGGTCACCCAAGAGAAGCCTCCGCGCGGCACCATGGTCGCAATCGTGGGGACCCGGGCTTCGTGCCAACCGATGCCTGTATTGATCAGGCTTGCGCCAGCTGTTTCGATCTTCTTGGCGAGCAATTCGATCTCTTCCCAAGTGCTGCCTTCCTCGACGAGGTCCAGCATGCTCAGGCGATAGACGATGATGAAGTCGCGCCCGACTGCCTCACGGGTCCTGCGAACGATTTCGATGGGGAACTTGATGCGGTTTTCGTAGCTGCCGCCCCATTCGTCCGTCCTGAAATTCGTCTTTTTGGCAATGAACTGATTGATGAGGTAGCCCTCGCTGCCCATGATCTCGACGCCATCGTAGCCCGCTTCCTTGGCGAGTTTGGCGCAGCGCACGAATGCCCGGATGGTGCGCTCGATTCCCCTTCCGGAAAGGCCACGGGCCTTGAACCGGTTGATGGGAGCCTTGGTCGGAGAGGCGCTCACACAGAAGGGGTGGAAGCCGTAGCGGCCTGTATGCAGGATTTGGAGGCAGATTTTGCCGCCCTCCTTGTGGACGGCGTCCGTGATGAGACGGTGCTTGTTGGCGGTGCGGCTATTGGTGAGCTTGGCGCCAAACGGGGCCGTCCAACCTTCAAAGTTTGGAGCCACGCCCCCCGTGATGATGAGTCCGGCGCCGCCCTTGGCACGTTCGGCAAAATAGGCCGCCATGCGCTCATAGCCGTTTTTGGCCTCCTCCAGACCAGTGTGCATCGATCCCATCACGATGCGGTTTTTCAATTGGGTGAAACCGAGGTCTAGCGGCTCGAACAGGTGGGGATAATGTGCATTCATGCGCCGAAATCAATCATTGCTAATTCGACCCAAAGTACAGCATTTGGGGAAAATCAGCCACAAAAAATTGTATGCATGCAGAGCAATTTCCTGGTCGGTGCTCAAGCCTTGGGGCTCCGTGCCTTCAGTGACCAGTTGAAGGTGAATTCGCAGATGGGTTCATTCGCCTCATTGTACCCAATGACGGGGCAGATGACCTCGACGGCCTCGCCAGTCGTTGCCGCCTTGATGACCGCTGCCTTGATGGCAGGTGCTGCTTCGCAAACGAATGTCGTCAAGCCCACGGCCTTCTTCATGAATTTCCCCGTCTGCGATCCCACCAACAGGGAAACGGAGGGCTTTTGCTGATAGGTGTACATCGTGAGGATCGCGCCACTGCTCATCTCTGCCGCCATGCCCAGCACCGCCCAGAATGTGGAGCGGAAAGGGTTTTTGTTGAGGCGCTTGTAGGGCACGGTCACCACACAGCGTTGGTCATTCAGCTCCCGGACCCGCATTCCGATCCAGAATCCCAGTGGCAATTGGGTGTACATCGTCAGCCGGAACTTCATCGGGCTGGTGAATGCCTTCTGGATATAGGCGACTTTGGAGGGATCAAGCTGGAAATCAGACATGGGACAGTGGATAGTTGATAGGGGACAGTGGATAGGGGATGCTGGACAGTGGATAGTGAGAAGCTGCTGCTAGGTCAGGAAGGCGCCGGGCTTCAGGGTCTCCACGAGCCTCCGTTCGATGGGGATGCGGTAGTTGTCGTTGCGGAGGCGCCACCTTGCGATGGATTTGATGGGTGAAAGCAGGCCGCCACGGCGGTTGTGGGCGAGGCGATTGTAGAATTTCAGGTTCTCGATGAAGGTGAATTTCTCGGGACTGACCCAGGGGCCGCTTGCTCCGAAGTCAAATGCCGCCCATTCGCTGGTATTGGCGGGAAGGGGATAGCCCTCCTTGACGGCATCGTCGGTGATCTTGGAGCCGGGATAGGGCTTGAAGTAGAAAATCGGGGTCTTGAATCCGGGACTCATGGCGCTGAGCCGCTTGACCATGGCGACCGTGGCTTCGATGCTCTCAGGGGTTTCCTTGGGGAAGCCGACGATGAAGGGGAAGTGCACGTCGATGCCGAGATCGCGGCAGATTTCCGCGCACTCGATGACCTGCTCCACCTTGATGTCCTTTTTCAGGTAGTCCATCATTTCCTGTGAACCGGATTCCACCCCGATCAGCAAGCGGCGCAGACCCGACTGCTTGGCGAGCTTCCAATCGCCTTGGTCCATCCTGCAACCTTGGTCGGCCCGCATGGTCGCTGCCCAGGTCACCTTGATGCCCCGGTCGATCAGCTCCTGCGCGAATTCCCGGCTGCGTTTGGCGTAGGTGAAAAAGGTCTCGTCCTGAAAATTGATGTCCGTGAAACTGTATTTCTTGTAAAGCTGCTCTAGCTCCTCCCCCATCCGATTGGGCGAAATCGCCGAAAACTTGCGGTTGAAGACGAAGGGATCCGCGCAGAAGTTGCAGCGGAAAAAGCAGCCCGTGGAGGAGATGTAGTCGAATTGGCGGCGGCCTTTTTTCTGGAAATAGGCCTCCACATCGATCAGGTCATAGTTGGAGGGCACGAAGTCGTCCATACTTTCCAGCGCCCGGGCAAAGGTCTGCACGATCTTGCCCTCCTTCCGGAAACAGATGCCGTTCAGCCCGTCGAGCGGCTCGCCCTTGTCGAGGCGGTCCACCAATTCTTTGAATGTGACCTCGCCCTGCCCCTGGACCGTGATGTCAATGCTGGCTTCGTCCTGAAGCGGCTGCTGCGGAAAAAGCGATACATGCCATCCGCCCCAGACCACGGGCACCTCAGGCGCTTCCCGCTTGACCACCCGCGACACATCCAATGCGTCCCGGAGCGGCGACCCGGTCAGTGCTGTGACCCCGAAACAGACCGCGCCCCGCACATGCTTCAGCACCTCTGCCACAGGATCCGCAGCCATCCGGCCATCGATGATCACAACCTCGTAGCGCGCCGCATCCAACTGTGAACCAATGGCAAGCAAGGCCAATGGCATGTCGAAAAACAATGCCTTGGGGTTGTAGAGCACCACTTTGCGCCGGGTGATGGGCCTCGGGCTGTCCATGAATCAACGTCGATCGAGGATAAAGATAGCTCCTCTCCACCAATTGATGGTCAAGGAATCATCGGTCGCCACCAATTGCCTCAGCCCAGTTGGACATCTCCAGCCACGCTCATGGGCCAGAAGGGATTGTGGGCCACCTCGACAAGATGTCCGTCCGGATCGCTGAAATATCCGCTGTATCCACCCCAGAAGACCTCCTGTGCGGGCTTGACCACCTTGCCTCCGAGCGCCTCCACCTGACCCATCACCTGATCGACTTCCGCTTTACTGAAAGTGTTGTGGCTCAAGGTCATCCCAGAAAAACCATTCCCCTCAGCAGGCACGCCCACATCCTCTGCCAATTCCGTGCGAGGATAAAGCGAGACGAGCAGCCCGCCCATGTCAAACAGGATCAGGTCATCCATGCTCTTGGGGCTTGCCGTCCATCCCAGACCTTCATAGAACTTCCGGGATCGGCCGATGTCGGCGACGCCGAGGGTGATCATTGTAATCTTTTGCCGCATAATCGAGTTTTGGACGAATATGCCATTTTCTGCGCAGGCAATCGCGCCATACAGATACAAATCAGGTGGGATGTGCCTTCCTTTTGATAGAAAAATGTGGCTCCAACGAACCCCTCGGAATCCAATCTTCGTATTATTGCAACGAGCCGATCGGCTCATTCCCGTGAGAAGTCGGCATTTGAATTAATTTCCGATTCTAAATCCTTTAGTGTTAAACGTCATGAAGAAACTTTTTGCAATGTCTGCCTTCGCGGCGGCAAGTCTGGTATTGTTCGGCTGCGGCGGTCCCTCCGCTGAGGAGCAAGAAAAACTCAAGCAAGAAACCATCGCCGTCGAGGAGGCCTCGATCGCCGTGGATTCCACCAACTTCGAGGTGAACAAAACCTCCAAGGAGCTCGATGACCTGCTCAATCAACTCTGATCACCCTCCAATTCCGAACAACATGAAAAAGACGATGAATTTTCTCGCTGTCGGCCTCCTTTCCATGGCGCTGACATTCTCCTTCACTGCTGCCCTGGCCCAGAAGGGTGGCGGAGGCAACCCCAAGGAAGAACAAAAAGGCAATGGCAACCCCAAGGGTGACCTGAAGGGCAACGACCAAGGCAAGGGCAATGGTGGCGACAACCATCAAGACGGCAAGGGCGACCACGGCAACCCCAAGGGCGACAATGGCAATCCCAAAGGCGACATGAAGGGCGACCATGGGAACGGCAACGCCAATGCAAATGGCAACTCCGGCAAGGGCGATGAAGGCAGCGGCTCCGGCAGCGGTTCCAGCGAAGGCCATGGCAACGGTCACGGCAATGGCAATGCAAATGGTCACGACAAGGGTGACGGCCATGGCCATGCAGACGGCGAACACCCCGGCCAAGGCCATGCTTATGGCCGCGACAAAACCCTCGAAGGCAAGGAATTTGGTCAAGCACGTGCTGACGAAGCCCGCAACAAGGCCAAGACGGTGAACGAGACTGCCGACGCCACCATCACCACCGAGGAGTCGCATATCCAAACCGCCAAAGACAAGATCAAGGCTGCCGAGGACGCCCTCACTGCCATGAAGGCCGACAAGAAGGCTGATCAAGCTGTGATTGCTGCCAAGGAGGACCTCATCAACCAAGCCAAGACCAAAGTTGCACAACTCGAGGATCAAGTTACCAAGCTGAAAGCGGCCATTTCCCTTTCCAAGGCGACCTTGACCCCTGCAACTCCTGCTGCCCACTGAGGCACATCTGAAGCGGACTCAATCCAAAAGGGGGCTGGCCATCCAGCCTCCTTTTCTTTTTCGCTCAAATCACGAGCAGCCCCAAGTCCCTGAGGCATTCTCCGATCTCCGATTCCCAGAAGGCATCCCAATCCTCATAGTCAGCCAATCCCGCCGCATTGAATCCAGCGACGGTCTCAGCCAGTCCTATTTGCGCACCTCCCGGCACCGCAGCCGTCAGCAGACCTGCCAGCCACTCTCCGAATGCCTGCGAGAATTCCAAAAGTACATCGTCCTTCATGCCGCGCAACTCCAGCTCCACTCCACCCGCCACGGATCCATCCTGCCGGAGCACAGGCGCATTCCCCAACCAAATCAAGAATGCATTGGAACGAGGCGCATCCGGTTCCGCGGCAATGCTCTCCCCAATGAAATCCGGGAAGACCGTCGGTCCAGGCACCCGGAAATCAAACCACTTCCTCAGCGGCAAATCCAGTCCAGCACCCCGCATGTAGTTGAAGAGGCTTTTGTGAAGGCCCTGTGAGAATGCCTCATGCTCGCCGCCTTCAGGGTCATCGTGGTGACGGTCATTGTCCGCGAACCCGCCGAACTCCGGCCCGATTTCCAGCACTCCGAAAGCCGAGGGATTCAACCCCACCGGGCTATGCGCCGTCATGGCAAACTGATGCCAATACCCGCTCTGCACCACGCCCGCCTCGAAAAGCTGCCGCACCATTTCCAGAGAATCGATGGTCTCCTGCGCGGTCTGCGTCGGGAAGCCATACATCAGGTAGGCATGCACCATGATCCCCGCCTCCGTGAATGCCGATGCGACCCGGGCAACCTGTGCGACGGTGACGCCCTTCTTCATCTTTTCCAGCAGCCGGTCGCTCGCCACTTCCAATCCGCCCGAGACCGCAATGCAGCCCGATGCATGAAGCAGGCGGCACAGGTCAGGCGTGAAGCTCTTTTCAAATCTGATATTCGTCCACCAAGTGATGACGAGGCCCCGGCGCAAGACTTCAATGGCAAGGTCCCGCATCAATGCAGGAGGCGCCGCTTCATCCACAAAGTGAAATCCACGCTGCCCAGTCTGCACGATCATCTCCTCGATCCGGTCACAGAGCAATGCCGCCGAAACGGGCTCGTAGCGCTGGATGTAATCGAGGCCCACGTCGCAGAAGCTACATTTGCCCCAATAGCAGCCGTGGGCGAGTGTCAGCTTGTTCCAGCGTCCGTCGCTCCAGAGGCGGTGCATGGGATTCGCCAACTCGATCACGGAAAGGTAGTCAGCGAGGGGCAAGTCATTGTAGTCCGGCGTCCCCACCTCGCGCTGGGGAATGTCCTTTTCCTTGGCGCCATTGCTGTAAACGACCTTGCCATCCTGCCGGAAGTAGGTGCGCTTCAGCTCGGATTGAGTACGCTTTCCTTCAAGATGCCCCAGCAAATGCGACAACGGAGCCTCACCATCGTCCAGCGAGACGTAGTCCACGAAGTCAAACAAGGCCGGGTCATTCAACCGCCGCAGTTCGGTATTGGCATAGCCGCCCCCGAGGACGACCTTGCAGTCAGGATGATGCAGCCGGATGTATTGCCCGCATTTCAATGCCGCGAAAAGGTTGCCGGGGAAGGGCACCGTGAGCCCAACGACCTCCGGGTTCCAGCGGGCCATCTTCTCCCCCATCAGCTCCCAAACCAATTCAGAAACCAAGGAATTGGGTTGCAGGAGGGCCTCTTCGATGGGCCTGAAATGTGTTGCGGTCCTGCCTAAACGCTCCTGGTAACGGCTAAACCCAAATCCGGGATCAACTGCCTCCGTGATCAGATCGCCGATATCCTCCAAGTACAGCGTTGCCAGATGCCGCGCATGGTCTTGTATGCCATTGTCCCCGAAAAATGCCTCCAAGTCCTCCAACCCCTCGAAGCGGCCCGCCTCCGGCAAAAAGGTCCGCGCCACAATGCGGTGCGCCAAGGTCATGTCTCGGTTTTGAAGGAATGCCATCACCGGATCGATGGTCCGCAAGTAATCCTTTCGGATGGCGAGGACACGCTCTGAATTTTCGCTCAATTCCCCTAGGAATCCATCCGCCAAGTCAAACACCCTTTCCAATCCCTTCCGGCAAAAAATACGCAAGACCACTTCAAGGCTCAGGTCACATTGGTGCACCTCATGGCCAAGGGTCTTGAGGTATCCAGTCAAATAGGCGGTGGCTGGATACGGCGTATTCAGTTGGGTGAAGGGGGGCGTGACCAGCAGGATGCGCATGGCGGCTGGGATCAGTTCCCGGAGCTGCGGCTCAGCTTGACCTCCATCCAAATGCGGATGGGGCCTGGGCCACCGCTCACACCGCCCGAGCTCATCATGCCACCTTGCGGGAGCGGACCGGACATGGAGTTGGGGTTCATGCCGCCGTTGATGCCGTTGTTCATGCTGCCCGGCATGGACATGGAAGGGTCGGTGGTGCTGCCGCTGTTTTTGTTGGCGCTCGGGGGAGCCGGGATTTCCAGGGCCATGTTCAGGTTCGCGAAGTCGTCCGGTCGGCTGCCGCCGAGGAGCTTGAAGGGCACCCCGACCAAGTATTCCAAGACATTCTTGTCATCCAATGCCGCCTTGGCCACGAACCCCTGTTCGTTCAATCCCAAGTCCACATTCGTGTTTTGCTCACCGACCGTCCAGACAGCCGTCGTCGCCGGAGGGAAGAGGTTGGCCCGGATGGAGGCACCGGAGGCGGATGGATCGGCATTGACGCCCTGATCGGGTGAAAGATTGGTGTACACAGGGTACCGGAGGGAATGCCCCCCCTTTTTCCTACCGTTCACATCGAATCGCACGATGGCTCCATGGTTCCGGATACGCATGATCGTGGAGGGATTGTCCGTGTCAAATCGGAGAAACACCAAGCTATCGTTGTTGCTGACCATGTAGCGAATTTTGGACTCGGCATCGTAATGCGCGTGTTCGAAGAGGCTGATCCCCTCCTTTTCCCGGGCAGAATTCACCCATGTCAATTTGGTGCAGCCTGTCATGACCACGGAGCCGAGAAGCAGGATTGCCAAGAGGTGCTTCATTGATATTGCCTTGATGAAATTCAATTGTTGGGAACCGCTACAAAGATGGATCATTCCGGCGAATGCAGATAGATCTCGTTGCCTTCCGTATCCATGAAACCCGCGACATGCCCGCGACCTGGAGCAACCAAGAACTTGGCCCGGGTCACCTTGCCACCCGCTCCCTCCACACGGTCCAGGACCACCGTGAGATCCCTGCCACCGCTGAGATACACCTTGGGACCCAATCGCGAAGGAATATAGATGTCAGGGTAATACACGATGGCCCCACCAACTCCACCTGCCTGCATGTCATGTAGCAAGAAGCCCATCATTCCTTCACCGAGCGGCATGGTGGGCATCTCGAAATCGAAGATGGCGCTGTAGAACTTCTTGGCCCGCTCAAAATCCGTCACCGGGATCTCGAACCAACTGATGGCATTGTGCATCATTTCCATGATTCAAACGATTTCTGGGTCAAGCGATAGGCCGCGGATTTCCCCTCCAACCCTCGCAAAAACAAAGTTCCGAACCAGCACCGGAAGCTCCAAGCTGGTTCGGAACTCTTTTCAGTTCAAGGCCATCACTCCATCACGAAGCGCAAGACGGCCTGTTGCGTCTTGTTGCGGCGGAAGGAGATGATCTTCATGTTGTAGGATCCTGCGCTGAGGTGGCTCAGGTCGAATGCCATCACGTCCAGCAAGTGCGCCATCTGGAAGCTGGCAACCTTCTTGCCGGACATGTCCCAGATGTCCACTTCCATCGGCCAATCGATTGGGTTCAGGGTGCGCAGGTTCACCACGCCCATGCTCGGATTCGGGTAGAGCACCAAGCCTTCGATGCCCTCCACTTCCTCCGCGATGCCCACTGGGTTCACGTAGAGATCCGAGCTGGAACCCGCGCAACCGTTGGAATCGACCACGGAGACGCTGTACCAGCCAGCTGCCAAGGGCTCATAGAGTGATCCGATCGCACCGGGGATGGGCACACCACCGATGTTCCACTGGTAACTCACATAGCTCACCGTGGTGCTGAGGTAAGGCGGATTGAAGACAATGGTCGGGCTAGGCAGCGGCACACCGAACACGTTCACCGGATCGCTCACGTCTTTGCAACCAAAGCCATTCGAGACGGTGCAGGTATAGACGCCAGGAGCGCTCACCACGATGTTCTGTGCGGTGGAACCTGTGCTCCACTCATAAGCGAAGTAGCCAGACTGCACATCCAACTGCAGGGAGCTGCCATCACAGAGGGGCACGCTCGGGCCAGGGGTGATGACAGGGTGCGGATCGGTGAAGGGCGTGTAGTTCACGGTCACGGATTCGCTGGCAGTGCAGCCATTGGAATCGAGTGCGGTCAACGTAAAGGTGCCGCCCGCTCCGGATACGAAGATCGACTGCGTGGTCGCCCCAGTGCTCCAAGCATAGTTGGTCAGGCCAGCATCGCCTTCGAGGGTCAGCGTGTCGCCGTTGCAGATGTTCAATGCTCCAAGCGGCGTGACGATGTCGTTGTCCACGACATGCTCGATCAAGCTCACGCTGTCGATGTCGGTACAACCCTGAGCGGTCCAAACTTGGCAGATGTACAGGCCGGGGGTGGTCATGGTGATCACCGAGTTTTGCGAGCCAGTGTTCCACTGGTAAGCCGCGTAGATCGGCGGAGCCTCAAACACCACGCTGTTGCCAGGGCAAGCGGCGGTATCTGCACCCAACTCCAAGATGGGGTTGATGCCCAGTTGCAGGATTGCCGTATCGATGACGGCGCAGCCCATGGTATCCGTGACGGTCACAGCATAAGTACCTGCGGGCAGGCCGCTCAACGCGGATGAGGTAGCGCCAGTGTTCCAGAGGTAGTTGTAAGCGGCGCAGGATTGGCCACCAGCAACCATTCCCACGAGGGTGCCAGAGGAGTCGCCTTCGCAGACCAAAGTGTCACCCACAATCGCCAGCGTCAATGGAGCAGGCTCCGTGATGGTGAGGCTCGCGGTGGACGTCGATCCTTGGAGGTCTGTGACGGTCACCGTATAGACGCCTGCACCCAGGTTGCTCAGAGTCCCTGCAGTGGAGCCGTTGCTCCAGGCATAGCTGTAGGGCAAGCAACCTCCCGTGACATAGCTGTCGATGGCACCCGTCGAATCGCCTGCACAGGCAACGTGGTAGCCACAACCGAGGACGGAGCTGGTGAGGATCGTGTGAAGGGTTCCGACGTTCACCGTCACTGTGAAGCTACAAGTGCTGCTGTTGCCGTTCACGTCTTGGACGACATAGCTCACCGTAGTGGTCCCCGAGGTGAACACCGAACCAGAGGTATGCGATCCCATCAAGGTATCGATGCTACAGTTGTCGGTGGGCTGCGGGACGATCCAGCTAACGATTGCACCGCAAATGGAGCTGTCTGCGGGCAGCACTTGGTTGCTGGGGCAGGTGATCATCGGATCCAAGGAATCCAAGACGATCACGGTGCTGTTGCAGGTGGAGGTATTGCCGTTGGCGTCCGTGACAGTCAATGTGGAGGTGTTGCTACCAACGTTCGCACAGTTGAAGCTGGACGGCGTGGCTGTCAATGTTCCGATACCGCATGCGTCGGCGCTGCCATTGTTCAACATGGCACCCGTGATGACTGCCTGGCCGTTCGCATCCAGATGGACCGTGATGTTCTGGCAAGTAGCCGTCGGACGAACCGTGTCAGCAACTGTCACCACACTCACGCAAGTGCTGGTATTGCCGTGGATGTCCGTGACCGTCATGGTGACGTTGTTGGGGCCCACGTTGGAGCAGGTGAAGCTGGTGGTGTTGAGCGCAAGGGTGCTCACCCCACAGTTGTCGGAGCTGCCATTGTTGATGGCGGCGGTGTTGGTGCTGCCGTTGCCGAGGTTGTTCAGCTGGACCGTGATGTTTTGGCAAATGGCATTCGGAGCCTGGACATCGTTCACGGTCACGTTGAAGGAGCAGGATGCAGAGTTGCCACTGGCATCCACGACGCGGAAGGTGTTCGCAGTGGTACCCACGGGGAACACGCTGCCGCTGGGCTGGCCTGCGGTCTGTGTCGTGACTTGGCTCGGGCAGTTGTCAGCACCAGCTGGAGTGGTGTAGGTGACGGTTGCGGAGCATTGGCCGAGGGTGTTGTTCACCGTGATGTTGGCAGGGCAGGTGATGGTCGGCAACTGGTTGTCCGTCACGGTGACCGTGAAGGAGCAGGTTGCCGTGTTGCCACTGGCGTCGGTGACACGGAAGGTATTGGTGGTGACGCCAACCCGGGAAGCTGGAACCGCTCGACAGACCTGCGATCTGCAAAGTCGTCTGTGCCGGGCAGTTGTCAGCGCCAGAAGGAGTGGAATACACCACGTTGGCAGCGCATTGGCCCACGGCATTGTTCACACTGACGTTGCTCGGGCAGGTGATGGTCGGCAATTGGTTGTCCACGACGGTCACCGTGAAGGTGCAGGTCGTGGAGTTGCCGCTGGCATCGGTGACGCGGAAGGTGTTGGTGGTCACACCGACCTGGAAGTTGGCGTTGCTGGCAAGGCCCGTGGTCTGGATGGTGGTCTGGCCAGAGCAGTTGTCCGAGCCGACTGGAGCCGTGTAGGTCACAGGAGCCGAGCATTGGCCGGGGGTGTTGTTCACGCTGACGTTGGACGGGCAGGTGATCGCCGGAGCCTGGTTGTCGATGATGGTCACCGTGAAGGAGCAGGTGGCGCTGTTTCCAGCTGCATCGACAACCCTGAAGGTGTTGGTGGTCACACCGACAGGGAAGCTGGCACCGCTGGCGAGACCGGCAGTCTGCGTGGTCGTCTGACCGAGGCAGTTGTCAGCGCCGGAGGGCGTGCCGTAGGTGACCGTTGCCGCACAAAGTCCCGTTGTCGCAGGCGTGGAGATGTTGCTCGGGCAGGTGATGCTCGGCAACTGGTTGTCGGTGACCGTCACGGTGAAGGAGCAGCTCGCACTGTTGCCGGAGGCATCCACGACACGGAAGGTGTTGGTGGTGACGCCGACAGGGAAGTTGGCGCCGCTGGCCAAGCCCGCGATCTGTGTGGTGGTCTGGCCGGTGCAATTGTCCGTGCCGGAAGGCGTGGAATAGGTGACGGCTGCCTGGCATTGGCCGGGGGTGTTGTTCACCGACATGTTGCTCGGGCAGGTGATCACCGGCAATTGGTTGTCGGTGACGGTGACCGTGAAGGAGCAGGTGGCAGTGTTGCTTGCGGCATCCGTGACGCGGAACACGTTGGTGGTCACGCCCACGGGGAAGCTGGCACCGCTGGCAAGGCCGCCCGTCTGTGAGGTGGATTGGCCGGGGCAGTTGTCAGCGCCAGAGGGCGTGGAATAGGTCACGTTGGCCGCGCATTGGCCCACGGCATTGTTCACGCTGATGTTGCTCGGGCAGGTGATCGTGGGGACTTGGTTGTCGCTCACAGTCACGGTGAAGGAGCAGGTCGCGGTGTTGCCGCTGGCATCGGTCACCCGGAAGACGTTGGTGGTCACACCGACAGGGAAGCTGGAGCCGCTCGCGAGGCCCGCTGTCTGCGTGGTGTTGCTGCCTGCGCAGTTGTCCGAACCGACTGGCGTGCTGTAGGTGGCGGTTGCCGAGCAAAAGCCGGGGGCGTTGTTGGCGCTGATGTTGGAGGGGCAAGTGATGGTCGGAGCCTGGTTGTCCACCACGGTGACCGTGAAGGCGCAGGTCGCGGTGTTGCCACTCGCATCAGTCACGCGGAAGGTATTGGTGGTGACACCGGCTGGGAAGCTGGCGCCGCTGGCAAGGCCGGTGGTCTGCGTGGTATTGCTACCGGAGCAGTTGTCAGCACCGACAGGAGCGGTGTAGGTGACCGTGGCATTGCATTGGCCGGAGGTGGCGTTCACGCTGATGTTGCTCGGGCAGGTGATCGTGGGCAATTGGTTGTCCACGACGGTGACCGTGAAGGAGCAGGTCGCAGTGTTGCCGCTGGCATCGGTGACGCGGAATGTGTTCGTGGTCACGCCGACCGGGAAGGTCGCACCGCTGGCGAGGCCGGCAGTCTGTGTCGTGCTCGGTCCGGAGCAGTTGTCTGTCCCGATGGGAGCCGTGTAGGTCACCGTTGCAGAGCATTGGCCGGGGTGTTGTTCACACTGACGTTGGCAGGACATGTGATCGCAGGCGCTTGGTTGTCGTTCACGGTGACCGTGAAGGAGCAAGTCGTCGAGTTTCCTGCGGCATCCGTGACACGGAAGGTATTCGTGGTCACACCGACAGGGAAGCTCGCGCCGCTGGCAAGACCTGCGGTCTGGCTGGTGGTGGCACCTGCACAGTTGTCCGTGCCGGAAGGCGTGGAATATGTGACCGTCGCGGCGCATTGGCCGGGGGTGTTGTTCACGCTGATGTTGCTGGGGCAGGTGATGGTCGGTGCCTGGACATCGGACACGGTCACGGTGAAGGAGCATGTCGCAGTGTTGCCGCCTGCGTCCGTCACCCGGAAGGTGTTGGTGGTCACGCCGACAGGGTAGCTGGCGCCGCTGGAAAGGCCTGATTCTGGTGTGCTGCCGGGGCAGTGTCATTGCCAACCGGGCGGTGTGTGCGTGGCGGCGCATTGGCCGACGGTGTTTTCCCTGATGTTGCTGGGGCAGGCAATGACGGGCAACTGGTTGTCCGTCACGTGACCGTGAAGGGCAAGTCGGGTGTTGCCCTGGCATCGGTGACACGGAAGATGTTGTTGGTCACGCCCACTGGGAAGGTCGCGCCGCTGGCGAAGCCGGCCGGCGTGGTGCTGCTGCCGGGGCAGTTGTCATTGCCAACCGGGGCGGTGTAAGTCACTGTGGCGGCGCATTGGCCGACGGTGTTGTTCACACTGATGTTGCTGGGGCAGGCAATGACGGGCAACTGGTTGTCCGTCACAGTGACCGTGAAGGCGCAAGTCGAGGTGTTGCCACTGGCATCGGTGACACGGAAGATGTTGTTGGTCACGCCCACTGGGAAGGTCGCGCCGCTGGCGAAGCCGGCAGTTTGTGCCGTCGTGGAACCGGCACAGTTGTCCGTTCCGCTAGGAGTGGAATACGTCACCGCCGCATTGCATTGGCCACTGGTTGCGCTCACGCTCACGTTGGCTGGGCAAATGATGGACGGCAACTGGTTGTCCACCACGGTCACGGTGAAGGAGCAGGTTGCGGTGTTGCCGCTGGCATCGGTCACGCGGAACACGTTGGTGGTGACGCCGACCGGGAATGTCGCACCACTGGCGAGGCCGGAGGTCTGCGTGGTGGTGCTGCCTGCGCAGTTGTCAGCTCCAGTCGGGGCGGTATAGGTCGCCGTCGCAGAGCATTGGCCTGTGGTGTTGTTCACGCTGATGTTGCTGGGGCAGGTGATGGTCGGGACCTGGTTGTCCACGACGGTCACTGTGAAAGAGCAAGTGGCGGTGTTGCCGCTGGCGTCCGTGACACGGAAGACGTTGGTTGTGACGCCGACGGGGTAGGTTGCACCGCTTGCAAGGCCTGCGGTCTGTGTGGTGGTGGAACCTGCGCAGTTGTCCGTGCCTGTCGGCGCTGTGTAGGTGAAGGTGGCGCTGCATTGACCCGAAGTGGCGTTCACGCTGCCATTGACGGGGCAAGTGATGGCCGGGGCTTGGTTGTCCACGACGGTCACCGTGAAGGAGCAGGTTGCGGAGTTGCCGCTGGCATCGGTGACGCGGAATGTGTTCGTGGTCACACCGGCGGGGAAGGTCGCACCACTGGCGAGGCCTGCGGTCTGTGTGGTGGTGGAACCTGCGCAGTTGTCGGAACCGACTGGAGCGGTATAAGTGAATGCCGCGCTGCATGAGCCGAGGGTTGCGTTCACGCTGCCATTTGCAGGGCAGGTGATCGTCGGAAGCTCATTGTCCGTCACCGTTACCGTGAAGGAGCAGGTGGCTGTGTTGCCCACAGCGTCCGTCGCGCGGAAGGTATTGGTGGTCACACCGATGGGATAGGTAGCTCCGCTGGCGAGGCCTGCAGTCTGCGTGGTCGTAGCACCGGGGCAGTTGTCGGTGCCGACCGGCGCGGTGTAGGTGGCAGTGCCGGAGCATTGGCCGGAGGTGTTGTTCACGCTGATGTTGGCGGGGCAGGTGATCGTGGGAGCTTGGTTGTCGCTCACGGTCACGGTGAAAGAGCAGGTGGCGGTGTTGCCACTGGCATCGGTCACCCGGAAGACGTTGGTAGTGGTGCCGATCGGGAAGCTCGCGCCTGAAGTCAGGCCCGCGGTCTGCGTGGTGATCGAGCCGCCACAGTTGTCTGCTCCGACAGGGGCGGTGTAGGTCACCGTCGCAGCGCATTGACCAACAGTCGTGCCTGTATTGATGTTCGCAGGACAAGTGATGGTAGGCGCCTGGTTGTCGTTGACGGTCACGGTGAAGGAGCAAGTGGCGGTGTTGCCGCTGGCGTCCGTGACACGGAAGACGTTGGTGGTCACGCCGACGGGGTAGCTGGCGCCGCTGGCGAGTCCGGCGGTCTGGGTGGTGGTGCTGCCTGCACAGTTGTCCGTGCCGACCGGGCTGGTGTAAACTGCCGTTGCGGCGCATTGGCCGACGGTGTTGTTGATGGTGATGTTGAGGGGGCAGGTGATGGTGGGCACCTGGTTGTCGGTCACCGTGACGGTGAAGGAGCAGGTTGCCGAGTTGCCGCTGAGGTCCGTGGCACGGAAGGTGTTGGTGGTGACACCAACGGGGAAGGTCGCGCCGCTTGCGAGGCCCGTGGTCTGGGTCACAGGTAGGCTGGTGCTACAGTTGTCACCTGCGATCACCGTGTTGTAGGTCGCAGGGGCGCTGCATTGGCCGGGGGTGTTGTTGACAGCGACGTTGGTCGGGCAGCCTGGGGTTCCGGTGCAGATTTGGGCATTGTTGATGAGCAGGTTGTTGGTGGTGCCTGTGCCTGCATTGGAGTTGAAGACCTTGAAGCGGCTGATGACCTGGTTGCCACCGCCGGGGTTCAGGACTGAGAGCAGGGTCTGCGTGGCACCGTTCACCTTGCGGGTGAGCTTGATGTTGCAGGTTCCTGTGGTGACGGGGGTGACCTCGATGATCAAGCCCTCGTCGGTGAAAGGCACCGAGGCGAAGGTGGTGATGCCGTTCACATCCACGATCTCGTAGGTGGCTTGGCCGCCACGGAAGCGCATCTCGCTGAGGCTGCCGCCTGAGCTGTTTTGGAGCTGGAAGCCGACGATCTGGCCATTGTCCACGAACCCATTGTCGAACTCCAGGGTCAGCCTGCGACCCACGATGAGGTTGCCCGTGATGGGTCGAATGGCCTCGGTGGCTTGTGAGGAGTTCGCGTACATGCCCCAAGCGACACCAGAGGTGTTGATGTCATTGTCGGCGTTGGTGTCCGTGCCAGCACCATTGGTGGTGGAGGAACCGATGAAGAAGCCTGCCTGACCGGTGTTGCCTGTGGAGGCATTGAGGGTCCATGCGCCGAAGCCGGAGCCATCGTTGTCGCCATTTTGCCAGCCATCACCATAGGCAGCACCCGTGGCATTGCTGGATTGGCAGCTGAGGTTGGCGAGGACGGGGAGTTCCCCGTCGTTCACAGTGACCGTGAAGGAGCAAGTGGCAGTGTTGCCGGAGGCGTCCGTGACACGGAACGTGTTGGTGGTCACACCCACCGGATAGGTGGCGCCGCTTGCGAGGCCCACGATCTGTGTCGTGGTCGCACCGGAACAGTTGTCCGTGCCGACGGGAGCCGTGTAGGTGGCAGTGGCTGCGCAAAGGCCCGTGGAATTGCCGATGGTGATGTTGAGTGGGCAGGTGATCGTGGGGTTGGTCACGTCGGCATTGCCCGTGCCTTGGATGGCGAAGTCGTAGGGGTTCTCATCAGGGTCGTTGTTGGCGATGCTGATGGTGGCCGAACGCAGACCTACGGCGCTCGGGTCAAATGTCACATTGAAAGTGGTGCTGTTGCCTGCTGTGACGGGGGAAGTCGGGGAGGCAGTGACGGTGAAATCGGCTGCTGCCGCGCCTGTGATGCTGATGGCCCCCAAGGTGAGGTCGGCTCCGGTCACGTTTTCAATGGTGAATGTCCTGACGATGGTGCCCGTACATGCGGCGACCGACCCGAAATCGGTGTGGTCCGTGGTCGTGGGCGTGATGTCGCCATCTACAATGCTCACGCTGTTGCCCTTGACGTTCATATCTGGGCTTGCAGGCAGACCTGTGCCTTGGATGGAATAATTGTAAGGGTTCTCGTCGCAGTCGTTGTTGGCGATGTTCAGCGTCGTGGTGCGCAGACCCGTCGCCGAAGGCGTGAAGGTGACTGTGAAGGTGGTGTTGAGCGAGGGGCCGATGGTGATGGGCAGGGTGATGCCACCGATCACAAAGTCAGCAGCATTGCCGCCGGAGACGGTGATAGATCCTGCGCCAAGGGTCAGGTTGCCCGTCCCGGAGTTGGAGATGGTGTATGTGCGGACGATGTTGTTGCCGACGATCAACGAACCGAAGTCGGTGTGGTCCGTGAGCGAGGGAGTGACGTCTCCATCGACAATAGTGGTGGAATTGCCTGAAACGGCGATCTCAGGGCTGACCTTGTTGACGGTGAAGGTGCAGGTGTTGGAGTTCAGGGAGCCGTCGGTGGCGAAAAGGCTCACTACCAGCGAACCCACGCCCGATTGGGTGGAACCGATGGCAGGTGACTGGGTAATGGTCGGTGAACCGGGACAGTTGTCGGTGACGCCTGTGGCGAGGCCAGTGTAGTCCGGCAGGGTGGCCTGGCAGCTGGAATTCAGCAGGAGCGACTGCGTGGCCGGGCAAATGATGGTGGGATCAACTATGTCGGCGTTGCCTGTGGCTTGGATGCTGAAGTTGTAGGGGTTTTCGTCGCAGTCGTCGGTGGTGAAGCTGAGTGTGGCAGTGCGCAATCCATCGGCGCTGGGGTTGCAGACGACGGTAAAGGTCGTGCTGTTGCCAACTGGCACGGTGGAGGCAGGTTGAGCGGTGACGGTGAAGTCCGCTGCATTGGTCCCGCCCACGGTCACGGTGCCAACGTTCAGTATCCTGCCAAAAGTGCCCGTCAGGTTGTTGATGGTGAATATGCGCGTAAGTGTCCCGGTGCAGGTAAGCACGCTGCCAAAGTCAGTGTGGTCAGCGGTGGTGGGAGTCGCATCGTTGTCGGCGATGATGGTGCTGTTGCCGCGCACCTCGACTTCCGGAGTGGTCTTGTTGACAGTGAAGGTGCAAGTGGCACTCTGCAGCAATGTATTGGTGGCGAAGAGGCTCACGGTCATAGCGCCTGCGCCGGAAACGGTGGTGCCGGAGACTGGGGACTGCGTCACGGTGGGTGAGCAGTTGCCTGTCACGGTGGCCAAGCTGGTGTAGTCCACGAGGGTGGCCTGGCAGAATGCGTTCAGCGCCAAGGATTGTGTGCTCGGGCAAGTGATGGTGGGCGGAGTACAGCTCGGAGCCACGCCTGTGACTTCGATGTCGTCAAATCCGAATTCTTCCGATCCACCCACTTGGTCCATGCTGATGCGGACCTGAAGGTTGTTGCCTGTGCTGGGGATGTTGAAGGTATATTTGGTGAAGGTGGGCACCGAGATGATGGGGGTGAGTTCACCTGAGTCAACTGTGCCGTTCAGGTTGGCGTCGAGGTAGAGGGGAGTCCCTGGGGCCGTTCCATTGCCCATGAACCTGCCGACTGTCTGGAATCCAGCACCATTGATATTGGCCTGGACTTCAATCACGTCAGCGATTTCCCATCGGAGGCCATTGTCACCAGATGTCGCAACGTACACGGACACCTGCAGGGAGGTGTATCCAGCGATGTTGATGAGGCTAGAGGTCAACGTGCCGATGGGTTGGGTTCCTGGAGATGCACGGACGTCCTCGCTTCCCCAGAAGAAGTTGCCCCTGAAACCTGTGAAAAGGGGAGCCGCGAAGCACACATTGAGAGGTGAGGCAGTTTCCCGTTGAAAAAAGTCACAAGTGGGGCTGGCGAGGTTATAGGTGTTGGAGGTGTACCTTGAGCCTTCCCCATCGGTCTCAAAAGTCTCCAAGTAGAGGGAAACCTGCGCAGACAGATTGGATCCCAACAAGCAAGCAATCGCGAGGAACAGAATCCGGTTGACTGTTTTTATCATCTTCATTCTTAGTTGGCTGCTGCCACGAAGTCGCTTCACCCTGCCACGGGCTGGCAACTCGCCGCACACGTCTCATACTGATTGATGTAACCAATGCCACGACAGGGCTTCCCTGAGATGGGGCATGGGCGGACTCCACCCTTATCGCCGCTGCAAATGTCCCCTTTTTCTTGCCTATTTCCAAGTGGAGTTCTGAACGGAGACCGTCGCCAAGCGGTCAGTTGCATCCTCATAACTGGACAGTGGGGGGCTGGGAGAGCGATGTGCTGCTTTTGGGATTGTCCCTGCTTTTCGTCAATTTCTCGGCTTCAATTTCCTGCCCCATGACTCGATTGGTTCGCATCCTGCTGCTCCTCCCCCTCCTCCTACCCGTCGCAACGCGGGCACAGGTGACCTCCTCCGATTGCATCGCCGATTTGGAGAAGGCATTTGCCCTGTATGATGCTCAGGTACTCATGGGGCAAGGCGGTCAGTCGCGGATGCGGTTCACCCATCAGTTCATCATGCGCAAGGACGAGGAGGGCAAGACGGTCACGCAGGAGGAAAGCATGGTGTATGGCCCGAAGTTTTACCGCTACGACACGCCGGAATTCCTGGAGGTGAGCGATGCGGCGGAGGGATTCCATTGGCGGAAGCATCAGCGGGTGGTCTATCGGATGGGCAGCTCGGTGTCCAAGTCGGCGCAGTGGATCCCCGGAATGGACAAGGGCTTTTTCCAGACCTGTGTGGCGCGGCTCTGCGAATTCCGCGAGGCACCAGGCAAGGACACCCTGCGCTACAAGCACGCCATCCTCAATGTGAGCCCAGAGGGTCAGAAGAAATACCAAATCCGTGAAATGGAGCTGCTGTGGAATCCGATCACCTACGAGTTGGTCACGATCGGGGTGAGCTTCACGGAGCGGAGCATCTACAAGTGGGCGCAGTGGGACATCCACTCGGTGGGGCCGCAGGAGCCGGGGTATCCTGTGGATGCGAAGGCGGGGTTTCTGGATGGGGGCGGGAAGCTGCTGCCGGATTTCAACGGGGTGGAGTTGCAGGATGTGCGGTGAGGGGGGCACGGTCATCTGCTCAACGATTCTCCTTGAAACTCCAAACCCAGCACCTAGGCTGGGCAAAGAGTCTGCGCTTGGGCAGGCAAGATGGCTCACCATCTGAGTGTCTATCTTTGCACGAGCTGGGCGCCACCGTCCACGGAAGCCAAAACGGCTCCTGCTGGTGCGACCTCCAACAATACAATGTTGTAAATGGCAGGGAGGCTGCTGTTGTTCGTCACGAGAAGGTGGGACCGCTTCCTGCTTCAATGGTTTCCCAACCCGTCATTTGGATTGTCACGGCGCAAACATAGGGATCAGAGGACGTGATGCTGAACCCGTAGAAATTGCCAGGGGGTAGCCAACTGGTAGATGTAGTTGTAGGTGGTATCACCGGGAATCTGGACATTGCCCCAAACGGTCGAAACATTTGCATTTTCCATGATCTTGAAAGGTATTTGAAGTCTTGTTTCCCTAAAATCGGCCTTAGGGAGCTTGGCCTCGCAGTACCATCCGCTGCTGCCCGGAATTTGGTCGAAATGAGTCGGTTGCTCTGTCTGTCTCCTTGTTGATCGGTTCAGGTTGTGGGTTCGTAACCGGGTTCAAAGTCAGCGGGCCTTTCATGGCTCCCGTGACCCGACAGGAGAGGCCTCAAGAACCGTCAGTTTGACCTCGACCAAGCCGTTGCTTTCGATGCTGAGTTCGATGATTGGCCCAACCAAAGGGGACCATCCAAACTATTCCACTGAGACTTTGTATGAATCGATGGTGCTCACAGAGAAGCTGTAGAAACTGTCCGGGGCCCCACCGATTGTGAATTGATAGTTGGCCGGGCCGAAGAGGGGGGCACTTGACAGAAAGTCAAAAACGCGTGCATTTACCATTTGTGCGTGAAGTTTCTGATTGATTCCTACTCATAAGGCTTTCGGATTCCGCCCCGATGGTATGCCTCACCGGGAAAGGCTCCGCAGGTGCACCTCTGCGGATCAGGTTTCCACGGTTTACCCAAGTGCAGTGGGGGGATTGCCTAAGAATATCCTGAGGCAAACAGGGCTTCCTTTTACTTGGCGGCTTGTCCCGTCTGCCTTGCCTAAGCCTGCAGAGGAAATTTCTGCGCGACAAGAGCCTGATAGGTGGAAATGTGGTGTTGATAGGCAGCCTGGGAGATCCAATCCTGGTCACTGCCGTTGAAGTTGGCCGGCAGGACGGTGGGATTGGCTGGCTGGACATACAAATCCAAGGCACCCGACAGGAACAGTCCGTCGATGATCGCTCTGGCCGATTCCGGGACGGAAGACCAAGGCAACCCAAAGGCGTCATAGATTTCGGTCAGCAAGATGTAGTCTCCCCAGCAATCCGGCGCAATGTCGAGCGGATTCACCACGCGCATGTCCGTCGTTCCATTGGCGGGATTGATCGTGTTGAAGTAGTCAGCGAAGACATAGTTGCCTGAGGTGAGGCCTGCAAAGGAGAAATATCCCAGGCTCGTGTTGCTGCTGCCAAACACTTGGTCGTAGATGATGGCATAAAGTGGCGGAACCAAGGTACCGCCCAGGCTATGGCCAGTCACAAAAGTAAGCCCGCCGCCCAGGCCACTCAGAAATGAGAGCATGGTTTGGCCTGAATCGGGGTCGGTGAGGCCAAGCAGCAAGTCCAATCCATTGGCCGTCGCTTGGGAGATCGCGGCATCGACTGGAGCTGCGGACACGTAGTTCGAGAACGGAACCAGATTGTGGATGTCGACGTCTTCGTTCAGCCAGGAGTAGATGCTGTCCTCGTTCGTCCCGCGAATGGTCACCCAGTAGGCACCGATGGTGTCAATGGCGACAAACATGAGGCTGTCAGAAATGCCGTTGTGAATGGATTCGGCTGGGCCCCAGACGATGGAGGCGCCCGCTGCCTCAACTGCGTTGACGACTTGGGCCGGCGTGCCAGCATAAGCGGCTGCGCTCAGGTTGACGGCCAGGTTGACCAGCGGGTAGGAGGAACTTGCCGATACATCGGCTTTTGTCAATTTCGTTTTCATATCGAATTGAGATTATGTGTGTGTGTAGAAATGCGTGGGCATGCGGGTGTCAGGGAGCTGGCCTGTGCCAACTCCGAACCCTTGAATCGGTTCTCATGTGGGCCTCTGGTTGAGGCTACAATGGGGTGCTCTAGGTGATTGGGATCAATTGGGTGGATCGACTGGCAAATCGACCGTGCCTAGGATCACGATGCCATCCGTCTTGCTCTGGAATGTCACGCTGATCCCTCCACTTGGAAGGTAGGTGCCCGATTGATTCGCACTACTTGTGATGGTGTATTCGCCACTGGCGTCCACGGTCCATGAGGTCACCTGATTTGGCTGACCGCGCCACCGAGGGAAGCAGGTCTCTCAACCACGATTTTGACATTGGTTGCAGTCTCGGGAGTTACTGTTGTGAGCTTTGGTTGAACTCTGACCATTCTGAATGGTGATTCCTGCCCGGTCTCCAACGGTCACCTTGATTTTGTAGCCACAGTTGTTGTACCACTGTAGTTGAGGCCAGGGTCCTCGATTTCGTTGTGGATCATAGGTACTTGTAGAATTGATGATGAATGAATAGATAACGGTACAAACATAGCAGCGCGCGGCAGCCTTGAGAAACCACACGCTCTGGCATTTTACACGATCAGATTTTGGAAAACAGTTCCAATTGGGCTAAAATAGAGGGTTGTTTAATCTCGCCGGATACGATCAAAGGGAATTTGGAAGCCCCAGAAGAATTGAGAAAATGGGTTGAATCCCTCACGATGGCCGAAAAACGTGTCTGTCAAGCTGCTGGGCAAGGCCCGTGCGGGCAATGCAGAGAGCCAGCAACTGGAGCTGCTGGATTGGATCAACCGCGCGGAGGCCGATGCGAACCCATCCCAGCGAGCGCCGTTCCGCAACAACCTGCCGACTGTCTCCAACCGTCTAAAGGATTTGATTCTGGATGCTGCGGCTGCTGAACAAGGAGGAGGACATAGATGCCTTGCTGCGCACGACGATAGATGAGATTGGGACATTGCACAAGAAAAAGCTGTACGCCTCGGCTCTGAAGCAAAGCAAACGTGCGAAAAAGCTCGCGATGAAGCATTGCCGGTATTCGCTGGCGTTGCAATGCATCGAATGGGAACAAATCCTGCTGCAATCCGAGGGTGGATCCGTGAAACTGGAGGTTATGGGAACTGAGGCAGGAGGAGATGACAAAGCTGAGAAAATGCAAAGGGCTCCGGGAGCTCCACCATCGGCATGAGAGCCTGAGGTACCGGGCGGTGCAACTGTCGTTTGCACGTGATGCGGACACCCAGGAGGAGATCAAGGCGCTGGCAGCCGGGGAGCTGGTACAGGAAATGAGCGAGGGGAGGGAGCTATTGGAACGGGCACTCGCGGTCAATATTCTGGGCATCCGGGACTTGCTGCTGCGCGATCCATTGCCTGCCCTGAATCGATACGCCCAAATTTTTGGATGATTGGAAGACGCATCCTGAATGGCTGGTCGATCAAGCGACCCTGGTGCTCTACATGTGCAGGATGTATCAGAACACTTGCTTCCATAGCAAGATCTCGTGGGAGGCTGCACAGGGTTATCTGTCCCGGATCCCTGATTTTGGAGCACTTGCCCCTGAGCTGGGTCGGGATTTCCGGCGGTTGCTGTATCACAATCAGCTCTCTCTTGCGCTCAATACGGGCAACTTTGAGGCAGCGAGGAATTTGATCCCGGAGATCGAAGGGTGGCTGTCGCAGGTGGCTGCGCACTTGCCGGAATCGATGGTGCTGCCTTTCCTGCACAATTTTGCGGTGGTGGAGTTCGTGCATGGAGAGTTTGCGTCTGCCAATCGGATGGTGAACCGCATCCTGAACCTTGGGAATCCGAAGGCGCGTGTGGACATTCGGGACTTTGCGGTGGTGTTTCGGGCTATTCTGCAGTACGAACTGGGGAATGAGGGACTGGATGAATACCTGACCCGGGCTGGGAAGCGGCATTTCAGCAAGCATTCGCGGGAATTTGAGTTTGAGCTGGCTGTGTTCAAGTACTTGGATAAAACGCTCCGCGTAATCAGTCCCGAAGAGTTGAAGGCTCCGTTGGAGGTCTTGGTCGGTACGCTGGATCGACTTTCGGAGCATTTGCCGGATACCGTACCTGTCCTGGGGCTGAATGAGGTGAGGCTGTGGGCGAAGGCGAAGCAGCGGGGTGTGCCGCTGCGGGAGGTGTTTTTGGAGGCGGTGCTGGAGAATATGGAGGCGCTGGGGTAGGGGGGACATCTGGCGCGTGACATGACAAGATTGGGAGGCCCCGCGCCTCGATTAAAGAGAAAAAGGCAAGACCGTTGCCGGTCTTGCCCTTGTAAATCGCAATCGGGTAATTTTAGATCGCGTTCTTGATGGTGGTGATGTCGGTATAGACACCAATCAAGTCACTTTTGATGTTCTCGAGCAGGTCGAGGTAGTGGAGGTGCTTGTCCACGAAGTCTTGCAATTCGCTGCTGCCGCCGCCGGCTTCGCGCTGCTCGCCGTACTTGGTGTAGATGGCGATGATGTTGCGGGTCTGGTCGAACCACTGGGACTCAAACTGCTGGACCTTGAGCACTACGCTGTTGTAGTAGGTCTCGGTGTTGGAGACGACCATGCGGGAGGCTTCTTGGACTTCCTTGTTGGTCTTGTGGTACTTGAGGACGATGATACGCTCATCCAAGTGGACCTTGTGCTCGCCGAGCTTGACGGCAAATTCCTCCAAGACGGGGGTGTGCTCGTCGATGATGGCGATGACCTCGGAGGTCTTGGATTGGGTGGCGGCGTCTTGGGCGATGGCCATGGTGGCCATACCCATCAACAGTAAAAACGCAAAGGCAAACCGTTTCATTCTTTCCTAGATTTCAATTCTGGACAAATGAAAGGAGGTAACATGCCGCCTTCCGATCGGTCCCGTTGGTGGATGCTTAGATTTCAGAGAGGAGCTTGGAGCGGTAGTACTCGCGGTTGAGGCGGGCAATGTTTTCCAAGGAGATTCCTTTGGGGCACTCGACAGCGCAGGCGCCTGTGTTGGAGCAGTTGCCGAAGCCTTCGGAGTCCATCTGCTCAACCATCTTCTGTACGCGGAGGTCGCGCTCGGCCTGACCTTGGGGGAGCAGGGCGAGGTGGGAGATCTTGGCGCTGAGGAAGAGCATGGCGGAGGCGTTCACGCAGCTTGCGACGCATGCTCCGCAACCGATGCAAGTGGCGGCGTCAAATGCGGCGTCTGCCTTGTGCTTCTCGACCGGCATGGAGTTGGCTTCGACGGCCTGTCCGGTGCTGACGGAGATGTAGCCGCCTGCGTTGATGATGCGGTCAAATGCGCTGCGGTCCACGACGAGGTCGCGGATGACGGGGAATGCCTTGGCGCGGAACGGCTCGATGGTGATGGTGTCGCCGTCCTTGTAGTAGCGCATGTGGAGCTGACAGGTGGTGGTGCCTTCGTTGGGGCCGTGTGCCCGCCCGTCGATCACCATGCTGCATGCACCACAGATGCCTTCGCGGCAGTCGTGGTCAAATGCGACAGGCTCTTTTTGCTCCTTGACGAGTTTCTCGTTGAGCACGTCCATCATTTCCAGGAAGGACATGTGCTCATTGACGCCGTCGAGCTGATAGGTCTCGAAGCGACCCTTGTCCTGATTGTTCTTTTGTCTCCAGACTTTCAGTGTCAGTTTCATAGCCTATCTTATTTATAGCTCCGGTCCTTGATTTCGACTTCCTCGTAAATGAGGTCTTCCTTGTGGAGGATGGGTTCCACGCCGTCTCCGGTGTATTCCCATGCTGCGACGTACTTGAAGTTGGCGTCGTCGCGGAGGGTCTCGCCGTCGGGGGTCTGGAACTCCTCACGGAAGTGGCCGCCACAGCTCTCGCGGCGGTGGAGTGCGTCGGCGACCATGAGTTGGCCGAGTTCGATGAAGTCTGCCACGCGGCCTGCCTTGTCGAGCTCCGGGTTGAAGCTCTTGGCGTCGCCGGGGACATAGACGTGGTTCCAGAAATCTTCCTTGATCTGCGCGATCTCGCGGGCTGCGCGGATGAGTCCGGCTTCGTTGCGTGACATGCCGCATTCGTCCCACATCACCTTGCCGAGGCGCTTGTGGAGGTCGTCCACGGAGAATTTGCCCTTGATGCTGAGCAGCTTGTTGATCCGGTCCTCGACTTCCTTCTGCGCCTGCACGAATGCGGGGTCGTTGGTGTCGATCTTGGGGGTGCGGATCTGGGTGCTCAGGAAGTTGCCGATGGTGTAGGGGATGACGAAGTAGCCGTCCGCGAGGCCCTGCATGAGGGCGGATGCGCCGAGGCGGTTGGCACCGTGGTCGCTGAAGTTGGCTTCGCCGAGGGCGTAGAGGCCGGGGACGGTGGTGCTGAGCTCGTAGTCCACCCAAAGGCCGCCCATGGTGTAGTGGATGGCCGGGTAGATGCGCATGGGGGTGTCAAATGGATTCTCCCCGGTGATCTTCTCGTACATCTCGAACAGGTTGCCGTAGCGGGCATCGACGACGTCGCGGCCGAGGCGCTTGATGGCGGTGGAGAAGTCGAGATAGACTGCCAATCCGGATGGGCCGACGCCGTAGCCTTCGTCGCAGACGGTCTTGGCGGCACGGCTCGCCACGTCGCGGGGGACGAGGTTGCCGAATGCCGGATACCGCCGCTCGAGGTAATAATCGCGCTCCTCCTCGGGGATGTCCGTAGGCTTGCGCTTGTCACCCTTGGTCTTGGGCACCCATACGCGGCCGTCGTTGCGGAGGGACTCGCTCATGAGGGTGAGCTTGCTCTGGTAATCGCCGCTGACCGGGATGCAGGTCGGGTGAATCTGCACGTAGCAGGGGTTGCCGAAGTAGGCGCCCCGCTTGTAAGCCTTCCAAGCAGCGCTGACGTTGCTGCCCATGGCATTGGTGCTGAGGAAGAAGACGTTGCCATAGCCGCCTGTGCAAAGGAGGACGGCATGGGCGCCGTGCCGCTCGATCTCGCCTGTGACGAGGTTCCGTGCGATGATGCCGCGTGCCACACCGTCGATCTTGACGATGTCCATGAGCTCGTGGCGGTTGTACATCTTGACTTTGCCGGCGCCGACTTGGCGGGCGAGGGCGCTGTAGGCACCGAGGAGGAGCTGCTGTCCTGTCTGACCGCGGGCATAGAAGGTACGGCTCACCTGCACCCCACCGAATGAGCGGTTGTCGAGGAGGCCGCCGTATTCACGGGCAAAGGGCACACCCTGGGCGACGCATTGGTCGATGATGGCGGCGCTGACCTCGGCGAGGCGATAGACGTTGCCTTCACGGGCGCGGTAGTCGCCACCCTTGATGGTATCGTAAAAGAGGCGGAAGGTGCTGTCGCCGTCGTTGCGGTAGTTTTTGGCGGCATTGATCCCCCCCTGCGCAGCGATGGAGTGTGCACGGCGGGCGCTGTCTTGGAAGCAGAATGCCTTCACATTGTAGCCGAGCTCGGCGAGGGAGGCGGCAGCGGATGCACCTGCGAGACCTGTCCCGACGACGATGATGTCAATCCGCAGCTTGTTGGCTGGGCTGACGAGGGGCACGTGGCCTTTGTATTCCGACCATTTGTCCGCCAAGGGGCCCTTGGGGATCATGGAGTCCATGAGAGATCTTTTTTGAGTTTCCATGGTCGATTATCCGATTGGGGGAATTGCAGGAATGACGGGGTGGATCATGAATGCGACGGGGATCACGCAGAAGCCAAGCGGAACGAGGACTGCATAGCCGTAGCCGATGGCCTTGATGAGGGGCGTGTACTTGGGGTGGTTGATGCCCAAGGTCTGGAATGCGCTTTGGAACCCGTGGAGCAAGTGACCCATCACCACGAGCATGGCCACGATGTAGATGATGCTGTACCAAGGAATGCTGAAGAGCATGGCGGCCTTGTGGTACATGCTGAAGGGGTGCTCGGCGCTGACGCCATAGTCACCCTCCGCAAGCCATGATCCTTCCCAGTTGGCGGGGTTGATGCCAAAGGTGACATCGGCATTGAAGCGCGCCTTGATGAAGAAGGAGATGAGGTGCAGGATGAAGAAAATGAGGAGGATCACCCCGGTGACGGCCATGTTCTTGCTGAACCAGCTGGCATTTTTGGAGCCTGCCTTGACCGCGTAGCCGATGGGGCGGGCCTTGGAGTTTTGCATCTTGAGCATGAGTCCATCCACGATGTGGAAGATGAACCCTCCAAAGAGGACGAACTCCATGGCGCGAACAAGGGGGTTGGTACCCATGAACTCGGCATAGCCGTTGAATGCGGCGGGGCCGCTGAGCAGCAACAAGTTGCCGATCAAGTGCTCCACGAGGAACACGATCAAGAAGAGCCCCGTGAGGCCCATGATCATCTTCTTGCCGATGGAGTAGGAGAATGTGGACGCTAATCTTTTCATATCAGATAGAGCTGCGAGTGGTCACACGGGGGTAAAACTCGTCTGGGCGAAATTAGGTTTGTTGGAAACGAAAATCAAACGTGAGGGGGTAGAATTGAGAAATGCGCAGCATTCGCGGCGGCGAATGGGAAGCGAAGGGCCTCTGGCCCGATGCTGATCGACCGCCCGCCTCTGGCGGCGGGGTTGGGGGATGCGTATGTCGTTGGTTTGGTTATGGGGCGGTTGATGAATCTGGCTGAATTGTGATTCGCTGTGCGACCCCACTGGGGTCGTTGTGGGGGCTTGGCGTTTTGGGGCTACATACGTTTGACCCCGCTGGGGTCATTGCGGGGTTTGGCGTTTTTGGGGCTACATACGTTTGACCCCGACGATTGCTTCCCGCATGCGGGACACAGCGGCACGCGGCGCTGGGGTCGTTTGTGGGGGCTTGGCGTTTGGGGCTACACGCCCTCTGGGGCGGGGCTGGGCGTTTTGGGGCTACATACGTTTTGACCCCGCTGGGGTCATTATGGGCTGGGCGTTTTGGGGCTACATACGTTTGACCCCTCTGGGGTCATTGTGGGGCTTGCGGGCTACATACGTTTGACCCCGCCGATTGCTTCCCAGCCAGGACGCAGCGGCGCGGCGCTGGGGTCATTGGGGGAGCTTGGCGTTTTGGGGCTACATACGTTTAGCCCTGCTGGGGTCGTTGTGGGGGCTTAGATTCTGGGGTGACCCTGCTGGGGTTATTGTGGGGGCTTGGCGTTTTGGGTTTTTTGCTCGGCGCCGCCGGGGCGGCGGGGTCGATCGGTACGGCGGGTACCGCCTCATTCTCGGAGTGGTTTTTTCTTTAATTTGGGGGTGTGATGGTGCAATCTTCTTCTTTGGGTGGGTGGGGAGGCCTTTCTGCGGAGCGAGCAGGGGCGGTGGATGGCTTTGGGGGCTTTGGCTTTTTGTTGAAGCTGCTGCTGGGGACTGTGCCGGGGATCACGGAACGGGTGTATTCACGGGGATTCTTCGTGCTGGTACGGTATGCGCTGGACTATACTGTGGGATGGTCACCGGTTCCATTTTCCTATGTCTTGATCTGCCGGGCCTCTCCTACTGGGTAGAGCGGCGGAACCGTGGGAAGGCACGGCTGGCATTTTCGGGCAGGCTGATGCTGGCGCTGAAGAATGTCGGTGGGTTCCTGGGGGCGGCGGTCTTCTTTTTCTATGTGCTGTGGGGCTATAACTACGAACGAACTCCGATTGAACAAAGCCTGAACCTGCAACTGGACTCCTTGAGCGTGGAGCAACTCTGCGAGGAGGCGGAATGGGCGGCGCGGGAGGCGGAAAGGGAGCGGGCATTGATCCCGGGCATCAGCAATGATTCGATTTCGGAGGCATTAGTTCCGGAAAATCTGGAGGAGAAGGTGCGGACCTGCGTGGGCAAGGCGATGGAGACGATGGGCTTCACGATACATGGCTGCATTCGAGGACGCATGATCAACCCAGGCGGCTGGATGCTGCGCATCGGGATCGCGGGGATCTACAATCCGTTCACGGGCGAGGGGAATGTGACGGGGGCGCAGGTGCCGTACAAATGGCCGTACACGATGGCGCATGAGATGAGTCATGCCTGCGGCTGGGGCGATGAGGGGACTTGCAATTTTGTGGGAATGATCGCCTGGTGAAAGTGATGACCCGTTTGTCCGGTACAGCGGCATGATGGGGTACTGGGGTCAGGTGGCGAATGATATCGCGGACCTGGACCCGCTGCTCTACAAGATGCTGCTGAATGGGTTTGACCCAGGGGTGCGCGCGGACCTGAAGGCGAGCTACAACAATTATATGAAGTACCACGGGGCAATCGCGCACCGGGAACCGGGTGAACAATGCGTACTTGCATTTGCAAGGGGTGCAGGGCAATGACTATGACCGGGTGGTGGTGATGCGAACGGCTTGGAGGAGCAGGATTCAGTGAATTTGGAGCAGAAATTCTCAGAATTCGCAGAATTCACAGAATCTGGGGGCATATCTGAATCAGAAATTATAGAATTTCCGGGAACTGGGGACTTGTAAGTGTAGGGCCATTTGGAGTGGGGCGCGTGGCCCAGTCAATTTGCGCGGTGTTTCATGATAGGATTTTTGGCAATGTAGGTTCTGGGTTTTGGGGCGGGATTTTTTGGTGTTTGACGACGGGCCAATGCGGATTAACCCTACGAGCACGCTTGTGCCAGCCCAGGCCGATGGGGACTGCGCGATTGGGAACGCTGGGACTGGGATGGGTAAGAGGGCGTTGGGTGGGAGCGATGGCGATGGGGGGCCGGCGATGTGAGCGATGGGGGGCCGGCGATGTGAGCGGTGACCCCGGCGATGTGAGCGATGGGGCGCGGCGATGTGAGCGGTGGGCTGCACCCATCGCTTGGGGATGGCGCCCTTTCAGAACTTTACCCAGGAGGCGGGTATGGGCTGCTCCGATTCGGGCAGGTTTGCCCTGCGCGTGATTTTGGGGGCCGGGGCGTCCATTGTTAGGAGCGGGTTTGTGTTTGCTGGGTTCGGGGGCTTTCAGCGTTGCGACGGCTTCCAGCGCTATCACCGCTTGCTTCCATGAAAAAATTGTGAACACTCAAAATTAAATTCGTGCAGCAGGGACGAACATGGCTCGAACCGCTGACAAGGCTAGCAAGCTGGCAGGCAAGACCATCATGGCTTACAAAGGGAGCTTGTTCCCCAAACTGGGGCCACCGTGGAATCAGGCATCTGATTCAAAACAATTCCGGCTGGTTGGCTCCCCGACAGAACTGGATGCTTCCATGCACGCGCGCGCGCGCGCGCGCGCGCGCGCGCGCGCGCGCGCGCGCGCGCGCGCGCGCGCGCGCGCGCGCGCGCGCGCGCGCGCGCGCGCGCGCGCGCGCGCGCGCGCGCGCGCGCGCGCGCGCGCGCGCGCGCGCGCGCGCGCGCGCACACACACACGCGCGCGCGCACACACGCACGCCGCATATGCGCGCGCTGTATATGAAATGGTCGCGGGAAGCGGCTCGGCAGTTTGGGGCGGCTTCTACGATTGCGGGTGGGATTTGGAAGAATGTGCCTGGCGGGCTGAAGCGGCTCATGGATGCTGGGGCTTTTAATCGGCTGGTGGTTGTCGGGTGATGAGTGGAGATGGGAATGTTTCGGTTTTGATGGGTTTCAGGTGGATCTTTCGGAGCTGAGCTATGGGCGCATTCGGTGGTGCGGTGCGGTTCGGGTTGGACGCGGTGTCGGGGATTTCGGAGTTGATGGCGGAAGTGGACAGGGTTACTGTTGTTTGTCTGAATCAGAATTCTCAGAATTCGCCGAATTCACAGGATCTGGAGCAGAATTCTCCGGAGTTTACCGAATTCACAGGATCTGGAGCAGAATTCTCAGAATTCAGGTGGGATGGGTGGCGGATTGGGTGTATGCGCGGGGAGTGAGTGCGAGAGGAAGATGCGGCGGAAGAGGATTCGGCGGATGGCGGGGGTTGTGGCGGATTCGGATTTTCGGCATGATACTGGGCGGTTTTGGGAGCGGGTGGAAGACGTGTATGGGCAGGAGGAGAATCCTCGGGTGCGCTATTGGGAAGGACGGGGGATGTTTGATTATGGACGCTTGACTCCGCCTCGGATTGTGCTTGGGCAGCGGTTTTTGAGGTCTCCTTATGTTTCTTGCTGGCCTTATGAGGGGAATCAGGTCGCTGGATTGTCTGAATCAGGAATTCGAATTCGCTGAATTTCAAAACAGCGTGCGGATTCGAGCAGGAGTGGGAATGTGCTGAGCGGCCGGATCGGCGGGTTCGGCTTTGGGTGCTTGTGAGATTGGACGGGTTCGGGAGGTTGGAGGGCGGAAAGGGGCTCGGTATGAGCTGCGGATACATCTGGGTGCTCGCCGCTGGGGAGCTCCTTACTCCGCGGAGGGGTCATGCGCAGCGGTTTCAACGGCGAGGGAGGTGCTTGATGAGGAAGTGGAGATGAGTGGAGAGTGATGTTGTTGATGAAGGATCAAGGATGAAAGATGAAGGACCGCACTTGCTGACTGGGAGTGAGCGGTGGTTGGTCATGGAGGGACTGGGGTTTTTGTGGTGATTGCTGGGATTGGGGATTTGCGGCGGAGAAGCGGGGCGGCATTGATTGAACTGCCTTGGTGCTGTAAGGCTCGGAGTGGTGGACGTGGTGGAGCAGGATTCACAGAATTTACAACAGATTCACAGTTTTCAGGAGTGTCTTCGGGATCAGTTCACCGAATCGAGCTGGATGTGCGGGATTGCCCGAAATCTGCTTGCGATTTTGGAGGTGGATGGGATGGCGTTGGAGTTGAAAATTTTTGCGGCGGGGAGTTGGTGGTGTCTGAGGGAGTGGGAAGTTTGGGTTGATTTCTGGGATGGCTTGCGGTTGTGGAAGCGGTTCGGTTGGATCGGGTTGGGGCCGTAGGGGTGGATTGGAATTGGTTGCGCGAACGCGGGGCTTCACCCCTCGCTGGCGAGTTCCTTCAGGGCTTTGGTGGGGTGAGGTGATGCTTGGATTGATCTTGTGTTCATCTTTTGGTTGCTGATATGGATGAGGGAATCAGGGAATTGAACGAGCTGATCCTGGAGATGGCGGCTTGGAAGGTCCGGCATAAGGATGTGCGGCTGGATGAGGAGTCTGTGGTTCGGATTCAGGCTTTGACCCGGTTGCTCTTGGAAAATCCGAGGGAACTGAAGGAAAAGAAGGTGGCGCAAGTTGGTTCGGGGCCTCTTAGAGGCAAATGCGGTGGATTGGAATTGGGTGCGCGAGGGGCTTCACCCCTCGCTATGGGATTTCGCCCTTTCAGGGCTTTGGTGGGGTGAGGTGATGCTTGGATTGGTGTTGTGTTCATCTTTTCGTTAGAAAGCATGAGGAGGAACTTTGCCCTCTTCGGCCAATGCCCTCAGCAAAAATGTGCGCCAATGGGGAAATCCGCTGCTCCGAAACTACAGCATTCAGCCAAGCTAGGAAAGAAGAAGAAGATCAGAAGGGTTACTGGCGGACAAGGAGAAACGAACTGGCAAAAGCTTGATGGAACATTATCGACAAAACGGCATGGCTCCTTTGGGCGCGATTAATTGGAATCGCCATCGGAACGCAATGAGCGGCGGCTGGATGGGTCGTCAGGCTCCTACGTTTACCGTGACAAAGGTCGGTTTTGGGGAATGTCCTCATGCGATGGGTATGATGAGGAGAGTGCGTTCTAAGGGCACCTCCCCGACAGTAGGGAGCATACTCAGGGATTTTTCGGACTTTGGGAGATGGAATATGCAGCAGAGAAAAAATGGCCCAAAGGAAGGGAAGCCAAAGGGAAATGAAGCGGATGCCGTGCAGTCTGAGCACGAAAGCCCGTGAGATCACACTCGCGGGCCTCGACGCTGTGTCAAAGCGTGGACTGAAACAGGCTAGCACCCTCGCAGGCTGGCCGGACATGGCTCCGTGGCGGAACGGCGGCTGGGGAGATTGCCTCCTTGCGGTCCGGGCATCTATGTGGCTCACGAGGCCAATGGGTCGAGTGGCTTGCCTGCGGTGAGCGACTTCGACGAAGCAGGGCAAGGTGAAATCGAAGGTTGCGGCGCGATTATGTGCTCACAGGCGATCAGGACGAGCACTTGCTTTCCGCCGCTGGCGGGGAGGTGTTGTTGGGATGCAAGGGGACTTCAAACCGAGCGGTCATGGTGCCGGAGGACTGCTTGCCTGCTGTAGCATCGACGGCCTGGTGATCCAAAGCCTCGACACGAAGTTGGTACTGACGGGCTATCTGGCTTGGTGGCTGAATACACCCGAGGTGCAGCGCGTGCTGAAGGACAAGGCGGGGTACGAATATCTCGCTGTCGCGGAGGAGGTAGCGGGACCTGATATTGGACATTCCACCCTTGGAGGTACAGGCAGCAGTGGTGGGTGCGCAGACGGCAGCAGACAAGCTCTTTCGATTACATCGGGACTTGGCAGTCCAGGAGCATCTGTTGATTTCTCTCAAGTTGAAAAAAGCGATAAAAAGATAAATTGTGGCAGTGAATATGAAAGTGACGCAGAAGGAAGTCAATAATATGATCTGGAAGGCCTGCGATACCTTCCGGGGGGTGATCGACCCGAGTCAGTACAAGGATTATATCCTGACGATGCTGTTCCTGAAGTACCTGAGCGACGTGGACAAGGAGTTGCGGGCGGGCTACGAGCAGAAGTACAAGGGCGATCAGGAGCGCGTGGAGCGGGCAATGCGGCTGGAGCGCTTCGTGGTGCCACGGCATTGCACGTTTGATCACCTGTACGCACACCGGGCCTCGAGCAATATCGGGGAGATGATCAATGTTGCCTTGGCGGACCTGGAGGAGGCGAACCGTCAGAAGCTGGGCTCGGAGGACGGGAGCGGCATTTTCCGGAACATTGACTTCAATAGCAGCAATCTGGGTGACCAAAAGGACAAGAACACCCGGCTGAAGCAGTTGCTGATGGACTTCAATGACAGTAAGCTGAATCTGGGGCCATCCCAACTGGAGGGGAACGATGTGATCGGAGGAGCTTATGAGTTCCTGATCGCAAACTTTGCGGCGGATGCCGGGAAGAAGGCAGGAGAGTTCTATACCCCCGGAGAGGTGAGCACATTGATCGCCCGACTGACAAAAAGCGCACCGGGTTCACGCATCTGCGATCCCACTTGCGGTTCCGGGAGCTTGCTGATCAAGGCGGCGCAGGAAGTGGGCAGCAGCGATGTGGCCTTGTACGGTCAAGAGGCAAACGGCAGCACTTGGGCACTGGCGGTGATGAACATGTTCCTGCATGGATTCGACAATGCCACGATTCGCTGGGGGGATACGATTCGCAACCCGAAACTCCGGGAGGGCGACGCGCTGATGAAGTTTGATACTGTGGTGGCGAATCCACCCTTCAGCCTGGACAAGTGGGGCGCCGAGGAGGCTGGTAAGGACCGCTACAACCGCTTTCACCGTGGCTTGCCTCCGAAGAGCAAGGGGGACTGGGCATTCATCTCGCACATGCTGGAGATCGCCCGGGAGGACACGGGCCGCGTGGGCGTGGTGGTGCCGCATGGGGTGCTGTTCAGGGGGGCGAGCGAGGGGCGCATCCGGCAGGCGACGATTGAGGAGAACCTGCTGGAGGCCGTCATTGGCTTGCCTGCGAACCTCTTCTACGGAACGGGCATTCCGGCAGCGATCCTGGTGTTCAGCCGGGCCAAGGTGACAAAGAATGTCCTGTTCATCGACGCGAGTCAGCATTTCGAGCCGGGAAAGAATCAAAACCGCCTGCGGGAGTCGGACATTGCCCGGATCGTGGACACGTACCAATACTTCCATGCCGGTGAGCTGGAGCCCGGGGTGATCGTGGAGAAATTCAGCTACGTGGCGACGCAGGAAGAGATCGCGGGGAATGACTACAATCTGAATATCCCGCGGTATGTGGACACGTTTGAGGAAGAGGAAGAGGTGGACATTGCTGCGGTACAGGCGGAGATTGAGCGGCTGGAAGGGGAGATTGCTGTGGCGAAGGTTGAGATGCGGGAGTATCTTAAGCAGTTGGGGGTATGACCAAGGAGATGATTTCCGCGAGCAATATCATGGATCGGAAAGACTTCCGCATTCAATACAGAAGCATTGCCTCACTGGACAACCCGTCACTTGCAAATGCGGTGATGGGATTCCCTTCGTGGACTACCGCTGAGCCAAATGAGCTTTGAAGCACTCAAGGTTCATTCCGAAGCATTGAACACGTCCATGTTCGACTGGAATGGCGGCAGAGTTTTTGGCATCGGGGTTTACATATTTAGGTCAGATCCAGAAACAGGCACTGTGCGGCCAGTCTATGGTAAGTAAAACTAAAAAGGAATTTGTCGGACGCTTTTGGGGACACTTCAACACCGTGTACAAGCCCTTCTGGGGCTGGAATGCGATGCTGCAGTACATAGCGCACCACATAAACAATGAGGAACTAAAAATCTACCCCAATGCAAAAGGCAAGCCAGGAAAACACCCTGCTTTAGAGCGCGCAAGCAAGTGGATACAGGATCGAGGAAACTTGGTATTGATAGACTTTGATTCTAGCGATCAAGATCAAATGAAGGCTATGGGAAAATTTGAGCAACATTTGGCCCGCACCCTCATAGCTTGGGACGGAAAATTCATGGGTCAGCTTCAGGATTTTCGATCAAAAATAAAGGACCGCAAGTCAGAATAAGATGGAATCAAAAAACCAAGGGTATAAGCACACAGAACTGGGATGGCTGCCGGAGGGCTGGGAGGTGAGAGAACTAGGCGAACTGGTCGACAAGCAACGTCCGATATCCTATGGAATCGTACAAACAGGAGACCCAGTCTCGAAAGGAATCAAATGTGTTCGTGTCACCGATATCGATGAAGGGAAAATCTGCGAAAATGACCTCATCACGACATCAAAGGAAATCAGCAATCGCTATAGAAGAACAATTCTAAAGAAGGGAGATGTGGTACTGGCCTTAAGGGGAAAGATTGGTAGCTCCGCCATCGTGGGAGATTCGATGGCTGGTGCAAACCTGACTCGTGGAGTGGCATTGATTTCGCAATCTGATAATCTCTCTTCAAAATTTGTCCATCAATGGCTTTCCTCTCCAATTGGATCAAAGGAACTAGAATCACGCCTTAACGGCAGTGCACTAAAGGAAATTTCTATAGGAGTCCTGCGTATGCTTCCCTTCCCACTCCCACCCCTAAGCGAACAGCGTGCCATCGCCGATTTGCTGGGTTGCTGGGACCGGGCGATTGGTGCGATGGGTGAATTGATTCGTCAGAAGCAGGCTCGGAAGAAGTGGCTGATGCAGGTGCTGCTGAATGGGAAGCGGCGGTTGCCGGGGTTTGCTGGGGAGTGGAAGAGGGTGAAATTGGGCGAGGTGTTTCAGGAAGTGCGAACGCAAAATGACGGCAATGCTAATGCAACTATGACCATTTCGGCTCGCCATGGACTCATAACTCAAGGCGAAAAGTTTGACCGAATCATTGCAGGAAATAGTCTTCCATCCTATACCTTGATCGAAAAAGGGGATTTCGCATATAACAAGGGCAATTCAAAACTCTACCAGATGGGATGCATTTACCTTCTTGAGGAGGCACCATCAGCACTTGTTCCGTTTGTATATATATGCTTCCGGCCACGAAAGGGAAAGGCAAGTGCCAATTTCTACAAACATTGGTTCATCAACCATGGATTGGACCGACAATTAAAAAAGATTATCACATCCGGCGCAAGAGGAGACGGCTTGCTAAACGTTGCAAGAGACGATTTCTTTGCACTGAGATTACCTGTTCCTTCGCTTGAAGAACAAGAAGCCATCGGCAAAGTACTCCAAGCATGTGGATCAGAATGCCTTTTGCTTGAAACGAAATTGGCAATGTTGCAACTTCAGAAAAAGGGGTTGATGCAGATTTTGTTGAGTGGGAGGATTCGACTGGTCTAAAGAAACTACAAGATGGATCAATTCTCTAAAATGTCGTAAAAAGAAAAAATCACTATGCAAGACCTAGATACAATACTTATCACAATCTACGATCAGAATAAGGACTGGCTGAAGCATGGCGAAGCCAAGAATACTGGACTGATTGGTTTCAACTTTGCGATAGCTGGCGGTTTGGCGGCACTCACAACACAACCAGATATCTATCCAGGAATTAGATGGTATTTAATCGGAGTAATTGTATTGCTGGTTTGTGCAGCAGGCCTAGGTATGCTGTCAATGGTTCCTATCCTTAAGCAAAGGAGGAACAATGCTCTACAAAACGAAAACAGTAGTGTGATTTACTTTTCGGACATAGCGAACAACTTTCCCAGCAGCAAAGATTACCTAGAAAAATTACTGCAATACACCGGAGCATCCACCGGCCAATTTACAGATTATCAAGTCGATATAGCCACCCAAATACTCCAATTGGCAGCGATTACGAGGCACAAGCACAACATCTTCGCAATTGCGATGTGGATATCGATAACAGCAGTTTGCTCCCCAGTGATCAGCCTTCCACTGATACTCGTTCGCACAATTGCTCCAAGATAAGAATCCACTAATAGGCCCAAATCGACACCACTATGAGAACATTTAACATTCTCCTTTTCGATATTAAGGGATTCTCAACTCTGCACCACAAGGGACAGGTATTCGTAAAGGATCGACTCATGACCTACCTGAAGAATTCCGAAGAATCACAAGAGTCTAAACCGATTTACAACATTACTGGAGATGGCTATTATGTTGCTGCTCCGCCTACAAAGAAAGGCTTCTCATATTTGCTAAACCTGATTGCAGGCATAACCGATGAGTTTGAGGACTGGGTCGAATTCCGATTTCTACTTCATTATGGAGATGCCGAGATTTCAGAAGAAATACATGGAGAAAAGGCTCTAATTGGTGGCATTCTGAACGAATCATCTCATGTACTTGAGGCAATAGGAGGCGGAAGCCTTGTTTCAATTAGTATTGCATGCTTCATGAACAATTTGGGTGAACCATCAAAGAAAGGCAACAATATTGGAGCATATATGGTTACATACCATGAGTTGCGAACGGTTCGAATAAAACATGGGAGGGAACTAAAATACTACATCGTTTCAATTAGAACTGCCGAAAACCACTATGGCCAATCCATGGCGGAAGTAGCTTCACAGAATACGAAGCAGGACGCAATTCAAACCAAAGACATCAAACTTCTAATTGAAACCCTATATCATAACAAAAAATGTGTCGTAATAACTGACGTTGAGGAGTCCGAAATTCACGGATTTTCAGTCCGATATACATACTTAGCAATAGAAGCTGCACCAAAATTCACACGTTACTTTCTATATCTTGGGAGAAAATGCGTTCGGAGCAAGACGATTGAACACTTTACAAAGAACAATACGATTGGATACCCTTTGACTGTGCTTGCCAATAGTCCTTACCCACAGAAGGACAAAAATGCCACATGGAAATCGAATCTGCTCAAAACATTCAAGAATTCAGTGGCCACACACGATCTGGAACACTTATCTTGCCAGTTTTTTGATGAGTTCATTTGGGATGAAATCATACCTGCAGGATTGAAGGGAACAGGAGATCAAGACGCAGGTAGTGATACATTCGTAGAGCCAACGATTCTCAACGAAATGGGCGAAGATGAAGGTGGCGCCTCTGCTCGTATTAGCCAGTGGGTGCTAGACAACTCCAGACCGCCAATCGCATTACTAGTTGGTCAAGGCGGATGGGGAAAAACAACCCTCCTAAGGAAGGCATATAGATCATTAATGAAAGTCTCAGAGCAGTCCAGGAAGATAATTCTATTCATTGATGCACAATCAATTGTAAAGGGAATGAGCAACCCCTATGCCCCAAGGATTTCCTCTCTTGCCGACATCATTCTAGTAAATGGCCAAATTCGACGAGGAGAAATTTCTTCAAGGACAAACCCGATCTATTTCGAAGATCCGTCAGCTGTGCGGCTTGCGATATCTAGTGGCACTCTTGTTGTCATTATTGACGGAATTGATGAAATCGCATCAAGAAGCAACAGTCCAATGTCCCTTGTTTCTTTCCTTAGAGACCTCCTTGATTTGCATTCTTTGTTGAATCACTCGAAGATGCTCCTTGCAATGCGTGACAACTACTGGCAAGCTGCTCAGGCAAACAATGAAAGCAACGAGTTGCTAGGAGAACCGAAGTCATGAAACTGGTAGGCTTTTCCAAGGATGCAGCACGAAACTATTTCTCCAAGCGCCATCAAGCCTCACGAGACCTTGTTGAAAAGGGGATGAAGAGACTACATGAATTTCGCGCACCAAGTGATAAATATTTCTGGCCATTTGTCGCCTACCTTATTTCCGATCAGATTTCTGCTGAAATAGGTGACACCTATTCAAAATCCATGCCTTCGAAGTATCTCTCTTCTAAGGAACTGTTTGACAGGCTAGTCGAGGATGTAATGCGTCGAGAAATCACACGACAAGACCTAGAGTTGAATGTTGATGACGTTCTGGAGTTATACAAAGAAATGATTATTGAGCACCAATCAGTTATGGCTGTAGAAGTGTTCAAAACCTATCTTCGAACGCTTCACCCAAATGTCAAAGATCCAGTTCAGTTGCCGACAAAGCTTCAAAACAGCCCATTCCTGGATTCAGACGGCGAGTTTGTGCGCTTCAGACACGACTTTTTCGAAAAGAGGATTTCAGCAATGTTCTTCGTTGATAGCATTTCAAGGTCGGCATTACCCTCTAAAGTACTTGAAAGCCTCAGTAAACATAGCCACGGTAATGCCGAATTTGTCGCATATTGTGCGAAACGGATTGACCTTTTAGAAATCGAAACCGAAACCATAAAGAAGGCCCATCTGCAATTAAAGAGGACTTATCACAAATTACATCTAGATCACGAAAAAGAGGTATATCGGAAAGCTAGCAGTTTTTTGACTTACTTGTATATCCATTCTAAGCGCGGCGATGCGATTTCTTCTTCCTCCGAAGAAATCACCGAGTTGCTGCTAGAACTTAATGAAGGGAAGTTTGAGTCAATCTGGATCTTTGGAAAGTTCTTTCCTATCGACTTTTCCGACAAGCGTGTTGTTGACTGCTATTTCGTTGATTACGATTCCTTCCTTTCATGCTCTTTGGAAATGGCTGAATTTGTTGATTGCGTAATCCTTGTATCAGACAGCTTCCAACGAGAGCTGGATACGAGCAATGAAAAAACAACAAGATTGGGGAACCTATCAGGCATCTCAAAAGCGACTTTTAGTGGTGGAATCCGATCCCAAATCATTTCGCGAATTGCCGATGAGACTCAAATGTCGTTGGAAAATGAACGCGAGAAATTATCAATTGACGTAGCAACTTTCCTCAAGGAGTTTTATGTTGATCGGGAAGATGGCTTTTGGAGACATCCTAAGAGCCACCTCATCATTTCCATGAAATCTGGTCGCAAATTCGAATGGCTCTTTGATAGAATGCTTGACCTACAAGTCATAAAAAGATGTCGTACTGGCACAACAAAAGATAAGGTTTATGAACTTGAACAAGTCTACAAGGACTCTGTTCGAAGTTTGATCCGAAATGGGTACTGGGAAGCAAGGCTCTTGGAATTGCTGTCAAAGTTGCTCCAATCAAAGAACTAAAGTGCAACGGAATTATTCAAACGACACCTACAATAGTGGCCATGTAATCGGTTGCATTGTGGAGAATGGGATGCATACAAATGGCATTCGCCAGAGGCGGCAATTTCGACAAATTGAAGGCCGATCGATTTCGGCATTCGATGAAAGTGGGGGGTTCTTCCTCCCAGCTGATCCTGTGAAGCGCGGCAAGCTCAAGGGGACGACTTATCATCAAAGCGAAGTCGCTGAGGCGAGTGAAAAACTGGTCTTGAGGGCCATAGAACTAGGATTTGAGGAAATGACACGAAGAGGGGAGCTACCCGATGCTTAATTCCCCATATTTTTCCCCATATCTGGGAAAACTGCCCCCGAAACAGTCACAATCGACTGTAAATCAATTATTTGAAATTCCCCATATTTTTGGGGAAATCAAGAGAGAATTGATATCGGGCGACCCAAGGAAGCAAGCAGAAGCAGGCAAGGTGGCCCAACGGCGAAGGGGTCATCCACAGCCATGGCGTGTGCTTGTTTGCCCAGGATATGTGAAAATAGAGGGAAATGGAATTCCCCATATTTTCCCCATAAAATCGAAAAAATCACCAGAAAAGCCCCGCAAATCCCTGAATGTGAGGACTTATGAAATTCCCCATAAAATTCCCCATATCTAGAAGATGAGTCCGTCCTTTCAAGAAAAACTGATCAGCCAATACCCGGCCCTGGCGCTGCTGGTGCAGCTGGGCTATACCTACCTGACGCCGGAGGAGGCGCTGGCGGAACGCGGGGGGAAGACGAGCGGGGTGCTGCTGGAGGGCATCCTGCGGGCGGCGCTGGGGCGCATGAACAGGGTGGTGCCGGGCGGGGGGAAGAAGTCGGTGCCGTTCACGGAGGGAAACATCGGGCAGGCGGTGCAGGCGCTGAAAGAGATGCCGCTGCACGAGGGCACGGCTGTGGCAAACCAACGTGCGTGGCAACTGCTGCGGTATGGGATCGCGCTGGAACAGGTGGTGGAGGGCGACAAGAAAAGCCATACGCTGCACTATGTGGACTGGGAACACCCTGAACAGAACGCGCGTACCACGTCACGATGGAATACGCGGTGACTCGGAGCGGACGACAGGATCAGTACCGGCCGGACATCGCTGTTCGTGAATGGGATCCCGCTGGTGGTGATCGAGTGCAAACGTCCGATGTGGATGACCCGTTGCGGTCGGCGATCTCACAGCATACCCGCAACCAACAGAGGACGGCATCCGGAGCCTGTACGTTTACTCACAGGTGCTGCTGGCGGTGGCGGCAACGGCGGCAAGCTACGGGACGACGGAGACAAGGGAGGAATTCTGGGCCAACTGGCGTGAACGGCATGGAGGCAACAACTCGGAGGCGCAGGAGAAGGCAAGGCGGATGGAGGAGGAGAAGCTGGCGAGGCTGGTGAATGCGCGGCTGGAGGGGTCAGTGGCTGATCGGCTGTACGCCGAATGCAGCGCAGCGGAGCGGAGGCGGCTGGAGGGGCCGGAACGGGTGACGAGCGTGCAGGACCGCTACCTGTACTGGCTGTGCCGACCGGAAAGGCTGCTGGACCTGGCGGGGAACTTCATCCTGTTCGAGGGATCGGTGAAAAAGATCTGCCGGTACCAACAGTACTTCGCGGTACACAAGGTGATGAGGCGCATCGGGAGCGTGATAGGTGGGAAGCGGCGCGGCGGTGTGGTCTGGCATACGCAAGGGAGCGGGAAAAGCCTGACGATGGTGCTGCTGGCGCAACATATCGCGCGGGCGGTGGCATCACCCAAGATCGTGCTGGTGACCGACCGGGTTGAGCTGGATGAGCAGATCACGGACACCTTCGGGCGGATCGACCGGGCAATGGTGCAAAATGCTGCTACTGGGAATCAACTGGTGGAACTGCTGGAAAGCCCAAGCGACGCTGTGGTGACGACTGTGATCAACAAGTTCGAGGCGGCGGTTAACCGCATCGGGAATCCACTGGAGTCGGCGGACATCTTCGTGCTGATCGACGAGGGTCACCGGACGCAGTACGGGAGCTTCAATGTGAAGATGCGGAAGGTGCTGCCCAATGCGTGCTTCCTGGCCTTCACTGGGACTCCGCTGCTGAAGCGTGAGAAGAACACAGCCAAGCATTTCGGGGGGATCATCGACAGCTACACGGTGATACAGGCTGTGGAGGACAAGGCGGTGGTGCCGATCCTGTACGAAGGGCGACATGCGGTGCAAGATGTGAATCAGGCGGCGTTGGACCGGGGATTTGAAATGGCAATGGAGGGTTCCACTGAATTCGAGACGGCGGTGATGCGGAAACGGTTCAGCGAGCCTGAGCGACTGGGGCGGACGGAGCAGCGCATCCATGAGATTGCAAGGGACATCTCGCGGCACTATGCATCGAACTGGGGCCGGAGCCGGACAGGTGAGCGTGGGTATTTCAAGGGGATGGTGGTGGTGCCCGACAAGCACTCGGCGGTGCTGTACAAGGAAGCGCTGGACCTGATGGGGCGGGTGAGTTCGGAGATCGTGATCTCGGCAGTGGATGACCGGGAGGGAAACGACGATGTGAACAGTGGGCCGAGCGACAAGGTGGTGGCCTACTGGAAGAAGATGGTTGACAGGTACGGGAAGGATGCCAAGGCGATGGAGCAGGACATCCGGAAACGGTATGCAATGCAGGACGATCCGGAACTGCTGATCGTGGTGGACAAGTTGCTGACCGGATGGGATGAACCGCGGGCAGTGGTGATGTACCTGTGCCGGCGATTGAAGGGGCATACGCTGCTGCAGGCTATCGCAAGGGTGAACCGGAAGGCTGAGGGGAAGGATTATGGGATCGTGGTGGACTACGATGGGGTGGTGGAGGAACTGTGGCGGGCGATGCAACAGTACTCGACGGTGGGTGAATACGAGCAGGAGGATTTGCAGGGGACGGTTGCGGACATCAAGGAGAAGCTGAGCGGGATGTCTGATGCGGAGGCTGCATTGGAATCGGTTTTCATGGGAATCCGCAACAAAAACGATGTCACTGCGCACTTGGAGCTGCTGACAGATGAGGCGGTACGGATGCGGTACTATGAGCAGTTCAACCAATTTGCGCGGTTGATGAAGCTGGCGCATTGCTCAGTGGAATGGGAGGAGCGAACGGAAGAAGCAGTGAAGCAGCGGCTCGCGGAGAGCTTGCGGTTCCATACTTCGCTGCGGAATGCCGCAATCCATCAATTTAGCGACCGGGTGGACTACCGACAGTATGAACGGCAGTTGCAAAAGCTGCTGGATCAACATGTGGCGACGAATGATGTGATCCGGCTGACAGAGCTGGTAAGCATCACAGACAAGGAAGCGTTTGAGGCGGAACTGGAAAAACTGGGGAGTGCGGCGTCGAAAGCAGAGACAATTGCGAGCCGGACGACGAAGTATGTGACGGAACGGATGGAGGAGGACCCTTCGTTTTACCTGCGGTTGAGTGAGCTGATCCGTCAGGTGATCGCAGATTACCGGGCGCGGCGCATCTCGGAGTTGGAGTACCTGGAGCGGATGCGGGCCTTGCAGGAGGAGGCACTGGAGCGGGGCAGCGATGCGGTGCCTGCGAAATTGCAGGACAGACCGCTGGCACAGACGTATTTTCGCGAGCTGGAGGTGGCATTTGCCGAACGGCTGGGATGGGCGGGGGATACGGCAGTTGCATTGACAGCGGCATTGGTGATCGAGGAGATCATCCGGCACCATACCGTGGTGGACTGGAAAAACAATCCTGATGTGGCAAAGCGGATGGTGTTTGAGATCGGGGATTACCTGCTGGATCATGTGCAGGGTCCGGATGGGCGCGGGCTGGGACTGGAGGAAACGGACAAGTTTGCGGAGCTTTGCGTGAACATCGCAAAGAGAAGGTTATGAGGGTTGTCGGAATTGCGGGGATGGAAGGTGTGGCAGATCGCTTGGAGGCTGGCGCGAAGGTGCTGGAATTCGGGAGCCTGAGAATTGGGTATGAATTGATCTACTGCAAACGGAAAACGCTGGGCATATCTGTGAATCCGCGCGGGGAGGTGGTGGTGCGTGCTCCTGAAGGGGCGACTG
>JAXLVK010000055.1:0-44169 GCA_046329055.1 Bacteroidia bacterium
CCATAAATTGAAACGCCAGACTACCGACCGGATTCCGGCAAATTCTTTGGCTCAGAGGCCATGAGCAGCCCCATGAAGATGTAGAGCACCGCAGCCACACCGCTTGTGGCAGCAAATGCGATGATCCAAGCCGTGCGGATCAATGTGGAATTGATACCTGAATAGGCACCAAGCCCGCCTGAGACACCCATGAAAACCTTGTCGGAATCCGATTTGGTCAAGCGGCTTGTGCGCTGACGCGGCGTCGAAAAGGTGCTCATCGCATTTTGGGTCTTCTTCTCAGACTTGCGGCGCAGTTCCAGTTTGGGTAGGGTCAATGTCTTCTTGCTGAAGACCTTGCGTATGAGACGGAACACACCCACGCCCAAGCCGGTGGCCCCGGCTACTACGAAGTAGGGCAAAAACGAGGACAGGAATTGAAAATTGGAGGCGGCGAAAATGCCAGCGCCTGCGATCAAGGAGAGGATGCCTGCAAACCAAAGCCGCCGATTGTCGCGTTGCACTTCCATTGGCACCTCATTGTCCTCGCGCTCCATCAGGTCGAGGTCGTCGGAGCTGGGCATTGAATAGCCGGACAGGAAGTCTTGGTAATTGTGGCGGTGAATGGTTTCCTCTTCCATGATTCTCTTCCTTACGAGGGATCAGATGGGGAAGTTAGGGTTGAAACGGATGATATTTTCCTCGGTCACCACAAAATCCAACGGGATATCATGCGGCTCTGATGGAAGAGGCTCTTTGAGATGTCCATTCTCGAAACACAAGCCGATCTTGATGCAGGTTGGCCGCGTGAGGGAGAGGAATTTGTCATAATGCCCTGCGCCGTATCCCAGACGGTTGCCGGTGTCGTCAAAGGCCAGCATCGGGACGAGAACCATATCCATCTGCACAGGATGCACAAAATCCACCGGCATATACGGCTCCGGGATGCCAAACTTGCTCACCCGCATTTCCAGTCGGTCATGCACCAGGGCGTGGCGCAGTGACTTGTGAATCGTATCCACCACGGGCACCACGGTGAAGACCTGCGGATGACGGTCCCTGACGAATTGGATCAATGCGCGGGTATCGACCTCATTGCGGGACTCGATGCTCTGAAAACAATGGAAAAAACCGACCTTCTTGAGGCTGAAACGGTTCCGCCAGCGCTCATAAATGGCCTTGCTCTTGAGGGCAACTTCAGCGGGGCTCATCGCCGCACGTCGTGCCTTTATCTCCTTGCGCAGGGCCTTTTTCAGGGCAATTTGATCCATTGTGATTCGGTGGACAGCGGTTGGCAATGTTCAAGGACGATGCGGGTGAGAGCCTGCGGCGCCATCGGCAAAAATGCAGAAAAGTTCAGCACCCGTTGCTGTTGTGTGTTTTCTGGCTCGACGGCATTTTTCAGGGCGGAAATCCGTAAGTAAGGCTGTGGATTCCGGTTGCGAAGGGCCTTTTTGACCTTTTTGGGCAAGGATTCGATGGAGTTCGCGGCACGTGCTTGGTCAGCACGGATGCCTGTGGCCAGCGTAGGGTCAATGCTCGCTACCTCGGCTGCAAGCTGGTCAAAGGCTGCGATTACTCCTGCAATGGCCTCGGAGAGCGGGGAATCATCCCAAGATTGGGCGAGGTAGAGGTCGTTGAGGACATGGAGCGGTTGTGCCAATTCCTGCGGCATCAGACCTAGGGCATGTGCTTCCTCGGCCTGCGAATTGGTCAGGAGCGTGGCATGGAGGCGCGGGACGAGGACGGGAAATGGTACTTCAAGCGCATCAAATCCGGCCTTCAATTGCAGCCAATAGCTCACCTCCGCCCAGCCGCCGACGAATGCCGCATTGGGGAGAAGGGATTCCTGGTAGGCAGGGCGCAGGGCCACGTTGGGGCTGAAATGCTCGGGATGTGCCTCCAATTCGGCCAGGAAGCCTGCCTCATCCCAGGACTTGGGGCTGTCCTTGAGGACAAACCGACCGTCGCGGAAGTCGATCAGGCTGCGGCCGCCTTCTCCGAGGTAGAAGAGGTTGATTTCGCGAGGAAAAATCTGGGCCTTGTAGCCAAGTTCTTCCAGCTTTTGGGTGGTTTCCCGGGCCGGGCCACCCATGCCTTCGCGAAGCAATTCCCGGCGCAGGGCAGGGGAGAAGACCCGCTTCAGTGAGGGGCGATCCGCATCCAAGATCACCAACCCAGAATGACCAAACAGGTGGTGCATCAGGCTGCGAAAGGCCTCGGCTATGGTATTGCCCGGCGTGTATGCCTCGCGGATGGCTTCTGGAAGGCCCGCAGGCAGGATTCCAGCAATGGATTCCTCCAAGACATGCCGCCCAACTGGTCCTACAAAGGTGCCGGGATAGGTGACCTTCTCGCCGAATGCCGGATAGAAATGGTTGACCTCCTCCCAATCGTGGTCCTCAGTCGCCATCCAAAGCACGGGGACGAATTGGTAAGCGGGATAGCGGCCAGACAATTCCTGGGCGAGGGCAACCGTCGAGGCGATTTTGTAGATCGTGAACATGGGGCCGCCCAAGAGGCAGACCTGATGCCCCGTCGTCACCGTCAGAGTGTTTTCCTCCGCGAGCAGGTTGATGTTCGCAAGGACAGCGGCCGAGTCGGGCAGGTGTTGGTTCTGTGCGCGCAGCTCGGAAACGAGCAATTCTCGCGGCACTGCTTTCTCAAGCCTAGCTCGGATGACGGGCTCAAAGTCCCGAACCGGCCATGGCCACGCACTGAAGCCATTCAACTCTTCCGCACCTGCTAGGTAATCTGCCTTGATCTCACGCTTTTCGGCCACCGATATTGTCTTTTTTGAGAATGAACAACAATTGATCGAGCAAGAAGAGGACGACAAAAATGCCCCCGAACGCGGCTCCCATCACGACAGGCTGCCAGATGAGCAAGCCGCCAAAGATGCCAAGCAAAGTCCCGAGGTACTCGATGTAGAGCAGTTGCTCATTCGTTGCGGACCAGATCATGCGTTCCAGCCGCGCCTCGTCGAAATGCGCCATCTGCTTGCTGAGCAGGGTGCGGATGTCGATGCGGTCCAGCACGTCCAAGACCAGTTTCAGGAGGAATCGTTCCATGTCCTGTTCCCGCGCCCGGATGCCTTCGGCGATTTCCACCCGCTTGTCCTCCACCTCTTCGATCACATCAACCACCGAACCCGGCACACGGTTCAAGATATTGTTCAACACCGCCTCATATTCGCGGCGGTTCAGCTTCTTATAGGCTTGGAACACGAATCCGGACAGTCCCTTGTTCAGGTTTTCGTCCAGCTTTTCATTGATGATCCCTGCAAATCGCTCCCGTGTTTCTGCTTTGGAAAGGGTCCTTTTGACCTGCAGGTAGGCGATGGCCTTCACCTCGCGGATGAATTCCTCATCATCCAAGAGGTTCTCGACGCCACGGATCAGAATCTGATTGATGCGCTGGATAAGGCCGGATTCGGTGATGCGCTCGCGGATCAGGTCCTCGTTCAGGATATGCTTGTGGATGCCTCCGGCAAGCTGCCAGACGATGCGCTCTTTGTGCGCCGGTATCAGACCTTGTCCCCAAATCGGGCGGCGGATCACTGGCTTGAAGAGCATTTTCACAGCCACCCAGTTCGTCCCGAATCCGATCAAGCCAGAGACGGAAACCATGCGGATGAAGGCCTCGAGTGTGAGTGTCTGACCTGCGATTTCCAGCTTGTCGTCCGGTCCGAAGTCCCAGAAGAAGGAAACCCCAAATGCTGCCACGCAGATCCACGGCAGGAACTTCAGGATTTGAAGGAAAATGAAAAATCCCCGCTTGCGGCGGCGTTTGGCCACAAACTCTTTCTCCTCCTCGGTAGGCGCAGTGCCGAATACCGCCTCGAACTTGAAATGCCGCTTGAGGTATTTTTTGATCATCGCTTCGTCCTCCTTCCTTTCATCGCCTCCATATTAACCAATTGCCATCCGGCGCATCCGTCCATTGTCATTGCGGAAAACCACCTTCAGGCCCCACCGGGGATAGGTCCACGCCTCATACAGCCGGCCATTGAAGGTCATGCTCGTCTGATGATCGGGCGGCCCATACAATGTCAAGATCTTCCCACGGTCCGTGCGCCAACCCGGAATCACCTCGTTGAAGTTCTCATTGGCATAGAAAATCCGGGAAAAATAGCGCTCGATGGCGTCCACAGGGCCTTCTTGGCTGGGATTGGCCCGGCTTGCCCAAAAGTCGAGGAAGGCCTTCTGCTGCTCGTCCGCGTCCTTGATCAGCTGCAATTGCTGGATTTGGTCGGGGGTCGCCACATAGTCCATCATCTCGATTGCCGCATTCAGGTCAGCAAACACATCCTTCAACTGCTTCCAGTCGATGAAAAATGTCCTTGCGGTCTCGGCCACGAGTGAATCGTCCTTGAAAAGGTAGAGTTCCACCAAGTATTCCCCATGGGGCAAGTCCTTGAGGTCCAGCTGATGGCTGAGCATCGCCATTCCCTTGCTGGCATCGACCACCGTGTTCATTTGGTTCATCGTGAGGTATTGGCTCGCCTCGTTCATCTCGATGTCCGTCGGCCCGGTTTGGATGTCATTTTGCCGCAGGTAAAGGACTGCCTTCGCGCGGTAGAATCCGGGTTGCTGCGCATAAACGAATGCGGTCATGCTCAACTGCTCCGGCACCGAGGTGAAGTGATCACCCAGCAGCGGCTGAGGCGCCAGCACCCCACCAAACTCCTGTATTAACAGTGGATCAGAAATGGCAACGGGCGCGTTCAAATCTCTGCATTGGTAGGGGATGCCCTCGATGTGGCGGCGGCGGGTTCGTCGGTCCTCGATCTGTATCGCCAGCAGGCCAGCGTTGAAAGGTCATCACCGGAAAATCATCTGTCGTAGTTATATTCACGGCCATGACGGCTGGCAATGCCCGCATCGGAAATGTCGCTCTGCATGTCGCAGGCAATAAACCATTTGAGTCGATATAAATAAAGATCGATGCGGTAGTGCCCGCATTCGTCAGAATATGTCGATTGATACAGGCGTTGGTGCGTCGTGCTGGACTTGATTGTTGGTGGAAACGTGGTCGAAGAACGCCTGCGCCAGCGATACCATATCGGCCGCGCATCCATGCCTCGAACGACGACCTGCCGAAAAGATCGAACTCGGCTGTGTCGTAGATTTCCACCTCACAGAACTTGCCGACTCCGGGCACATCTCCGCTGATCAGCACCTCATTGTCCACCTCGGGCGAGTCGTATTCGGTGCGTCCGACCCAGAAATCACCCTCACGGCGATCCACGAGCACCTTGAGCCGCTGACCCAGTGAAGGCAGTATTTAGGTCAAATGAAATCTCCTGCTGCGCGGCCATGATGGTGGCGACCCGCTCCTCCTTCACCTCAGCGGGGACATCGTCCTCGAATTGGTGGGCATGGGTGTTTTCCTCGTGGCTGTATTCAGAGGAACACCTAGGCGGTTGAAGCGGGCCTCCTGCACGAAGTCCAGCATTTCCTGGAAATCGTCCTCGGTCTCTCCTGGGTAACCAGCGATCAAGGTGGTACGCAATGCGATGCCGGGAACCTCGTCGCGGATGCGACTGATGAGGTCGCGGGTTTTGGCCTTGGTGATGCCCCGGCGCATGGCCTTGAGCATATTGTCGGAGGCATGCTGCAGGGCATGTCCAGGTAATTGCAGATGTTGGCGTGGCGGCGCATCACGGGCAGGATGTCCACCGGGAAGCCCGCAGGATAGGCATAGTGCAAGCGAATCCACTCCATGCCCGACTCGGTCGCGAGGCGCTCCAGCAACTCAGCGAGGCGGCGCTCCCGGTACAGGTCCAGACCGTAGAACGTCAGGTCCTGCGCGATCAGCATCAGCTCTTTCACGCCCTTTTTCGCGAGCCATTGGGCCTCCTTGAGCAGGTCTTCGATGGTGCGGCTCTTGTGCTTGCCCCGCATGAGCGGGATGGCGCAGAAGCTGCAGGGCCTGTCACAGCCCTCGGCGATCTTCAGGTAGGCATAGTGGCTGTCGGTCGTGATGATCCGCTCACCCACCAATTCCTGCTTGTAGTCCGCATTGAACTTGCGGAGGAGGGAGGGCAGTTCCATCGTGCCAAACCAGGCATCCACGTTCGGGATTTCCACGGCGAGGTCGGTCTTGTACCGTTCGCTCAGGCATCCCGTCACATAGACTTTTTCGACTTCCCCGGCTTCCTTGCGCTCGACGTATTCCAGGATGGTGTTGATCGACTCCTCCTTGGCCCGGTCAATGAAGCCGCAGGTGTTGATGATCACGATGTTCGCGGGCGTTTCGGCCTCGTGGTAGGCATCCACTTGGTTGCCTCGGAGCTGTGTGAGCATGACCTCGCTGTCCACGAGGTTCTTGGAGCAACCCAGGGTCACGATATTGACCCGGTCGCGCTTGAAGGCTTTGGTCTTCATGAGTTTTTAAAGAGGGAGTCCACGAACTCCTTGGGGTTGAAGACCTGCAAGTGATCGATGCCCTCGCCCACGCCGATGTAGCGCACAGGGATGCGGAATTGGTCGCAGATGCCAATGACCACGCCGCCTTTGGCAGTGCCGTCCAGCTTGGTCAATGCCAATGCTGTGACTTCGGTGGCCTCAGTGAAGGCTTTGGCTTGCTGCACAGCGTTTTGTCCGGTGGAGGCGTCGAGGACGAGCAGCACCTCATGCGGGGCGGATTCCAGGGGCTTCGCCATCGCCCGCTTGATCGCGGTCAGCTCCGCCATCAGGTTCAACTTGGTCTGCAAGCGGCCCGCGGTGTCGATGATCACGATATCTGCGTCTTGCTTGACACCTTCTTGCACGGCGTCAAATGCGACGGAGGATGGCGGCACGTTCATGCCTTTTTCGACAATGGGCACCCCCACGCGACTGCTCCAAATCTTGAGTTGGTCCACAGCGGCGGCCCGGAATGTGTCGGCGGCGCCAAGCAGGACCTTATAGCCCCGTTGGTGGAACTGGTTCGCCAATTTGCCGATGGTGGTGGTCTTGCCAACACCGTTCACGCCGACGACCATGATGACATAGGGACGCTTCACGCCACCTTCTTTGATGGTCGGGACGATGAAGTCTGCATCTGACTTTTGCTGATTCTCTTCGAGCATCTTGGTGATCTCGTCGCGCAGCAGGCGGTCGAGTTCGTTGGTGCTCGTGTACTTGTCGCGGGCCACGCGGTCACGGATGCGCTCGATGATCTTGATCGTCGTCTCCACACCCACGTCACTGGAAATCAGGACGTCCTCCAACTCATCCAGCACTTCATCGTCGATGCGGGACTTGCCCACAATCGCCTTGCTGATCTTGGAGAAAATGGAGGTCTTGGTTTTCTCAAGGCCCTGATCCAGGTTTTCCTTGTTTTCCTTCTTGCTGAAGAAGCCGAAAATGCCCATTTCTTGCGTTTTGCTTTTCCTTGGAGGCGCCTTGCGCCACTTGTGGGCTCCGTCTCCGAATGCCCTGTCAATTGAGACTGCCTTGCCCACACCATTGTTTCGCAAGGAGGGGCAAATATACCATTTTTCCCGCCTCTATGCCGGATTTCCTGCATGAAGGCATGGCTATGCACAGGTTCGGGAGGCAGGTGGAAATCTTGTGGAAGATTTGTCTCGAAAAAACGTCAGGAATTGGCCCGCCTTTTGCACCATCCATTTAGATTTTCCTTAAATTCGTTTATCAATTGAAAGAGAATGGGTAACTTCCTACGCAAATCGCTGATTTGGGGCTTTGTTGGATTCGGACTGTTTGCTTCTGCTCATGCACAGCAAAACGCCACTTTCAAAGTCACCGGACCCTGCATCCCTTGTGGTGGAGATCGCATAGTGAAGATCGTGAAGGGCCTCGACGGAGTTTCCAACGCGACTTTCAATGCCTCCAACTCTCAATTGAGCGTGGCCTTCAATCCCACCTCCGCGAGCCTCGTGGACATCCAGCTGGAGCTGAGCATTCAAGGCTACGACGCAGGTGATTTCCGCCACGATGCCGGCTACAAACTCCCCGAGTGCGCCCGCAGCGGCGGTGGCATGCGCGGCGATTCCGATGGCGACGAAATGGGCGACCTCGGCATCGACGACATCGACGGCCTCGAAAAAGACACCGACTGGGAAAACCCCGACGCTTTCGACATGGTCGGTAGCTCCGGCGATGATGACATTGACCTCCTCGAAGAAGAAGAGGAAGATGAACTCACCACCCTCCTCGGCAAGGAAAAAGAACTCGTCGATCCAGGCCTCGAACCCGAGGACGACAACTGAGAATTTCGACCCCGAATTCTCGTCCCTTAATTGGGGCAAACTCTTTCAATAGCAATTTTCTGATTGCCTCCTGCAGATTTATTATTCATTGACCTCTAATCGGTGTTGCGATGCCTCCGTATTGCTGCGGAATATCTTGTGCATCAATGCGGTAGTGGTTTGATTGCGTCCTCGCATCATGATCGCCAATTGCGATAGTATTGCTGACAATTGGTCTGCGAATGAATCGTACTGCCCTGAACCAAAGTATGACTGCACAGGAAATCCAATCGCCTACCAGTAGCCACAAGGCCAAATTGTTAATGATCAATTATTCATTATCAATTCCCTACTGCCATCCTCCGCGCTCGAGCAGGCGCTCGGCCAAGATGAGGTCTTCCGGAGTAGTGATCTTGAGGTTGTCGTAGCTGCCGAGGTACATGTGGATGTTCATCCCCTGGCTCTCGGCTAGGCTTGCGTCGTCGGTGAATATGGAGTTGCCGCGCTCGTTGTAGCAGGTGAGGATCTCATCCAGCCAAAAGACTTGCGGCGTTTGCACGTGAAAAAACAGGTCGCGGTCCACGGCTTTGCTGCCCTCAGTGGTCGCCATGCGCATGGAGCTCTTCACAGGCACGGTCGCGATGGCATTTCCCTTTTCACCCGCCAAGGCGAATCCCTCTGAGAGGATGCGGTTGCTGATGAAGGGGCGGACGCCGTCATGGATCGCAACCAATGCGCGGTCGTCACCTTGGAGCATGTCGCGGATTTGATTCAGGCCATTGTGAACCGACTCGCTGCGCTCCGCGCCGCCGAGGCAGATGTGCAGGCGAGCTGTCTCATCCGCCGAGAAATGCCAGTCCAGAAATGCCGACCAGCCATCGGCCAGGGTAGGGTGGAGGACGCAGACAACCTGGATTTCCTCATCGTAGCCGAGGAAGCGATCGATTGTATGCGCAAGGATGGCGCGCTGTCCCAGGGGTAGCATCTGCTTGGGCAGCCCGCCGCCCATCCGCGTGCCGGTTCCCCCAGCCACGACCAATGCAAACCGCTTGACTGCGCCGCCCATGGATCAGTCCATGATGAGCATGGCGTCGCCGTAACTGAAGAAGCGGTACTCCTCCTTCACGGCTTCATTGTAGCAGTGCATCATGAAGTCGTAACCCATGAATGCTGCCACCATCATCATCAAGGTTGACTTGGGGCGGTGGAAGTTGGTGAGCATCGCGTTGGCGATGTTGAAATCGTAAGGAGGATAGATGAAGCGGTCCGTCCAGCCTTTTTGGGGCTTCAGGGTGCGGCTTGCTGAAACGGAGCTTTCGAGTGCGCGCATGGTCGTGGTGCCGACGGCTAGGACCTTGTTGCGGTTCGCCTTGGCAGTGTTCACGACCTCGCAGACGCCTTCTTCGATCTCGTAGTACTCGGAATCCATCCGGTGCTTGCTCAGATCTTCGACTTCCACAGGTTGGAAGGTGCCCAATCCGGTGTGGAGGGTCAACTGAACTTGCTCCACGCCCTTGAGTTCGAAGCGCTTGAGCAGCTCGCGGGTGAAGTGCAGACCTGCGGTCGGGGCTGCAACGGCGCCGACATGCTTCGCATAAATGGTCTGATAGTCTTCACGGTCGCGATCCTCGACTTCGCGGGGGATGTAGGGAGGAATCGGGGTCTTGCCCAGGGTGTCGATCATCCGGCTCAGGTCTTCGTCGTTGCCGTCGAAGAGGAAACGGATGGTGCGGCCACGGGAAGTGGTATTGTCCACGACTTCTGCGACGAGTTCATTCTCGCCGAAGAAGAGTTTATTTCCAACACGGATTTTGCGGGCAGGATCCACGAGCACGTCCCAGAGCTTGGCGCGCTTGTTCAGCTCGCGAAGCAGGAAGACTTCGATGGAAGCACCTGTTTTCTCCTTTTTGCCCAGCAGGCGGGCGGGGAAAACCTTGGTATCATTCAGGATGATAACGTCGCCTTCGTCGAAATATTCCAAGATGTCCCTGAAGGTTCTGTGTTCGATGGTCTTGTCCTTCATGTGGCACACCATCAGACGGCAACTGTCGCGGGGGTCTGCAGGATGGCTGGCAATCAGGGAGTCAGGAATATCTACGGAGAATTCGGATAGCTTCATGTAGTCCAAAAAATGAATCCGCAAAGATATACGCGTGGTTTTGACTTGGCAAAATAAACTTGAAGGTATTTTTAGAGGCTCAACCGCATCGAAATGAGCAATTTCCATCGGATTTTCCTGCGAAAAGAAGCCTTAGAGCGCATGATTCCTTAGCTTTACTCCGAATGAAGACGTTCGCGCTGCTACTGGAAGGAATGCGAATCGGGCTACGGTCGCTGCTTGCGCACAGGTTGCGCAGCTTGCTCACCATGCTTGGGGTCTCCATCGGCATTTTCGCCATCACCATCATCTTCACGCTGGTCAATTCCCTCACGTTTTCGCTGAACAAGAACCTGAGTGAACTGGGGAATTCGGTCTTGTTTGTCCATCATTTCCCTTGGACGAACGATGCCATGAGCAATTGGCAACAGTACGTGCAGCGTCCCATGGCGACTTACAATGAATTCCTCCGCCTCAAAAACAACCTGGAGCATGTCGATGGCGTCGCCTACGAGGCACGCATCGGCTGGCAGACCATCAAGCATGGCGGCTTGGAGGTGAATCCGGTAGCGGTGCGCTCCATCACCTATGATTATTTCCTCATCAACAGCATGGAAATCGCCCAAGGTCGGCCTTTCAACGAGGTCGAGGTCGATGGCGGCCGTGCGGTCTGCGTGATCGGTTCGAATGTTGCGGAGCAACTGTTTCCCTACGGAAGTGCGCTGGACAAGGAGGTCGAGATCAAGGGCAGGTCAGTCCGTGTGGTCGGCGTCACGGCACGGGCGGGGACCACGGTCTTTGGCTCCTCGCCGGATGACATCGTTTTTGTCCCATATTCTTATGGCAGGCGGCTTTTCGACATGAAGAGCAAGCGCATGGACAAGATGATTGAGGTGAAAGTGAGCGATTCCAAGTGGCTGGACCGGGTGGAGGATGACATCATCGGCCTGATGAGGTCAGCCCGGGGACTGCGCCCACGCGCGGAAAACAATTTCGAGATCAACCGCCCGGAGATGCTGATGAACCTCTTCGCCTCAGCAACGGACTACCTGCGCATCGGGGGCATCTTCATTTCGATCTTCTCGATCATCGTGGGCGGCTTTGGCATCGGTAACATCATGTTCAGCACGGTGAAGGAGCGGACATTTGAAATCGGGGTGCAAAAGGCCCTCGGCGCGACCCGGCGTTTCATCCTGTTCCAATTCCTATTTGAGTCGGTGATGCTCTGTCTGCTCGGAGGGCTGATCGGACTCCTTATTAATTATGGAGTCACGCTGCTGCTGCAATTTGCCATCGAGCAGGTCGGCGCGGGATTCACTGTCGTCACTTCCTGGAGTTCTCTGGCGTTCGGGGTCATGATTTCCGTGGCGATTGGACTCATTTCGGGGATCATTCCCGCAAGCATCGCCTCCCGGATGGACCCTGTGGAGTCAATGCGCGCCTGAGAATTTCGATGGGGTTTTATTTTATGGGGCATCCCTCTACTTTTGCACCGCATTAAAAGTAGCTATGAAAGTCACCGAGCACCTGGCGTCTGCCAAGAACCCTCTGATCAGTGTTGAGATCATCCCGCCCAAACGTGGCCACAGCCTGCAAAAGCTGCACGAGGCGATTGCGAGCATCAAGCCCTACAATCCGCCCTTCATCGACGTGACGAGCCACAGTGCCGAGGTCATTTGGGAGGAAATGCGCGACGGTACTTTCAAGAAGCGGGTCAAGCGGAAGAGCCCCGGTACATTCGGCCTCTGCGCGGCGATCAAGTACAAGTTCGAAATCGACCCGGTGCCGCACATCCTCTGCGCGGGCTTTACACGTGAGGAAACCGAGGACGCCCTGATCGAATTGAACTACCTCGGCATCGAAAATGTGCTCGCTATCCGCGGGGATGGCAATATCAAGAAACACGACCGCCCTGACCGTTCGGTGAACGAATACGCCGTGGACCTCGTGGAGCAAGTCAACCGCATGAACCACGGTCATTACCAGGATGAACTCATTGATGCGGCCCATACGGACTTTTGCGTGGGTGTGTCCTACTATCCTGAGAAGCATTTCGAGGCGCCGAACCTCAAGTTTGACATGGACGTCCTGCTGCGCAAGCAGAATGCAGGAGCTGGCTACGGCGTGTCACAGATGTTTTTCGACAATGCCGTCTATCACCGCTACGTCGCTGAAAGCCAGAAAGTCGGGGTCACCATCCCGCTTATTCCTGGCCTCAAGATCCTGACGACCAAGTCGCAGCTTACGATGATCCCAAGCGTCTTCCACGTGGACCTGCCCGAGGAGTTGACCGAGCGCATGCTCAAGGCCGACACCAAGCAGAAAGAGGTCGAAGTCGGCGTGGACTGGGCGCTGAAGCAGACCCTCGAACTCCTCGACAAAGGCGTGAACTGCGTCCACTTCTACATCATGCAAAACACGCAGCCGTTCGTGGCGCTGATGGAGAAGCTGAAGAAAAAAGTTTAGGAACAGAAGCGAGGGGCGTCCCGCCCGTTGCTGAATTGACCGTCCGCCTCGCCTGCCCTGAGGCCGCTCGAAGGGGGCGGGCGAGATGTTTCCGATTGGAATCGGTTCCTTGAGGCAGATTGATTGCGAGAAGGTGAAGGGTGATTTGCCAGCTTGATCTCGCGCGCCAGAGGCGCGCTGTCATTTAGGCATTGGGCCAGAGGCCCTTCGCCTCAAATAAGTTCCCTGAAAAGGACTTCTGGATCGATCGGCACCACGCCCACTTCCTCGCAGACCAATCCGCCTGCTAGGTTCGCGACGGCGGCCGAGGAGGGGAGGGGCAATCCCGCAGCCATGGCGAGCGCCATCACCGCGATGACGGTGTCACCTGCGCCGGAGACGTCCGCGATCTTGCGCAGGTGCGCAGGGATATGCGTGGCATGTCCTTGCGCATCCACGAGCAGGACACCATTTTCACTCAAGGTCACGAGCGTATTGGAATGCGGCATCCGAAATCGCAATTCCTCGATTGCGGCCTGAATCGCGGGCAAATCGGCCTTGGAAATGCGGTGGTGCAGGGCCTCGTTGAGCTCCTTGAGGTTGGGCTTGAAAAGCGTCACGCCTTTGTAGGCCAGGAAGTTGCGGAACTTGGGATCGACGGCGACAGGGATTCCAGCCGCATTGGCTGCAATGACCACGGCATCGATCAGGGCGGAATTGAAAAGGCCCTTGTCGTAGTCTTCGAGGATGATGGCGTCGTAATTGGGAATGCTTTCCTGGAGACGGGCGACGATCCGCGTTGTCAATTCCGCGCCGATTTCCTCCCGCGATTCATGGTCCACCCGCAAAATCTGCTGATTGTTGCCGATGATCCGGGTTTTGGTCGTGGTTGGCCGATCTTGGGTGGTGATGACCAGGCTCGTGTCGAAGCCCTTCACGCCGAGGCATTTGATCAGCCGCTCGCCATTGTCATCGTCGCCGATCACGCCGCAAAGCGTCACCGCCGCACCCATGCTCACGATGTTCAATGCCACATTTGCAGCACCGCCGGGGCGGTTTTCCGTTCGCTCCACATCCACCACGGGCACAGGCGCTTCCGGAGAAATCCGCGTAACCCGCCCGAAATGGTAGCGGTCCAGCATCAGGTCACCGATCACCAACACCCGCAGCCGCGGCAACGCCGCCTGCAAGGCTTGGATGTCGGCTGCTGCGATCATTTCAATGCCGTCAATGCCTGGGCCATGCGGTCACAGCCTTTTTCCAAGTACTCCATGGCGTAGGCGTAGCTGATGCGCACATGTCGGTCGGTGCCAAATGCTGTCCCAGGGATCACGGCAACGCCGCCTTCCATGAGCAGGTATTCGGTCAGGTGATCGATGTCGCGAATGACCTCCCCCTTCGGAGTCGTCTTGCCGATGAAGGCGCTCAGGTCGGGATAGAAGTAGAATGCTCCCGGAGGATTGTAGGACTTGAGGCCGGGTATCGCGGCGAGGCGCGCGCCCATGAAGTCGCGACGGGCCTTGAACTCCAAGCGCATTTTCTCGGACGGCTCCATGCTGCTGGTATAGGCGGCGAGGGCAGCCTTTTGGGAGATGGAACTCGCCCCGGAAGTGATTTGGCCCTGGTATTTCTCGCAGAGTTCGGCGATCCATTGCGGACTCAGGGTATAGCCAATCCGCCATCCCGTCATCGCGAAGCCTTTGGAGACCCCGCTGATGATCACGAGCCTGTCCCGGATGGATTCAAAGCGCGCGAAGCACACGGTCGGATGCTCGAACCAGATGTGCTCATAGATCTCATCGCTGACCAATACCACATGTGGGTGACGCTCCAGCACCGCGACCAATTCCGCAGCTTCCTCCAGCGTGTACATCCCGCCTGTGGGGTTGTTCGGGCTGTTGATGAGGAGCATCTTGGTATTGGGGGTGATGGCGGCCTCCAGTTGGGCGGCGGTCATCTTGTAGCCGTTTTCAATGGTGGTGGGCACTTCCACGACCTTGGCTTCGGCCATCTTGAAGATTTCGATGTAGCTCACCCAGTAGGGGCAGGGGATGATGACCTCCTCGCCGGGATCGACCAGGGACATCACCACATTCACCACGCTCTGCTTGGCACCGTTGCTCACGACGACATTGGCAGCTTGGTAATGCCCGGGAGCGACTTGGTCGTAGTCACGAGCAATCGCCGCACGCAACGGGAGAATCCCTGCGACCGGGGTGTAATGGGTAAAACCTTCACGGATGGCTGCGATCGCCGCGTCGCGGATATGGTCGGGCGTGTCGAAGTCGGGTTCGCCCAGTGTGAGCCCCACCACGTCTTTGCCTTCTGCCTGAAGCTGTCGCACGAGCTTGGTGAGCGCGAGCGTCTGCGACTCAGACAGGATCTGGAGGCGCTTGGTACCTTTCATCCGGCAAATATTGGGCAATAAGCCGGAATATTAAAATGGATTTACAGCAATGCGCCGAGCGGCCATTCCTCCCTACATTTGCCCACATGATCACCTCTGTCATGCTGCGCAGCAGCGCCAAGATCAACATCGGCCTGCACATCGTGGGGAAACGGCCCGATGGCTACCACCTGCTGGAAACCTTGTTTTATCCAGTGGAGCAGCTTTTCGACATGATGCTCGTGGAGCGGGACGAGGGCGAAGGCTGCACCGTGATCATGCAGGACATGGACGAGCAGGTGCCCTTGGAGCAGAATCTGATCTACAAGGCTTGGCGCCTCATGACCGAGCAGTTGGAGAAAAAAAATGCAGGAGTCCGCATCCGCGTCCGCAAGGCAATCCCGGCAGGAGCAGGCTTGGGAGGCGGCTCTTCAAATGCTGCCACAACCATGAAGGCCCTCAGAGACCTGTGGAAGGTGGATGTCTCCGATCAGCAGCTGGCGACTTGGGGTGCCAAGTTGGGTGCGGACGTGCCATTTTTCATCTACGAAAAACCCATGTACGGCACAGGCACAGGCACCACGCTGGAGCCGCATCCCCTCGACATCAGCCAATACGAGCTCCGGCTCAAAATTTTCAACATCCACAGCAGCACCGTGGAGGCCTACAAGGCGATGCGCCCAGAGGACATCGGCCACACCACGCCGCTGCGTCCATTGCTGGAATTGCCCATCTCAGAATGGCGGCACCACATCTTGAACGATCTGGAACGCCCAGTTTTCGAAAAGTACCCGATCCTCGCACAGACCAAGGAGGAACTCTATCGCATGGGGGCGCTTTACGCCAGCATGTCAGGAAGCGGGAGCGCGCTGTACGGATTGTTCCGGAAGGGATGATGGCCAATCCGAAAAAACATCCGCCACCCCATCCAGCGATTGCCGGACAAGATGGCGGAGACTTCAGGTAGGTGCATCGATTGGGCTCAATTGCCGATCAATGCCACATTCAACAACACACTAGAATTCAGATTGCGATTCATCCGATGCTTGATGCTCATCTGACTGGTCGGTGGAGCCTGCCAGCCTGAGTGGATTGCAGCCCGAGGTTGCCCCGATACTGATGGTCGTATTGCTCGGGAGCACCTGCGTGGTCGTCATCGTGGTATTGATCGTCAATGTCATCGATGCCAATGTCGCCGTCTTTGGCTCTAATTGGATGCTGAAAAACCGGTCATTGGAGCAGGGAGCGCCTGCTTCCCCTCCGAAGGCCAAGAAGGCGTCACCGTTCTGCAGCGGGAGGAACCGCGCATGAGACAAATCGGAAAATCCTGCAGCACGAGACGTGAACGATGAAGTCCCCAATTGGACGTAACGGACGTCATTGAATTCATCCACGCCATTGAATCCGATTTCACTTGCGCCAATCGGCGTCAAGAACTCATTGAATCCAACCATTAGTCCTTGGACGTCAACGTCCGCATCAATGGGTACCTCAACCTTGCCAGCCACCCAGAATTCGTTGGATTGGGGGTTGGCATCCAGGGCTCTGAACTCAAGGTGCTGGTCTTCGAATCCGGTATAGACCACCGTTCGGAGGAGGGGATTGGTGAGGTTAGCATCCAACCGCATGATCCATCCCTTCTTGATGGGACCGAAACTGTTGAGCTGGGAATTGCCGCAGATCGCGATTGCTCCAGTGTTCAGGATCGTCATATCCGTGGGTTTCGGACGAATGAGGGATGGATCCAAGGTCAGGCGCTGGAGAGAAACCGTATTGCCCGACAGGTCTAGTTTCCAGAGAAAGGCGGCCCCTTGGGTAGTGGTTGCTCCCTGGTCGGTGAACCCTGTCACAAGCAAGTTGCCATCAGGCAGTTGCTTGATTGCCACCGCTTCGTCGGCAGCTGAGGCAAATCCTGACAGATTGCCCATGGTCCTGGCCCAAATCAGGCTATAGTTTTGACTGGGATCGCCGACCCGCGCCACAAAGGACCTGCAGGTCGCATCGGATCCCCTGAGCCTGCCGACCACAACGAAACTTCCATCGGGCAATGATATCACATCGTTGAGTGACTCGCTCAACGTACTGGCCCAAAATCGGGAGCCGAGGATGGTGCCGCTGCTGTTGATATGCAGGAACAGTGCGTCGGGGGTGCCGGTACCTCCAGTTCGATTGGCTACCACTGCGATTGATCCACTTGGAAGGGCGGATTCGATGGCGGTGATCTCGAGGTCTCCATTTCCCAGACTGTAAGTCTTGGAAAGTCGCGGAGCGACAGGGGAGCTGAATTGTTGCCAAATGATAAAGGCGTCCTTTGAGCCCGAGCCACTCGTGGTGGTTCCGCCGATGATGCTGGACTTGTCAGGAGCGATTGCAATCGCTGTGGCTACTTCCGTGCTCTGATTGCCCAGGAACTGCAGCCCTTGGGAAATCGACTGAGCCTCCGTTTTCAGCTGACAGAACATGACTGCGAGGCAAGTCGCCATCATGCGCTTCCACAGCATCAAGCGTGTGAGGCTGGGGGCGTGATCTTGAATCGAGCGGATGGATTGATGGGGTGTTTTCATTGGTGGATGAGTTTTTGGGTGAATACCTGTCCGTTTTGGTGTGTCCGGATCAAAAGAAGCCCTTTGGCAAATTTTCGGAGATCGAGAGCCACTTGGGAGTCAGTGGTTTCCATGCGTAGGAGGACATTGCCCAATGCATCCGAGATTTCAACTGACGTGGGGCCATCCGATTGGGGAAATGCCAGTGTTGCGATTTCGCCTGCCGGGTTTGGATACAGGCGAGGGGACTCCATGGCTTGATTTTGGTTCGACGCATGATCATCTCGCTTGGCTCCGGCACAAAGCAGTCCCGAGGAGAAGGTGGCGACCTTGGGTTTCATGGTACCCATGGTGACATGGTTCACGCTCACAGATGCTGGCAGTTGCAACTGCGGAGTGACCGTTTTGAACAATTGTGTCATCAAAAAACCAACTGAATTGCAGGCAAACAAGCTCAACTGCATCCGGTCGGTGATGATATTGAATTCTCCTGCAAGTGGCTGATTCCCAGCTGGGCTCTCCTCGGTAATGCCGATCGTTTCCAAAGTGAGCCCATTGTCCCGAATGGTGATATCCTCATAGGTCTCGACCAAGGCATCCTCGTTATCAATTTTCCTGATCGCTTCAATTCCAGTGCTTGGATTTGCCCTGAGAATGAACGGGTTTTTTTCGCGGAAATTGAATTCACTGAGGTGAAACATGGTTCCGGTGCAGTAATAGGAGTTTGTATTGGGGACTGGGCAAATGCCAGTCATCTCCATCCCAAGAAAAATCTGTGGGTTCAGTGACAGCTCAAGAAATGTTGCCGACGTGAAGTCAGGCGGCAGAGTCATGATGAACCCTTTGTGTTCACTGCTGTTGGCGATGTTCGTGTTTCCAATCACGATGATGGTGCCATTGCTGAGGATCGTCATGTCGGTCGCCCTGGGTTGCAGGACTCCGCTGCCAATCGTGAACGTCCGGAATTGATGCAGCAAGCCGTCCAATCCCATTTTGAGGAGATAAATCGATCCTTCGCCAGAGCTGGAGTAATGGATGGTGTTTCCCAGGATGAGCAAATTGCCATCCGGCATTTGGGCGACATCCACAGCCTCGTCCACCGTGGTGTTGTCGAGAAGTCGGTTGCCAACTCGCCGGTTGAAAACAGGGCTGTAGTCGGGGCGAGCCTTGAGCCTGGTAATGAAGGAACATTGTGACAATGACTCCACCATCGAGCCCACCACTACAAAGCTATGGTCAGGCAATTCAAGCACTCGCCTGGGAATGTCATTGCCAGGACTTGACCAAAAAACGGCTGTATTGCGTTGAGATTGAGGATCGGTGACATCGTAGAAGAATCCCTCTTGATCTCCACGACCATGTACCCGCGTAAATCCAACAACGGCATTGAATTTCGTTCCTACAGCATCGGCGACGGAGGTCAGCTCACCATTCGGTGTCTCATTGAAGTCGCAAAGTATGCCCGAAGAGATGCTGGAAGGATTGTCATTGCTTTCAATCATGAATCCTGCCAATTCTGGGTGGTTCAACGGCACTTGATTCGTCATGACCCCTCCAAGGACGGTTTCACCATTCGACCTTGCCCCCAAAGTCCTTCCGCTGATGGAAAAGATCTGATCATAGATGGTTGTTCCCCGAACTTGTCCCTTCACTCCGAGGCCCATGGATAGCAACAATGCTATCCCGATTGTATTGATCGTATTTCTCATTGTCTTTCAATATATTGAGTTGTAAATCGATTGTCATCACTCCACCATCAGCTTGAGGCTGTGGAGGTTGTCCTTGTCCTGCACTTGGAGCAGGTAGAGTCCCGGCCGCAGGCCGCCGAGGTCGATTTGGGTTTCGGTTGAGCTGGCCATGAGTTCCCTCACCAGCTTTCCGGAGATGTCGTAGAGTTGGACCGAGGCCGAACTGTTGGCTTCCAGCAAACGCAGGGTTGCGTTACTGCGCGCTGGGTTCGGGAATACGGTCGGGGCACTGACTTCGTAGATCATCTCCTCGATGGCAGGCTCACCAGCTTCTGGAGCATCATAGGCCATTTTGGCGCCCGAGCAGGAGTTGGTTCCGGTTGCAACGGGTGTTCCCACAGTGATGCTCACTGAGCTGATCGTGAGGCTATTGGTGACGGGCAAGAACATGGAGGAGATGGTCACATCAAATGGAGTCGCCATCAGGCTCACATCTCGTGCATTGCAGTTGTTGCCCACGGCATTGGTGCGCGTGTTCAGGACATTGACGCCGGTGAGATTCAGGAAGGGTGAGGCGGTCTTAACGGTCAAGCCACCTGCTCGAACGCCATTGGTCGATTCTATCTTGATGCCGCGTAAGGCGTCCTCGCCGGTAAACCCAAGGGCATGGGAACGCATGAGCCCTGTCAAGGGAGAAAACTGAACCAGCAAGGCTTCATTCTCATGGGTATTGGAGGAAGGCATGTCAATGAGTCCAGCCGCCCAAATTGTAGGTGAGCTGCCGATCGCGTCAATGCTGCGCAATTCGATGGCTCGGCTTGGATCATCAACAAGATTCAGCTGATTGAAGGAGGCTGTGAGGAAATCACTTCCAATCTGCATCTGAAACCCTTTGAACACACCGTTGGAATCTAGGGCCGAGCCGACGATTTGCACGTCACCATTCCCAAGGCTGCGCATATCACTGGGGAAAGGGGTGTGGACATCCGGTGGCATCCGGTACCTGAATTGGGATTGTGTAGCACCCACTGCATCCAAATGCCAGAGATAGATCTCACCCTCCGGGGTACTAGCCCCTTGATTGGTAAAACCACCGATTAGAATCGATCCATCGGGGCGCTCGTCAGCCGCAACTGCCCTGTCAAATGTCTGCGTGCTCCCTGTGGTCGAACCCAGCACCCTGCTCCACAAAACGGGATAGTTTGCAGACGCAGGGCCGATCCGTGTCGCAAAGGAAGCGGACCTTTGGGTTGAGGCATTCTCGATCGTGCCAGTGACCACAAAGCTGCCGTTGGACATGCACTTCACATCGGTAAGGAACTCGTTGTTGCTGGAATTGAAGGTTTTCGAATGCAACACGGTACCTGTTGAGGAGATGTGCATGAAGTAGCCATCCCTGGCCACCCCAGCACCTGTTCGGTTTGCCACAACCGCGATCGAGCCGACTGGCAACGCCGCATCCATTGCTCGAATCTCAAAGTCCCCAGAGTTCACGCTGTAAGTCCTTGCGAAATCCGCGACCCCAGGACTTGAAGGCCTTTCCCAGATGACATAGCCTGTTTTGTTGCCGAAATTTGGTGTGAACCTGCGTCCACCAAAGACGCTTGCAGTGCTGTTCAGGATCGTCATGCAGTTCGCCTCTTCAGTGATGGTGTTTCCCATCACACTGAAAATTGGCGACTGACTGAGCAGGGGCCAAGGGAGCGCCATCATGATCAAAGCAAGCGTTCGGTGACCGATGTTTTTCATGCCGAAGAATCGATTGGAGGATGGTGCAGCGGAATGCTGCGTTGGATTGGAATTCATGGATGGTTTCATGGGATGAGCAGTTTATGGGTGGATTGATGATCGCCTTGCTGCACCGCGACGAAGTACATTCCCGCTGGCAGGCCATGGAGGTTCATGGTGAGTTCGTCCCCGGTCATGATCCATTCACTGATGAGCTTGCCGGAATCATGGGTGAGGGATACCTGTGCTGCCTTCACCTCCTTGTCCAATTTCACCTTGGCATCATGATTTTCCGTCATGGGAGTGACCGTGACAGAAGCCGGCTTGCTTGCAGTGCCCCCTGACGCCATCTTGGATATGATGGCGCATGGGAACAATGAACCGATGGGATCCGCTGAAAGTGCCAGGGTGGCAAAAATTTCGGTGGTATCTTGTTGAATTGGGGGAGTCACGGTCGCATGGACGACTGATTTGGTGTCAAATTGCAAAGCCACGCTTTGTGTCCTGCAAGCCGCCAGATCCGTGTTCAGCCGCTGCGTCCAGATATTTGTGCCGTCCGGCCCCACGATGTTCGGAGGGAGCACATCAGCAGTACCCACAGCCTCGATCGTGGCATTGTTGTCACGGAACAGGATGCCGTTGAACTGTTCGTTTCCCCCAAAGAAATCATACGAGTTGGCAATCACGGGCTGAATCGGAGGGACAATCTTCATGAGCAGCCCACTTTGCTTGATGGTCCCGCCATGTGGCAGTTGGATCATTCCCGCCACATACACGTTGTTTGTGCCCGGTTCCAGCACAGCGGCGTTCATCGTCAGCCCAGAGGTGGTATTTCCAGGCTGGGAAAACTCCTTGAAGGTGGCCGAAGACAGATCTGCGGTCACTGTCATCACGAAGCCGAAATGGTCTGGATCTCCTGATATGTTGGTGATGCCAACCAGGGTGAGCGACCCATCCGGCATGAGGACCATGTCCGTAACCTTCGGTTTGAGCACACCATTCTGGATGCGGTAGGTATGGAAGGACTTGAGTCCGCCAGTCATGTTCATTTCGGCGATGTAAATGGAACCTTCCGCACCTGTGGAGAATTGAAAGGTATTGCCCGCCACCAGCAATGTCTTCGAGTTGGACTGCACCACGGTGATAGCACCCTCACCTGCGGAAACTGGCCCCTGTGGATTGCCGATGGTGGTGCGAAAGATGGGGCGATAGTCTGGTCTGGGGCTGATTCTTGCGATCCAAGATGTTCCAATGTTGCCGGTGACGCTGGTATTGGAGCCCACCATCAGGAACGAGTTGTCTTGCAATTCGATGATTTTGTTGGGGCGATCATTGCCCGGCACCTTGAAAAAGAGCATCTGCTGCAAGTTGTCCGCAAGATTGGTCCCGATATCGGTGAAGAATGCGTCGTCACCTGTTCCGGTTACGGGTCTGCATACCCCGGCTACACCGACTTTGGTGTCACTGCTGGAATTCGCTGCGGCGAGCATCCTCAGGTTTCCAAGGCCAAACTCATAGCCGATGAAAGTCGAAGGCAAGGCCAGCGGCGACTCTTCAAATGAAAAAGGGCGAAAGGTGGCGGGAAACAAGCCATTGAAAGAATTTCCAACAATCATGGGGGCTGCTGTGGGGCGCGTGGCGATCGCTGGAGAAATCTGCGATCGGTCGTCCCCATAGATGGTTTCCCCATGGTACTGAGCAAGTGCCGTTGGGAATGTCCCTCCCAACGCAAAAATTGACAAGCATAACAATACAAACCTCTTCATATCAAATTGATTAAGTGATGAGTTGGCAGATGGGGGCAGCCGCGAGCCATGCCCGTGGCTAGCCAATTCTGTGAAATCAGAATCAGTGAAAAACGTAGCTGATGTGGTGAGTTTTGGGCAAAGCGTGGCCATGCCGATGGATATCGACGGTTTTCCCATGTTGGGTGGGCATGCTTTTCCCGGGCAACCTCAGGGCTGCCGCTGTGGACTGATCACGATCTTCGATTCCGGCACAAGGCGGTCTGTCACCGCTCCCGATACACTGGAGGCAGGCAATTCAGGCTGATTTCAGGCGATGAATCCTGCTGCCCGATTGACAAAGCAACCTAGGCGACAGCCAAAGAGACCTTCAATGGGGAGCGTGAAAGCTCAATTTCCGAGGAAAATGAGGCAGAAATCGTTTCTCAGTGACAGTGGAGGGAATTGTCGGACCATAGCATACCCTGCCACATGGGCGAGCTGCGTCGGAGACGGTCAGGACAAAGTAATAGGGGGGAGGGGCAGTGCGGATGCACAGCCATGTTCCATAGTTCAGTCAGAACAACAATCGGGGGGAGGACTCTCGCTCGGGAAAACCTTGTGGTGTTCAGTCCCGAGAAAGGAGACCTGAGTCCGGGCGGCGGCATTGGCAAGCGCAAGGTAATGCAGCCTAAAAGACATGTAGATTGAGATTAAATGAAAGCAAAGTGACCAAATATGCACAATCATCTACGGCTTGTCAAGGGTTTGGTTGCGGGGAGCGGTTTGCAAATGATTGAAAACCAATACAAGGTCAACGAGTCAAGTGAGCGATCCAACGGTTGGTGCAGGGATACTTGCAATTGGCGGTGCAGAATTCGCCATTCACGCTTATCCGGAGGTTTTATGCCATTTATTGGTCCAAATCAAGGAAGTCGGCCCTTGAATTGCCTCGAAATACTCAGGTGGGCTTGCGAAAAACCTCCAACCGATCCTCTCCCGAGGCGATCACCTGCGCGGCCTCCATCCCTTCCAGCAACATAGGCGCCGCAACTCCAGCCCCTAGCCTCAGCGGAGCAACACAGCGGATGATCTCATCCCACTCCCCGGCATCGATGAACTGCTGCAGGACATTCGCCCCGCCTTCTACCAGGATGCTCCCAATCCTCGCCTCCGCATACAGCCGCCTCAGCAAATCCGGCAAGTCAAAGGGATCCGGCACACCGAAGTATCGAATGTTGCCCTCCTGTCCCGATTCTCCGCGCCGGATCACCATGGCACCTTCGCCTTCAAATACCTTGAGGGTAGGAGGCAAATCGCCCGATTCATCCAAGACCAGCCGCAGAGGATTCCGCCCTGGGAAATGCCGTGTCGTCAAGGAAGGATTGTCCACCAATGCCGTCTCGCGACCAATCAGGATCCCCTGCAGCTCATGCCGCAGCGAGTGGAAATACCGATTCGTCTCCATTCCAGAAATCGCCCGTGGCTCCGGTCGCCCCTCCGCATTCAGCCCGGCAATGAATCCGTCCGCAGACTCCGCCCACTTCAGTAAGATGTACGGCCGATGCAGTTGCTGATTCACCCAGAAATGCTTGTTCAGTTCAATAAAATCCTCATAATCGTCCAGAAGCGTTACCGCAACGCCGCGCCGATGCAGCATCGCCACGCTCTTGCCGCGCATCTGCGGGTTGGGGTCGAGGGAACACACGAACACCCTTGGAATCCCATGTTCCAAGATCAAATCGGTACAGGGCGGCGTCTTTCCATGGTGATTGCAGGGCTCCAGGCTCACGTACAGGGTACAGTCCCTCAGGAGTTCCTTGTTGGCCACCGACCGGACCGCGTTCACCTCCGCATGTGGACCGCCATACCGCTCATGGCAGCCTTCCCCGATGATCCGCCCCTGATGCACCACCACAGCGCCCACACGCGGATTGGGCTCCACGGCTGCTCCGGGAATCCGCGCTAGCTCCAAACACCGACGAATGAATTGGGAATGATTGATTGAGAAAGGAGATTCGCCAGAATGGCCATCGAGGTGTGAGTCGTTGCTCATTTCTCAACCAACTACAAAAAAAAACGCGGTCAAGGTGTCGCACCCGTCAACCACCTATGGCTGCTCCATTCCTGGCCTGACCAGATTCAGCGGGACATGGTCGCACCCGACCGCGGCACAAAGGTAATTGGACTTTGGTAATTGCAAAGCATTTTTATCTATTTTGCTCACTTTCTACATCTTTTTTTCAATCATGAGTGATGCCCGGTACGAGGCGGCGTTCGATGCCACCGACAAGGAGTTCAACAAAAACGAGGACCACAACCGCGAACTCCTGCGCAAGCTGGAAGGCAAATGGGAGGCGGTGAGACTCGGAGGTGGTGCAAAATCCATTGAAAATCACAAGAGTAAGGGCAAGATGACTGCGCGCGAGCGGATCGAGTACCTGCTCGATGACAAGTACGATTTCCTGGAAGTCGGCGCCTTTGCGGCGGATGGCATGTACGCTGAGCACGGCGGCTGCCCCAGCGGGGGCGTGGTCACGGGCATCGGTCGGGTAGGGGGAAAGCTCGCCATGATCGTCGCGAACGATGCCACGGTCAAGGCCGGAGCTTGGTTCCCAATGACGGGCAAGAAGAATCTTCGGGCCCAAGAGATCGCCATGGAAAACCACCTGCCCATCATCTACCTGGTGGACAGCGCGGGCGTTTACCTCCCCATGCAAAACGAAATCTTCCCTGACAAGGAACATTTTGGGCGCATTTTCCGGAACAATGCCGTCATGAGCAGCATGGGCATCCCGCAAATCGCCGCCATCATGGGCCCCTGTGTGGCAGGAGGCGCCTACCTGCCCATCATGAGCGACGAAGCCATGATCGTGGACGGGACGGGGTCAGTATTCCTTGCCGGCTCCTACCTAGTGAAGAGTGCCATCGGCGAGGACATCGACAACGAGACCCTTGGCGGTGCGACCACCCACTGCGAGATCAGCGGCGTCACCGATTACAAGATGCCGAATGACAAGGCAGCCCTCGACCGCATCCGCTCGCTCATGACCAAGATGGGCCGTCGCCCCGGCGTGAGCTACACCCGGGTGGAACCACAAGCGCCCAAGTTTGACCCCAAGGAAATGCTCGGCATCCTGCCCAGTGACCGCACCAAGCAGTACGACATGATGCAATTGATAGAGCGCATCATCGACCGCGACTCTTGGGACGAGTACAAGGCCGGCTACGGCAAGACCATCATCACCGGCTACGCCTATGTCGATGGATGGGCCGTGGGCATCGTCGCCAACCAGCGCATGATCTCCAAGTCCAAGAAAGGCGAAATGCAGTTCGGCGGCGTGATCTACAACGACAGCGCCGACAAGGCTGCCCGCTTCATCATGAACTGCAACCAGAAATTGATCCCTTTGGTCTTCTTGCAAGACGTCACCGGATTCATGGTCGGTTCGCGCTCGGAGCATGGTGGCATCATCAAGGACGGCGCCAAGATGGTCAACGCCATGGCCAATAGCGTGGTTCCCAAATTCACCTTCATCATCGGAAACAGTTACGGGGCCGGCAACTACGCCATGTGCGGCAAGGCTTATGATCCTCGATTGATCTATGCCTGGCCCAGCGCCGAGATTGCCGTGATGAGCGGAGCCTCCGCAGCCAAGACCCTGGTGCAAATCGAGGTCGCGGCATTGAAGAAAAAAGGCCAAGAAATCGCACCCGAGGACGAAGCCCAGCTCCTCAAGAAGATCGCCGACAAGTACAACAGCGAGATCTCCCCCTACTACGCCGCCGCAAGGCTCTGGGTGGACGGCATCATCGACCCGACCTCGACCCGGACCGTCATCAGCCGCGGCATCGAAGTCGCCACCGGCCAACCCCGCATCGCCCCCTACAACGTCGGCGTGATCCAGACCTGAGCCGGTTTTCGCCAGAGGCAAATGTTCGTTCAGCGTGCGGCGAGACGCCGCCGCTTCAGCGCGCTAGAGCCCGCGGCGTCCCGCCGCAGGGCTTTCGAACATTTGCCTCTGGCGAATGAACCTGCATTTATCAACAAAACCCCAATTCCTCCTTCCCAGCGATGATTGCTAGGAAAAGCCAGTCTATTTGCCCCATTTTCTTGCTTTTCGCATTGCATTTTTCGCACCCAAAGCCGTCATCCACCGTCTCCTTCCCCAAACATTTCATCCACAGCAATCGTTCAAAACACCAGGATTGTGAATAAAGGAGGAATTGGTGATGCCTTGGAAGCCCCTAAATTTTGGAATGAGTACGCCGCAACATCCGCTCAGCGAAAGCGAATTCAAAGCTTTGCTGCACTTGCTTGACGACGAAGACGAGGAGGTCTCAGCCCACGTTTGGGCGCAATTGATGGCCCTCGGGGAGTCTGGAGTGGAGCGATTGGAAGCCGAATGGCTCACCGCATCCGATCCGGAAATGCAGCGACGGCTGGAGGAGGTCATCTCCCGGATACACCGGAAATCCCTCGCCCAGGAACTTCTGGAATGGCGCAAGGATGGCGGACGCGACTTGCTGCGTGGTTGGTACCTGGTCTCCAAGTTCCAATTTCCAGACCTCGATTTCCAGAAATACCGGAACGAGATCAACCGCCTCGTCAACAAGACTTGGCTCGAGCTCAGCAATCAGATGGACGCGAGCCAGAAGCTGAAAGTCGTCAACCACCTGCTATTCAAGATGGAAGGCTACGGCCCCAATGCCACTCGGCCCAACTTTCCGCATAACAGCCACCTCAATTACCTGATCGACCATCAGCAGGGCAATGCCGTCTCACTCGGCTTGCTATACCTCATCATCTGCAAGCAACTCGACCTGCAAGTCTCCGGCGTAATCCTGCCCGGCTACTTCATCCTCTACCACAACGACGGGAAGCAGGAATTTTACATCGACGTGTTCAATGGAGGCCATGCCTTCAACCGGGCGAGATTGGAAGGTTACCTCAAGCAGGTCAATCTGCCCGAGAAGCCCAGCTACTTCCAGCCCACCAGCAACATCTACATCATCCTGAACCTCATCCGCACCATTGCCCACGACTACGGCACCAACGACAAGACCGACAAGGTCGCGGAACTCGAGGAATTGCTTGAAGACATAGACATCAAGTTTGATGTATAAGCATTTGGGAATGAATAATTAATAATGGATAATTAACAATTGGGGATGGTGCACCCAGTCTTGGAGCGCAACAACATTATTCATTGTTAATGATCAATTATTCATTCTCCGGCGCATTCGGGTTCAGGTACACCTCAAGCAGCCCTTCCGGCAGCTTGGTATGCAGCACCTGCTTTTCCCGATCAATGTTGCCGACAATGTCACCTGCGATGGGGATGAGGACTTCCTTGCCTTGCCAGCGCATCACGATCACAGCTTGCGCGGGGTATTCCTCTACTTTCAGGACTTGTCCGAGCGTCCCATGGCGCTCATCCACGAGGGTGAAACCCTTGATCTCGTGGAAGTAAAATTGGTCCTCGTCCAGTTCAGGAAGCTCATCCTCGGGGAGGTAGATTTCCAGACCTACGAGTTCTTCTGCTTGATTGCGGTCGTCGATGCCCCGGAATTGGACGATGACTTGGTTGGGGCCTTGGATCCGGAGGTTCTCAATAAAAAATGGAGTCAGTTTATTGCCCTGAAGGACGTAAACTGACTCCAAATCTTCATAGTCTTCGATGTAATCCACGTCGAGATACACTTTGCTCTCTCCGTGAATAGAGTGCGGTTTCAGAATGCGACCCAGCAGGAAACAGTCCTCAACTCGCATGGCGATGATTATTCGCCTTCGGCTTCACCACCACCATTGTCTGCGGCTTCTTCAGCAGCAGGCTCAGCGGGAGGGGTGTTCTTTGCGACGATTGCAGCTTCGCGAGCAGCCTTGACTTCAGTTTCGTGAGCCAGAGCCTTTTGAAGGGCGCGCTTCTTCTCTTCGCTGAGGCGGTCCTTCTTCGCTTCAATCTTCGCAATCTTCTCGTTCATCCAGCGCGTGAAAATCCGGTCGATGTCCTCTTGGGATTTTCCTTGCTTGATGAGAGCGTACTTCAAGTTGACGCCGGTGTAGCGGAGGATAGCACGCACCGTGTTGGTGGGCTGTGCTCCGTGACCGAGCCACTTGATGGCCTTGTCATGATCGACTTCGATCACGGCAGGGTTAGCAGTCGGGTCGTATGTCCCAACCTTCTCCAGGAACTTGCCGTCACGGGCCACGCGAGAATCGGCGGCAACGATGTGATAAAACGGACGTCCCTTCCGGCCTTGTCTTCTAAGTCTAAGTCTTACTGACATTGTAAAAACTAGATAATGATTTTAAAAAGGAATGCAAAGTTAAGGCACCTGCCCGAATTTCCAAGTCGCCACCGAAATTTTTGGCAATGAATCCCTACCACTGTTTCTGCGCAATGGTCAGGCTGTCATGCAGGTAGAAAAACGGCTCAGGCTTCGCGCTCACCCAAAAATGGATCATCGTCTTGCGGCCGGACCGTACCTCCACGCTTTCCTGTTTCTTGCTGATGCGGGCCCCATCCCAGAGCAAGGTGTCGCTCTCCTCGGGCAGGTTCAGGATCACCGATTCGTAGCCCATTTCCGATTCCTTGAAGTCATGCACGTACCTGCAATCGTCCTCTCCACAATCCACATGCTTGGGAATCAATGTCGTATTGCTGCCCTCGATCCAGAAGTATTCGTCGCGCGACCAGCCAGTCTCCAGCTTTGAGCTCGTTTCCAAAGTGCCCGATTCCGGGATTCGGAATTCGACAATACCGTCCTTTTCCGTCAGCGCCGGGGCATTCGGCTTCTCAAACTTGACCGTCACCCATCCGGAATACCCCTTGGGAATGAAAAAGTGGTGTGGGCTGCGCTTCGTGAAAAACACATACCCCGCAAACAAAAGCAGGGCAGAACTCCCCGAGACGATCAACACACGATTGAAGAGGCGTTTCTTCCGATCCATGCCTGCAAAGTTATATCCTAGAACCGAAAGAGGCGAGAGGCCACATTGACCCAAACGGGCACCGATCCAAGCAGGCGCCAAGCCGAGCGGACACTGAGGCTCTCGAAGTGCCCGCTCGGCCCAGCCCCAACCCTCTCAATGTCACCCCAGCCCACCTAACCTGCAATCCCCTCATTTTCTATCCGCCCAATAAGCCCGGAGGTTCTGAATGAACTGATACCGATCAAACTCGAGTCCTTCCGGCAAGGATTCCACCGTAGTGTCGAGCATAGACAAGTGCTTGATTTGGCCACTCAATAGGATAGGAAACAGCGGTTCCAAGGTTTGCACCCTGCCACGACCCACCATGATGGTCCGCAAATGCGCCTTCCCAGCGAGGAGGGAGATGTCCTCATCCGCTGGCAAATCCCCCGCCAACCATTCCAAGTATTCAAGCTGCCTTAGTGGCTCATAACTCGGCACCCGAACGCCTTCGAAGTCGATATGCGCCAAGGCAGGCAGGTTTGACAGCGGTTGGATACTCCCAACCTTGGTATGCGAAAAGTCAAGCTTCCGTAACCCCTTTAGATTGACGATCGGATCCAAGGTTTCCACCTCGGTATTCGAAATCTCCAGTTCACGCAATTGGACTGCATGAGCCAGCAATTCAATCGCTTGAAACTTCGGACATAGCAATGTGAGTCCTCGAAGTCCAGGGCACCGGCCGAGAAAGGAGAAGTCCAATGGATTCTGGCAATAGAATCGCAGTTTCCGCAACTGATGAAAGTCCATGGTCACCGCAGGCACGGAAACCAGCTTGGGCACATCTAGCCAAGCGTCCTGCACACTTGACAGGAAATCCCAACTAGGGATAGACGTCAACTGCCGTGCCTCCAGGAAAATGTGCTGCAAATTCCTCAACTCCCACAGGCCGCTGAGCTGCACTTCAGGGACGGGCCCGATGTAGCGGGGATCAGAAAGGTGCAAATCCCTCAGATCCTCCATGTTTCCCAGCCATTCATAATCTCCAAATGCGCAATCCTTGACCTCCAGCGTTCGCAAATGCCTGAGCGTCGCCAAGCCCGCGCTATCAGTCAGCTTCACATTGTCCATTTCCAAGGAATGCAGGCACTTCAATCCGCTCAGGTCAGGAAACTGATCCAATTCACTGTTCGCAATGCTCAGTTCCTCCAACCCCTCGAATCGATCCAATCCAGCCAACTGATTCCCTTGGAAGTTGTAAACATGGATTCGGCGCAAGGATTTGATTGCCGGGACGGCCAACAAAGAGACGACCTCCCTTCCAGGCAACAGCAATTCCCTTAAGGACCAGAAGACAGCGAGCTGTGACGGCTCCGTCCCGCTGAGCCAAGCCTTTTTCAGCCGGGGCAGTTTCGGCCACTCCTCCCCACGGTGCATTCCACCACCCTCCAGGACCTTCAACTCAGGAAAGACGGGCAGCGGATCTTCGAAATTGGACTCCAACTTCAGGCGCTCCAAATGGGGCATGTGTTGCAGGAAGCTCTGACCCGTCTCTCGCAGACTGGAAAGTTGGAGTTCCCTGATTTGGGTGCATTGGAACAGGAACTCCTCGGATACGAAGTAAGACATGGGGGCCTCGAAGCGCTCCAGGTTCGTCAGCCCTGCAAACAGGTGAGGCGTAGGCTTTTCCTTGTCGGAATGGACATTCAACCGGGCAAATCGGATCGTTTTCAGGCAGCGCAAGCCTCCCAGTGTAGCCGTGCTAGCGATTTCCCGCGCCGAAATGTCCAGATGTTCCAAGGCGCTCAACCTTGCGATCGGGGCTAGGTCTTCGATGGCATCCACGTAGATGTACAGGTGTCTCAGCCTCGGCAATGCACCCAGAAAATCGATCTTCCTGCTATCAAAGCCCTTGGCAACCCCTTCGATCCTGAGTTCCTCTAGGAGCGGAAACTCGCAGATGATTTGCCCCATTGCCTCCCAACATTCGCTCATGTTCACCTCCAACCGCTCCAAACCGTCCAAACTTTGCAGCGGGCTCAGGTCAGCAAATTCATTCGCATTCAGCCGCAATTCCTTGAGCGGCTTTCCCCTGAGCACCTCTAAGCCATCGCGGAGGTGGGTGGTGCTGATGTTGAGGGACTCCAAGTTGTCACAAGCCGCCAATGCGAGAGCATGCCCAAACGAAGTCGAACTCAGGTCCAGGTGCCGCAAACGGGTGAGGGCCGCCAAGAATGAAAAGTCCTGCAAATCGCTCCGAGACACATCCAACCACTCGAGATTCGACAAAAAAGCCAGCGACGCTTCGTCGATCACAGCGTTCCAGAGTTCCAACTTGCGGAGGGATTGCCAGCTTGGAGATGCAACAAATGGAGCAAATGGCCCCCAATTGCAAATCAAGGTCTCCAAGGTCGCAGTGCCTTCTATGGCCTGCAAGTCCAATGCCCGGACCTTGGTCAGGTCCAAGTGCCGGAGCGGAAGCCCGCGCAATGGCCCCAAGTCGGTGACCCAAGTATTCGCAAGCGACAGCCATTGCAAGTGTCGCAACCCTGCCAGGGCCTCGATCCCAGTCACACCCGAATCCGCCAAATCGAGCTTCTGTAAACCAGTCAAGCCCCCAACCCAATCTAAATCCGGCAGAGCACATCCCTGTAGCGACAATTCCTCAGACCTGACAAACCGGAGAGGGGCCGGAAGTCTTGGATCAAGCAACCGTTGCAAGACAAATGACGCAACCGCTGCAAGGCCGACTATGTCGGGCAATGCCAGTACATCGCTTTCGTCCAGGATCAAGGTCTCGATTTCCGCGATCTGCGCCAGGAAGTCCAGCGACGTCGAAATGCTGTCCCCGTCAAGTCGAGGCGGGCTTGCCCGGCGTCCCAATGCTGCTGCCAGTCCGTAGGAGGCAAGGGCATCTCTGCCAATTGGGGCGGCGCGTATTCCAGGCGCACCACTTCGAAGCGCTCGCCCTTCTTCGACGGGCATGGCAATGTCATGCAGTATCCCCGACCTGTCTGTGCAGTAAAGATATGCCCATCATGGCTGAATGAGGTCGAAACGCCTCTTTCGAACCGCACCGTCCCTTTCCGCTTGGAGGGCAATTCCATCCACATGACCTCCTCGAAATTGACCTCTCCTGCCCAGTAGAGCTTGTTGCCAGCTGCTCGTACCGCGATGAGCTTGAATGCATCGATGGAATACGCCTTTTTCGGAAAATGCATCGCGTCGATGTCCTTCCAGCTACCGTCGGCCTGCTTTTTCCACAGGACCAAGTGACTGTCCCAATCGGTGACTTGGAAGTTGTAGTCGATCGGAAGGTGTCGGCTATGACCGTCGAATGCGATGGCCAAGTCCGCAGTGGCATTCATCGCGATGCCAGTCGGCGTCCAACCGTAGCCGCAACCATGGTACAATTTGAAATCCAGCTTCAAGTCAGGGAGCCGGTATGCCCACATAGAGTTGGAAGTCTCCGACAAAAGCAAGTGACTTCCATTTTCAGAGACGTTCATGGCGCCAATGCCGTCCACGGATTTGGATGCGACGACCTCGCCCCTCAGGATGTCCACAACCGACAGTTTGCTTTTCCCATAGGTCCAGAAAAAGCCATGACGGTTGTTGGGATGAAGCACTGCAAAGAACTGATCGGTTTCGTTTTCCCATTTGTCGCCCAGCAAAAACCCTAGGTCCTCGGCCTTGTAGGTCAGCCGATCCCCGTGTGCCGCCACGTAGGTGAGGAAGCCCGGTGTTGCTGGTCGCCAAGTGCCCTCCGCCGCAACGGCAAACTCCCCATGGGCAGCGGCAATCGCAGTCCCATCGCGGGAAAGGTCCAAATGGATCCACTTGCGCTCGCGCTCTCCGATCGCTTCGGAATACAGCAGGGTGACCCGAGGAACCGATGTGTCCACCCGGTACAGTTTCAGGTGACCAGCATAGTCATCGGTCGCCAATGCGATCACCTGAGAATGTTCATCGAAACGGATCAGTTGCCAATCTTCGCCCGCCAAGCCTTGGATCGAGGGGTCGGCATCAGGTTCATAGAGACAAGCTTGCCAGTCGGAATACATGTGAGAAAAGGGATAGCGATGTTTAAACGAGGGGGCATTAAGCCCGCCACTCTGCCAATTTAGGTTACTTCCAGCCAACCTTTTCGGGATTCCTGCAACCATTTGCACGAAACAAACCCGACACCATATATTAGAGCAGTGGAAAAAGCGGAAACCAAGAAAAAGGCGCGCAGGATCATCGGTCGGAAAGACATGGTGGACCTGCCCGGCTTGCAATTGGAAGGGATCGATGCCAAGATTGACACCGGTGCCTATACTTCTGCACTCCACGTCAAGAAGATCAAGGCCATCGACCGAGACGGCAAGCCCTACGTGCGCTTCCGGCTCGATCATCCGCATCACCCCGCATTCAACAACAAGGAGTGTGTGCTACCGGTATTTGCCCACAAGCCCATCAAGAATTCCTCGGGGACAGCCGAGCTCCGCTACATCGTGCGGACGCCCATCATCCTGTTTGGGAGGAAGTACATGGCCGAGTTTTCCCTGGCGGATCGCTCCAAAATGGAATGCCCTGTACTGCTGGGACGCAAGCTGCTCTACCGAAAATTTCTGGTCGATGTGACCCAAAAAAATCTATCTTTCAAGCACAAGGTTAAACGCAAGGCTAAGGAATGAAGATCGCCATTTTGTCCCGATCCAAGTTGATTCACTCGACCCGTCGGCTCATCGAGGCTGCCGATCAGCGCGGCCATGAAGTCGAGGTGGTGGATCACCTCAAGTGCGCCGTGATGATGGAGACGGGCAAGCCCACCGTGTTTTTCGATGGCCGCAGCCTGGAAGACGTGGACGCCGTGATCCCTCGAATCGGGGCATCAGTGACCTTTTACGGCTGCGCGATCGTGCGGCAGTTCGAGATGATGGGCTTGACCCTGGCAAACGGTTCCCAAGGGATCCTGCGCAGCCGCGACAAGCTCCGCTCCATCCAATTGCTGAGCCGCGAAGGATGTCCAGTGCCCAAGACGGCATTTGCACGCCACACCGTGGATGTCAATGAGTTGATCAAATATGTGGGCGGTGCACCGCTCGTGGTCAAGCTCGTGGAAGGTACACAGGGCCTGGGCGTGGTCCTCTGCGAGACCAAAAAAGCAGCGAAATCCGTCATCGAGGCCTTCTACGCCCTCGAAGCCAATATCCTCATCCAAGAATTCATCGAAGAAGCCAAGGGCACCGACATCCGGGCCTTCGTGGTGGACGGCGAAGTGGTCGGCGCGATGGAGAGAAAGGGCCCTGAGGGTGAATTCCGCTCCAACCTGCACCGGGGCGGCACTGCCCGCGCAGTGGAACTCGACGACGAAATGCGGGCCACGGCCATCAAGGCTGCAGCCGCCATGGGCTTGAATGTGGCAGGTGTGGACATGCTCCCCAGCAAGCGGGGACCGCTGATCATGGAGGTGAACAGCTCCCCAGGCTTGGAGGGCATCGAGCGCGCCACGGGTGTGGACATCGCCGGAAAGATCGTGCAGTTCATGGAGCGTCAGCACCGCAACAAGGTCGTCCGCGACACCACCCATTTCTGAACATGCCCAAGGCGCTGAAGATTCAAGACTTCGACATCTTGCCTGGAGAATGCCGAGAGCTCTCGCTCACGATTGCCCGGCTTCCCACCCTTTCCCGAGATACACCTGCCTGTCTTCGTCCTGCGCTCCGAGGAGGATGGCCCCATCTTGCTCCTCACCGGCAACCTCACGAAACGAGGTCAATGGCACGGAAACCCTCCGCCGCATGATCCGCAATGGTTCGCTCAAGCCTCACAAGGGCACGGTGATCGCCATGCCGATTGTGAATGTCTATGGTTTCCTGCACCAGAGCCGAGAACCTGCCCGATGGCAAGGACTTGAACCGCAGCTTTCCAGGCAGCAAGGGCGGCTCCCTCGCCAGACGCCTGGCCTACATTCTCCTGAATGAGGTGGTGGTCCATGCGGACTATGGGATCGACCTGCATACGGGGGAGCGCGCCGCACCAACTATCCGCAGGTGCGCTGTGACCTCGCCCGTGAGGAATCCTTGGACATCGCATTCGCATTTGGGGCGCCATTTGTCCTGAATTCCAAAGAGATTCCAGGATCGTTCCGGCGCAGTGCGACCGACGAGGGCAAGACCATCATCGTGTTCGAGGGCGGCGAATCCCAGCGTTTCGACGAGCGCAGCATCAACGAGGCCATGGACGGCATCCACCGGGTCATGGCCCACTTGGGCATGGTCGATCGGCGCATTCCACACAGGGAGAGCCTATTGCTGCGCCGCAGCACATGGCTCCGCGCCAAGATGTCCGGCATGTTCATCCCCTTCCTGCAAGCCGGCGACGGCGTGATCGAGGGGCAGGTGATGGCACACCTCGGCGACCCATTTGGCGAGATGGTGCTGGAGGTCAAGGCCCCCTTCGATGGCTACATCATCGGCCTGAACAACCAGCCCGTGGTGAATACTGGGGACGCACTCATCCACCTCGGCACCGAAAATGCCAACCCTGAGTCCTTCCAAGAGGACGACGGCAGCAGCGACTCAGGCGGTGACTGAGCGGTAAGCTTGGGTCTCGATTCCGGAGAGACGGTCCACGGTGTGCAGGTCATCGGCTGAGGTACAGGACACATGCAGGTCGTGAATGATCCCATCCGCGACGTCATAGACCCAACCGTGAATATGCAGGTCTTGGCCATTGGTCCAGGCATTTTGCACGATGGTGGTCTTGCCCAGGACATTCACTTGCTCGATCACATTCCATTCGACGAAACGGCGAGCACGTGCCTCGAGGTCGTAGATCGCATCCAGCTCCACGTGGTGCAGGCGATAGACGTCCTTGATATGGCGCAGCCAGTTGTCGATCAGGCCGAATTGCTGCTTGCCCATGGCGGCGATGACGCCGCCGCAGCCATAGTGTCCACAGACGATGATATGCTTCACCTTGAGAACTTCGACGGCGTAGGAAAGCACGCTCAACAGGTTCATGTCGCTGTGCACCACCATGTTGGCAATGTTGCGATGGACGAAGATCTGACCTGGGCGAGTCCCAGTGATCTGGTCGGCAGGAACCCGGCTGTCCGAGCAGCCAATCCAGAGGTATTCGGGGCTCTGACCCTTGGCGAGGGAAGCGAAAAACTCAGGATCACGCTCGTTTTGAGACTTGACCCAAACCCGGTTGTTTTCGAGCAACTTGTTATAGGACTCTTGCATATCTATTGGTTGATGAGTTCAGTGATGAAAAAAATGGAACGATGCCTCATGCCCGCTTCAATTCTGAACGCAGGGACTTGGCGGGATTCTTGACGACGGGGTCATGGTCCAGGGTGCCGCGGATCTTCACGCTGATGTTCAGCGAGGCCGCCTTGCGCATCCAGTCCTCGATGACCTCCACCACGTCGGGATCGATCATGTCGCATTCGGTCGCGTCGATCACTACGCTGGAACCCTTGGGGATCATTTGGAGCGTCTGCACGATCACTCCCTTGTTCATGAAACTCACGATGTTCGCGAGCTTGATGGTGATCTCCTTGTCAGCTTCGCGCTTGGCGAATTGGTAGGAGTAGGGGGCACGGAAGCTCCGCCTCAGGATAAAGAACAATGCCACAGCGACACCCACGCCCACGCCAATGAGCAAGTCGCTCAGCAGAACGGCAATGATGGTGGCGATGAAAGGCAGGAACTGCGTCCAGCCTTTCCGGTAATACTTCAGGACAATCGCAGGTTTGGTGAGGTTGTACCCCACAAGAATCAGCACCGCCGCGAGGCTCGCCATCGGGATTTCATTCAGAACTCCGGGGAAGGCGACGACCGTCAGGAGAATGAGGAGGCCATGGATGATCGTGCTCATGCGGCTGCGCGCTCCTGCCTGCACGTTGGCGGAGCTGCGCACGATCACCTGCGTGACCGGAAGTCCGCCCACCAAGCCGGAAAGCATGTTCCCAGCACCTTGTGCCAGCAATTCCCGGTTCTTATTGGAGACCCGCATCTCAGGATCCATCTTGTCGGTTGCCTCGGCACAGAGCAGGGACTCCACACTCGCAATCACCGCTATGATCACGGCGTATTTCCACACCCCGCCATCGGAGATGCGGCCCCAATCCGGCAATGCGACCCATTCCACAGGATTGCTCGAAGCCTTGATCTGAATCAGGTGCTCAGGCGCGAGGGCCAGCGAACTCCCGGTCCTTTCGAAGACCACTTGTAGCACGATCCCGGCAATCACAGCCAGCAGCGGACCTGGGATCAGGCTCAGGACCTTGTTTTGTTGGATGAACTTCTGATTCCAGACCACCATCAACGCCAATCCGATCACCGCAATGAGGACCGCACCGGGCGTGAGGGCGTCCAGCAGATACAGGAATTCTGAAAAGGTGTTGTGGCCATCCGCTTGGAAGAAGTTGAAGTCCCCTTCATAGTCGGAATCTAGGCCCACCATGTGCGGAATCTGTTTCAGGATGATGATCAGGCCGATGGCAGCGAGCATGCCCTTGATCACACTCGTCGGGAAGTAGCTCGCCAGCGCACCCAGCCGCGCGATGCCCAGCAGCAACTGAATGCCGCCCGCCAGCATGACCGCCAGGCAGACAGCACTGAAAGCTGCCCAGCCCGCCAAGACCGTCCAGCACGGTCGCCACCAAGCCAGCGGCAGGGCCACTGACACCCAATTGCGAGCCGCTCAGCGCGCCCACGACAACACCGCCGATGATCCCGGCGATGATGCCCGACATGATCGGCGTCTTCGATGCCACGGCAATGCCAAGGCAGAGCGGCAATGCCACCAAGAATACTACTAGGCCCGCATTGGCATCTTTGATGCCTTTGCTCAGGTCATAACCTTTCACTGTGAATGCAGTCTATTGAATGAATACTGATGATGAATGAATACAGCACGCAGAGCAGTTGCCTGCCGCGTCGCGAAATCCCGGAATAGACTGCTTAGATTTTGGGAGGTGGGAGCGCGATGTCCGCTACCACCGAGTGATGTTCCTTCTCGGCATTGGCCCAGTGGACATCCGATAGGCTAGGGGCGAAGTCGAAGAGGTGCAGGGTGCCGAAGTAGTCCTTTTCGAACTCTTCCATTTCCCGGTCATCTTCCTCGTTTTGGTTGTCCTTGGATTCGCGGCCTTCTTTTTCGGTCTTCTCGTCCGACTCATCCTCGTTTTCTGTTTCGAGGGTGGCGGTATAGCATGAGGAGATCGCCTGCAAAGAAACGCCAAGTGGGCGGTGCCCAGCATGAGTACAAATGCGATGATAACCCTAAGGTGCCTTCTCAATGCGATCCAAGTAGTGAACCAAAGTAGCAGTATTTTTCTGATACTTGAAAGGCTGGGTGGATAATTTCGTAATGAATTGAAAGGCAGGGGCAGGCAGGATTAAAAACTCATTAAAGGGTCACTGCCGATTGCAAATCACTTGGTACGGACAGAAACGGCACCGTGCATCATCATCTGTTTGTACAAATGGGATTTCCGGGTTCAGGATGTCCTCGAAGATGTTCACCAGCAATCCCTCGAACTCTGCCAAGCTCTGTTGATCGAAGTCATTGAGCTGCTGCGGGCCCGTACTCCAGCGTCATGAAGCCTTCCTGCAAGTTCCTCATGGCGAAGATGCCGGGATAGACCGCCTTGTCGGGATGGTGATTGCGGTGATACAGGTAGGCGTAGGTACCCAATTGGAAGGCTTCCCTCTTGGGCTTGCCCTCCTTCAGCTCCATGAAATTGGAAATGCGGATGCGCTCCACCTGCCCTGTTTTGTAATCGATGATCCGCGTCCTGCCTTGCGCTCGGTCAATCCGGTCCACGAATCCCTTGATTTTCAGCCCATCCGGATGGTGCCGCGTCACCACCGTCGCCTCCAGTTCCTCCTCCAGTCCCATGATGTCGATGGGCGCTGCCTCCATGTCCATCTCCAACATTTGCCGGACCAGGTCCTTGATCACGCCGAGCAGCAGCCTGTTCCGTCCCGTGGTGACATTGTCGCTGTGCGTGGTGATTTTGAACACGCTCTCCACGGCGGCATCCACCTTGGGCATCAGGGACGCGATCACATCCCGCTCCACCGTCGCCCCGATATAGGGTTGATAGAGTTGCTCCAATGCCCCGTGCAGCACCGAGCCGAAGGTATTGTCCTCCATGGTCTCCTCGGGGACGGACTTCTCGCGCAGTTGCAGCAGGTAGCGGAAGTAAAACCGCAGGCTGCATTCCAGGTAGGTGTTCAATGCACTCGGCGAAAACCCCTTCTCCTGCCCGAAAACCAATAGCTTTTGGATCAAATCCGGTTGCTTTTCGACGACGATGGGCGGATTGGACTCGGGCAGCATCGGGAACGTGAATGTCCCATGCTCCACGATCAATTCAGGATTCACCTGGCAGAGCTCTGCTTCGATTTGCGCGAGGAATCGGCTCTTTTCGCCTCCACCCAGGCTGTCCGGCTCCGTGTCATACACCAGCTGCACATGCCCAGCACGTTGGATCAGGCGGTAGAAGTGGTAGGCATAGACGGCGTCCTTGTCCTCAAATGTCGGCAAGCCAAATGCCTTCCGGATGCCGTAGGGGATGAGGGTGTTCTGTTGCTGCTTGGGCGGAATGATGTCCTCGTTCACTGACAGGATGATCAGGTGCTCGAAGTCCAAAACCCGCGTTTCCAGCATCCCCATCACCTGAATGCCCTTCAACGGTTCTCCCGCAAACGGCAGGCTCGCACCGACGAGAACCTCCCTGTAAATGCGAATGAAGGTGCCAAGCTCACGCTGCTCCAGGTATTTGGAGAGTTTGTCTTGCAGGCGCTTGGTGAGGGTATGGCACTGGTACAGGACCTCGGTTTCCACGGTGGGCAAGGGATTCTCCGCCCGCTGCCGCGCCTCGAAGGCCCCCTTGAGCCGCATGAAGACCGCAAGCAGGTGCTCGATCGCCGTGCCGAGGCCGTCCCAAGGCGTGAAAATGAACCGCAGGATATGGTCGGGTGCATACCGGAGGAAATACCCCGGCGCGATGTAGATCATGTTTTCCTGCGTGATCAAACGCATGGTTTCGCGGGCCTCCTCATTGGCGAGGCTGTGGACGTAGGGATGTCGCAGGATTGCCACTACGTCCCGGAAGTAATAGACCTGCTCAGCGTCGCTTCCGGGGCGCAGTCGGGCGGCGTTTTCATGAAGCGTGAGCAGGATGTCGATCAGACCATACAGGGGCGTGTTCCGCAGCGGATAGCCCATGGTCACGTTCACGTCCTTGAGGCTCTCGGGCAAGCTATGCAGGATCGGGAAGAGCAGGTTCTCATCTGGCAGCACCACCGCCACGGATTCAGGCGCCACACCCTCCGGTAGGGACTCCAGCAGCAACCCGGCGGCCTTGGCCTGTCCCACACGTTTGGGAACCGCTGTCACCACCATTTGCTTGGGCTGCGTCGCCAACGCCTCGCCGATCCATTTCCAGCCATTCGCCAGCCCCTGCGCCTCCCAACGCTTGCGCAATGCGCGGAAAAACCGCCCGGCCTCCTGCTCCTCCCGGTCCACGTACCATGCGTCCATGTCCCAGTAGCACTCCGCCAGGTCCCATTTCATCAAGGCCGTGACCATGGCCTCCTCGGCGGGGGCCAGCGCATTGAAGCCCGCGAAAATGACCCTGCGCCACTTGAGTGCGGGCTTCTCCTTGGCTAGCTCAACCGACAGCCGCCGCAGCGCCCTGCCCATGCTCGTATGCCCTTCCGCCCGCAGCCGCATGTCCAGTTGTGTGTAAAGCTTGCCCAGGCCCTCCCAAAACCGCATGAATTGCCGTTGCTGCTCGCTCGGTTCGCCATCCTCATTCAGCCAGGAATCGATCGATGTGTCGATCCGCTTCAGCTCCGCGAGGTTCTGAAAAATCTTTTCCCCATCGATCAGGTGCAGGTCCACCTCCTCGAAGTCCTGCACGATCAGCTGTCCCCAACTGTAGTAACTGTCAAATGTCTCGTGCGAAAACAGCTTGTGGTACAGCGGCCATAGCTCAAACGTGAGCGAGAGCGTGTCCAGCATCCGGCTCGGCACCAACTGTGTGATGAAGTCCTCGATGGCCAGGATTTGCGGTGACCAAGAACTCGTCGGGCTGATCCGCGCGAGTTCCGCCTCCAGAAACACACAGGCACGCTTGGACGGGAAAACGACGCAGATTTCCCCCAAGTCCTTTCCGTATTTGTCCAGCAGCGCCCGCCCCAGTTGTTCGATGAATCCCGGCATGGGACGAAGGTAAGGAATTCATTGAGCAGTGAGCATGTAGCAGTTAGCAGTTCTGCCTGCTCTTGCGGCTACGCCGCCGCCGCTGCTATCTGCTCACTGCTATTTGCTCACTGCTATCTGCTACATGCAACGTGACCATATTTTTATTTAGTTTTGGCCCGGCTAATGATGATTGGATGGAATCCAACCCAAAAGGACCCAAGATCGACTTCAGCAATACGCAGTTCGCCTTCGCTTACAAGAGCGATGCACAGCTAAAGCGGACCTACCGGTTCTTCAAAATGCTCAACTCCCGGCTACTTGCCTCCGTTGGGCCTCCCTTGTTGACTTTTGCATTGAAACTGCGGTTGCCTGTGGAGGGACTCATCCGCAAGACCATCTTTGACATTTTCTGCGGAGGAACCTCCCTCGAAGGCACTTCGGCGCGATCACAGGAGCTCTTCCAATCCAAGGTCGGCACCATCCTGGACTACTCCGTGGAGGGCAGCAATACCGAGGAGAGCTTCAACGCCACCCGTGACGAGATCATCCGCACCTTGCGCCATGGCGCAGCAGACGAGGCGGTCGCATTTTCAGCAATGAAGGTGACGGGCATCGCAGACTTCGAACTATTGGCCAAGATGGACGCCCGCCGCGCATTGGAGCCTGCCGAGCAGGAGGCCATGACCCGCGCCAAGGGCCGCTTGGAGGAAATCTGCAAGGTGGCCCATGAACTCGGGCAGCCGGTCTTCGTGGACGCTGAGGAGACCTGGATCCAAGCCACCATCGATGCCTGGACGGAGGAGATGATGGGCCGCTTCAACCGCGAGAAGGCCATCGTCTATCACACGGTGCAAATGTACCGCCACGACCGCTTGGCATACCTCAAGACCCTGATCACCAAGGCGGAGCAATCCGGTTACTTCCTAGGCGTGAAGGTGGTGCGCGGCGCTTACATCGAGAAGGAGAACCAGCGCGCCCTCGAACTCGGCTATCCCACCCCGATGCAAGCCAACAAGGCGGACACCGACCGCGACTACAACGCAGCCCTCAAGGAATGCGTGGCCCACATCGAGAAGGTGGCCCTCTGCGCCGGGACCCACAACGAGGAAAGCGCTGCCCTGCTCGCCTGCATGATCGATGATCGGGGCATCCCCCGCGACCATCCGCACGTGCTCTTCGCGCAATTGCTGGGCATGAGCGACCACATCAGCTTCAACCTCACCCACCACGGCTACCGCGCCGCCAAATACCTGCCCTACGGCCCTGTGCGCTCGGTGATGCCCTACCTCTTCCGCCGCGCCGCCGAGAACACGTCCATTGCAGGACAGAGCAGCCGCGAGGTGGGTTTGCTGCGCCGGGAAGTTGTGCGCCGGGGCTTGATCTAGACCAGCAGGAACTCCTCTGCCCAATCGCTCTGCCAATACGCTTTGGTTTCCACGTCCATGATCGTGAGCCGCCCGGTGCGCTTGATGCCTTGGTCCAGGTTCCAGATGTTGCCAAAGTTCACAGGCTTGGCGTCAGGCCAGAATTTGTTCGTGGGGGTATGCCCAATGAAAATGTCCTTGAAGAGGTTTTCGGGAAATGGTTCTCCCATGGTCCCGTGCCGTGCCGCCAATGTCCAGAGCGTCCTGCTCCAGTAGAGCTCATCGTCTGATTGTTCATTCAGCTCACGCCTGTGGTCGATTCCAGCATGGACGTAGAGCCGATTGTCTTTGTCCACGAAGTACCGGACTTGATTGAAGAAGAGGCGGCGGTAGCGTTCCTGATCGGTTTCTGAGCGCTTTTCGATGGCCCGGACGGTCTCTTCTCCCCCGTTGTAGAGCCAGATGGCATCCCTTTCGCCTGTTTGTAGGTATTCCTGTGCCCAGGTGTCATGGTTGCCCCGGACGGCGACCAAGTGCGGGATGCCCAGCAGGACGTCCAGCACCCGGTCGCTGTGCGGGTGATAATCCGTGAGGTCGCCGAGCGAAATCAGTCGATCCTTGTCAGGATGGAAATTGCAGCGCTCGAGAACCTGCACCAATGCGCCATGACACCCATGGATGTCACCCACGCAGTACGTATGACGGAAATCCCTGCTCAATTCAGCGCCATTTCAAACCGGCGGCGATACTTGATGGTGAGGGGATGCTGTGCGCCGAACATGCGGAAGAGGGCGATCATGCCACGGCGGGGAAGATCCTTGGCGTAGCTTTTGTCGGCCTCCACGGCATTCAGCATGGACTGCATGGCGGTATCGTATTCATCAG
>JAXLVK010000056.1:0-42243 GCA_046329055.1 Bacteroidia bacterium
TGAGTTGGCAGTGGGCATTTGGAGACGGGGGAATGGACAGCATCGCTGATCCCAGCCACGCCTATGCCGTGGCGGACAGCTATGTCGTGAGCTTGGTTGTGGAGTCCGGATTTGGCTGCCAGGACACGATCGAGAAGACGGTGATTTCCTTGCCCAAGCCCGTCGCTGGGATGAATGCCCCCGATGTCTGTGAGCCGCTGCCTGCGAACTTTGCCAGCACCTCGACCGTGAATGGCGACGTGATCACAGGTTGGGACTGGGACTTCGGAGATGGCGGAACCAGCGGCCTGCCCGTGACCTTGCATTTCTATGGATCGAATGGCGGCTACCTTGTGACCCTGGTCGTGGAGACCGCAAGCGGCTGCAAGGACACCCTGCAAGACTCCGTGTACCGCCATCCGCAACCCAATGCCGACTTTACTGCGGTACCTGCCTGCGACGGCGACACCGTATTCTTCACCGACGCCTCAAGCGTCAGCAGTGGCAGCATCGCCCAATACAACTACCTGCTCGGCGACGGCAACACAGCGGCTGTGGCAGATACTGGCCATGTCTATCCGCAGGCGGGCACATACGTCGTCACGCTCCAAGTCGTGACCGACCATGGCTGCAACGACTTCTCGATTCAGACCGTGGATGTCTTCGAGCTTCCAAGTCCGCAGCCCATGGTCGTGGGTTATCCGGACATCTGCCTGGGTGATACGGCAGTCCTCGTGACGGCGCAACCCTATACCAATTACGATTGGGAGACGGGCGATACCACGAGCTGGATCACGGTGATCGGCCGGAGCGACTGGGTGACCCTGAGCGTCATCGACTCCAATGGCTGCGCCGGGACAGACTCGGTCGAGGTGCGCTTCCATTCCGTGCCTCGTCCGAATGCGGTCATCATTCCTGGGCCTGATGTGCAATCCTGCTCTGCGGATTCGCTCTTCCTGGAGGCCGGCGGTTCCTATGCGAGCTACCTCTGGTCCGATGGCGCAAATGGCAATCGCCGGTTCGTGCCGAATTCCGATGCCCTTTGGGTCTTGGTCCACAATGGATTCGGCTGCGCGGACACCTCGGAGATCGTGACCGTGACCATTCACCAGTCGCCCTTCGCGCCCATCGTCTCCCAGAACGGCAATGTGCTGACCTCGTCCTTCTCCTCCGGCTTCCAATGGTATTTCAATGGCCTCGCCATCCCGAATGCGACCACGCAGACCTGGACAGCGACCGCGACTGGGACCTACCACGTGGTCGTGACCGATGAAAATGGCTGCACTGCTGCGTCCAATGGCGTGAGCATGGTGGTCGGGGTTGCGAATGACTTCGTAAGCGATTTCATGGTCTATCCCAACCCGGCTGCGGGTGATGTCCATCTCACAGGTCTGCTCAAGCGCGGCGGGGAGATGCAAGTGCGGATCGTGAATGTGACCGGACAAGTGGTGATCGAGGAGCGGCATACCGTTGCGGCAGGCGCGTTCGAAATGGAGCTGCCAACCGGGCAATTGCCTGCGGGGTATTACCTGCTGGATGTGCAGCTGGGGAATGGGCGGATGCTGCGGTCGCTGGTGCGGCAGTAGGGGGATTCAAAAAGCGATACCAAAGGTTTGCCAAGCCGATTGTTGCCTGCTTTCATTGGAATGATGACCTTGGTGGAAATGCCTCCGTCATGATTTCGAAAGAAGATTTGTACCAGTTCATGCGCCGCCAGCCATTGGCAGTGGTGGCAAGTGTCAATGCACAGGGGTTGCCTGAATCGGCAGTTGTTGGTATTGCTGTGACGCCTCAGTTGGAAATTGTCTTCGACACCGTCAACGATACCCGCAAGTACGCCAACCTGCTGCTTCAGCCTCGTTGCTCAATCGTGATCGGATGGGAGCAGGTCACAGTGCAGCTTGAGGGATTTGCCCGGCTGCTGGGTGGCAGCGAGGATGAAAATTTCCGCGAATGTTATTACGCTTCATATCCCGATGGGATCGACCGGATGCTGAATTGGCCGGGATTGGTACATTTTGTGGTGCAGCCATCTTGGATCCGGTACAGCGACTTTGGGGAGCCTAGACTGATACGCGAGTTTCGGCTCTGAGCCGGTACCGACATTCCCCCAAAATCAAAACAGGCCACCCCTTGCGAGATGGCCTGCTTGCGTTCAAAGGTTGGTGTTTACTGAATACATTCCACGTGGTCGATGCTGTTGCCGCACCAATACACCCGACCGATGACCATGTCCGCGATGGCGGGGCAGATTTCACTGCGGCAGATGTAGGAGGCGACGATCATATAGACATCACCCGTCCCGTCGATGGCGGGGCCGACTTCGCAGCGGACCGTCATCTCATAGGAAGCTGTGATGCTCCAATTGTTCCCCTGGAAAAAGTTGGCTGCACAACCGGATTGGCGGAGGGCATTCACGGAACGGGCTTCCCGGCTGTTCCCATTTCCATTGCCTTGGGCATTCATGGTGATGGCCAACCCCAATAGGCAGACCATCAAAAACAAGATTTTCTTCATAGTAAATGATTGATTTGCCTTAAAAATAAATGTAAAAAATGTGAAGGTCAATGGCCCGTTGAATGAGTTTTGTTTGGGTATTCAGGTCTTTTGGGGTGGAAAAAGGAGGTAATAAAAAGCGGCGACCAAAGATTGGCCGCCGCAGATATGTTCAATCCAAGTCAAATCACTTGTTGGGCTGCGGGGTGAGGCGCAGGTAGGGGCGGATCACTTCATAGCCTTTGGGGAAGAGTTTGTCGGCGTCGGCGTTGCTCACCGCAGGGGTGATCACGCAGGGCTCGCCATCTTGCCAGTTTGCGGGGGTGGCGACCTTGTGGTAGGCAGTGAGTTGCAGGCTGTCGATCACGCGGAGCAGCTCGTGGAAATTGCGGCCCGTGCTAGCGGGATAGGTGAGCATCAGCTTCACCGTCTTGTCGGGGCCGATCACGAACACGGAGCGAACGGTGAAGGTCGCATTGGCATTCGGGTGGATCATGTCATAGAGGGTCGAGACTTTCCGGTCGCCGTCCGCGATGATCGGGAAGTTCACGGAGGTGTTTTGGGTCTCGTTGATGTCCTTGATCCAGCCGAAGTGGTCATTGAGCGGATCCACGCTCAGGGCGATCACCTTCACGTTGCGCTTCTCGAACTCGGCCTTGAGCTTGGCGACCATGCCCAGCTCCGTCGTGCAGACAGGGGTATAGTCGGCAGGGTGGGAGAAAAGGACGCCCCAGCCATCGCCCAGCCATTGGTGGAAATCGATGGTACCCTCGGTCGTCTCAGCCGTGAAATTCGGTGCGATGTCTCCAAGTCTCAGTGACATATTCTCTTGATTTTTAGTGTTTCAAATACTGAAGCCGCAAATCTAATGCGAGACATCGGATTATTCGAGGAGGTGAATAAATTAAATTCTAGTGGATTGGTAGGGGATTGTAATTGCTGCGGGTAAGCAGCACCAACCTTTTCACCTCCTAACTTTGCTCCACCAACGTTGCACCGATGAACACTGAAGAAATCAAGGACGGAATCCCGGCCTTCTATGCCCCGAGTCAGGAGGCATGGCGGGCTTGGCTTGCTGCCAACCACGACCGCGAGAGCAAGGTTTGGCTCATCATGTACCTCAAATCCAGCGACATGCCCAGCATCGCTTGGTCAGATGCGGTGGACGAGGCCCTTTGCTTTGGGTGGATCGACAGCAAAACCGTCAAGCGCGATGCCCAAAGCCGCTATCAATACTACTGCCCGCGAAAGCCGAAGAGCATCTGGAGCAAAATCAACAAGGCCAAGATTGAACGATTGATCGCCGAGGGGAAAATGACGGCGGCAGGGATGCGGGTGGTGGATTTGGCGAAGGAAAATGGCAGCTGGAGCAGCATAGACGACATCGAGGAGGGGCTGATGCCCGATGATTTGCAAGCCGCAATGGAAGCCGAGCCAGCCGCCCTAGCCAATTTCCAAGCATTCTCCCACAGCGCCCGGAAGTTGCTGAACTACTGGGTGGCGAGCGCCAAGCGTCCCGAGACCCGCGCGCAGCGCATCGCCATCGTGGTGTCCGAGGCCGCAGCAGGCCGACGCGCGAACCAAGTCCAGCCGAAGAAGGAATGACCTACCAGTTCCGGCATTCGTCTATTTCCCAACCACAAGCCGCGCCCGCTTCACCAAGGTCGGCGTCCGCAGCTCAACCAGGTAAAATCCGCCCGCGACGCGGTCCAGGTCAAATGTGGTCATGCCATTGCGCATCGAGGAGGTCAGAATCCGGCGGCCTTGCATGTCCATGATGGACACCGTGGCCTCCTCCACGTTGCTGCGCCAGCGGACGGTGACATTTTGCCGCGCCGGGTTAGGTGCCAATGTCAATTCCGTCTCAGCCACATCCTCCATCCCGATCAGCACAGGGTCACGCAAAACAATGCTGTAATCCTCCACCTCGCCGAAAATGTCCCCACAGGGATCGGCTGTCGCATTTGCCCCGTAGATGCAACGGACGCGCATGGTCACCGTGTCCGGGACACTTGGCACATGCGGCACGGTGAATGACCCATAGCTGTTGTGCCCGCCATCAAAGTCGCTCATGATGATCTGCTCACCGGGCTGCAGGACCTCGCCGTCGTGGTTCCAGTCGATCCAGACATACATCGTGTCCAGCGGAAAATGGTAATTCAGCGAGGTCATGATCGTGTAGCTGCTGTCGCGGTACATGTCCGTGAAGAGGTTCCGGAAGTCGCCGTAGTAATCCTGGCCAGAGGCATTGTTCAATGAAGCGACGGCCACGGTGTCGATGAAATCGAACGTGGTGCCTTGAGCGCCGGATGCCGCGCAGAGGATGGCGGGCTTGACGCGGTACATGAGCCGCTCGGTCCGGACGCTGTCTCCATTCGGGGCAAATGCCGTGATCCGATAATAGACCCGCGTCCCGCCCGGTTGAGCAGGAATCGTGGCGCGGAAGCTGTCCCCGGCAATGTGCGCCATGGAAAGCAAGCTGGGTTGGGTGGCAGGGGAGGTGCCCCAGCGGAGATTTGCACTTTGGATGCCACCTGCGTTCACGATGATGGCGGTGACCTCCACGCTGTCGGCGGGTTTGGGCCGAGTCACCGTCGCGGCAGGGTCGGCGATCACTTGGAGGATCTGTGGCATGCCGACACGTCCAGGGATAGGCGCCTCCCACAATCCACGGCCCCAGGTTCCCGCCCGGATCAAGCCCGCACCATTCAGCACCTCCAGGTCATTGACCACGAGCGCAGGCAGGCTGTCGGCATACAGCGTCCAGGCATTGCTGCCCGCATCCGCGTAATAGACGCCCACGTCCATGCCGAGGATCATCTTCGCAGGGCTGCCTTCCACCCAAGCCAATGCGTTGGCAGGCAGATTCGGGAGGTTGCCGCTGAGGTTGGTCCAGTTGCTGCCGCCGTTGGTGGAGGCGAAGACCTTGTTGCCGCTGCTGAAGCCGCTCAGGCAGACGACCACGTGCTGCGGGTCATCGGGGTGGACAGCGATCCGGTTGATGAATTGGCTGGGGAGGCCGGCATTCACGAAGGTCCAGTTCGCGCCATTGTTGGTGCTGCGGCGGATCGCGGAGCCTTGGCTGATGTAGAGGTAGTTGGAGTCGCTGGGTGAAATCGCGATCTCGTCGAAGTTGCCGCTGTTGAAATTCACGAGCTGCTGCCAGTGGTCGCCATTGTCCACGCTTTTGTAAACGTCGTCATAGGCGATGAAGAGGGTGTTCTCATTGTTCGGGTCAATCACCGAGGGGGTGATCCAGGCGCCATTGGTCCCTGCGGACACGTCAGCTGCATCCTGTCCGGCGGTGAGTGTGCGCTGGAGATTGCCGAATTGGATGGTGCCAAACCAGATTCCGGGATTGTTGTAATCCACGTGGGCCTGCATCCCGTCCGCGCCGATCCACTCGTGCCAGGCGCCCTCACGCATCACGGAGGTGCCATTGTCCTGCGAGCCGCCCACCACAGTGCCCGCGTCCATCGCCGAGCAGCCGATGCGGTAAAACTCCCGCACGCTCACCCCTTGTCCGATGATGGACCAGGTTTGCCCATTGTCGCTGCTGTAGCTCAGGAAGCCATCCGTCCCCGCATAGATGCGATTGCCCCAGGTACGGAATACCCGCATGTCAGCGTGCATGTAGTTCGACCCGAAGAAGTTGGTCCAGTCCGCGAACATGTTCCAAGTCGCGCCGCCGTCCGTGGTCTTGTAATGCGAGAGGCTGCCCGCGTAGATGTCGTTGGGGGTGGTGGCGGAGACGCCGAGGTACATCACGCCCGAGTTGGTGGGGTCGGCCGAGATTTGGGTCCAGTTCAGGCCCGTGTCGGTGCTTTTGAAAATGCCGGAACTCGAACCCAGCCAGACAGAATTCGGCTCGGCAGGGAGGTGGCGAGGAAGGGATAGGAGGAGTTGCCATTGGTGGATTGGCTCGTCCAGTTTTGGCCACCGTCCGTGGAGCGCCTGATCGTGCTGAGCGCCGCAAAGTCCATGGCGTACAGGATCTGGCTGTTTTGCGGGTGTCGGGTCAATGAGGCGATGTTGCCATTGTAGCAGAGCGCCCAGGTATTGCCGCCGTCCGTGCTGCGTTGGATGCCGACGGTCGTGGCGACATAAAAGGTGTCCGCAGTGGCCATGAGCATTTCCGACGCTGCGGTGCCCGGCCCGAGCGTGAGTCCTGTAGTGGCCCAGGTCTCGCCGTAGTCCATGCTACGCAGCAATCCCAAGGAGTAGCCAGCCGCATGTCGGGTCACGATCCAGACTTCATTGTGCCTGTCGGGATGCACCTCGATGTCGATCACCCCGAGGGCCGGCTGGTCCTGCGTGGTGCTACGCCAAGTTGTTCCCCCATCCACCGACTTCCAGAATCCGCCGCTTCGCGAACCGGTATAGACCGTGTCGGGCGTTGCAGCTCCAGCCCATACCGCCTCGATGCGCCCCAGTCCAGCCGCCCAGCTAGGTGGTAAGATGTTGACGACATCATGGGGCCCCATGAAAGTCCAGTGCCCATTGCCGCCGCCCGCGACCTTGGCAGTCGCAGCATTTTTCTTGAAGGTCTCGAACTCCTTGGCTGCCATCATCGGGTCAAATGCGCTCCGGTCCCCTGTGGGGAAATACCGCCGCTCGTATTCGTACTTCCAGCGCTGGTAGGTCTTCCAGCCCTTGCCACGGCCCGTCCCGTTTTCCCGGAACCAAGCGTCCGCCTCGCGGATCAGGTCGTTGACATTGACGCTGGGGTCGTAGTACTTGTGCTTGAAGGGCTGGGCTGTGGACCAAATCGGCATGCTCAAGACCAATGACAAGCAACAGAGGCGCAAAAAGGAATTCATGGGAAGCTGTTTTCTCCCTGTAAAGATATCGCCGAACCGAAACAGATGGATTGGAGTGGAAGAAAATACGGCATTGCGTCCCGCCAACGACGGAATCCTTCAAAGCAAGCCCTGTGGATGCGTCCAGTTTGTTTGTTGCCTTGCCGAGGGATGCAGGGCATGTCTTGGGCCTAATGATCCATTTCGCCGGGGCGGTCAAACCTGATGTCCCCCTTGCTCCAGGGGGTGACATTGCCAGCCGGATCCACCAAGGAGAACTTCGCCTCGAAAGTTTTCCCTTCATGCAAGGTGAATTCGCCAGAGCACATCCCATGCCCGATGTCGATTTTGCCCTCTGGAGCCACTAGGTAATAGCTGGTCCAAGTTTCGCCTCCAATCGGTCGGATTTGCGTTTTCACGCGGAGGTCCTTCATTTCCGTACAGGACACCCCGAACTCCACCCCCAAGCCTGGCCCACAACCATACATGTCGTAGTGCTTGCCAAGCTCCTTGGGCGCACCGATCCAAATAGGGGCAAGCTCGTCGGCAGCTCCACTGACCGTCCATGTCCTAGGGAGGTATTTGCCAGTTTCGTAATCGTAGTGCTCGATCGACTGCCCCGTTCTGAGTCCCTCCACTACCAATTTGTATTCAACCCCCTCCCGCAGCGGGCGGGTAGGCTTGAGAACCGCTTGGCTGAGCCTGAATTGCCCGAGGCAAACCTCCACCAATTCCAAACTCACCGTTTCTGTCTCCGATTTCAGGTAAGCCTTGTAGGTTGAGCACATCCTTTCCGCGATCTCTTGATCTTGACTATACCCCTCCACCATGAATTGCTGGTTGGGCAAGATGGTCGTTCCAGAGCCCGGCCAAACCGTGATGCCCGATGAGGCGCATCTGGGTTGGTCGAGACCGGTGCCCATTCCGTGGATTCCGATCGACAACAACAACAAGGTTTTCAGAAGCAGCATGTGAATCTGGGTATGAATGATGCAAGCCACCACATTCTTGGGTGGTTAGGGATAGTACGAAATTTCGGCAGGATTCATTGTATCTGCAATCCCTGTACTCAAATGTTACCTTTGCCCATGCTCGATCAAATCCGCGCCCTAGAGGCCCAAGCCCGCATCCTCGACCCCGATTCCTGCGCCCGGGAGGAGTTCCGCAATGCCGCTGTGGCCCATGCGGAGGCATTCCTCGAATCGATGGACAGCCTGCCCACCTTCCAGAAGACCGAAGACCAAGGCGCCGCCCTGCTCGATTCCCCCATCAGCGAGGACGGCTTGAGCATGGACGAAGCACTGCAGCTCCTCCATCACAACGTGGACATCCCTGGCCTGAACCCAGCTAGCGGCGGACACCTTGGCTACATCCCCGGCGGCGGTCTCTACCTGAGCGCCCTTGGCGACATGCTCGCGGACGTCACCAACAGGTACGCGGGGGTCTTCTTCGCCAATCCCGGCGCGGTCCGCATGGAAAACATGCTCGTGCGCTGGATGACGGACTGCATCGGCTATCCCTCCACTGCGGCGGGCACCTTGCTCAGCGGCGGCTCCCTCGCCAACCTCGCCTGCATCGTGACCGCGCGGGACGCCAGGGGCATCCGCAGCACCGAGGTGGAGCGGAGTGTGATCTACCTGACCGAGCAGGTCCACCACTGTGTGACCAAGGCCATCCGCATCGCCGGACTCGCCGAGGCGCAGATTCGCTATGTCCAGATGGACCACAACTACCGCATGGACGTGGATCAACTTCGGGCATTGGTCAGGGCGGACAGGGATGCAGGGCTGCGGCCGTTTTTGGTCGTGGCGAGCACGGGCACTACCGACACGGGCGCGGTCGATCCCACGGACCTGATCGCCGACGTGGCCGAGGAGTACCGGATGTGGCTGCATGTGGACGCGGCTTATGGGGGATTTTTCATTCTGACAGAAGAGGGCCGTCGCGTCATCAAGGGTCTGGAACGGAGCGACAGCATCGTGATGGATCCGCACAAGGGACTGTTCTTGCCCTACGGCACAGGCGCGGCACTCGTCCGGGACGGTCAGCGGCTCGCGGCCTCACATTATTATACAGCCAAATACCTTCAAGACGCCCTCAGCTATACCGACGAAAGCAGCCCCGCCGACCTGAGTCCTGAGCTGACCCGGCATTTCCGCGGGCTGCGGATGTGGTTGCCGATGAAGGTGCATGGCCTCGCCCCCTTTCGTGCTTGTATTGCGGAGAAGTTGTGGCTAGCCCGGCATTTCTGGGAAGAACTCGCCCAAATCCCCCACATGGAGCGCGGCCCCTATCCCGACCTGAGCGTGGTGATCTACCGCTACGTCCCCGAGCATGGCGACGCTGATGCCTTCAACGAGCAGCTCATGCGCCGCATCCACGAGGACGGCCGGGTCTTCCTCAGCTCCACCAAGATCAATGGGACATTTTACCTGCGGCTCGCCTGCTTGTCCTTCCGGACCCACCTGCATACCATCGAGTCGGCATTGGCCATGATCCGAGACTGCATCGCGGCGGTGCGGCGGGACTGGGGAATGGATTGATTTGGCAAATACATGCAAGACGTTGATATTGCAGTGATAACCAAATGATTTTCACATGCAATTCATCGACCCATTTCAATTGTTGCAACTCAATGTGACCGACCCCAATGCCGCGGATGCCGCGATGCTGACCGAGGCGGAGGGGAAACTGGCAGATCAGCTGTCGAATACAGATGGCGCATTGACCGTGAACGGACGGAGTCTGCCTGTTGCGGATGCCAAGACCCTGATCGGCGCCATGCAGGACCCCAACGCAAGGCGGCATTTCTGGGAGATGCGCTCCATCCCCGGGCTGATTCCCTATCTCGAAGGGCAGCCAAATGCAAACCCGACCTTGCTCATCAACAAATGCAAGGAGAAGGGGCCGGAGTTTTTTGAGTTTGCCTCGCGGTGGCTGGCAGATCGGTTGAATGTGCAGATGGAGTCGGCCATCACAGCAGAAAAGTGGTCCGAGGTGGTCATCTTGGGGAGGGCGACGGCGGCCTTGGAGAGCAAGCATGAAAGCAGCGCAGTCGCATCCGGGACAGCATTTTTCGAAGGTCTTCGTGCCAGGATTGAGGTGGCGAGCAATGCGGACGTTTCCAAATTGAGCAAGGAGAGCATTCATTTCCATCAGTTGGCCATGTTGGGTGCCTTGAACTCCCTGCCGCCCTCCCAACAGCAGCTCCGGGACGAGGTCGCTTTGGCGTTGGGACGGCTCATCTCCAAGGTCGCGACCACCGAGGAAGGCAAATTGTGGACCTTCACCCTCTTCACAGACATGATGAAGATTCAGACAAGCCCCGCAGTGACTCCAAAACTGAGGGCCCTGAACAAGATCGTGAAGCGCGACTCGGGCATGGCGGAGAAAGGGGCTGACCATTGCCGAGCACGGCGCAGGGTTGAGATAAGCATTGCAGTCACTGTGGGACTGTTCCTGATTCGGTTGATCCTCTGGCTCACTAACGTCATCTGACGGAAATGGTTGCGTAACAGAAGTAGTTGTCCGTCCTCGGTGCAGTATCGTATCTTTGGGCAATATCCATTGATATGGGTGCCCGCACATGAAACACTGTCTTATGATCGGATTCTTGCTCCTTGGGATGGCCTTCAGCGGCCATGGGCAGGGCATGGCGCCCGCATTTGATGCCAAGCTCAAGACCTTGCTCAAGGAAGCGTGCCTGGAATGACCCCGAGGCGCTCGCGACCGGCTCCACAACCGCGTACCCCCGATCATCCTGGACACGCGGGCGAAGTCGAGTACGAAGTCAGTCACCTGCCCGGCGCCATCTTCGTGGACTACGCCGTGTTCGGCCCAAGGCCGTCAGGGAACTCGACAAAGCCCGCTCCGTTGTGGTCTATTGCTCCGTCGGCTACCGCAACGAGCGCATCGGCGAGCAGCTGTTGGCCCAAGGCTTCTCCAAAGTATGGAACCTCTACGGCGGCATCTTCGAGTGGGTCAATGAAGGACATGAAGTGGTGGACGCGCATGGACAACCCACGGACCGCGTTCATACCTACAATGCGGATTAGGGGTCAGTGGCTGACCCGGGGGCGAGGGGAGTGGTGAAGGGGGATTTTCAATCTTTTAGAGCAAGGTCAATGACGGATTTCGTGACTTGGTCGATCAACGCGTTTGCCTCTTCTTCGGTCAATCCCCATCCCAATTGATCCGAAAGAAGCATCTGCGACAATCGTTTGAGGCGGCAATTATCGCATTTACAACAGCAGCTGTGTCTTCAATTTCCTCCGTTTGGTTCGGATTTCCTTCTACGGCAGCAATGGTATTCTTAATAATCCGATCCCTAAGTAAATCTCGGAGCATTTCTAATTCAATCCAACTCTTTGGTCTTAAACTAGCACCCTCAATAACAACTTTCTTGTGGCCTTGAATCACTTCGGCCATTTCCCGAATCATGATGTTCGCTATCCGCTGCTGTTCAAAATTGCTCAGATTTCTGCAATTAGGGAACTGCTTAGAATGAACCACTTCCTTCTGAAAGTACTTGTATTTCCATGTGATGGTGAGGTGCCCAGTACCATAGAGAAAATCAATGATTTGATTTTCGCCTTCACGATACAAATTGAAATTGCGCTTATCAAGTGTTGTGATTTTGCCATTCCCATCAAAAGCCGCTTCATTAATTGTATGAACGATAACAGAGAATTTTTTATGAAGTGTTTCATGAGAAAGGTCCTCCGAGTCTTTCGAATATTCCCGAAAGAAACGATACAAAACATAGGCAACCACTATCAATATGACCCAGCCTAACATGTAAGATATCCTTGTAAGTAATTAATATTGGTTGGTTATTCAAAAGCCAGTTGCTGAAATAGATCAATTCTTCAAGAAGTCTTCCGGGTTAAGATTTGGTCGAAGGTCATCCTCGGCAAACCATTGGCGTTTGCCAGTTTCCTGCTCACGACACCAATATCTTCTATCTTGGTTAAATTGTTTTACAACCCAGAGCTTATCTGGTTTATCTAGTGGCGAAACTTGGTGCTCCAACCTATGCAGGCGTATCCTCATGTTGCTTTTATTTTTTACCAATATATGAAGCTAAACTGCCAAAGACAACTTAAGGAGATAGATCTTGAAGCCACGGCATTCCTCAGTACACCGTTATTCAGCGCAACCATAGCGTTGAAATCATATTGATTAGATTTGACAGTATACTTTTCTGAAGCATCTTGAACTTTCGAGAATGAGGTGGCCCCGGTGAGAGTTCCTAGGCCTAGGCTAGTTCCGTGATAGATGTGGGTTTGGCAGTAATGTGCAGCATTCCAAGGTTTTAAGCAATGTTTCTGGTTCCCGATGTGGCACCTGCGGCCAAGTCTTATCCAAATATGGCAAAGTTTGTGGAGGCCTTCTGGCGATACTCCCAAACCTAGCCATATTCTTCATCTTAGGGTAATCGGCTGATCCATTCAGGCACCAACTGTTTTGATCCTAGTGACAAAATTTCGTTCATTTTGAAATTTGCTAACGGGCAATTAGAAGAGGGAATCTGTTTTCAGGTAGAGATGCTGTTTCAAAAGAAAGTCGAACAGGGGCTCCTGCTTATCGCGAAAACTTGGGGCAGGATTTTATTGCCTCCCCAGTTGGAGATATACCGTATTGCAGCCGTCACCACGTTCACTTCATTAGCTCGCCAGATTGGATCCTAATCCTCATTTCCCCCTAACTGGATCCCCCTTGCTTTACTTGAAAACTGATCTCGTGGTGAACCAAAAGTGCCTGTATCAGCTAGTCTGGTCAAAGATTTCGTTGAATCGCTACACACCTGAGGCCTCGAATTCAAAACCGCACTCCCATATTCAGCTGCGCACCAGTCGTGTAGGTCCAGTAATCTGGCTTGCGCTTGCCTCCCAGTGAGGTGAACAAGGGGCCGATACCCACAAGCGGCTCGATGAAAAAGTGCTTGCCTAATGTCTGTGCATAAGCGGCACATGCCGGGAAAGATACTGAGTTCCGATAGTACGGGTCAACCAATGGGGGCCAACTGAGCCCTGGGTTGCACTGATCCCATCCCGGGACATCACTTTGCATCTTGAAGTGACTGCCGATGACCAGACCTTTCACCGACAAGCCAACAAACTTCCAAATGGGGATTCCGACTCTGACACCTGCATAGACGCTCCCTCCAAAGGTGCTGCAAAGGGGATTGGAAAACCGCGCACGGTAGAGGTAGAACCCGAAAGGATCCGTCACGGGTTCCTTGCCAAAGCCGCTTCCGACGAAGACTCCGATTCGCCTAGAGATGGCGTATTCCAGTTCCAGGCGCTCACTCAGGCTCAGGATTCCTAGGAGATTGAGCCGTAGCGCAAAGCGGTGTTCGGGTTTGGCGGCTTTTTGAGCGACCGATGAATGAGCGCCTGCAAGCAAGCTGACAGCTAAGAGGATCACGAGGAAGTGACAGCGCTTCATATTCAATGCCTTAATGGGTGATTGCAATACTTGTACAAATGTGGCGATCTTTCGTCGAAAGTTGAAGGAAGTAGCGCCCTGTCGGGAGCCCTTGGGAATCTACCCACTGTGCGGACCGGACGGAATTCTGCGAATTGTCGGGATGTCAAGGACTTTTATGCCAATACTGTTCCAGAGCGAGAGTTCCGCTTCGATATACCTGTCTTTCACCGTCAGTCGAACGTTGAATTCGGCACTTGCAGGATTGGGAAAGACTTCAAGCACGGGGAAGGTGTTGATTGATCCATCACCAATGCTGACTGGATTGCAAAAGTTGGCACCATTGCCCACGCCTACAGCTGCCCAAGCGTTCGAACACTGCTCGGCCTCATTCGATCCGATTCCGAATACCTCTTCTGCGGCAGCCACTGTGGCGTCACGTGCATCGAAATGTGTTGCACCTGCGGCAAAATAGCTGGTAATGGTCTTGTAGGCGATTAGAGCAGCGGCATCCATCCCGATGCCACATACACTTGTACCGGGTTCTGCTGGGTTGCCAGCTGAGCCAAATGCAAGTAGGTAAAACCAGTAGGTCTGCACACTGCTGTTGTGATGCGGCTCATCATTTGGGGGGATCCACCAGAATGTGCCATGCCAGGCCCATGGCATGTTAAAGTTCCAAGGACTTGACATGGAGCGTATTGGTCCATTTGCAACGTCCTCTCCGATGGTGAAGTCGGGCAACCTGTTGGGATCATGGATAGGCATTGCATACCACTCGCAACAGGTTGCAAGGTATCCGCAAAGGACTCGTTAATTGCCTTGGATTCGTTCCCGCCAGTCAGTCTTGTTGGAAAGCCTGAGGCGATCCAACCCATGCGTCAGCTCATGGGCGACGATGTCCAGAGATACCCAAGGAGATATTCCATCTCCTCGACCAAAGTGCGCCTCACTGTACCTGTATTCCCACTTTGCATTGAATGGGGCAACTGTATCGCCGTTACCGCTGTTCCCACTGATTGGGGCATACACCCGCATCACCGTCGGATGGTAAACCAACTTCACCACGCCGCTAGCCCCATCCACTCCATTCCTCCCCAGCTTCACATCCAGATAATCCCAGTACATCTCCGCCGCCCAGTGCAGGCTTGTTGCGGCTTGGTCCTCAGGTGCGGTCCAAATGTTGTCGCCGTCCTCGACATCGTCGCATTGTGAGTGCTTGTCAAAGCTTGTCGAAATTTCCCACATGGTTGTCGATGCGGGTATGGATGCGCTCTCCGGCACTCGTCCCCAGCTCCATAATGGTTGGTGAGGAAATTGTACCATCGGGTCGTGATGCCTTGCCAGCCGTTGTAGAGGGTGAGGGCGTTGCCCGCGCTGCACACCATGCCGCCAGGTTCCCAGCGCAGGATTTCACCCGTGTAGGCGTCCACATAGGCGACGGTGCTCATGTACCGCTCGAACCGTAGCACCCCCAGCCGCCAACAGAGCCGGAATTCCAGCGGCGCGCCTTGTGTGTCCCAAGTACGGGGCGCGTACACCAGCTCATTGGCATTAAGCTCCCAAACCTGTCCATCCACCACAGGGCCAAGCAGTCCCAGCCTTGCTTGTACTGTGAGCAGCGCTTCCTCGGCACTCACAGACGGCACATCAAATGTCGGCGGGGTTGCGACCATGCCATTGGCGCGGAGGAGTTCATTGTCCTGTGCATGGGTGATCATGATGCCGCCCTCGACCTCAAGCCTGCATGGTATTGCTGATAATGCCTGTGGGTGATGCCCTGCGCTCCCGTCCGCGTCTGGAACACGGTCATCATGTCCTCTTGCCGGAGCCGTTCCGCGATGCCCGGTTGTTGAAAGAAGGCCGCCTCCGCCAGCGGCACCTCGAACAGGGGTCGCCCAGATGTTGGGACTGCCGGGATGTTGCAGGATGTCCAGTGTCGCATACTGCACCTGGGCGATCAAGCACTTGGTCAACAAAATTGTGATTAGGCCAACTACACCGATTCTATTCAACATACATGGCTATAAGATATAAAATTGAACAATCAGTTCAAATTGATATGAAAGGCGAGCCTTATTCGGTCTGATACTGAGCGGAATGCTGGGATTTTATTGTCAGGACGATCCACAATCGTGTCCTTCCCGGCAAGGTGTCACGCACCCGCCTGATGCCAAGGCGCAGGGCCACCTCCTGCTCCATGGCAGTGAGCAGGGACTCAATTTCTGTCTTGTCAACATGTTCTGAACTAGGATCTTTCTTCATAGCGTTGCAGGGTATCAGCACAGTAGAGGATAATACCGGGGGCCGCCGAGCGACGGCCCCCTTACGCAATCAACAGAGAAACCGTAAGGTTCACGAACACCTTGGAGACAGGCTTCCGTGAGTAAACGCGCCCCGGTCGGGGCTTGGATAAAAAGGAGATACAATTCCCATCATCGGCGGTGGGTGGCAGCGGAGGTGACCGGGGTTCAATCAACAAGTCGGGATAGTTGAACTCGGGTTCCGCCCACGACGGACACTTCAGGGAGAATGCAGTCACCCCTCGCCACCACCTGACAACCAACCAATCTGTACGCCCTAGCATGACCGTCTCGCAATGAGCCAATCAATGGCGGCACCGCACATTGGCGGGTGTCTTGGATGTACCATAAAGATGTCTAATTTTACGTCAATGAGCCCGCTCCATACAGGGTAAAGGGCCGCGATCCGTTCCCCCTTGGAGTAGTTTATGGTTCCGGGCCTGAGTCGATACGGGTCCGGAATCTCTTTTTTCAAGGCAGCGGGTCACCTTGGCTGGTAATGGGCTTCACTTCCCTCCACTGTGTTCCCGCTGCCTATCTTGTCAAAGTCACCTTCGAGTCTCTCTCACTTTTTCCTACTTTATGATGCCAAGTAAGACATTCAATCACCACCCGTTTTTCCAGACATGGGCCGCTTCGAGGGAATTGTGAGCCACCCAATGATTTCATGCAAACTGGCCATTCAATGTCGTTCGCTGTTTGGTTGCAGTGGGACTTAACCCTATATTGGTAATCTCCAGCAGGGAGAATCGGATCGATCGTTCAAGTATGTCCACCCGTAAGCGAAATCCAGGGGAGCGAAAGCCTACCCCTACGCTCAGTGAGCAAGTGAATGCCCTAGGGGACGGGGAGTTCGCGGACGTGATCGAGATGGTGACCCGCGAGGGTTATGTTCCGGCTTATGCAGAACTGTATCTATGGCACCGCGGTAGGCTGCCTTATAATCCCGATGCCGAGCAGGCTGACATGGGCAGGTACCACTTGCCGAGCTTGCGCAAGGACGCACTCAGGCGGCTGCGGCAATGCCTGGCAGAGTTGCGCTCGGGGATGCATCAGTTGTTCATGGCATGGGAGCGGTCGCTGGATTCAGAACCCATGGTCCATCCCAAGGAAATGATGGAAGCGATTCAGGCGGCCAAGGCCCATGCCGCCAAGCGTGGGTACCTAGAGCGCATACTGAGGTTGCTGGCATTTGAGGAGTGTGTTGCGAGAGCCTATCTCAAAGGGTTTGCGCTGGATCGTTGCCTTTCCCGCATCGCTGCGGAAGTGGAGCAGGCCAATGCAAATCTCTTGCTCGCGCCACAGTTGTCCTACTACCGTCGAGAATATTTGGAGGCGGTGCGGCAGGGATTCTATGCGACGGGTTTGATCGATCGGGACCGGGTTGCTGCTTACTTGGGTAGTGATTTTTACCAGCTGGATGTGTCAGGCTACCCAGCGCGGCTGACCGTGGACAAGCTGTTGATCGATGAGTTTTTTCTGTTCTTGAGTGATCACATCACGGAGGCTTGTGACATTGCAAACAAGATTCATCGGCTGCATCGCTCAGGAGGGTTGCTTTCGCCCAGAGATCATGCAAGTTTGTTGCGGCGACTCGCCAACTACTATGATCAACTGAGCGATAGGGACGGGATTCGGCGGGTCATCAGCCACTTCGAGGAAATACAACCTGAAAAGGCGGAACACTTCCAGATTTACATGTCAAAGTACCTGAACACTCTGTGCTTCCTATCCTTTGACATTGATGATGAATCCATAGCAACAAAGGCGCATGTACTTTACGAGAAGCATCAATTGCAGCTCCATGCCCTTCCTGAAGGAAATGAGAAGCTATCGATGATGTTGTTTATTCTCTACTACAAGATTGCGGGAGGGAAAGTTGCGGAGGCAAGGGAACTGTTCGACCATCTCTATCGGTTTGCGGATCAACGTCCGCCATTGATTTACCGGGTTCAATTCATGGTTGCGCACCTGATACTGCTTTTCGAAGAAGGTGCAGGCGATGAGATGAGAACCTTTTCTAAGAACTACAAGCGGATTATGGAGAAGAGTATGCCATCAACGCTACCCGCGTTGAGACTCTTGGGCTTTCTGAGCAAACATGTAAACCGTAATTATCCAATCGCGATGCTTGAGCAGTATGAGAGCCTATGTGACTCCGTTCGAGAATTCGAGAAGACGCCTGGTTTTGAGCGATCCTTGATTTACTCGCCTATCAAAACGTGGTTGGCTAGAATCGCGCTTAGAAATCATCGATGATCACGATGATTCCTGATCCCCCATACGTCAATGCAAACGTCAACGTCGGCGGAGCAGTGCTCACATAAGTGACGGTGAGCTGCCCTTGCGCGTACTTCGCGACCATCTGCCCATAAGTCATCCGGAAGGTTGTCCAGCCCCAATCTCGGGCCTTCCATATCGCTGCCAAGGCTAGGGGTTGTGGGATCTGTCCGCCGTTTTGGAGCCAGTTTTGCAGCCATCCCGGCCAGTTTGCATTGGACCAGTTCGTGTTGCCGCCGCCTTGACCGTAGGCATTGCCATTGTTGTTATTTCCTCCGCCGTTTCCATTGCCTTGACCGGATGCCATGGCGGTGAGGAGTAGGAGGAACACGATGACTGACAGTAACCTCTTCATAGACATGAATGGGTGTAGAGTGGAAGGAAAGTGAAGCCTACTGCCAAGATAGGGAATTCTGAGCGGAATATGGGGGAAAGGAGGCACTACAAGATCAAGGTTCAGAGCTCAACTGCTCAAGCCTTGTATGGGTTGGCAGTCACTTCTTACCCATGCTATTTGGATTGAAGTGCCCGATGGCTCGGCTTGTCAATCCTGAATCGAGCAGGGAAGTAGGAAACGATTGCCTTGACGCGATGGTCATCCAACATGGTTTGTAGGGATAAATTGAGATTGCCCGCCGCCAATCCACATGCCGATTTCCGCTGCAAAATACCCTGCCGCTAAATGGCGTGAACGTCCACTCTGCTGATACATTTTGACTTACAAAAAAGAGGCGTTTCTACCCCAAAGATAGACAAATGGCGATTCCAGCAAATGTAGGGGGTCAACGTTGTCTTCATGAAGGGGTGACGATGTCTTCCCTTGGTGGTGCCAATGTCTTCCTTCGAGGGTGACAAAGTCTTGCCTTGGGGGTGACAACTTCTCCATGTCAGGTTGCCGTTGTCTTCACGCGAGGTGACACCGTCTCCATCAAGGGGTGACAGCGTCATGGTGCGGGGGTGACGTCGTCTCCATCAGGGGAAGTACCCCGTCTTGGCAAGCGGTTGACATGTGCTTGGTGATGGGTAGACGAAGGCATGGCGACGGGTTGACTTGGTCACCGCGAGGGGATGAACTTGTCTTCAAGAGGGGGTGACGCTTTCTCCATGAGGGGATGACCTCGGCTTGCTGTGGGGGTGACATGGGCAACCTATCATGCAGACCGCGTCAACGTAGAGTGGAGTCGTCGCCTCCAAATGGCCCGGATTCAGCTGCGTGGGGCAGTGACTTTGGGACGGGACGATCTGCATAGACTCTTGCAAATCAGGCATTTGCTATTGAATCGCCCATCATTTTATGGTTGCATAACGGAACGGAGGCAGGACTTGCGGCCTTCAGTGTCCATTTTTGAAAACTACTGTCTATCAATCAGATCGACTAGCGTCAAAAATCGTCCACAATTTTGGAATTGGAGAAAAATATTTCTGCCAGTTCGTCCAGCCAGAGTGCCACTTCGTCCTTCCAGCGTACCCGTTCGTTCAATTGACCTCGAAACGGCTTTTGCAACTGAATCAATTCGCAAATGTCCACCGTAGATTTGTCTCAGTCACCAAGGGGGTGGCTCGTGCAAGCAAAAAGCACGCATAAGAACAATTTAATTTTTTTAATTCAATGTTAAAAAAAGCATGGCTAAACAGCCCGGTAAACATCACACATATGTGAATGCAATCGCCAACCTCGTGAGTAGCGCAGAGGGAGCGTTGCCCGTGTTTCCGAATGTGACTAAGAAGGACAAGAAGTCCTGCATCAAGGTGGGTGACCCACAGTTGCAGTTCATTCGAGACATTGATGAAACTTGTCAGGCGCACCCCAGGGTGATGCCAGCATGACACGATCTGCCGGATTATTACACCCGCCTTGCCACGATGAAAACCTCACCTCCATGCAGATCAAGCTGATGAGCTTGGTGGAGATGATCGACAATGCACTCTTCGTGGCGAAGCACGATGCGATGACGATGAGCCTTGATTACTACAGGGGGACTCAAGATCGCCAGGCAGAGCGGCAGCCAGACTTGAAGGGCTATACGAAAGCGCCGCGCAAGAAGAGCACTGGTCAGACCCTGGAGGAGCAATACCCGAAGACAACGGTGACGATCTCGGCGCAAGGGCCAAGGCACTGGGAGTAGGATCGATGCCTGGTTGATCTATTTTCCATCACCAATGAGAAAGGTCGGCCTTGGGTCGGCCTTTTCTTTGAAGCCTAGACTTCTAGGTTGTACGGTGAGTAGTTGTTGGTCGCCAAGCTTTCATCCCCTCCTTGAGTTTGCACGTGTATGAGGTATTATCATTCGGTCCTAAACCTCGTCGCGTGTCCCTGCCCACGGACCAATTTCCTAATGAGCGATAAGGAAGTCTTTGACATACTTTGTGAAACACTACCTGCGATGCGCGGCCCCGGACTCCCTGACCGGCTCGATCAATTGGGATGTTCCATCCGATTCATAAAGAAACGCATCCTCGATTCATACGATATCCACTTCCTCTGCCATAGGAAACGCATTGGTCAAACGAAGGGTCTTGGGAGGTATGTCCGCGTTAGGATCCACCAAAACTCAAATACACTCTGCTGGACAAGACGAGGATTTTCGCCAGTCATCTTTTTGTCCGATCCCACAGGGATATTCACAAATGTATCGAGTGTGGCGCTGCCAATCTTACGTTGAGGGGGCTAGCCTGCCTCCAGTGTCCCATCTTTTCGAGAAGGCAAGTTTCGAGAGCAGGGTTTCATTTCTTCACCGGAAGGGGTAAAAGCTGTCGACGCGACCATCTCCTGATACGTAGCCGGTAGTAGTTTCCATTGTAATAGAAGGACCTTTCCCATACCAACGGAAGGCTTCTCCTCGGGACAGGCATTCTTGGATTTTTGCATAATTTTCTTCATGACATTCCTTAAAACTCGAAGAATGTCGTCCATCTCATACTGAAAGAGTGTTTTTTTTTCTGAAAGTGTCCAGATGGTTGCAATTCTGAGCAGCGTCTTAAAAAAATGTGCAAGTAGCGTTCAAAGTCTAGATAAATCCGGTATCGTTGAATGCGGATAAACTAATACCTCCTCTTCTTCAAAGAAAGCCGCAGCAGAATAAATGTGGCCTTCGTAGATTTCTGGATGAGCAGCCTTGAATTTATCCAGTGAATTTATTCCAGTTGAGGCAATCTCCCTTCTCAAGAGCCTGCATGCGCGTAGCAACCCGCTTCCGCAGTAGAATAATATACTCTTCTTCTTCCTCTTTTGTCCTTTTTGAGTCCTTTGCTTCAAGTTCATAGAACCTAACCTCTGGCTTTATGGTTCCATCGCTACTGAAAATCCGGGGACGTAGTTTTTGGTATTCTCTACTCTCTGGCGAGAAATAGAGACCATAGCCGCAGAGTCGATCTCATTCACTTTCGATCATTATGCAACCCTGATTTACCTTTGTGCATAGGAATGTCCAATAAATGCCCCGCAAGTCATCATCTGCCTCGAAAATTTGTAACTTGAGTGTGTTAGGGATTTCTTCTTGTCTGAATGGGTATAGGCATTCCAATCCGGCAGGTTGATAGTTTGTATAGAATAGATGTCATCACAAGGGATGCCAGTTTCCACTCAGTTCTTTTACTTGATCACGTTGAAAGTTGTCGGAGTTTGAAACGTCAACTTTAACAAGTCCCTTTGTCCGGCGAATTGTAGGCATTGCAATTGTGCCTTTGCAGCGATTTTCGTTCGCGCATTCCATACATGAGTCAGGCTACAAATTGTTCGCCCATATTTCTGTGCCGCGGCAGAAAATTTGTGAAACTCAATAGCAAATAACCTTGTCAAACTGCCCATAGTCTTGAATAAATCTCTTCTCGTGAGAAGTTGAACGATTGTGTTCGCTTACCCTCAATGTCGTTTTCAATTTGAGTCATTTGGTTTGAGAAGCGTGCAATTTGGTCCTCTAGCTCCTTGATGGTTTCTGCATCGTTCATTGGTGCTTGTTCCAAGCTTTGCATGGTTAATGTGCGATTCTCTTCGATACAGCCATGAATCCAATATAGATTTTCCGGATCTGAGATTTTGGAATTGATACTTAGCATAACGTAATAGGGGTTTATTGCTGCCAATGCACTTCTAGGGTTAGCAAAAGTAATAAGCACCTTCCAAAAACTAAAGGCCAACAATCGCCTGGCAGTGTTATCCAGAAGTAGGTTCTGATATAATGATTCAATTTGACATCTTTTAGCCTTGCAAAAAGTTACAAAAGGCAACGATCAGTGTATATGTTCCATGGTTGCCCGCTCACCCCCTCACCTCAAACAACCCATCCAGCAAGGCCGTCTTGCGGTAAATGCTGCGGTCCAGGTAGCTCTTTTTCTCTACCAATGTGTCCTCCGCCAATCCAAACCAACAGGCGAAGTGGCCGAAAAACCGGATCTCTGTGGCATGTGAGAGTTCTTCGAGGGGGCTATGGTAGGGGCTCACCAAGCGCTCCTTCATGATGGGAAATGCGAGCAGGCATTGCTCTGCATAGTAGGTTGCCTTCCGTTCCTCGTTCCCGTACTTGATCAGGAGAAATAACAAGAAGCCCAGCTCCCACTGCGTCAGCCCATCTACCTGCACGCCATCGAGGTAGCCCCAATTGAAGGACAGGCAATAGCCCACCAAGAGTTCCCGGAAGAGCTCTGGACGGTTGGTGGGTTGCAGGAGCTTCTCGCCCTTCTTGGTGAGGAGGATCTTGCCTTTGAACTTGCGGAGCAGTCCGATTTGCTTGCAGACCACATGCGCGGCATTGATGCTCTGGTAATCGTCCTCCTTGTAGGGCTTCACGATTCCGATCTCGATCATCTCAAGCAGGATATGCCGCTTGGCGTACAGCTCCTTGCAGACCGTAGTGGGCAGGTTGCCCTTGGCTGTCGCCTTGAACCCGCCTGCCGTCTGCGCTGTCGTGAGTAGGTCCACCACCAATCGGTAAAACGGCGACCGCTCGGCTTGCTCTGCTGTGACCTCCTTCATGCGGATTGGCGATTCCGGCTCGAAGGTCTTTCGCAGCAGGTTGTGCATCTGCGATGGGCTCAATCCATGGAAATCTGCGATGGGGCGGTTGTTGACGGTCTCGAAATGGGCGGCAAGCGCCTTGTTCAGGTCCTCCAAGCTCTCGAAAGGGCCGCCGGGGAGATCGTTGATGTCAAATTTCATGTCCAAGCGAAGTTACTTTCGATGAAGCAGGCAATTGCTCGTGTTGCCAAGGTAGTCATCCCTTCCCAATCGAAGGAGAAATAACGAATGCTATTCCCGACAATCCCGGTGCAAGGCAATTGGGCCGGCATTCTCCCCCATTTCAAAACAATGCCCCCCTGTCCCAGAGTTATCCTTCCAAAAACAAAAACTGAGAGTCATGTTGGGTATCGCAGCAACCTTGATGTCAGTGCCCCCAAGGAGGACTCGCCTCAGCGGCCTATCCTAGGTCAGCTTTTTCCAAAACACCACCTTGTCCTCTCCGGCCTGGTAAAATTCCCGGATCACAGCCTCCTGCGTGTAGCCGATCTTCTGGTAGAACCTCCTTGTCAGCTCAAAATCCGGGAGTCCCGATGTTTCGACGATGAGGATCCGGTTTCCGAGCTGCCGGAGCATTTCCTCGATGTAGGCCATGGCCCTGGCTCCGAGACCCTGTCCCTGATGATCCTTGTGTACTGCGATCAGGTACAGGTTGTAAGTGCCCTGAGTCATCCGCTCCGGCGCACAATAGGCCACGAGCACCGGGCGCTGATCCACCTCCAGCGTCAGCCAGATGTCCGTGGAGTCCGTTGCCGCAAAGTAGGGCTCTATCATCCCGTCCAGCAATTCAGATGGGAAAAGTTCATTGGACTCGATCACCTCTTTCAGTGCAGGCAAATCGGGTTTTTCAATCGGTCGCATCTTGTGTCAGTTGGAGGGGTATTGGGTGCACTTGTCTCGCTCCTACTCCCGCAGCAGCTTCACCACGCCAGCCTTGCCGCCCGACTCCACCCGCAAGAAATATGCCCCGCTCGGCAGGTCTGCGCCGTCCACGTTCAGTTCCTTTCCATTGAATGCTTGCGTCCAGAGGGTCTCGCCGAGGACATTGGTCAGGGTGGCGGTGGCGTGATCCATGGATTCCGTGAAACTGATCCTGGCTTGACTGGAAAATGGATTTGGACTGAGGGACATCCCGGTCAGTGACAGGCGATCCTCCGTCCCGACCGGGATGGGCACCATGAACCGCAATCCGCAGGAGTCTGTCCCCTTGATGTAGAAGATCATGCTGCTGGAGTAGATGCAGCTGGAACCGCAACCTTGCGAAGCGGCATTGTAATAGCTGTGGGTCCAACCCAGACCCGCCGCATACCTCGTCGCCTCGAAGATCGGCTCAAACTCGATCAGGCAGGAGTCATCCAGATAGATGTTGGACTCCGTTTGGATGTCGATGGAAAGCCGATTGCAGAGGTTGGAATCGAGGTACACCGAATCAACCCAGGAGCCTGTGAAGCCTGTGGTATCGATGCACCCAAAGGTGGAATACTGTGGACTCACCCCGAGATCGGCCCCGATCGTGTCGTCCAGATTGGGCACGATCCATTGTCCACTGATCAGGGTGTCATAGATGCCCGGGCAATTCCAGCAGGCGGGGAAGGTGTAGCTCGTGCGGTAGTAAGTGTAATGGACAGTGTCCTGCAAGGGGCTGAAGGACTTCCCGGTGACGGTATATGTGTGAACGGTGGGCGGATAGCCGGGGCTGGTGCCGTTGTACATGAACAGGTCCCCGACATTGAAATCGTAGGCCTGGCCCCAGGTCAGGGAGAGTTGTGAAAAAGCGGAAAGAGCGGAAAAGCAAAAGACAAGCAGGGCGAGAATAGGTGTTCTCATTGAATGCAGACTACACTATGGTAAACTACAAGTTATGAAGAATGCCATCCCGCTCCAAGAGTACTGCATCGATGTGTCGCCGATCAGCGGAACTGATCCATCAGTATCACATTTCCATCCGGGTCCTTGAGCATGACGCTTGCGGGTCCCTTGGTGTTTTCGTCGGCCTCCATGTCGAGTTGGATGCCCTTGGCCTTCATGTGCTTTTGGATGTCGCGGATGTCCGTGAAGGGGTCGGCGTTGTTTCCGTTTTCGTCCCAGCCGGGGTTGAAGGTGATGATGTTGCCCTCAAACATACCTTGGAACAGGCCGATGAGGGCGTTTCCGTTTTTCATGACGAGGTAATTGTCCTCCATGCGGCCGCCCTTGACGGTGAAGCCGAGGTTTTCATAGAATGCCTTGGAGGTCGCGAGGTCCTTCACGCTCAGGCTCATGGAAAATGCGCCCAGTTTCATGTCGGTGGCATTGGCGGTCTTGGGGTGCGGGCCGGGAGCGGTCTTGGGTGATTCGCCGCCCTTGGTTGCAGAGCAGCCGACCATCAACAGGATGCCGAGGAGGAAAATGCCGAAGTATTTCATTTCAGTGGATATTGAGTGATTGAACAGGAAGGCAGAGGTCCAGGTTGAAGTGTTCCCAGTTGCAGATGTCGGCCTTGTCCAGGAAGACTTCCATTCCGTGGGCGTGGGCAGGTTCCCAGGCGCTGTTCAGCAACCAGTTGTTGAACAGGTAGTAAATCGCCGTGGCCACCCAGTTGAATTCCCCGTTGGCGGTCACGACGGCATACTTGCAAGCGGGCAGGGACATGGTCTCGACTGGCGCGCCAGCAGCCACCTTGAACTTGTCGGGAATCGTCACGCAGGCTTCGTAGCGGTATTTCTCCTTCGGTGTGACCTTGGGATCGTCCAGCGACATCCCGAAGAATGTCCCAGATTCATAGACCCCAGCCTCCTTTGCCCAGTTCACCAGCTTGTCAAATGCCGCGATGACCACCCCCTCGCGGTAGGAGTCCACCACACGGATATAAGCGACGCGCCGCTGCGGGAGCTGCCTGATCTCGACCGGAAATGCGGCTATCATTTCTTCATCGCTCATGGGACAAAGGTATTCCTCGAGGGGGACGAGCTCTTTGCGAATCTTGCTATTTTCAATCTGCGGGGACCTGCGGTAGGCACTAGGGGATACGTCGAAATACTGCTTGAATGCCCGCGAGAGCGTGGAGGGTGAGGAAAAGCCGCATTCCATGGCCACATTCGCGATGGACGACTTGGAAAATTTGAGCAGCCGGGCGCTTTTCTCCAGCCGCACCCTGTTCGTAAAGAAGTTCACCGACTCCCCAGTGATCGCCATGAAGATGCGGTGGAAGTGGTAGGGTGAAAACGCCGCGACGGAAGCCAGCTCCTCCAGCGTGAATGTCTTGTCCAGGTTGGCATTCACATGGTCGATCACCCTGTCGATGCGTCGGCGATAGACCTCATTGGACTTGGATTTCAGGGTTTCCATGGAGGGAAATTAGGGAATTTTGGAACGGGCTGTCCATGGTGGACTTGGGGGCTTGTCTGCCAAAACCTCTATCTTTACTTCGTGAAGGCTGAAAGAGGACTACCAATCGGGATTCAGGATTTTTCGGACTTGGTTCTGGGAAACTATATCTACGTTGACAAGACCAAGTACTACCACAGGTTGATCACCACTGGTAAGTATTACTTCATCTCGCGCCCCCGCCGATTTGGCAAGTCGCTCTTCATCAGTACGCTCAAGGAGATCTTTGATGGAAACCAGGACCTGTTCAAGGGGCTTTGGATCCATGACAAGATCGATTGGGAGCCGCGCCCAGTGATCAGCCTGGACTTCAGTGAGATCGTGAGCCGGGACACGCCATTTGCGGAGTCGCTCAACAGGGAGATGGACACCCTCGCGGCCCAGCATGGTCTTGCACCCATGGAGGGGGACTACAGCTACAAGTTTCGCAGGCTCATCGAGCAACTCGGCACGCATCGTAAAGTCGCCATCCTCGTTGACGAATACGACAAGCCCATCATCAATTTCATGGATGACATGGAGCGGGTCCAGGAGAACCGTGCCATCATGAAGAACTTCTACAGTGTGATCAAGGGGAACGATGCCCACATCGCCCTTTTCATGCTCACAGGGGTGTCCAAGTTCAGCCAGGTGTCCATATTCTCCGACTTGAACAATCTCAATGACATCAGTTTGGATGATGAATACGCGGCGATGTTGGGCTATACCCAGCAAGAAATCGAGGACAATTTTCCGACTTACCTCGACACACTGCAAACCAAGCTGAATGTATCGCGTCTAGAAATGCTGGCCGAGATGAAGGCATGGTACAATGGGTATTCGTGGGACGGGGAATCATTCATGTACAACCCGTTTTCCATCCTCAACCTGTTGAGCAAGCGACGGTTCCAGGACTATTGGTTTGCAACAGGAACGCCCACCTTCCTGATGAGCCTGATCCGGACGGGTAAGCATAGTGTTTTCGACCTAGAGAATCGCGAGGTTTCCTTGCGGGCATTCAACCAGTTCGAACTGCCAAATATTGAAATCAAGTCGCTATTGTTTCAGACTGGTTACCTCACAATCAAGAAATTCAATGATCGCGAGCAGTCCGTAACCCTTGATTTCCCCAATCATGAGGTTGCAAATGCGTTTTCCTTCCATCTGTTGGCAGAGTTTGCCGAGAAAACCATGGAAAACACGGACAGCCTGATCCGCAAGCTCGACACCCACTTGAAAAAGGGTGAGGCAGTGGAATTCGTGGCTACCATCCGCGCATTGTTTGCGGGGATCGGGTATCCCATTCAGCCCGATGCGAATTCCGGTATCGAGAATTACGAGAAGTATTACCATTCCATGTTTTACCTCGTGCTTCGTCTGCTAGGGCACGACATCCAAGCGGAGGTCTTTACGCATGACGGACGCATCGATGCTGTGATTTCTGCCAACGGGCACATCTATATCGTGGAGTTCAAACTTGGAGATGCAGCCGCCGCGATGGCGCAGATCAAGAGCAAGGACTACCACCAGGCATACATGGGAAGGGGCAAGAAGGTCATTCTCCTTGGGATTGGCTTTGATGTGGTGACTCGGAATGTGAGTGACTTCCTTGTTGAGGAAGCCTAGTCTTGATGATCAGGATTTTAGCGACTCAATCCATCACTGATTTTCCCCATAACTCAGCAGCAAGGACATCACCCGGTCCAGGTTCGCGTCGTCGTCGTTGTTGAAGACGATCGCGCCGATGTTGGTGCTGGGATCGTAGAACATCTCCGTGGTGACGCCCATCTCGCCGCCGCTATGTCCGAGCAGGTCGCGGCCATCGAGGGTGTTGAAGTAGAAGCCAAGGCATTGCTCTGAACTGCCAAACTGCAATTTCTTCATCTCAGCCATGCTTGCGGGAGTGAGGATCGTCTGCCCGCCAAAGGTGCCGTCGCGCATCACCGCCCGCAGGAAACGCGACATGTCCAGGACCGTGGTGCGCAGTCCGCCATTCGGGTAGTCGGGAAAGGTGTAGTGCGGATTGTTGGGGTCGGGGATGTCATTGGAGTAGGGGATGGCAAGCTGCGACAGGTCGGTATTCGCCAGCCGCCACTCCGTATGGCGCATGCCCAGCGGCGTGAAAATGTGGTCCTCACAATACTGGTCGAATGGCACCTGCGCTATCCGCTCCACGAGGTAGCCGAGCAGGGCAAATCCCAGATTGCTGTAATCCTCCTTCGCACCGGGTTGCTCGCCGGAGAAATTGTCCGAGGAAAAATAGGCGCCGCCGCTGACGAACACATTGTCGAAATAATCCTCCAAGCTCATCGTGCAATCCGAGCCATAGCAGTACAAGTCCAGGGTGTTTTGGTGATTGTCCGAAATGCTGGAGGTATGGCTCAGTAGCATCCGGTAGGTGATCGGGTCATTCGGGAAGTCGGGATTCCGCAAGGAAAATGGCAGTTGCGCATTCACATCATCGTCCAATGCGATCAGGTTTTGATCGACCAACTGCATGAGCGCCACCGCCGTGATGGTCTTGGAAATGGACGCGATCAGGTACCGGGTAGAGTCCGTCGACGCTCGATTGTTGTCCTCGTCCGCAAGACCCTGCGCATTGCTGTACAGCACCTCGTCGCCATTGACCACGCAGTAGGAGATGGAGGTGAGGTGCTTTTTTGAAACCTCGCGTTCCAGCTCAGCCTCGAGTTCGGGGATGGTGCTGACCTCGGTGCTCCTGCGGCAGGAAACGCCGCTAGTGGCAATCAGCACGGCCAAAAGGACTTGAAAGAGGCTACTCATGGATTTCATTGTAGATCCGGCTTCGATTGGGAGAGATTGGAAGTTAAGGAAATGAGCTCAACCCCACTATTCCCGCGGCCCCCTCACCTCATGGTGCAGGATCACGCAGCCATTGGAGAAGGTCTTCGTCCGCACGAGTTCCAAGTCCACGCGGTGCTGAATGTCCTTGAGCAGCGTGAGGCCGCTCCCGAGGATGATGGGCATGATGTTGATTTGGTATTCGTCGATCAGCCCCATGTTGGTGAGGGCCACGATCATGCTGGGGCTGCCAGCGAAGATGGGCTTGCCCGGCTGCTGCTTGAGGGCGAGGATATCTTCATGGCGGAGTTCATTCTTCAAGGTTGCGCTATGCCACGTCACCTCTTTCAATGTCCGCGAATAGACAATCTTGGGAATGTCATCCATGAGCACCGCGAAGTCATCCATGGCGGAAACGCCAGTGGGATTTGCCACCACCGTCGGCCAGAAATCCTCCATCAGCTGATAGGTCGTGCGGCCATAGAGCAAGAGTCCCGCCTCGCGGAGCAGGTCATTGTAGTGTTCATGGATGGCCTCATCGGCAATCCCCGCCTCGTGGTTGCAAAACCCGTCGAGGGTCATGTTGATCGCGGCAATCAGTTTTCGCATGGAATTTTCGCTTTGGGTGGTGAACCGGAGTCGCTGGACCCCGTTTCGTAAAGATGGGACAATGCCGCCGGATTGGCAAAGGCTGCCCTTGTCACTTCGCCTGCTGCGCCCTCGCTTGCGGGGTCCCAGCCCAGTCGGGGAGCCAGCGCCGCCTTGTCACTTCGACGAAGGAGAAGTCTCAGGAGTCAGTAGCCCACTTTGCTGGCCATCCTGTATGTCACATCACCCAGAGACTTCTCGGCTGCCGAAGGCAGCCTCGAAGTGACGGACGGCTCGATGCCTGACCACTTTATCCCCATCCGCGAGCGGCAAATGTTCCATCCGCATGCCCTGAGAATCGGGGCCGACTCGTAACTTGCCCCAAAAGGCATCGCCAAGCGGCATGCCTCCACTGTCCACTATCCCCTATCACCTAGAAAATGTGCGGCATCGGCACGGACTGGCTCAAAGCTGCGGCGGAGAACGCCCCTGAGATGATCCCATTGGAGCAAGCGCAAGACCGCGCCCTGATCATCTTCACCAAAAATCCTGTCCTCGGCAAGGTCAAGACCCGGCTCGCCCGCACCATGGGAGACGAGGCCGCCCTCGCAGCCTACTTGGAGATGGTCGCTCACGTCCGGAAAGTCGCGGCCGATGTCGATGCACACCGCGCGGTCTTCTACACCGACTTCATCGACGAGGAGGACGAATGGCAGCGGCCGACATTTGAGAAGTACCTCCAAAGCCCCGGCGACCTCGGGCACCGCATGGCATCAGCAATCCAAACCATGCTGGACGCCGGCTACAAAAAGGTGGCATTGGTCGGGAGCGACTTCCTGGACTTGCAGGTGCAACACCTCTCGCGGGCGCTCCGCATGTTGGAGCACCACGACGCTGTCCTGGGCCAGGCGGACGACGGCGGCTACTACCTCATCGGCATGAGGCGGGTGGAGCCGAGCGTATTTTCTGGCATAGATTGGAGCACCGACCGGGTATTTTCACAGACAAAAGCCGCCATCGAAGCCCTCGGATGGTCCCTCCATACCCTCCCTGTGGTACAGGACATCGACGAAGAATCGGATTGGCACGCGGCGAAAAAGCGGCAGGCGGAAAGAAAGTTGTAAGGTGGCAAAATCCTCAATGCGTTGAAAATGATCGGCATACACATGCTTGTAAAGGACGTGTATAGGTCGAATTGCCCATGGATTGTCCCCAGAAATGCCGACATTGGCACACGATTTGGATTTGGAGGACGAAACGTTATCCTACACCAATTGAAAAAACACTGAGATATGAAAAAGATTCTTCTCTCCGCGATGATGCTCCTGACCTTGGCCCTGACCGCCACTGCTCAGAAGGGCAACGTGATCTTGTACACAGAGAACGGCGAGCGCTTCTACGCCATCATGAATGGGGAGCGCATGAACAATGATCCCGTGACCAACCTGAAGGTCACCGACCTGAACCAGCCGCAGTATGGTCTCAAGATCATTTTCGAAAACAAGAGCCTCGGCGAAATGAACAAGAACCTCTACATCAGCCTGGGTGAAGAGGCCGTATATGCCATCCGTTTGGACAAGAAGGGCGGCTACAAACTCGCAGTTCGCAGCAGCGTGCCCATCGCCCAAGCAGCTCCTCCCGCACCGCAGCAGCAAGTCGTGGTCTGGGGCGCACCCGTCATCGCCACCACCACCACGGTCGCTCCCACGGGAGGCACCGTCGGCACCAATGTGGGCACTGTCGGCACCAATGTGGGCACGGTCGGCAGCACCACCACGGTGACCGAGCAGACCACCACCACGACCACCACCGGCTCCAGCACTGGCATGAACACCAACATGAACACGGGCACCGGTGAAAACGTGAACATGAACGTGACCACTGACGGCTTCGGCTTGAACATCAGCGTGTCTGGCTCTGGCATGCCCACGACCACTGGCGGGACTGTGACCTCCGGCACCACCACCACGACCACCACCACGACCACCACCACCACGGGCGGCACCTCCGGCGGCACCGTCGTGACCCAGCCTGTTGTGGTTGCACAGCCTGTTGCCGTCGCTCCTTGCACTCAGATGATGGGCTCCGACTTCGATCGCGCCAAGGCTTCCATCAAGAGCAAGAGCTTCGAAGACAGCAAGATGACCCTCGCCAAGCAGATCACGAGCAAGAACTGCCTCAGCGCTGCCCAGGTCCGCGACATCATGCAGCTCTTCACCTTCGAGGCGAGCAAGCTGGAATACGCCAAGTACGCCTACGACTACTGCTGGGAGAAAAACAACTACTACCAGGTGAACGACGCCTTCGAATTCGAAAGCTCGATCGAGGAGCTCGACGCCTATATCGGTACCCGCTGATCGCTTTTGGCACCGAATTTGAACGCCTTGGGTAGCATGCCCGAGGCGTTCTTGTTTGTCAGGAATGCGGATTCGGCCTATTTTTGAAACGATGGAAATTCGTGGTCATCTGAAAATGCTTCGTTGGTGGGTGGTGATGGGCCTTTGCCTGGCCGCATGCATTCCCGCTGCTCAGGCCGCCAAGATCGGGGGCGTGAGTGTGGTGAGCCCGCCGCGCGAGGTCGATGCGAGTTGGGTCACCCCCGTCAAGCAGGTGAATGCGAACTGGGTGGCCGTGATGCCCTACGCATTTTGCCGCGAGGGACAGCCGGACATCTACTACAACATGGACCGGCAGTGGTGGGGCGAGCGCCTCGATGGGGCCAAGGAAATCATCAAACACGCCAAGCAGGAGGGGCTCAGTGTCATGCTGAAGCCCATGATCTGGAGCCACGGCATCTGGATCGGGGAGTTTGACCTGAAGACAGAGGCGGACTGGAAGGTTTGGGAAGGCAATTTCCGGAAATACATCTTCGACATCGTCAAGGTCGCCAATGAGGAGAAAGTCGAAATGATCTGCCTTGGCACCGAGCTTAAGCTGGCTGTGAAGAAGCGGGTGAAATTTTTCCGGACATTGATCGACGAGGTCCGCAAGTCCTACACTGGCAAGCTCACCTATGCGGCGAATTGGGACGATTTCCTCACCGTTGGCATCTGGGACAAGGTGGATTACATCGGCGTGGACGCCTATTTCCCGCTATCACCCGCGAACCTGCCCACCGTGAGCGAGCTCAAGACCGCCTGGCTCGACCCCGTGCGCAAGATGGTGCAGCTCCACAAGTTCTATCAGAAGCCCATCCTCTTCACCGAGTTCGGCTACCGGAGCATCGACCAATGCTGCTGGGAACAATGGCTCCGCGAAAACCTTCCGCACGATGCTTATGTGAACCTCGAAGCGCAGGAAAACGCCTACAAGGCATTTTTTGAAAGCTTCTGGCATCAGCCCTGGTTCGCAGGCGTCTTCTTCTGGCAGTGGTACACCCGCCACAACTCCGCAGGCGGCACCGGAAACTCCGACTTCACCCCACAAAACAAGCCCGCCTCCGATGTGATCGCGTCCTGGTTCGGGAAATGATATACTCGCAGCTTCTGGGTTTTACAGGGTGCACCTAGTGCACGGGCAGGACATGCTCTCTATTTGCACTGGCATAAAAAAACAGGGCGGTCTTCAACTTGAAGGCCGCCCTGCGATCAATCAACAAACGTAGATCTTTGAACCGTCAGAGGATGAATCTTGTTGGGTCGGGATTAAGCCTCTTAACTTCTGGCGCGAGGTTGGAGACTCACGCGTCAGTGCTCAAATGTCTGTTTTCTTGAAACTTGGATTTAACAAAAAAGAATGCAAAGAACGAATTACACTTAGTATAGGTAGTATGAGAAATCAACCATGGCAAATGTAGGGGGCTTGCTTGGGGTGGCGATGGAAATAACCGCGCAGGGGTAACGCAGGATCGAAAGCTGTCCTGATTCAATGGACTGGAAATGAGGCCCGAGTAGGGGCAAAATAAAAAGGGGCGAACCTGCTAGTCCGCCCCTGTCTTGATCGGAATCGGGTGCTGACTGGGCCCATTGGGGCGGCGAGACAGCTCGATTTCTTTCCAGTTTTGCGACAAATCCCTTCCTGGCTTCCACAAAAGCGGATTGCCGGGGTTAGGGAGGTATCGCGAGCATTGACGAAACTCTAACTGCATGGAAGTAGCGAGGATTCCCCGAAACCCACATGGAAAATTCAGGCAACTGGTAACGCAGCCCGCCATAGAAAATTCCTAAATTTGTTTCTGGAAGAAAAAGTCATCGCTTATGCTGCAGCAAAAAACGCTGGATTTCCTCGCTGGACTCCGGGAAAACAACAACCGGGAATGGTTCGAGGAGAATCGCAAGCAATACGAAGCCGCCAAGAAGGATGTGGAAGCCCTCGTGAACAAGGTGCTTCTGGGATTGGCGGACATTGATCCGGCGATGGCTGGCCTTGAGGCCAAGGGGGCCCTCTTCCGCATCTTCCGCGACGTGCGCTTCGCCAAGGACAAGAGCCCCTACAAAACCAATATGGGAGCATGGATGGCGAGCGGCGGCAAGAATACCATGAACGCGGGCTATTACCTCCACGTGGAGCCAGGCAACAAATCCTTCCTCGCGGGTGGTAGCTATATGCCACCGGCAAATGTCCTTCAATCCATCCGCGAGGCGGTGGACTATGACCACGAAGGGCTCCGGGAAATCATCACGGCCCCGGCATTCACCAAGTGGTACAAGCAACTCGACGGCGAAGCACTGCGCACTGTGCCCAAGGGTTACGCCAAGGATCACCCCGCCATTGACCTGCTCAAGTTCAAGAGTTTTGTGGCAAGCCACCCCTTGACCGACAAGGACCTGACCTCAGCCGGATTGGTGGACAAGTTGCTCGATGGCTACCGGGCCATGTATCCGCTCAATGTATTCCTCAACCGCGCCATTGCCGAGGCCAAACCCGCCTAGGACGACCCACGATTTCCCGTAAACCTATGCTCAGGAAGAAGACATCATTTTTCAGGGCCCTCTTCAAGAAGGGAAACAAGAACGGCTCCGTGATGCCCAGTTCGATTTTCCTCTGCAAGAAGATGATCTCGGCGATCGACTTCAACAAGGCGCGCTGCATCGTGGAACTCGGCCCCGGAGACGGTGTCATCACCCGCGAAATCCTCAAGGAGATGGGACCTGATACCCAGCTATTCCTCTTCGAGATGAACGAGGAGTTTGTCCGGGACTTCCTGCAATTCAACGATCCCCGTGTCCACGTGATCGCCGACTCCGCCGAATTCATGGGCAAGTACCTGCAAGAGGCGGGCATCACACACGTGGACTACATCATTTCATCCCTACCGCTGACCATCTTCCCCCCGGAACTCAAGGAAAAGATCCTCGACGAGTCCCGCCGCCTCATGTCCCACAATGGGGTCTATATGCAGTACCTCTACTCCACCATCGTGGTCAAGCTCCTCAAGATGAAATTCAAGCGCGTGAAGATGAGCTACGTCCCGCTCAACATCCCGCCCGCGTTCGTGTTCACCTGTCAGGTCTGAGCATTATCCAATAGCCAAAGTCATTCTGTCGCCCACGTCATTCTGATGCCGAGCATCGGCAGAAGAATCTAGCACGCGCTGTAGCCACAATGCTGATGGGTAGCGCTGGCAGTTCTCCTATTCCAGCTGCGTCGGCTAGATCCTTCGGGCCGTGCCGACCCTCAGGATGACGTCGCTGGGATGAGTCGCAACGGGTCGTTGCCTTGGTGGTAAAACACCATGCTACCCCAAAACGCAGCGCCCATCTCCGTACGGAGATGGGCGCTGCTCATCATTGTATAAGACCCTGTCTCAGAGGCTCGCCATCGCAGCTCGCAGCTCGGTTTCGGAGATCTTGTTCATGTTGATATTGGCGACGTTGCCTTTTTGGGTGGTGACGTCGGTTTGGCTTAGGAATGCGCCTTCATTGCGGCTGTAACCGATGGCGACGACCGTGGCCTTCATGCCCGTGGGGATGTTGCTGAAGGTATAAACGCCGTTGCCACCCATGGTGCCTTCGATCACCGCGTTCATCTTCTCGAACACGATGTAGGCCTTGACCTTGCCTTCCAGCTCTTTGTTGGTGACAGTTGCCATGACATTGGCGCGTTCGCCGGGCTCATTGTAGAAGCGGTCGCAGTTGATCCAGCCGAGGTCGGTCACCGCAAATGCATTCTTGGCGAAGTTTTGGGCCTTCTCCTTTTCCATGTACTCTTCCATGGCAGCCTTGATCTGCGGATTGTTGAAGGCGTCTTCGTTGCCAGCCAATGAGGCAAACATGTTTTCGCCTTCGGCGCCGGTCGGGCTGATGTTCACGCCCACGTCCACGTAGAGGCGGTCGCGGGGAGAGGTTAGCAGGCTCAAGTCAAACTGCAGGGTCTGCGCGGTCTCCTCGATGGCGAGGCGGTAGCAGGGGTTCTTGCCCGTGAGGGTCTTGGCACTCGTGACGCGGCCGGCCTCATCGGTTTTCATTTCCAGATAAATCCGGTCATTGCCCACGCACTTGTAACCGCTCTGCATCATGGCGTTCATGTAGCCGACCACGCTGTGGTTGCCATCGGCAAATTGGAAGGTATTGGGGTTGACCTTGCCGTATTCGAGGAAGAGGGGCATGGCCAGGTCCTTGGCGACATCGACCTTGGCCATGGGGCGGTTGCCGCTGCCAGCAGTTTCGGACATGGGGACCCAGTTCATGGTTCCGGCAGCATCATAGTTGCCCTTGAAGAGCTGCATGTCGGCGATGTAGCCACCGGGGAAGTTCACGAGCATGGATTTGCCCGGAGCAAGCTTGACCTTCTTGCCATCGGCGAGTGCCTCGACGTGGATCACGCCGCCGGAGACGAGCATGCGGCCGTTGCTTTGGGTGGGGAGGTTGCTCAGGAGGAGCTCCTGCTTGTTGGCGACCTCGGTGAGGCGGATTTCGACCTCACCCACGACAGGGCTGCCATCCTCATGGACAAATGCGTCAGCGGGGATCAGGATTTCGGTGCCTTCCTCGCCGATCATGACGAGCGGGCGGTGAGGCTGCTGGAAGTGGTGCGTCTCGGGGGCGCGTGTTTTTTCCAAGAGGCGGAGGCATTCATTTTGGTGCTCCTCCTGCTTTTGGCCGTCATCGGACCCTCCTGCGGCCTGGGAGCCGGGCGGCTGCGCCCATACGGCAATGGCCATGAACAAGAAGGCCAACATGGCTGTGGTTGACCGAAAACCCTTCATTGACAAGGAAAACGCTGTTTTCATGAGCGATGGCGAATAATGTGAACGAAGAATCAGGAAAGGCGCTGCCACGGGGACAGGCTTGAGTTTCAACGTGATTTGAGCCTTGGAAATTGTAGTCAGTGAAATTAAATTTTTTCACTGGAGAATACAAGATTGAGGCAGGGAGTGCATTGGCTTTTACACAGGGATAATGGGATGAATCCCTTTTGGTTACAGGGTCTCGAGTTTTTGGCGGAGGGCCTGTTCGGATACTGGAACAAGCGGTTCCTTGAACTTCACCTTGTCGCCAGTGCGGATCGATTGAATGGCTACCATGGGCGTCGGGCCACAGATGGTACACAGAGCGATCAACTTGGCGGGCTGATTGTCAGCGACTCCTCCGAAGTTGGTACTTCCATTGAAGGGGAGGCCAGCCATGAGGGAGAGGTCGCCCTCCATGGAAAGGTAAATCGTGGTGCCCGTGGGGCAATCATCGGCGGAGACTGCCATGGCCGAGCCGCTGTTGGGCAGGAACTTGTCCCAATTCACCCAACCCAGCGAGGTGATGCCCACCGATTGGTAGAGAAACTCCGTGTTCTTCGCCGTCTTTGCCACATTGAGCCGCTCCTCGTGCAATGCGCGGAAGGCTTTGCGGGTCGCCTCATCCAGCGGTGCCGCAGGATTTTCGGCGAGGGAGACAAATTCACCATTGGCATTGGGGTGTTCGGGTTCGATTCGGCCTTGGAGCGGGATCACAGCAAGCCTGTATTTATCCACTGTGGTCCAGCGAATGCGGCTCACGATTTCCGGAATGGCATTTTCCAGACAAGGATTGCCTTCGCCATTGATCATGACGGTGGTCGGGACTCCTTTCTTGTCGTGGACCACCCGGACCTCGTGCCGCAAGTCGCCGACGCAGGGATAGTTGCGCTTGAGTTCCTCCAAGATGTATTGGGACACGAATGTCCGGGTCAGTGTGAACCGCTGCTCGAAGTCGTTGGCAGTTCCGCGTTCCAGGAAGGGGGTGATTTGCTTGAGCAGGGATGCATTGGTATAGCTGAATCGCAAGTCGTAGCCAGGGGAGCTCTTGCCGCCGCCAACGATGAAGTTCATGGGGCGAAAGTCTTGGTTCACAGGCGGCGCAGGGGGCATCGGCTTCCAATTCATCAGCTGATTGGAATCACGGACACCTGAAAACAATTGCATCGCGGGGTCCTGGACTTTGAAACGGATGGGGACTGTTTTGCCAGGGATCAGTTCCAAAGGCTTCCCCTCCGAGGTCGCTTCCAGATGGACCACGCCGCCGGAGGCCAGCATTTGCCCATCGGATACGGTCGGCAATCCTGAGAGCAGCATCTCGGCCTTGCTCTGGTATTCCGTCATTTTGAAATCGATCGGACCCGTTACGGGGGTTCCGTCCTGGAACTGGAAATGCTTCCCGATGACCATTGCCGTGGTGCCTCCCGGGCCTGTGAGGAGCTGCGTATCTGTGGGTTCAACCACGATACTCGCTTGCTTCAGGGCGGGAATGGTATAATTGAGCGGTGCGTCGCCAGCATCTTCACCACCTCCGAGGCGGCTGCCTTGGGCGGTCAGTTGTCCATGAAGCAACAGGCAGAGACCAACACCGACAAGGCGGGGGATCCAATGGAATTGGGGGGCGTTTTGCATGATCGTGGAGAGGTTTTTCAGAAGAAAGCTTCCTGATGGACGAATACCTTCGGGTAACGCTGCGGATCATCCATCCAAAAGAGGCGTTTTGACTTCGTTCAACCCTTCAAATCGTCTTCAAAATGGATTGAATCTGCTCTTCGCTTGCAGCCTGCATTTCCACCTTGCCGATGCTGCCCGACTTGGCGACGATGTCCATGGTGCCCAAGAATGTCCCCTTTTGGGGGTCCCGACCTAGGATCACGACCGTAGCCTCCTTCCCTGCTGGCACTCTGGAGAACTGCCAGTTTCGTTGGCTCGTCTTTGATCCTTCCAATACAGAGTTGATGTCTTTGAAGGCGAGGAAACAGCGCTCGTAGCTGCCTTCCTGTTCAGTGGAGGAGGAGACATTGAATGCAACCACTCCCTGCTCCAGGGGCGAAACGGTCACAATTGATCCAGCCAAGCTTCGTCACGGCTAGGGCTTCCTCCGCGAAACGATACAGATTTGAGCACTTCGAACTGCTGTTTGAGAAAGGCCCATGTCACCTTCCGAGAGGGCAATGTCACTTCGTTCGGTGATCGACACAAAAACATTTTCACCAGGTGTACCATGTAGCGGTTGGACTGGTTTGACTTCGAAATAGATCCTCCTTGGGGCAGGGCGCGCTATTCCATTTGGCGATGGAGCATTGAAGTCCCACCGAATAAAGCGCACGAGTTCCATCAGGGCTTTCTTTGTAACAGTCGTTTTTGCCAGTCAGGGTTTGGGCTTGTAAAGGTCTTGCCCTCTTCATCGAACGCCGCACCTCGAGATAAGCCGCATCATTCCCTCCGCAGTCATAACAGGACGCTAGGCTCTTGCACAGGAGTTCATGGACGGGCTTCTTTGTCGGCAAAAAGGAAAGTATGAGGATTCGCGAGTCCGTGTTTTCCAAATTCAGCCACGCTTTTCGCCGCGCTGGAGCTCATCATGGCCAATTCCACTTCATTTCTCACTGGTTTGGCGCTGTTCATGGGCTGCCCAATTCGTGACGCCGCCAGCACCTTCCTGTCCTGCAAAGAGGGTCATTCCTTCCAAGTTGCCGCCTGGAAATTGGACGTAGATCGATTTGCCATCCGCCAACCGGATTCCCGTCCTGCCGAGGTCGCGGTCACCTTCACGACGCCACCGGATTCGAGGAGGCGTCCATTGGAAATGGTAGGCAGGTTTTCGAGGATCATCCCACGTTTGTTGGCGACTTCGCGCACCTCCACGGTGACCGGCGAGGTAACTGGAGTCCCGTCCGGGAAGACAAATGCATTTGCAGGAATGAGTGCCCGAGTTCCGTATTGACCAGTGATGATCTTGGGTTGATCGGGCAAAACGATGGTGGAGAAGACAGGAACCGCCGCGGGTGCTGTGGAGGATTGCAATTGCTGGGAGGGTTCGTCATTGCTTGCGGCTGCTTGGCCAGAGCCTTGGGCCTGAGCAGTTCCCAGCAGCATAGTGGCATACAACAGGGTCACCGCCAGCACTCGGGGTAGATGGTCGAGATGTTTCATAATTCCACATGTTTGAATTCAATGACAACAATGATGACCCAGGGTTGCACCCAAGGTCAGAGTTCCTTGAGCCTCCGGGCGATCTCGTCCCATGGCACCGCCTGCATGTCCACCTGCAAGGGGGTGGACCAATTCGTGACCCAATCCACGATGCCCAAATGCGGGCCCAGAGTCGGGTGGTTCACGATGGCGATGACCTTGGCAGGGACGTCCTTCGGATGCGGATGAAAGCAATACTGCCCACCCGCCATGCTCCGGCCCTCAGCCACCATGGCCTTGGAGGGGATGACCATGAAGACCTTGGCATCCGGACTGTCCACGCTCAGCTTCACACAGCCATTTTGGCCTGGTTGGCCATAGTTGGAATCCCCGAATGCCGACCAACCCATCCTGTTCAGTGCGTAGGGTTCGGTCATCCACTGTATCGCCTTCTCCTCTCCGAAGATGGGGAGCAGCATGCTGAGCAGCTTGCCACGGTGCAGGGTGTTTTGCGTCATGCCGTATTCCATGGCATACGGGTCCACGCCTGATCCGAGAACCTCTGGGGCCGTTGCAAATGCATGTGCCTTGATCTTCACGGTGTCCTTGAGGTTCCACCTGCTCACGTCCCAGCGGATTTGCCGGGTGGAGGCTTCCAATGCCTTCAGGGCGCATTCGTCCTTGATCCCTGTGATCCGGATTCGATCTGCTTGACCCGCACCTGTCAATGTCAGGCGGACCGTGATGGCTCCTGCGCCCAGAGCGCCCGGGCATCCCTCCAAGGCATGCTCCAAGGTGTATCCCACTTCTCCTCTTCCTTGGGAGAATGTCAATGACCTGGGGTCGGCAAGTCCTTTTTCCAGATAGGCCGGCAACGCATGTGGCATCGGCTCCTCGTTGAAGAGGTCCTCGACTTCGCTTGCCAGAGGGTAATGCTCAGATGACCAGTTCATTTTGCCCTTTTTCCCTCGATAGCCGTGGTAGCCTGTGAGGTAGGTGGAGGCCGGAGGATTGGCCAGACGAACCAACAAGGCTTTGCCCTCAGCGAACTGCAAGGCTTTTCGATTGGCTGTGGCCTCTACATGGACAGCGAGGTTGAGCTCCATATAGCTTTTGATGTCCCTGGTCGTCCCCATGTTGCTGCGCACCATGTCATAAAGGTTCTGGATCTCAATGATGGAGAGTTGGACACGCTCAGGCTGAACGGCCCCATGCAGGGTATCGACAAAGCAATGACTTGGAACCAGGATTTCGGTGCCGCCCTTCAGGATGAGGTGCTGCGTCTTGGTCGGGTCTATGGTGAACAGTTGCGCCTCGGGTTGCAGCTTGCTCAAGAAGTCGGCGCAGACATGCGGAGCAGGCCGATCGTCCCCATCATCCTGGGCTGGCAAGGCACTCCATAGCAATAGCCCGATGGCAAGAATCGTCCACTTCTTCCACTTGGAGACACCTATATATACCTGCGAGGCCATATTGAAGACATGGAACGAGGGAAATCAAAATGGTTACATAACGTTCAAAGGGACGGTCGTATTGTCAATTTGCCGATCAGAGTGTTGGCATCTAAATCAAGACGGCTCAACATGCAGCTAGGCGCTGACGCCTGTTTCGGGAGAAGCGTGATGCCTCACCCGCGCATTCAACCAATAAGAATGAGATTGAAGCCCGATCAGTTGTTGTCGGTATTCGGCACTGGAGATGGGCCGTCGGTTGGAGCATTCGGATCCTTGGCGGGTCCGTCTCCTGGATTTTTGTAAAGCTCTTTCAGGCTTTCGAGGTTTTTGCGTTCCTCAGGGTACATCCTCACTAGCCATACATACTTCTGCCGCTTGATGAGCTCCCGGATCATGATTTCCTTGGTCTCCTCCTTGCTCAGCTTGTGGTAGATCAGCTTGGCCTCGCCCT
>JAXLVK010000057.1:0-41268 GCA_046329055.1 Bacteroidia bacterium
GTCGTGGTTGAGCTTGATCTTGTCGGCGATTTGGAACAGTTCCTCCCGCGGCTCGTCAGGATCGATGTTTTGCTCCATCACGTAGAACTTCGCAAACTTGATCAATTCCTCGCGGCGGTTGTCCGGGAGGCCGAACACATCGGCATATTCCATCAGGAGCTCCTCTTCGACATGGTTCATGTCCAAGTCGATGAGCGCGATCACCCAGGCAAACATGAAAATCGTAGCCTTCACGCCTTGGGTCACTTCCTCCGCCTCGACCTTGGAGACGGGGTCTGCCTTGGCGAGCTTGTCGAGGGAGGGTTGGTCCGGCGGGATGATGTTCTTGAACAATTCAGCTTCCTCGCGGGTGATGGTGCCATCCGCGTAGGCGAGTTCCGCCATGACCCGGGCGAATACGTTCTTGTCGTGCGGGTCGGCGATGGGGTGATTGCTCACCTGCTCCTCAAAAGGAGATTTCGGAGGCGGGGGAGGGGGGATCAATGCCTTGCCCCATTCTCCGCTGGCTTCGTCATAGTGGAAATTGTCCTTCACACGGAGGAAGGCGTCCACGATGGCCTGATGGAGCTCGTCCTCGGTCGGGCCCTGTCCGGGCTTGACCTCTTGCGAAGCCGTCTGTGCCGCAGTCGATGCCAGACGACCCACGAAACCGCCACCCACCGCGGTGCGGATGGTGCGCATGGCCATCATCCTGGTTTGGCTCGTCGCCACCTGAGTGACCCGGCGCTTGACCTTGGTGCCCACGTCATTGCTCCGCCGGATGTTGGCTTTGGATTCAAACACCTCCTGCGAGCCCGGCAGGCCAAATTCTACAAATACGTTCCGGCCGTCCGTGTCCTGAAACACGATCAGCGGCTCGATCATCTTGTAGGTGAATTCTTGCTTTCTTGCCATACCCTATTTTCGTGTCATTGGGGTTCTTACCTGGAGTCCTCCTTGATCCACTTCGCGAGTCGTTCCCAGCGCTGTGGCAATGTGGGTTCCTTGAAATGCAATCCGCCCTCGGGTGCGAGGATGCCTTGGCGGATGAAATACTCCGTGAGGTCGCGGAGTTGCGCCTCGAATCGCCCGATTTTCTGGAAGACCTCGTTTTGCGGGACGCCCTTGTTGTTGGGGTCGAGTTGGGAGAGGGTCACGAGCAGGCGCTGAGCGGCGCGTTTGCGGAGGCTAGGGAAGAGGGATTCGTACACCGCATCCGCACGGGAAGCGAATTCCGCAGCAGTGCTGGGGTTCGTGCCGAAATCCTCCTTGAACTCCATGGAGAATTCGAGGATCGGGTTCTCCTCCGTGGGCAGGGAGCTGCCTTCACTGCCGGGAGAGTCGAATCCGGTATTGATCATCGAGCTGCCGGAGCGGCCGTAGATCCACTCGCGCATCCGTTCCCATTTCTCCGCGAGATCCAAGTCGGTCAATGCGACATGGGACTCCATCAAAATGTGCCCGGGCGGATCGACTTCGAGGACACCCGCGTAAGCGAAGACCTCCAAAACGTCGATCAAGCGGCTCGCAAACCTGCCCATGGCATGGACAAGGGACTCGACGCTGAGGGAGCGCTGATGGTTGGCGACCTTGGCATTTTTTCCGAGGACACTGAGTGCCTTGGATGCAATCCGCTTGTCCAATGCGCTGCGCAATGCCTGGTAGGCGGCCTCGGCGCGTTTCTCGACAGGGCCGGAGCGGTCCACCTTGAAGTCGATGGAGGCAGCGCCCACGGTATTCGCGCGTTGCTCGGCGAGGGTGACCGTGACGACCTGCTTGGGACGGCGGCGAATGCCCTCCTTGCGGATGTCGTCGAGCACCTCGGCCCAGTCGCGGACCAGCTGACGCACGTTTTTCTCAATCTGGGTGAGCGGCTCGTTCTCGAAGTAAAGCTCCTCGGCGAGCAATCCGCTGAGGCGGAGCAGCAATTCGTCCGTGAGGACCTCGGTGAGTTGCCACTTGAGGTGTTCCACGAGGTCGTCGCGCTCCTCAGGTTCCAGGTTGCCGATGTTGCTTTGGAGGAGGAGCTGCGGCCATATCACGTCCACGATGCCACGTAGCTGCTTCGTGATCATCTTGACATGCTCCGGCGGCACCATCTTGGTTGCAGCCGGGTTGCCGTCCTTCTGCATCTTTTTCCATTTCACCTTGAGGACGTCATAGAGGTCCTCTGCGATTTGGCGGATGCGCTTGACTGCGACCTGTTGGTAGATTTCCTGTGCCCTGAGCCAATCGGGGGACAGCACTTCGTCTTCGCCCGCCTCGGAGAGCACACGGCCGCGCTCGGTAAGGAAGGTCGCGCCAATCGCCTGCTCAAGTGCTTGCTGATTGGGGTTGTACAGCCGGAAATGGCAGGTCTCCACAGCAGTGTGGAGGTTGGGGAAGTTGCTTTTCCAGAGGTCGGCCTTTGGGGGGCGCAGGGCGACCGTGACGTAGATTTGGCGCTGATCGTAGCTCGCATTCAGCAGCAAGCGGACGAACATGTGCTTCTGCTCCTGGTTCAGGATGGTCGTGAAGAACAGGTTCTCGAACTGGTCCACGATCACCAGGAAGTTGTACTGCTTGATCTGCAGGAACTGTCGGTAGATGTTGAGCAAGCCGGCGCCGTCCTTGGTGAGGAGTGCCTGCTTGATGCTGGATTCGAAGAGCGGATCGACCTTTTCGTTGGCGCCGACGAGGATGTTGGCGTGTGGGCCTGCGATGGCCTTGGTGAGCAGGTCAAAGGGGTTGTCGTCCCGGTTGAGCTTGATGTAGGCAACCTTCCACTTCATACCGGCCTTGGCCTTGAAGCGGCTTTCGTTTTCCCGCATGTTGCGCACCTCACGCTCTAGGCTGGCGCGCAGTTCCTGCAAGACCCTGGACTTGCCACAATTGCGCGGCCCGGAAATCGCCACGAAGTGGTGCTGGCGCATCCGGCTGCGCAGCTTTTCAATTTCTGCTACCCGCGACATTCACGATCCTATTGATTGACAATACCAAGAACACCTGTCCGCGATCTTCTGTGTTGATCATTGCCTAAAGTAAATAAAATTCTCGGAGCCTCAGGGTGTGCAGGGTGGAAATTTTGAGGGGCATGGACGGACGATGCCGCTGCCAAAGAGGGGAGGGGTTATCCACATTGACCAAAAGCATTGAGGGACAATGGCCTGTGGATAAGTGCGGCGGTTGTTTCGGGAAAATGGCCTTGGTTGAATGGAAATGCAGATTTTCTTTCAGAAAAAATTAATCCGTTGCCATGTCGGAGGTGTTAATATTTTTTGCTTTTTTGCCTGTTGCGTGAACAGAGAATCTCATCCAGCGATGGATGGCAACTCAACATCGCCACCTTTTGTCGGGGCTTGGTCGCCCAGATGAGGTAGCAACGTTCTTTGGCGTCCAGGCCAATGATGCCTTATGCCAATTCCAGAAAGCGTCCGCAAGTTAGCTCCAGCACTCGGGGTGGAAACGGTGGATATGCACAGGAAGGCGGCAGGGTGTCGGAATTGGTGGACAGGGCGCTGTCAAGATTGGAACATGGATACTATCGTCGCGTTTATGAGGTATTTTCAAATTTTCTGCCTGGCAGTGGGTTTGGGCGCAGCACAGATGGCTGTCGCACAGGGAGGTGATGGCGGCAAGGCCACCCGTCTCCAAGACACCCGTTATTGGGAAAGGGAGATCCCTGCCTATAAGAAGGTATTGGAAAACGGTCAGCAGCCCAATGTCATGGAGAAGCTGGCAGACTGCTACCGGATGACAGGAGATCTGGAGCAGGCAGAAAAATGGTACCGCAACGCCCTTGAAAAGGGAAATCAGAACAATTCCTGCCGCCTCAACTATGCCAAGGTGCTCCAAAGCAATGGTAAGTACAAGGAGGCCAAGGACCAGTTCGTGCTCTATGAGGAAATCACGGGCGAATACGAGCTCGGCGACAAGTACATCGCGTCCTGCGAGATGGCCATGAAGCTCAAGGACGACCGCAAGCGTTATGAGATCCAGCCGGTCACGCGCCTGAACACCGGATATTCCGACGTGATCGCCATCAATACCAAGGATGAGATCGTGTTTGCGACCCGCGGCAAGCGCTCCGACATCGGCGCAATGAAGTCCAGCAAGGGCAAGTCCGAGTCGGGAGACTACGATTTCTACCAAGCCAATAAATACTCCGACGGCACCATCGTCGATATCAAGCCGATCAAGGGCGGAATCAATAGCCCCGGTGACGATGTGGGCGCGGTCAAGATGCCGGGTAGCGACCTCGTGCTCTTCACCCGCGCTGGCGAGACGGGTTCCTCCAAGAAGAAGACGGTTGGCAACAATGAGGTCAGCCGTGAGGTGAAGATTCTCGGTGCCAAGAAAATGGGCCGCAAGATGGAGCAAGTGGGCGACCTGCCCGTGAACTTCTCTGATGGCAATTCGAATTTCCACCCTGCTGTTCACCCGAGCGGCGACATGATCGTCTTCGCAAGCGACCGCCCCGGCGGCAACGGTGGCGCAGACCTCTACATGATCCGTCGCGTGGATGGGAAGTGGAGCAAGCCTGAGAACCTCGGCCCCTCTGTGAACTCTGTGGGCGACGAGCTTTTCCCGACCTTCAACAAGCAAGGACACCTGTTCTTCGCTTCCGATGGCAATGTCGGCTATGGCGGCCTCGACCTCTTCACCGCCGATTTCAATGATGGCCGCTGGTCCGGCACCACCAACATGGGTACCGGCATCAACTCCCCCAAGGATGACTTCGGCATCATCTGGGACGCATCCACCTCCTCCGGCTATTTCAATTCCAACAGGAATTCCGCCACGGGCGACGATATCTACAGCTTCAAGCGCACCCCGGGTATCACGGGTCAGGTGTTTGACGGACTCACCAAGGATCCGCTTCCCGGCTCCATCGTCCGCATCCGCGACATCAATGGCAACGAGAAGATCATCATCGCCGACGGCATTGGTGAGTTTTCCGAGCCCTGCAAGGACAATACCGGCTACCTGATCACCATCGACGCCCCGGGATTCCACACCTGGCGCGACACCATCTGGTCCAAGTCGATCCCGCAAGGCCGCGACATCAACCTCGATGTCTATCTTGAAGTGGAGCAAATGTTCGAGATGAACGGCATGGTTCACGATGAATTCGATGGTACCCGCCTGGGTGAAGCCGATATTCAAGTGATTCAGAATGGCTCCGTGCAGCGCACCCTGAATGCCAGCGCCGACTCAGCGGACTATCGCCTGCGTCTCAAGCCCGGCGACGACTACACCGTCATTTTCAAGAAGGATGACTATGTCCCGCGCATCGTGAACCTCTCCCTCACCAACTTCCGTGGAGTTGAGGTGCGCACCCGCAATGTCCCGATGCAGAAGGGCGAATACGTCCTCATCAATGGCTCTGTGACCGAGGAGGGTACCGCAGGCACACCGATCAGCCATGCGAGCATCCAGATCGTGAACAACCACACCCAACAGGTGGTGGACAGCGCCATGTCTCTGAAAAACGGCACTTTCTGGGTCGCCATTCCGTGGGATTCCTTGAGCAACTACTCGATCATCTCGGCCAAGGAAGGTTACTTCTCCACGAGCCGCCACATCGAGGTCAGGGACAGCAGCGACATGAAGCTGAACATTTCCATGCAGGATGCGGATTTTGGTCTGGACAACAGCATCAAGATCATCCACTATGCCTATAATCAGACCATGCTGGACATGATCTCGAAGAAGGACCTCAATGAGATCTACTTCTTCTTGATGCGGAATCCGAATGCGAAACTCGAGGTGCGGTCCCATACCGACTCCCGTGGCACGAGCAAGTACAACTTGGAGCTTTCCCGTCGCCGGAGCGAATCCGTGGTGAAGTACATTCAGGCACGCAGGCCGTTGCCGGATGACCGTTTCATCTCATGGGGCTTTGGGGAGGAATTCCTGCTGAACGAATGCGGGGACGGCGCCACCTGTGACGAGACCGCCCACGCTATGAATCGTCGGACGGAATTGAAGGTTGTGGAGTGAAAGTCTCGGAGTTTTTTGCAAATTGAAACCCTATAGCCTCGCCACGGAAACTGGAATAGTCGGTTACGTGGCGAGGCAATGATGCGGAATACACAATGTCAGGTTACAGATCATTGAATCAATCAAGTTTGGGGGTGTTGATGCGAGGGTGGTTCGTGGGGGTGTTGGCACTTTGGTCGTCGATGGCTTCCGCCCAAAAGGTGGTGGTCCTCACGAATGCGGACATGGCCAAAGTGGTGACAGCAACCCATCACTACTCCGAAAAGGATCAAAGCTTCAAGCTCACTCTCAAGCACCGGATTCAAGGCGTGGGGCCTGTGCAGGTCAGCCTGATGAAGGAGCAGCAATTCGAGAAAAGCCCATTCTCCCTCAAATCCACGCTGCCAGCAACCATTCCCTCGGAGGGCGCGATGGATTTGGAATTTGGGGTGACCTACAGCCGCTCCTTGCAGACCGAAAACACGATTTCGCTGCTCGTAGTTCCCGTTGGGGATACTGACCCGCGTACACGTGGTGTAGCCGTGAACCTGAAACTGAGTGCCGATGAGGTCCTCATGTTTTTCAATGACCGCACCAAGCAGTATTCCAAATCTTTGCCCACCCTTGAGTTCATCGGGCCGACCGAGAAACTCATCGAAATCACCTGGAATGGGGGCTCCGGCCGTAGCTGCACGCTCAAGCTTGAGGACAGTGGACGTGATGCCTTCAAGCTCATTCCGAATCTTCCCGGTGCTGCACCTCTGGCCAATGGCTCTGAAATCAAGCTGAACAGCGGAGGCAATCCCTTCTTCATTCGCTACGATGGCGCCGCCAAAAAAGGCACTGCTGACGTGGCCCGGATGACCTTCACCGAGCCCGGCGGCCAAAAACTGCGTGTGGACATGGTGGGCACCTACCAGGGCGGAAACTCCCTTTTTGCAGGTGCGAAGGAATTGCTCGCGAAGGACAACCTGATCGGCGGGTTCACGCAACCTGTCGCGGTGACCAATCCTGATCCCAAAGCCGGCATCAAGGATCCCAGCAACACCAAGGAGCCCGTCAAGGGCACCAATCCCGACCCCAAGGCAACTGGCCCGAAGGCCAATCCGGATGCCACCAACACCAACCCGGTGGCCACGACCGAGCCCAAGGCAGTGACGGATGTCGCTTCCCTCCCCAAGTCGATTCCAAGCCCGCGAGTGGCTGCGATCAATATCCCTGAGGATGAGGACAGTGAGCTGAGCGAGATGCTCGCAAAGGAGCGCCTACAGCGGTATTTCGTGCGGCACCATGAGGAGAACATCCTGAAGGCGTCGAGCATCCGCTTCGAGCGCAAGGAAGAACTTTTCGAGGCCATGGTTCCGGTCAGCATCGACAGCATCCTGAAGGAGGACCCCAATTTCACCATCCATCCGATTTGGGTGCGCGTGATCGCCGGGAACGACAGCCTCAGCTTGCCCATGACCAACGTGCAGTTCCGCGCTGACAGCTCCAAGCTGCTGATCAAGCTCTCCGACGAGGCTGCGGATCGGATGGACAAGGTGGATTCCTTCAAGGTCAAGGTCGGCTTCGAATCAGAATACCTCGCCGATGGCATCCCCGTGTATGACAAGGGCCTTGTCTATACCGGCAGCTCCTATGGCAAGATGTACAGCAACTCCTACTGGGCCTTCATCCTCTGGGGTTTGCTGGGTTTGGTCGTCTTCCTTTTCTTCTTCGTGGGCTTTGTCTTGGCGAAGCGTCCTGTCAGCTCCTTCCGCTACCTGCGTGAGGCACGCTATCAGCGCGAGCGCCACAAGGCCAACAGCGAGCGTCCCATCGTGGATGTGGAGACTGTTCACATCGACTTGGCGCGTCAGGACACTGACCTGATCCAATTGGCATTCATCGACCGGGGTGACCGCTTGGATGGCCGCACGGGCGAAAGCATCGAAAAGGTGCGCAGCGTGGCTGCCACGGTTCCGGCGCCCTTGCGTGGCGGATTGGTGCGGTTCTTCGTTTGGCTGTACGGCCCATTTGGACGGAAGCGCGAGCCCAAGTTCAAGTCGGTTTACTACAGCTTGCGGATCGAACTCATCAAGGGTAGCATCCCGCAACAACTGCGCATGAAGGACGAAGGCGGCATGATCATGCTGGGCACGAGCCTCACGGGCAATGTATTGGCCACGGACCACCAGGACTTCAAGTTCACGAAGCGCCCCTTCCACTACAACATCTACCTCGATCCTGCTGAATTCCTGGATTACACTGGTTCCATGCGGTCGGTGAGCATTCCGTTCCGGGTCATTGAGGAGCCGTTCGAAGGTTACGTGATCACCCGCGAATTCAACCTGAACCTCGAGATCGCGCAGCGTTTCTGAGGTGTGCAAAAATCGGAGGGCCGCAGCATTTACCTGAAAAAGGTAAGCGCTGCGGCCCTTGAGTTTTCCAGCATTGAGCTGGATGGGGGCTGAATTCGTGGGGGCGCCTATTTGATCACGGTGCCGCGAGCCGTCCACCATGGGTGGTATTCTGGACGCAGCCGGCCTGCCTTGACTGCGGGATCAGTGTCCACGAGGGCCTTGGCCTCCTCAATGGTCTCGCAATCCAAGATAAAGATTCCCCTCAGGTCCGTGTCATCGCCCATGGGGCCTGCGACAAGGAGTTTGCCCGCCTTAGCAAGCTTGCCAATGTTCTCCATGTGCCCGGCTTGAATCTTCTCCAATTCCTCCTTGGAACTTGTTGACTTCTTGCCGCGCTGAAGCAGCACCAGGACGCACGAGCATCACGCAAGGTGGTGTCGTCCTTCTTATTTTCGAATTCGCGGGGGTTGGCAGGGCGCGGCGGCTTTATCGCTTTGACCGTAAGCAGCCACACCGATCCCGATGGCGAGTATGCAGCCGAGAACCAGTTTCTTCATTTGGGAGTTTTTTGGGAATCCAATCTAGGATTTTCTCAGTTCAATTTTCCTTCACTCGCCAACTTAAAGAGCAGCTTCTCAGCCAATCGCTGAAATACGCGATCTAGGATTTGGTTGAGCAAATCGGGCGTGACGGGCTTGATGCGGTAGTCGATCGCGTCAATGCGGTAAAGGGTAGGCGTAGTAGGTATAATCGCCCCGGTCGGAAATGATGACGACCGCAGGCTTGTCCGGCAGGGAGGCCATCAAGTCGAAGCCATTGGCATCTGGCAAGGCCGGATTGATCAAAATCAACTCCTCGACGGGCGTCTCCTTCAACAGGTTGACAGCCGCTCGGCCCGTCTTGCAAGTGTTGACGAGTTCGAGGCGGGGATTGTTGATGACCACACGGGAGTAAGGTTCACGCAGGTTGTTCACGTCCGCGTCCATGATCAAGAGGCATTTGAGTTTATTGTTCTTCAGAGCGTCCATATTCAAAAGTGGTTGTTCTCAGACAAATAGGATTCGATACTCCGTTCATGCTTCCGGAATGGGGTAGGTGTCGATCCTGAATTGAAGGCGCTGGGCGAGGAGTGAGCTAGCATGCCCGAGGCGTTGGAGGATGATGCGGGCTTCCGCTTGGTAGGCGAGGCACTTTGTCCGGTTCCAATGCGCGGGGGGAGGAGCGAGGTTGGTGATGCGGTCGGCAAGCTTGACCATGGCGATCTCGGAGGGCTGCTGTAAGATTCGGTCGAGGCTGTCCCGCATCTGATCCTCCTTGGGGACACGGTAGTCCTTGGTGAGTGCGCTCACTCCGGCAGCCACTTCCGGCCCGAAAACCTCTTTTATCAACTCAAATGTCGCTTCTGTATCCTCGATGGCATCGTGCAAGATCGCGCAAGCCACGGCGAGGTCGGCATTGGCATCCGGGTGATGGAAGAGTGCAGCCATGACTTCCATGGATACCTTGGCGAGGTGGGTCACGTAGGGGCGGTCAGTGCCGGGAACCTTCTGGGAGCGATGAAGTTCCTCTGCAAAGTCCAGTGCTCGCACGTACAAATCTTGGTTCCAGCTCATGCTTTCAATCCTTTCATGCTCAGTGAAATGCGTTTACGAACCTTGTCCACTTTGCGACTCCGACGGTGACCCGCTGCTGCACCTTGACGCGACCTGCGGGGTCACGTACAAAGCGATCGGCCATTTCCGAGATATGGACCATGCCGTCCTGGTGAACGCCCACATCGACGAATGCGCCGAAGCGGGTGATGTTGGTGACCACGCCGGGGAGGATCATGCCTTCCTCGAGGTCTTCGATGGCATTGACACCCTCCTTGAATTCATGCACCTCAAATGCCTCTCGTGGGTCGCGACCGGGCTTGGCGAGTTCCTTCAAAATGTCCTTGAGCGGGCATGCCCACGGTCGCAGAAACGTATTTCTCGAGCTTCGATCTGCTGCCGCAGGTCTTCACGCTGCATGAGATCACGCACCGTGCAACCTACATTCCCCGCCGTATCCTATCCACACCCATAGCTTTCCGGGTACCTGCCGAGTTGTCCAAGGGGTTTTCACCCTCCCGAATTCGGAGAAATCCCGCGCCGCCTGCCTAAATGCCTTTCGCCGAGGCGTGGCACCTTTCTTGAGTGCTTCCCGGCTGCGGAAAGGGCCGTTTTTGTCTCGGTAGGCCACGATATTTCCGCAAGGCTTGGCCCAAGTCCTGAGACATAAGTCAGCGTACTGGTTGGAGGCGGTATTGATCTCGATGCCCACGCCGTTCACGCAGCGCTCGACCACGTCGTCCAGGTTGCCCTTGAGCAGGTTTTGATCCACGTCGTGCTGGTACTGCCCGACGCCAATCGACTTGGATCGAGCTTCACCAACTCCGCCATGTACCCGCCGAGTCGTCTTCCACCGAGACCGCGCCCGACCGTGATGTCCTCGTCTCAATTCCTCCGCCGTCCGATGCGGAGTAGATCGATGCCCCGCTTTCATTTACGATAGACAATCGGAATCGACTTCGGCAAGCCCAATCCCCGCAGGAAGGACCTGCCCCACGGCCCGCAGTGCCATTTCCGACCGCAATCGCCTCGATTTTGTATTCCTGCACGAGTGCCTTGCACCCGCGCTCCTGCTTGCGCCACGCCACCACCGCCTGTATGCGGATCACGTCATGACGGAGCAGCTTGCCCTGCGCATCGAGGGCCACGACCTTGCAACCCGTCCGGAATCCCGGATCGATTGCCAGCATCCGCTTCGAACCAATCGGCGCGGCAAGCAGCAGCTGCCGCAGGTTCTCCGCGAATACCTTGATCGCCTCCAAGTCGGCCTTTTTCTTGCTTTCCAATCGCATTTCCGTCTCCATCGACGGCGCCAGGAGCCTGCGGTAGCCATCCTTCACGGCCATGGCGACCTGCTCGCTGAGCGGCCCACGCCCCTTCACGAACAGCCGGTCCAATGTATCCAATGCATCGTCCTCCGCCGGGGCAATCGACATGCTGATGATCTTTTCCTTCTCTGCGCGGCGCATCGCCAGGACGCGGTGGGAGGGAGCCTTGGACAGCGACTCCTCCCAATTGAAATAGTCGCGGAACTTGGCGCCTTCCTCTTCCTTGCCTTTCAGCACCTTGGTGGCGATGGTCGCCTTGCGCTCGTACAGGCTCCGCACCCGGCTGCGCGCGCGCTCGTCCTCGCTCACACGCTCCGCGATGATGTCACGTGCTCCCGCAAGGGCCTCATCCACATCGGCGACGCCTTTTTCGGAGTTGATGTATTTCGAGGCAAACTGCTCGGGGTAGCCGTTTCCTTGGGCAAACAGGATGTCCGCGAGCGGTTCGAGGCCCTTTTCCTTGGCGATGGTGGCACGGGTGCGTCGCTTGGGGCGATAGGGGAGGTAGATGTCCTCCAATACCGACATGGTCGCCGCCTCCAAGACGCGCTTTTTCAAGTCCGGCGTCAAAAGCCCTTGTTCTTGAATGGATTGCAGGATCGTTTCCTTGCGGGCATCCAATTCGCGGAGCTGCTTCTCGCGGTCGCGGATGTTGGTGATCTCCACTTCGTCGAGGCTTCCGGTCGCCTCCTTGCGGTACCGCGCGATGAACGGCACCGTGGCCCCCTCACCGAGCAATTCCAGAACCGCCGCGACACCCCGCAATGGCAGGCCCGTCTCCGCAGCGATCCTTTGTGCGTAGGATTCTGTCATGCTGCAATATTAAAGGAAGCCCATGAAACGGCACGGCGACTGTGGGAAAGTTGCCTTTTGATGGCGGAAAATAGGCCCCGAAAAAAAACTACGAAAAATTTCGTACTCACCTCTTGCATCTACGAAGGCTTTCGTATTAACATTGCAATACGAAACGTTTCGTAGTTCGAATTCTGTGTTCCTATTGGTATGATGATGGAAAAAGTGAGACCGACCGATTCTGAGCTTGAGATCCTGCAGGTGCTGTGGGATCGAGGGAGCTGCACGGTGCGCGATGTGAACGACACACTTGCCGCCAAGCGCGAGGTGGGTTATACCACCACCCTCAAGCTCATGCAGATCATGCACGACAAGGGCTTGCTGGAGCGGGAAAAGGATGGTCGTGGGCATGTCTATGCTGCCGCAGTGGACCGCACCCTCACGCAACGCGCCCTCATCGATCGCTTCCTGGAGAACGCCTTTGGCGGTTCTGCCATGCAACTGGTCATGCAAACCCTCGGCGGGCACAAGGCAAGCCCGGCCGAGATCGACCAAATCCGTGCCTATCTCGATGCAATTGAAAAAGACGCTGAAAAATGAATCCTCTCGAAACGCTCATCCCTTCCTCTGTGGCCGAGGCGCTCGGTGGCACCATGATGCATAGCCTGTGGCAACTCTCCGCCGTGGCCGTGATCCTCATGCTGGCACTTGCCCTGGTCCCGCGCAATGCCGTCCGGCTGCGCTACCGACTCGCTGTCGCTGCCATGGTGACCATGGTACTGGTCCCTGCGGTGACATTCGCCTTGATCTATTCCCCCCGCGAGGGCAATATCGTCCCGCCGGCTCCGGTTGCGATGAAATTGACCCCCGTTCAATTCGCAGCCGTGCAGTCACAAATCACGCATGCCGCTCCACCGGAGAGCCTGTTTGAGGTGATGCAGGGCTTTTTCCGCGAAAATTCCTACCTCTTCCTCGGCCTCTGGATGGTGGGGGCACTGCTCCTGAGCCTCCGCTTCATGGGCGGTGCATGGCAGGTGAATCGTCTCCGTCGCCACAACCTGGTCGCGGTCCCTGAGGAATTGCAGGTGGCATTTGAAAGGCTGAAAATGCGCATGGGTTTGGGTGCCGAGGTCAAGCTGGGGCTGAGCCGCGCCATCGACACGCCCATGGCAATTGGGGCCTTGAAGCCGCTGGTACTGTTGCCTGCGAGCCTGCTTTCTGGCTTGACGCCCGAGCAGGTGGAGTGCATCCTCATCCACGAACTCGCCCACGTCCGCCGTTGGGACTACCTCGTGAACATGCTCCAATGCCTTGTCGAGATCGTGCTGTTCTTCCATCCGGCGACCTGGTGGGTGACCCGCGTGATCCGCAATGAGCGCGAAAACTGCTGTGACGAGCAGGTGATCGGCCAAAACAGCAACAAGGTGCAGTATGCCCGTGCCCTGCTCAGCTTGGAGATGCTCCGTCAACAGCCACAGATGGCGATGGCTGCGACAGGCGGCGAGTTGAACCGCAGGATCCGCCGCATCACAGGTGGCACTGTCCCGAAGGAACGTCGCATGCACCTGCGAGGATTTGTCTATGGGCTGATCGCATTGGTATGCCTGGTCCTGGTCGGGACACAATCCCCCAATATGGTGAAGGCCGCCCTGCCCTTCCTTGCTGCCGAGGAGGATACCAAACCTGCGGATCAAGACAAGAAGACCGCATCTGTTGATGCCAAGGATGGCAAGAAGTCCGACGCCCTCAAGGGTGCCTACCAACTCGCTGCATTGCTCGGCAAGATCAAGATCGAAACCACCGGACTCGACTCACCCGTCACCAAGATCGTGATCGACAACGATGGCGACAAGGTGGAAATGGTGCTGGGTCAAAATGGCGAAATCACCTCCGCCAAACACAATGGGCAAGACGTGCCCGCCGACAAACTGGGCGAGTACCAAACCATGGCCGAGGACATCATGGCGCCCAAGGGCCTCAATATCCCGCCGCTACCCGACATGCCTGATATGGCTAGCATGCCGCCCTTCCCGGCGATGCCCGACCTCGGCGCCCTGCCTCCTATGCCAGCCATCCCCGCGATTCCATTCGGAGACGGAAATGACTTTGACTCCGAAAAGTTCGAGAAGGACATGGAGGCATTTGGCAAGCAGATGGAGGAATGGGGCAAGGAATTGGGCAAGCAGTTCGAAGGAAAAGACTGGGATGCCTTTGCCCAAAATGCCGCCAAATGGGCCGAGGGCTTTGCTGGCGCGGGAATGGATCCTCTGGACAACCCCGAAGCCAAAAGAATCCAGAAGAGAATGGAGGAATTGGAGCAGAAAATGGAGAAAACGAAGGATCCGAAGGAACTCGGGCGTCTGGGCGCCGAACTCGGTGAACTGGGCGAACAGCTGGGTGAGATGGGCAGAGCTGGCGCACAAGGGTTCGAGGCGCAAATGGAGGCTTTCGGGGAGCAAATGGAGGAGTGGGGTGAGCGTCTGGCCGATGACTTGGCGCACCTGGAGGATTTGAACGGGATCGATGCCGATTCGCCAGACTCCGAGGACATGCGTGAAGCAGAGGAAGAGGCCCGCGAGGCCGACCGGGAGGCAGCTCGTGCCGAGCGCGAAGCCATGGACGATGCCCGCGAAGCCATCAACGATGAGCGTGAGGCGCAGCGAGATGCCGCGCAGGCCCGTCGTGATGAAATGAATGCTGATCGCGATGCCAGGAATGCTGAAAGGGCCGCCCGCGGTACCGATTACCTCCGCGATGCCCTCGTCCGCGACGGATTGATCGACAATCCGAACTCCTACAAGCTGAAAATCAATGAAAAAGATTTGGTGGTCAATGGACGGAAGCAGTCTGAGTCATTGCACCGCAAGTACGTGCGGATGATCGAGCAATCCCTGGGCACTGACGTGGGCAAGGATTGGATCACCATCCAGCACAATGTGCGCTAAGAATCATCTGTTCCATCCAAGGTTTGTGTGGGATCGGCTGCGGGGAGCAGCCGATCTTCTTTTTGTGCGTAGTGCTATTGCTGCTGCTGTGTTCCCTCCCCGAGGTATTGGATGCGGATCCATTGGTGGGAGGAGTACTTGGGGGCGTCCTCCGCATTGCCCATGATGGCCTTGAAATGCACGCCCGTCGCCTTGGACAGGTCGATGGCGAGTTCCATGGCCATCCTCGCCGAGGCATTCGAATAGTAATAGACCGCTGAGGCGTCTCCCATCCATTCCGTCACATGGTCTATGGTGTCCTGCACCGACAGGATGAACTTCGGCGGCACGATCATCGATTGGATGGTTTTGACGACTTTGGGAGCAGGCTGAAAGACGTAGAGGTTCACGAAAATGCACTTTTCCCTGGCCTCGGGACCTAGGTTGTAGCCTCTGGCCATGACGAGTGCGCTGTCAAACTGCCTGTTTTCCACGCTACGTGTGAGCTGCCGGAGCTGATGCTCTGTCTCTTGCTCCCGCTTGGCCAATTTCGACTGGACAGCCTCGAGTTCATTGCGGAACCGTCGGAGTCTGTCCGTGCTGTCTGCCAGCTCCAGGGACTTTTCTTGGAGCTCCTGCTGCTTCTGCTGCAGCTGCAGGTACAGGATGAAAGCAGCCAGTATCAGCACAATGAGGACTCCCAATGCGAAAAAATTGAACCGCTTGGCGGAGCGAATGTCCCGTTCCGTCTTGGGGTCTCCGAAGTTTCCGGTAAACGTCATTTTCGTTCCAGTTGGTCGGCCCTGAGTTCGATCCATCGCTGACGGGTAAAGGCCGCCCATCCGCCAGCAATGCCCCCCATGCCCAGGAGGGACATGAAGACCTTTTCCTTGAAATCAGAGTGTGAGCCAATCCATGCCCAGCTTACGAGGGCGATACTGGCCAGCATAAAGAGCAGCAGCACGGCCTTGAAGGCGCTGTCCCAGGGGGAGCTTTGGCTGCGAGAGCGTTGCAATGGGGTGCGGCTCGGCACGAGGTCCTTGATGGCTTTGCAGAGCTGCTGGACATCGTATTCGAAGCGCTGATTGTCGATGGGGATGGCTTGCCGGTCGAGCAGGGGGTGGAGTTCCACGGGCAGGTCCTGCTTGACGGGCATCGGGGTGCCATTGACCAGGAGGGGCACCACGCGGAGGTTGCGCTTGAGGGCGACGGCGACTTCCTGCCGCACCCAGTCGCCTTCTTCCAGCAGTCGGTTGGATTCCAGGCCCTTCCATTTGGGGCCGATCACCACCAGGACCACGGCGCATTCGTCCAGTGCCGATGAAAGCACCTGTGCAAACTGCTGACCGGGCAGGATGGCGTTGATGTCCTTGAAGATGTCGTCGTCGTGGAAGTAGTCGCGCAGCTCGTTGTACAGTGCCACCGTGAAATCGGCGGTGTCACTGCGTCTGTAGCTGATGAAAATCTTGCGCGACATGCTTTGGACAGTGTGATGCGGTCACCTGGATGAAAAACCCTTGGAATCAGGAGGCAGAGCGGTTGCGCAGTGTTTACATGCTGCCTTCAATACGAGTGAGATGCCAGTTTTGTGATGAATATCCGTCGAAAAATCTTTAGCGGAGCCGCTGCTGTGCCATCGCGAACTCAGAATGGCTCAAGATGCCAGCTTGGAGCAATTCATCCAAGTAGCCCGAAAATCTGGCCTTGCGGGCTTCTGGGCTCTCTGCACCGCCTGCTACAGCAGCGGGTTGGCCCTCCTGTACGCCGCGTTGGTAATAGAGTTCGGCTTTGCGCTCCTCGAATTGCTCGTCGCTGAGGACGCCGGATTTTTTGAGGGACTCGAGTTCGCGCAGCAGGGAGTCGGTGGGCTTCTCCTGCGGGGTGAATTGGGATACGCCCACAGCCATCGGAGGATTCTTGAGCAGATCGGCGAGGCGCTCGTCGAAGTCCCGGCGCTGCATGAGTCCCTTGTTCAGGCTTACCTGCAATTCCTCGATCTTCTTGAGGAAATCCTCCTCGGAAAGCGGCAGGATGAGGTCCGGATTGCGGAGTTTCCAATTGTGGTAGGCCAGTGTGGCCTGTGCGCGAAGTTCATGAGAGATCATCCTGCAATTTAGGAATTGGGAATTGCGATGCAACCGCGCGGGAAAGTGAATGATCGTGTCGTTTCCTCGATTGTCTGCAACATTCGGGGACGGCAAGCGTAAATTCTTGCATTCAGAACGAAGCCATGTATCGGATATTGAGTTTTTTGGTCGAGGCGGTGTATTGGTTTGGGATTTTCCTGTCGCCCACTGGCTTGATCGCTATCCTTGCGGGCATCCTGTACGGTTACGCCCATTTCCCAGAATGGGTGGCATGGACGGTTGCTGGCACTGGGCCGGTTGTCGGGGTGATCTTTGCGGAGAGGGTGCGACGCAAGTACGGTTGCAGTACGTATTGGAGCCGAATCGAAAGTCCACCTCAGAATCCTGAGTAAGTAGGCTCATTGGATCGGTACAGAAGGCGCAATCGGGTCCGTTGAAGGCCCGCAGATTTCCCCAATCCATTGAATGCCGGATCAGTGCTGCAAGACGACCTTGGAGATGTGCTGCACCGAGCCAGTTGATCCTTGGCGCGCCCGGAAAGTGTATGGGCCGGGTGCCAATTCGCTCAGGTTCAGGCTCCAGGAATTGAGTCCGCTTTGCGTGGTGCCGTTTTGGCGATACACGGTCCTGCCGTACATGTCCACGATCTCGACCTCGGCCTTGGAGGCCTCGCGGCTTGAGAATTCGTAGCGGACGGGTCCGCGCGCCGGGTTGGGCGTGAGGCTGAATGCACTCAATGGATCGGTCAGACGCAGGCGAATCGTATTCGAATGCGTGAGCTCGCCGTTTTGGCCGATGTAGCGCAAGCGGTAGAAATTGTCGAGCGGGAGCGGCGACTGATCGATGAAGTTGAAATCGATTCGGTCGCCGGCGGTATTGCCATGGGAGAGGCTGCCGATGGATTGGAAGGTGTTGCCGTCGGCGCTGCGTTCGATGTCGAAGGTGAGGGCAGGGGAGGTCGTGGACATGTCCCAGAAGAGGTTGTTCACTTGGCCATCGGTCAGACCGCGGAGCTGGGTGTCCTCGATGGGCAAGGCGCAGTTTTGCACGGTGAGCAGCAGCGGCACCCTCGGCGTGGAAATGCACCCGCCGAATGTGGTCTGGGCATAGTAGGTGATGGTGGATCCTGGGGAAACAGAGAGAGTTTGCCCCTGCTGGGCTGGACCCGATGCTCACGCCGCCGACCGGCACGGTGAACCAGTTGACGGTGCCGAGGTTGATGCCGCCCGGTCCTTGCCAGTTGGTATAGGTGGTGGTGGCTGGGCCCAGGATGTCGTCGGTGGCGGTCATGATGAGGGAAAATGTTTGCCCCGTGGTGACCGGCAGGCTGAAGGTTCCCGTTTGGCTGATGGCCCCTGCCGGATTGTAGCCGGGGAGAAAGCCTTGGTTCACGCCATTTATCGCGTATTCTGGATTGTCAAATCCTGCACCGTCCACATCGGTCGTGAAGTAGCTCCAGTTGAAGCTGATGGTGCCGTTGCAGGGGATGGTGATGGTCCAGATCACTGAGTGGTTGCCGAGTTGCCGCCATTGCTGGATTCGATGGCGATGGAATTGGGGGCGCCGGAGGTATAGACGATGCCGATGTCCGTCCCCGGCACGTGCGTGGTGACCCAGCTGGTAGGGGCAATGCGCTGGTGAAATTGTTCACAGGGCTGCAGGTGGTGGCCACGATGTTGGCGGAGGAGCCGATGCAGAGCGGATTGGGCGTGGCCGTCACGGAGGTGATCGTCGCAGCCGGATTGACGGTCACAGTGACGGGTGTGCGGAGGCTGAAGCAAGTGCCGTTGAATGCGCTGGCATAGTAGGTCGTGGTGCCCGTGGGGGTGACTCCCATCGGTGCGCCGCTCGCCGACGTGCCTACTGCAACTCCGCCTGTGGGGGAGGTGAACCAATGGATGGTGTTTCCGGCGCTCGTGGCCTGGACATTGCTCGTGGCGCCCATGCAGATGGTGGTGGGTGAGGCGGTCACGCTGGTGGGAGCTGGGGTCGAGCAGATTTGTGCAATGGTCACGCTGCGGCAGGTGAAGTCCGTGCCACAGCCAGAGTTGGTGTTGAAGTGGACGAAGTAGGAACCAGCCACGGTGGACATCCAGTTGAGCGGGGTCAAGCCTGAGGCGACAACAGGTCCATTGAAGGTGCCCTGGTGTACTGTGATGAAATCGGTGGGGATGCTAGATGTGGATTGGTAGCTGGTGGATCCCGTGCACCCGGAGATTTCATGGTATTCCCCGGCAAACTGACAGGTGGTCACTGTGAGGGTGGTGTTCACAGGAGCTGCCGAGAAGCCGAAAGCAGAGGCATTCGTGCACTGGGCCCACAGGCTAGGACCTATCAGGAGCAAGGAGGCAAGTACGAGGAGGAAATGGGTGGCGATTGTCCCATTCCACTTTACGGTGTGGTGATGCGTCTTCATTCCAGAAACAAAAGATGAAACCTTCCTATCAATAGCTATGGCAATGTCGGCAAAGGGATCTCCAATTCCAATCATTATTCTGCCAATGCGCGGGAATCGGTGTCGAAACAGTCGATTTCTTTCGTGGGCGGTCCGGGGAGGTGATAAGGCAATAGAGTGGGAGGGCAGCTTTTACGGTGGTCGAATGCGGGAAAAAAACTATACATGGCCCATACATCGTCGGGATTGGGAGGATTTGTGGCCTCGAAATGCCGTTGTGGGCGGAGCAATTCTTTAGAAGGGCAGAGGGAGCTGCGATGCATGGGGCATGCGGGCCTTGTCAATGTCTGAATTCACCAACCTTCATTTCCCGCTGAAAAATGCCATTTCCATGGGAACCATTGCGATATGTGTCAGCGATCAGGAAGCGGCCGATGCTGGCTTGCCGACCTTCGATGTCGAGATTGAACGCCGCAGAGACAGCGGTGTAGGCAAAAGCCGACGCAGCCTTGACCATGATAGAGGACAGTGGGAACCGACGATTTTGACTAATTTGGCCCCCGAATTCAGTCAGAACGCCATCTGGGGGCCAAAACGGAATTGGAACAGAATGTGCATGGCCCCGGCGTCACCAACTTTCTCGAAAAGACATCTATGAAACGTTTTTACCTTCCATTCCTACTGATGCTGCTCGGCTTGTGGGTCGCCATGCCTACAATGGCGCAGGACAAGCCGCATACCAAGCGGTTGTGGTGGGGGATCAATGGTGGAGGTGCCTGGCAATGCTCCGACGTCCGCACCACGGGCGGAGGCGGATTTGGCACCACCCTGGGCATCCCCCTCATCGAAAATGACCACAGCCTGCTCGGCTTGGAATTGCGCGGGCGCTATCTCTGGACGGCGACCTACGGCAAGGACCTCAAGTCCACCATCGATGCCAGCTTCCCCGGCGGCATCAATTACCGGAACCACCGCACCAGCGCCACCAACTGGGACTTGGAGCTCATGCTCACCGCCAACCGGCTCCGCGCCAAGACCGGGATGCTGCTCTACGTCTGGGGCGGCGTCGGGGCCATGGGTTTCAAGGCCAAACAAAACAACTACGACGAGAACATTTCCGTCCTGCCTTACAACTACACCACCATTGGGACCAGCTCCGTGTTCAATGTGAAAACCGAGCTGGATTTTCTGCGTGACTGGACCTACGAGACCCGGGTGCATCCGCAACGCTGGCCTTGGGTGGCGGATTTGCCCCTCGGCGGGCATCGGCCTGGGTTACGAGTTTGCCCCCAATTCCGGATGGCGGCAGAGTGGAAGGTCACTTTCCCGCAAACGGACTTGCTGGACGGCTATGTGCAGCCCAACGACAACCACTGGGGCTACGACAAGGACATCCACCACTACGTCGGCTTGAACTTGGACTTCGGCCTCTTCGGCGGCGGGGTGAACCATACCACCTACACGCCTCCGACCGATCCCAATACCTATACCCCCAAGGGTGACGGCCCGTCCATCGTGATGGTGACGCCCACTGGCCCCCATACCGACTACAACACCGGTTGCGCCATCGAAATCCCGCGCGCGGCTTTACAATGTCCGCAACAAGAACCTGATCACCTTCACCATGAATGGTGTCGCCGTGAACCCAGTTCAATACGACTACGACCCCACCAGCGGCAACTTCATGGCCCTCGTGACCCTGGGCCCCGGCACCAACAGCTTCCAAATCGTGGCCCGGAACCAATACGGCACCGCAACCCAGAGCTTCACCGCCTCGTGCACTCAGCCGGTCATCATCCCGGTCGATCCCCGTGCCAGTCGGCAACCCGCCGCAAGTATTCGTGACCTACCCGACCGCCTGCCCGGCCATCATCGCCAATTGCCGCACCGCGATCCATGTGACCTTCTACAACGTGGCCCGCAAGGACGAGATCAGCGTCTATCACAATGGCCTCCAGGTCTCGCCGCAATACTATGACTACAACCCCGGCACTGGCGAATTGGTCATGAACGTGGACCTGACCCCGGCGACCACCGCATCGAATTCCGAGCGCGCACGCCATTTGGCCAAGCCAGCACCTCCGCGATGCTGCGTTGCCCAGAGCAGCAGCAGCAATTGCCCACCGTGACGATCACCACCCCCGGCATCACCCCGTATAGCAGCCCCAACTGCATGCAGACCGTGGTTGCTGCGGTCACTGGAGTCCAAAGCAAGAACGACATCCAAGTCTATGTGGACCGCGCATTGCTGCCCATGAACGCTTGGTCTTACAATCCGACCGCACACACTGTCACGCTGACTGTGAGCATGGTGCCCGGCGTGCAATCTATTGTGGAGATCGTGGCCATGAACCAGTTTGGTCGCGCCGCTGATATCCAGATGATCAGCTGCTACCAACAGCTGCCGCCGCCGATCGTGGATGTGGTGAGCCCTCCCGGAGGCAACTACCAAGGCACGGATTGCAACCAACTCGTGACCTTCCAGGTGTTCAATGTCGCTGGCCCGCAGGACATCACCGTCCTCTTCGGCAACCAGCCCGTGTCGCCACAGTTCTGGACCTACAATCCCATGAACCACCTCTTGGCGATCGACGTACACCTGACCCCCGGCATCCGTGAGCAATACACTGTGCTTGCCGTGAACAGTGTCGGCCAAGACCAAGCCACCGTGAGCCTGCAATGTTCCCAGCCTGTGGAACAGCAGATCACCATCTGCCACATCCCTCCGGCAAATCCCGCCAACGTCCAGACCATCACCATCCCGGTCGGTCAATGGCCCAGCCACCAAGCCCACGGCGACATCCAGGGCCCCTGCTCCAATGCTACCGTGAGCCTCTGCTTCCAAGGCAGCACCATCGCAGTGTCCCAATCCGCGGTGCCCGCCCTGCTCAACCTCGGCGCCACCCAAGGCCCCTGCTCCGAGCCCAAGATTTCCATCTGCCACATCCCGCCCGGCAACCCTTCCGCCGCATCCACCATCACCATTCCCCAGAGCCAATGGTCCAGCCACCAACAACACGGTGACGTCCAGGGCCCCTGCTCCAGCACCATGGTGAGCATCTGCTACAACGGTCAGCAACTGTCCGTGTCGCAGACGGTATGGCCGGTTTACCAAAGCCTCGGCGCAACCCAAGGGCCCTGCCCGCAGCAGACGGTGACCATCTGCCACATCCCCCCCGGCAACCCGGCGGCTGTCCAGACCATCACCATCCCGCAAAATCAGTGGGCCAGCCACCAGCAACACGGTGACGTCCAAGGTCCCTGCTCCAATACCATGGTGACCATCTGCTACCAAGGTCAGACCATGTCCATCTCACAGAGCGCGTGGAGCGTGTTCCAAGGCATGGGTGCCACTCAAGGTGCCTGCCCGCCTCGTCAGATCACCATCTGCCACATCCCGCCCGGCAACCCGACCGCCGCAGCGACCATGACCATCCCTGAGACCGACTGGTTGGCACACTCCAGCCACGGCGACATCCAGGGCGCATGCTCCAGCCAACAGGTGACCCTCTGCTACCAAGGCAACACCGTCCAGGTCTCCGCCAGCGCGGTGAATGCCCTGCTCAACCTCGGTGCCACCGAAGGTCCTTGCCCGCCGCGTCAGATCACCATCTGCCACATTCCTCCGGACAACCCTGCGAATGCGACCACTATCACCATCCCCGAGACCCAGTGGGCCAGCCACCAAGGTCACGGCGACGTGCAGGGCGCATGCAGCACCAACCAGATCACCATCTGCTACCAAAACCAGACCATGGTGATCTCCGAGAGCGCTTGGGCTTGGTTCCAAAGCCATGGTGCTACTCGCGGCCCCTGCCCGGTGCGCAACATCGAAATCTGCCACATTCCGCCCGGTAACCCTTCGAATGCACAGACCATCACCATCCCGGAAAGCGCTTGGCCAGCGCACCAGAGCCACGGCGACACCCGTGGAGCCTGCAACATGCAGCTCATGACCATCTGTTTCCGTGTGGGTGACAGCCGTACTCCGTCCACCATGCAGATTCCGACCGCATCATGGCCTTATTACCAAAGCCAAGGTGCAACCCAAGGTGCCTGCCCGGTCCAGACCATTACCATCTGCCATTTCCCTCCCGGAAATCCTGCGGGTGCGCAGACCCTGACCATACCTCAGACGGAATGGGCTGCCCACCAAGGACATGGCGACACTCAAGGTGCATGCGACATGACCACCATCACCATCTGCGTGGACGGCAACGAAAGGCAGATTCCGCAAGCGGCTTGGCCATTCTTCCAACAAATGGGAGCAACCCAAGGCCCCTGCCCAGTGCAAAACATCACCATTTGCCACTTCCCGCCCGGCAACCCCGGCAATCCACAGACCCTCACCATCCCGCAGACCGCATGGGCGGCTCACCAAGGACATGGCGACACCCAAGGTGCCTGCAACATGACCCCGATGACCATCTGCGCCGATGGCAGCACCCAGCAGATTCCGACCGCAGCATGGCCGCATTACCAGCAAATGGGCGCCACCCAAGGTCCTTGCCCGGTGCAGAACGTGACCATTTGCCATATCCCGCCTGGTGACCCCGGCCATCCGCAGACGATGACCATCCCGCAGAACCAGTGGGCATCGCACCAATCGCATGGTGACGTGCGTGAGGCTTGCAACATGACGCCGATGACCATCTGCCTCGACGGGAACACGACCACCATCCCGACCGCGTCTTGGCCGGCCTACCAGTCCCAAGGTGCGACCCGTGGTGAATGCCCAGAAGAGGAGATCACCATCTGCCACATCCCTCCTGGCAATCCCAACAATCCGCAGACCATCAGCATTCCGCAAGCTGCATGGGCTGCCCACCAAGGTCACGGCGACACCCAAGGTGCTTGCAACATGACCATGATCACGATCTGTTTGAATGGTCAGCAAATGCAGGTGCCGACCGCATCCTGGGCCTATTACCAAGGTCAGGGCGCAGGTCAAGGTCCTTGTGAGCAGAACATCACCATCTGCCACTTCCCTCCCGGCAACCCCAGCAACCCGCAGACCCTCACCATTCCGCAGAGCGCATGGTCCGCCCACCAAGGTCACGGCGACACCCAAGGTGCCTGCAACATGACCCAGATGACCATCTGCAACGACGGCAACCAGAGCCAGATTCCGACGGCTTCTTGGCCCTTCTACCAACAAATGGGAGCCACCCAAGGTCCATGCCCTGAGCCGCAGATCACCATCTGCCACATTCCGCCGGAGGATCCGAGCCACCCGCAGACCATCCAGATTCCGCAGAACAACTGGTCTGGTCACCAAGGTCATGGCGACACCCAAGGAGCCTGCAACATGAGTCCGATGACCATCTGCGTGGACGGGAACCAAATGAGCATCCCGACTGCCTCTTGGCCGCATTATCAAGGCATGGGAGCTACCCAAGGTGCCTGCCCGCAGCAGCAGATCACCATCTGCCACATTCCTCCGGGCAACCCTGGCAATCCGCAGACCATCCAGATTCCGCAAAATGCCTGGTCGGCGCACCAAGCCCACGGTGACACCCAAGGTGCTTGCAACATGACCCAGACCACCATCTGCCTCGATGGCCAGACCATGCAGGTGCCGATGGCTTCTTGGCCGGTGTATCAGCAGCAAGGTGCTACCCAAGGCGCATGCCCTGAGCCGCAGATCACCATCTGCCACATTCCTCCAGGAAACCCAGGCAATGCGCAGACCATCCAGATTCCGCAGAGTGCTTGGTCAGCCCACCAGGGGCATGGCGACACCCAAGGCGAGTGCAACATGCGATTGGCTGAAATCTGCCTCGATGGCCAGACCATGAACGTGCCGACCTCCTCGGTGCCTGCCTATCAGCAAATGGGCGCCTCGACCGGACCCTGCCAAGAGCGTCAGATCACCATCTGCCACTTCCCTCCTGGCAACCCCGGCAATCCGCAGACTCTGACCATTGCCCAAAGCGCATGGTCAGCCCACCAAAGCCAGCATGGTGACACCCAGGGTGCCTGCAACATGACCCCGAAGACCATCTGCGCCGACGGCACCACGATGACGATCCCAACCGCATCTTGGCCCAAGTACCAAGCCATGGGCGCCACCGAAGGCCCCTGCGCCGGCAATGCGCCCAAAGGCGGCGGTGATCCGAAAGGCGGCGGCACCGGAGAGACCAAGCCCAACGGCGGCCAAGTGAAGCCGAATGGTGGACAGGTGAAGCCCAGCGGAGGCGGCGAAGGCACCGGTGGCAAAACCACCACCAACACCGGCAACACCCAAGGCAAGACCACCAACACGGGCGAGACTGGAGGCAAGACCACCACCCGCCCCAGTGGAGGGCAGTGAGCTGAAGGTCCAATCTTCTTGAATTCAAGCGCCGCCGCTTTCCTTCATTGGGGAGCGGCGGCGATCATTTTGGGGATGGATGACAGCGGTGGCCCCCCGATGGACAATTGAATTGGTGGTGGATCAGGCCGAGGGCGGATTTCCATTAGCGCTGGTCCGGGTTGCTTCCGGATGGTCATTGCGAAGTTGACCAAGTGCCAATGCGGAGAAAGCTGCGACTATCAAGCAAGGAACGTGGGACTACCGTGCAACTACGTTGCTACTGCGCGAGACTTGGGAGGCTCAGAGGATCCACCTCAATGCGATGAGCCCCAACATCAGCAGCGCCAGCACCCATACCCACCATTTCACCCCGGCGGGCTTGCCGACTTGGTCGGAGGTGCCGTGGTGGGTTTGGACGTAGGCGTCGTAGTCGAAGTCCTCGGATTCCTGGATCACGTAGCTGTTGACTCCATCCTTCCAAGCTGTCTCATCGTCGGCACCGCAGTGGGGGCATACCTTGGCGGTTAGCTTGACTTCGCCACCGCAGTTGTTGCAGTGGAAGAACTCGTTGGAGTGGGTGCGGGCCATCGACTGAATTGACAAGTGAGAATTGAGAGGGAAGATAGATGTGCATCCTGAATCTTCCAAAAACGGCCTCTGGGTGCAGATTGGGTGTAGGATGGGTGTAGCACGTGTGCATTTGGAGTGTACCACATTCCAAGTACCAACGAAGGAGCCCTGAAGGAGAAATAGGGCGCCTTTGAAGGAGAAAAGGGATCGCGCTGAGCGGCAATGTAAATGCGCTAGAGGGTACTCAATTCCTCATACAAGGAGAAGAACTCGGGGCCGAGGGTCGCTTGGTACTGGCAGTGGGCATTCCAGAGGAAGCAAATCCCGATGCCTGCGTTGCGGTCGAGGGCGATCTCGCTGCGGTAATGGTTCACGGTGCCGCCATGGCAGATGATGTGGTGGTCGCACATGTCGATGATGCGCCAACCGAGCGCGTATTGGGAGCCGAGCGAGTTTTCCCAACGGTGGGCGAATGCGCGGCTTTGGGTTTCCACGCGAGGGAGGAAGGCGGTGTCTAGGACTTGCTTTGGGGCGATGGCGGGCATTTGGCCGAGGAGAAGTTTGAGCCACTGGGCCATGTCGGAGATGGAGGCCACGACGCCGCCCGCCGATGGGGTGTTGAAGTACTTGTCGTTGAGGTCTTGGGGGAAATAGGCACCGGTCCGGTCAGTCGAGTGGGGGATGGCCTTGTTGGGTTGGGTGCGCCATTCATCCTCCGTCAAGATCGCGTCGGCCATGCCTGCGGGGAGGAAAATGTACTCCTTGAGCAGCTGAGCGTAGGATTTGCCCGTCCGGATTTTCACGATGTCCTCAATCAGGGAAAAAGAGAAGTTCTGGTAGGCAAAGATCTCGCCTTCCTTGCCTTCAAGGGGGACGGTGCGCAGGGCCGCGAGGATGGAATCTCTGGGCTCATTGTATTCCACCTTGCCTGTGTAAGTATGGCGGGGCAGCCCCGTGCAATGCGAGAGCAGGTGCCATACGCGGATGCGGGCTGTCTGCGCGCTGTCGCTGAGCTGGAAATCCGGCAGGATGTCAATCACCCGTTCGTTGAGGCTGAGCTTGCCTTGGGCGACCAACATGGCTGCAACGACGCCTGCGAAGCCCTTGGACATGCTCGCGATGCGGAAGCGTGTATGCGCGTCGAGGGGAGATTGGTCCGCTGTGGATTTGACCCCGTAGGTTTTGAGGAAGACGATTTTGCTGTCCTGTACGATCACCACCGCAGCGCCCGGGCAGCGCGAGGAATCGAGGCGCACCCGCATGATGGAATCAAAATCCAGCACCAATTGGCTGACATCTGGGCGAGGCTGGACAGTGTCGGCATTGCAGACCGGTCCATTTTGAGACTCAATGGAAGTGGAATTGCATCCCACGATTGTGAGCGCAAGCAACCCCAAGAAAATACATCCCCGAATCAGGCCCTTTGTCATCTGCCACAAAATTCGTCAGAATGGCGGTTTGCGGAAGTTAGAATGCAGAGTTTTCCACAGAGGGGTGAGTAGAGAGCATCAAAGTGATGGTGTGGGGGGCTTGATCGAAGGGAGAGATCGAGCCCGCCGGCAGGTCGCGACCTGTCCGTACGGGGGGCCGAATCGAATCCTGATGTATCGAATCAAACCGCAGGCAATAGGTTCTAAATTGCTGATATACAGTGTATAGCACGGACCCCGTAGGACAGGTCGCGACCTGTCCCTACGGGGCCGAATCGAATCTTGATATTTCTGAATCAGAAAGCAGGAGATGGATCCTATTCTGCACTGACCGGGCCTTCGAGGTGCCGGGTGGCAGGCTTCGAGAACACTTCGACAGGCTCAGTGTGGCACCTCAGCCTCCCACCTTCAGGGCCCGGTTGGGGCTATCAACTATCCACTGTCAACTATCAACTGTCTTAGTGGTCATGCTTGAGCAGGAATTCGGGGCTGATAGCCTTGAAGCTGACGCAGTGGCCGATGCTGTCTTGCCTTTCTTCCAATGGGCGGATGACGATGCCTTCGCGCTCGACCTTGAAGAGGGTGCTGTGGCCGTTGGCTTTCTCCACTAGGTCGGGACGTCGTTTTCCAGCCGGTATTCGCGGTCCAGGACGGGCACCATCAGCAATTCCATGGACATCAGGCGGATTCGAATGCCGGAAAGTCGTAGCGGTAGCCGTCGATGTCGAAGAGGTTGAAGAAATAGACGGTTTGGCCGCCGCGCAGGCGGTAGAGGTTGCCTTGGATGCCTTCGCCGATGATCTCGCCTTGCAGGGCGTGGTTGCCGCCGAGTGCGCGGAGCTTTTCCTCGACTTGCAGAGCGCGGGCGACTTTCCAGAGGCTGTTTTCCTCGGATTCCAGCAGTTCCAGGTTCCGGGAGCAGACGCCAAATTCGCCGTCCTTGAGGTAGTAGGTCACGGAGCTGCCATCGAGCTTTTCTGTGACGTAGCAGGTGGTATCGGCGTATCTGTCGAGCAGGTCTTGGAGGACTTGGACACGGGTTTCGTCGGTTTTAGGGATGAATCCGGGGAATCCGCCCTTCATCACGCCGGAGAGGGAGGCGGGGATGGTGGCCTGCATTTGGTCACTTCCAGGATTTCCGTGACGTCGGCGCCCTCTGCAATTGCAGTGCCTTCCGGCAGGATGCTCAGCGGGAAGCAAATGCCCTGTGAGATTTCACCCCGCAGCCGGATGGTCTTGATGCGCATGCCGCGCGGCTTCAGGAACTCGAATTCGGGCCGGTCGGGCAGCAGGGAGTCGATCTCGCAATAGACGGCAAGGTCGCCGACCTGGAATTCGCCCTTCTTCACGACGAGTTGCCAACCGAGGACGGTGGCTTTCTCGATGGCGTCGGCGCCCGGAATGGGGGCGAGGGACTTGATGCGTTGGATGGAGGCTAGTGTGCGCATGGGAGCAGAATTCACAGGATTATCAGAATTACAGAATTTGGGGTGCTGGCCGATTTTGCTTGACCGGACTTGCTTCGCTTGTCGGTTGGGTGGCAAATGTGGTCGGGCCTTGCGATGAGGCTTTTTTGGGGAATGGTAGAATTCGCGGCTGAGGTGGGTGATTTCGGGGCTGATCAATCCCAAACGTACTTCCACTTGCCGTCCAGTTGGCGTTGCCAGACGGTGTGGAAGATGCCCCTGAATTCTATGGGGGCGCCGCTGTCGGGGGTGATGACCCACAGGTAGCCGCCATAGGTGGTAGGCCATGGTGCCATCGTCGGACACATCGACGAAGTCCGGGTTCCAAGTGACAGCACGTTTGCCGGGCTTGCTGTAGAAGTTTTTGATGCCTTCGCGGCCATGGATGAGGGTGTCGTTTTGGCGCTTGATCACGGCATTTTCGGCTGCGTAATAATAAAAAGCCTCGGCGACCCCGCTGTCGGCTGCCATTTTTTCGAATGCCTTTTCCGTTTCGGTGATCTGCTTGCGCAAGGCTTCCTTGTCGGTGCAGTTGCCGCAGTTGCAGGAGGCGAGGTTGAGGGTGATCGCGGTCGCGGCGACGAATGAAAGGAGGGTACGGTCTGGGGAGGTGCGGTGATTCATGGGATTCTATTCTGAAGGTGAATTTATGGTTTTTGGCAGATCATGTTGGGAATTTGGGGATGATTTTCATCGTGAAATGGGGCCGTTCCTGCGAATTGTCTTGAAAATTATCGGAAAGGAGGCTCGTGGGATGTCGCTCGTGGAGGCGCTTGTGCTATGAATTTGCTGAGAATTATCGCAGAAATCGCTTGAGACTGTCCAGCGGAATCGTGGAGGTGTTCATCCCGCAGGCCCAGGAAAGGTCGGGAAGGATTTCTATGGCGTCCTGCCCAAATGCGAACTCGACGCTGTTAAAGGGCAGCCCCCAATCCATGCAGTCCGGCTCCTCCGCGTGGCGATGCACCATTTCCACGAAGGCCAATGAATCCTGCTGACCGCGAAGCCGGAAAACGTCCTTGAAACCCATGCGGGAGCGTTTCTTTAGGTCGATGTTGATGCTATACCAAGAATAGTTGTGGTGGTTGCCGCCCTTGGTGTAACAATCGATCACGAAGCGGAGGCTCAGTCTCGCGGCATCGAGATGGAATCCTGTCAGCCCCATGTCATACGAGAAAATAGGGCTCTGGGGGCTTTCGCCTTGGTAGGGATCAACGAAGCCAGCTTCGTAATCAATGCGCGACTGGACGGCCTTGCTGATCAATGGATTGGCCCATTCCAGCGAGTCGGGGGCCAGCGGAAACCGCGCTGCATAGATGGACCGTTCCAGTGAATCCTCGATGACGATGTCTTCCCACTCCCAGCCCTTGGGCAAGGTGACCTCGGGAAATTGGTAATCAGTGGAATTCACCTCGGGCGTCATTTCTGGCTGGGGAGGTGGTGGCTTTGGCTGTGATTCCGGTTCTGAACAATGCACCAGGAGTAGCATACTCGCCACTCCCAAAAGCCCGAAAACCAATTGTCTCTGCCGCATTGGGTAAATCTACATCGGATTTCGGCTGAGCCACATGCCCTTGTCGATCCGGTAGAGGACACCTGCCTCGCCGTCAAAGTCATACGGCCCCACGAGTTGCATCCCGACCTTCTCCAGCACCCGAATCGATGCCGAGTTTTCCGCCATGGCCCGCCCCACGATTTCCTCCATCCCAAAATCATGGAAACCCAGCCTCAGGCAAGCCAATGCAGCCTCTGTCGCATAGCCAAGTCCCCAATGCCGCCTCAAAAACCGAAATCCGAGGTCGTATTCGTCCTTGGAAGGGGTGTACTTGAGGCCGCACCAACCCAGCCATTCGCCATCCTCGATGCGCTCGACCGCCCAGCGCCCGAAGCCATACCTCCGGTAGTGGTCGTAGGCCGCCAGGAAATCAGCAGCCGCCTCCACCGAGGCGAACGGCCCATCCCCTGTGTAGCGCACCACCTCCGGGTCGCTGTTCAATTCAAATGCATGGGCAGCATCGTCCACGGTCATTTTGCGTAGGCGGAGTCTCGTGGTTGGATGCAGGAAGGGCATGTCGCAGTGATTTCCAAGGGTGAATTTAGCAGGATAGGGAATGAGGGAAGAGTGTCCAGCAACCGCATTTCCGTTCCCAGTCTGAGCATGGGATTCTTTTTGAAATCGCAATTCAGACCGGAATCAAACCAAGTCAGCGTCCTTCCAATACGCCTTGGCCAACTCCGCGCTGAAGGCCCACATCGCCTCGGACTTCTGCTCGTTGTAGCTGAGGTCGCTGGAGCGAGATGATCTCCGTGCCGTCGAAATACTTCCCGGTTTCTTGGCCTTGGACGATGCCTGCAATCGCTTTGGCGCTCTTGCTCGGCGGTGCGGACGAACTTGAACATGAAGCGCAGCCGCGGAAAGATGTAGCGCAGCATGAACCGAGAGATGGCGCTGCCATGCCTGCCGAGTCCTGTGCCGGGAATGAATCCGGGGTTGAAAGCGTTTACCTTGGTTGCTCCGCTGATCCCGCGAAGCCGCTTTTCCAAGGCGTAGGTGAACCAGATGTTGCAGAGTTTGGAATTCACATAGAAGGTGTCGATCGCCTTCTTGGTGCCGTAAAATCCATGCTGCTCCGGGTGAACGATCAGGTCAAATTTGTCCACCGACGGTGCCGGGAACCTGCCTCCAGATGCCTTGGGATCATGGAGCGATGAGCTTACCACCACCACATGCTCCAGTTGTGGAAACCGCTTGATCAGCAGTAATGTAAGCAGGAAGTGGGACAGGTGATTGACCCCAAATGTCTCCTCAACCCCCTCGGCGGTGTAATGGACGGGCAGCGACTGGTACGCCACTCCGGCATTGCAAATGAGGATGTCGATGGGCTCCTTGAGCGACTCCACGAACCGGGCGACGTTCGCCAGTGCCGTGAGGCCAAGGGTCTTGGATTCGATTTGTTCGGAGCCACTTTCCTTGGATAGCTTGGCTTTCGCCTCGGCGGCCTTCACTTCGGTGCGACAGGTGATGATCACCCGGTGACCAAGGCGCAAAAATTCCAGAGCCGTGGCATAGCCAAGACCAGAATTGCCGCCTGTGATAAGGACCGTCTTACGGGTAGTGACGTCCATTGGAAACCGTTTTCGTCGCTCAATTTAAACACCATTTTATCCCTCAAGCAACAACATTTCCACGAACGCGCCTGTGTTGTCCAAAAAATGCCACCCAGCATGCGACCGCATTTTCTAATTAAGAATTAATAATGAACAATTAACAGTTGGGATCTGGGACTTGGCGCTACCTGTCCATTGGGCATTGTTCATTGTTAATTATTCATTATTCAGGGATCGTTGCTAATTTGATCGCAGATAATTCAAGATCGATTCATGTCCGACAACAAGTTCACTGCTGATCCCGACCTGGCCATCGCGCAGGCGGCTACCCTGAAGCATGTTGCTGAGATCGCTGCCAAGCTGGGCATCTCGGCCGATGAGTTGGAGCTCTATGGCAAGTACAAGGCGAAGTTGCCGCTGCACTTGATCGATGAGACGAAGGTGAAGCAAAACAACCTGATCCTGGTGACCGCGATCACGCCCACGCCTGCGGGTGAGGGCAAGACGACGACGTCCATCGGCCTCACCGAGGGGTTGAACAAGATCGGAAAGCAGGCGACGGTCGTGCTGCGGGAGCCTTCGCTGGGCCCTGTGTTCGGGGTGAAGGGCGGCGCTGCGGGTGGCGGCTACTCACAGGTCGTGCCCATGGAGGACATCAACCTGCACTTCACTGGGGACTTCGGTGCCATCGAGAAGGCCAACAACCTGCTCAGCGCATTGATCGACAACAATATCCAGGACGCGGAGCGCAGCCTCGGCATCGACCCGCGGACAGTGGCCTGGAAACGGGTGATGGACATGAATGACCGGGCGCTCCGCAGCATCGTGGTGGGCCTCGGCGGCAAAGCAGGAGGCATGCCCCGCGAGGAGGGCTTCAACATCACCGCCGCCTCCGAGATCATGGCGATCCTGTGCTTGAGCAAGGATTTGCAGGATTTGAAGGAGAAGATGGGCAATATCTATGTCGGGGATACATTTGCCCGGAAGGCGATCTATGCCCGCGACCTGAATGCCCATGGCGCCATGGCGGTGCTGCTGAAGGATGCGATCAAGCCCAACTTGGTCCAGACCCTCGAAGGCAACCCTGCGATCATCCACGGTGGCCCTTTCGCGAACATCGCCCAAGGCACCAACTCCGTCATCGCCACCAAGATGGGCCTCACCATGAGCAATTACGTGGTGACAGAGGCTGGATTTGGAGCGGACTTGGGGGCAGAGAAATTCCTCGACATCAAGTGTGGCTACTCCGGGCTCTCGCCCAAGGCGATCGTCCTCGTGGCCACCATCCGTGCATTGAAATTCCATGGCGGGAAGGCGCTGGCTGAGCTGTCGCAACCCGACCCGGAGGCGCTGCGCAAGGGCTTGCCGAACCTGGAAAAGCATATCGAGAACATCCGGATGTACGGCGTGCCCGGAGTGGTGAGCATCAACCGCTTCAGCGCGGACAGCGCGGAGGAGATCAAGATCGTGATGGACCGCTGCCGCGAACTCGGCGTGGGTGTCGCCCTCAATGAGGGCTGGGCCAGAGGTGGCGAAGGCGTCAAGGACCTGGCCAATGAAGTGGTCAAGGCAGTCGCCTCTTGCACAGGGCCTTATCGCCCGGTTTACGACTGGAACGATCCGGTGGAATACAAAATCGAGGCCATCGCTAAGAAGGTTTATGGCGCAGGCTCGGTGGTCTTCCAAAACGAAGCCAAGATTGACCTCAAGCGCATCAAGCGGCTCGGGCTGGAAAAGCTCCCCGTTTGCATGGCCAAGACGCAAAGCTCCTTCACCGACGATCCCAAAATACTCGGCCGCCCAAGCGGATTCGAATTGACCGTTCGCGAGATCGAGATCGCAGCAGGTGCAGGATTCATCATCCCGATCCTCGGCAACATGCTGCGCATGCCCGGCTTGCCCAGCATTCCCAGTGCCGAAAAAATCGATATCGACAAGGACGGGAAGATCTCGGGCCTCTTCTGAGGTACCTGGACTTGGCTTGTTCACCAAGCAACTGGATAGCTAGCAGTTAGCAGATAGCAGATAGCAGATAGCAGTTTCCATGCCGCTCAGCGTGCAGAACTGCTGCCTACTATCTGCTTCTTGCTTTCAGTAAAATCGGTTTGTTGGTTCCCGGGATGCTTATTGCCCTGTCAATGAGAACAGTCGCTGATCCTCGTTCGTGGGTAAGTGCATAACATTTTTCTTCTGCAAGCTATTGACAATCAGCAAATCATTTTCTAACTTAAGTCATTGATCCTTCCAATTATTTCCCAATCGATTATATGTAAGGCTATGAGTGTTGCAGAAAGAAATGTTGTTACGATCGAGAAAGAGCAGGTGGGTTCCTTGAAGTTCCCAGCGGGAGAGGTGTTGAAGTCGCGCGACGAGATCAAGTATCGTCGCACCCAGCTCGAACGTGCTCAGACTCTCGGCAACTTGGAAAAAGGTAAGGTGCAAATTGTCTTTGAGGACGATCAGGGCCTCAAGATGGTGCACACAACGATCTGGGCAGTCACGGACAACCGGGTTGTCCTCAAGGGCGACATGTCCTTGCCCCTCAATCGCATCTGGCAGGTGAATGCCTGATATGCGCTGAATTGGTCAGAACGGTAGGTTTTCCCAAGGCTAGTTTTCCAGTTTTCGCAAGAATTTCGTCGCGGCTGCTATTCCGAGTTCAGCAGTGAGCACTTGGAATTGGTCTCCTGAACGGATTTCCACTTGGTAATTTTCCAACCTCAAGGCCTCCTTGAGCTGGATGCTGATTCCTGTGGCTCCGCCAGGCTCGATTTCGCTCCTAAGTACGACGGCTCCAACGAGGGGATCGCGGACTGTGATCACTGCTAGGGAAGTCAGCGGCTTGAGGAGCGAGATGTACACCTTGTTTTCCTGGGTCATGTTCATGACGTACTCCACCATGGGCGTTCCCAAGGGTTCTGTAGGTTCCCACAGGCTGTTCAACTCGGCGACGGCGTCTGCCCCTTGGCCCAGGTCCACGAAATCCAGCGCCACAAAGTTGGGAAAATGGCCAGTATGTGACCAGGCAGGGATGGCGTGGGTGAGGATGTTGCCTTTGGAATTGGCGACGAGTGCGGAGTCCTTCAGGCCGTAGCCGAATTTCCGGTGCGTGATGAAGTGATTGAGCAGATAGAGTTGCCGGGTGCTGTCGCCGCGGTTGTATTTCCAGTCAAAGTCCCGCCGTGCGTGGTTGGACCAGCGATTTTCCGTGGAGTAGTCCCAGACATGGTGCAGCCACGGATAGGCAGAGCCGCGGTTTCCCTCGGAGAAGACGACGAGTTGGTGGTCTGCTGCGGTCATTTCCTTCAGCGTTGGCCAAATGGAGTCTTTGGGCTGCACATGCAGGTAGGGGAGGAGGCCAGCAGCTTGCAGAGCGTCATGCAGCTGATCATCGGTGAGATAGCTCTCGAAAATGATGCTCACGACTTCCTCGGGGTGGGCTGCGAGGAAATCATGCATGGCGGAAAGGTCTTCCTGCAGGGGCCGCTTTTTCAGCATCGGGCTCCCGTGGTACACCACAGCCTTTTCCCGCTTCCAATACACATCGAGCATGAATCCCCTGACTCCCAATTCCAATTGCTCCGCAACCGTCAGGTTCTGGTTGGGCAGGCGGTGCAGCTTGCGGACATTGTAGGAGTTGTGGGTGCTGAGGAATGCGACCTGATCAAAACGGCGGGTGGACAAATCCTGCGCTCCCAACATCTGCCCGAGCAAGTCTGCGAACCCACCTGCTGAGGCGAGGATGAGGAAAATCAGGAGCAGATGCCTGCTGTGGTTCATGTTCTAATTTCAGCATTCAGTATTGCTTAGGCAAGTTTTCCGGCATCATCAGCCAAGTGCATTTTTGAAAGAAGGGGATTTCCATCGAAATTAAGGGCAAATCATCTGATAGATTGGATATGAAGAAAATTCTACCACAGTTACTCACTCCTCTTTTGCTTGCTTTACTAGGTGGCAGCTTGTACGCCCAACCCAGTGGTTGGAGTTGGTCAAAGCCGATCACCGTGACGGAAAATTCCGGCGCCACCCTCACCAACTACCAATTGAAGCTGTATGTGGACACCCAGACGCTGATCGCCGCTGGGCGGATGCAGGCCGATGGGGACGACATCCGATTTGGGGCTGACTGTCCCGGCAATACATTGCTCAGCCACTGGGTCGAGGGCCCGATCAATGACGACAGTACGGTGATCTGGGTGAAAATTCCCAGCCTGCCCGCCAGTGGAACCAGCACCATTTTCATGTTTTACGGCAATGCCGCAGCCACATCCGCTTCCGCCATCGCGGGTACCTTCATCGGGCCGCACTCCTCCACGGACAGCGTGGCGAGCGGCGGCGCCGGTGGCGTAGGCAATAGCCAGCGCGGATTCCGGCTTTGCACCCACGCAGGACATTCTGGTCCAGAGCTTGGCAAGCGGGAGCCGACTGGTACCACCCGCTACGTGACCCTGTTCAATTTCGCCACCCAGGCTATCCTGCGTCAGCAACAGGTCGCGCGGCCCAGCCGCTACCTACAGCTATAGCGCACTGACACAGCCGATTTGGTTGACGACTGGCACGCAGTATGTACTCGAGCTTTTCCAAGGCACCGGGGACGGATACTACTTCGGGTCGAGTTCGCAGATCGGTCAGCACCTGACGTATTTCGACATGAAGTACTGCAACAGCTGCACCCAGAACACGTTCCCGACCAGCACGCTTTCGAACTACCACTACGGTTATCCTGACCTCTGGTACTTCACTAAGCAGACCGTGACGCCTGCGCCCACCTACAGCATCGGTAACGGCCTGGATGTGGGATTGGCCAACATCGACGGCTGCGAAGGACAGTTGCTGACCTTGAACTCCAACGTCTCGGGAGCCGTGGGTACCACGACTTGCTCGTGGTCGCCTTCTGGCGGATTGAGCTCCGCCTCCGACTGCAACCCCACCATGGTCCTGGACAGCAGCACCTATTACGTGCTTTCCGTCACCGACTCCTTAGGCTGCCATGTCTCCGACTCCCTCTGGATCACCAATGGCACACCTAGCGTCTTGGCGGCCGTGGACAGCTCAGTGCTCTGCCCGGGCGATACGGTGCTCATGACTGTGGCTGGCGCGGATTATTACACCTGGGGACCCGGCACGTCGCTCAGTTCCACCTCGGGTGATTCCGTGTGGGCATTCCCGCCTACCACCACGGTGTATTCGGTGATCGGCACTGACAGCACCACAGGTTGCCGGGACACCATGGACGTGCAGGTGAATGTCTCCACCGTGTCAGTGATCGTGGTACTCGGTCCCCTGAACATGTGTGAGGGAGATTCCTTGGTCATCTCCGTATCCGGCGCAGACACCTACTCTTGGAGCCCAGGCAGCAGCCTGAATGATTCCACGAGCAGCACCGTGATCGCCACACCCAGCTCGGACGTCACCTATACCATCATGGGCTATGACACGACCAACGGATGCACCGCCACCAACGGCGTGATGGTCTTGGTCCATCCTCTGCCCGTGGTGACCTTTGACCTGCCAGATCACTTCTGCGACCTAGACGGACCCAGCCAACTCAGCTCCGGGAACCCCAGCGGCGGCACCTATTCCGGCACAGGCGTGTCCTCAGGCATGTTTGCCCCTGGTACTGCAGGTGCAGGCAGCCATGTCTTGACCTATACTTATGCCGACCTGTTGGGTTGCGAGGCCAGCGACACTGCCCTGGCGATTGTGGACATCTGCATTGGAGTGGCACCAAGCCTGAACGTGGACCTGTCGGTCTATCCGAACCCATCCAGCGGCATTTTCAACGTGGTCATGGGAACCAATCCTGAGGCAACGAGCTTTCGCATCCAGAACATGATGGGGCAGGTCGTGCGCGGGGGCGAGATCTTGGAAGGCAAGAACCTGATCAACATGACGGGCTGCTCCAGCGGTCTGTACATCATGAGCATCGAATCCGCGGGAATGCGACGAAGCTTCAACATCGAGGTGAAGTACTGATCTCGCGGAACTGAACGTGGCTGGCCCGGCTTCGGGGAATTGCATTCTAGGAATGCGGTTCCTTGATGCCGGGCCAGTGTTTTTTGGGGGGGTGGTGCGATTGTCCTAGATCTCGGTGCTGGCTGATTGGCTGAATCAGCCGTTGGACGCTATTCCCGCTAAAGGGCGAATGCTGGACGCGCCTCAATCTCCAATCAAGGGTTCAGAACCCATGGAGTGGCAGCTACGAAATTGAAATTCTGATGATTTCCTCTTCGGCAATCAACGCTTCACCTGGCAATGCTGACCTTGCCGCTGGTGCTGCCTTGGCGTGTGCGCAAGCTGTAGCCGTAGATGCCGGCTGGAAGGGTTTCACTCAGGTACATCGTCAATTCGCCTTGCCCTGCGCTCACGTTGGCGGTGGTACGTGTACGGATGCGGCCCTGCATGTCCGTCAGGGTGATTTCCACGGGGCCTCCATTCGTCTGCTCCCACCTGAAGTTGAGCTTGTCGGTGCAGGGATTTGGAAAGGCGCTCACGGATGCCTCCAGAATCTGCTGCTCCTCGCGGTTGACCATGAACTCTGTGCATGTTTCCTTGGAGGACAGCCGGTAGATGTAGCCATCGAACTCCTGGTAAATGCGCTGCTCTGTCCTGCCGAGGGAATCATATACGTTGTTGACCATGAAGCCGTAGTCCTGGTACCAGGTTCCAATCCAACTGAATTCTTCGTGCAGGGTAAGGTGCTCGTGGGAATCATAGTTGATGAGCTCCAGCCCAGTGCTGTCCCACAATTGGCCCGACCACGTGTCGTACACGCAATGGGAATTGTTGTTGGTGCCGTAGGTGCATCTGCCTCGGGCCACGTTTTCGAAGTTGCCTTGCGTATTGGGTTGCTGGAGCGTCATGTTGGTTGCGAGTCCCAATTCGAAGTCGTACCAATTCACATCGACGAAGCGCTCGTCCAGTTGCCAGGCTCCTTGATTGTAATCATAGCTGACAGTGGTGTCCCAGCCCGCAGCAGTTGGGTAATGGAATTCTTGGCGTCTGACGGTATCCCAAAAGCGCCAAGTTTCGTTCCAAGTTTCGCTGATCATGTTGGACACCCGGTTCCCGAAAACATATTGGTAGGATGTCCTGTCGGCCCAAAGGGTGTCCCAAACCCCAGAATTCCATCCCATGTGGGTGCTGGACGTGACATTGTCCTGGCTGTCCCATCCCGTATGGTCTTCCGATGACAACTGCCAGTTGTTGCCATTCCAGTAGGAGTTGGAGCTTTTGCTCACCCTATCCAGCTGATCGTAAAACCACCGGATTTTGGAGCCAGGCTGGAAACCATTGAACCAATGGGGCTCAGTGATCTTCTCAGTGATCTTGCCATTGACGTCATAGGTGTTCGTCACGCGGTAGGTGGTGTCCCAATAACCGCCGGAATCCGACCAGGTCGCGGAGTAGCAAATCAGGGGAGTGTCCTCATGAAAATTGACTTTGTTGGATTTTTGAGGCACTCCTGGTGCATGCCCTTCATGTCCTCCATCCATTTGATTTGGGCATTTGTTGTGGCGAAAAGCGAAAGCAGTAGAGGGAGTAGTAAGAGTTTCTTCACGTGTACAAAAGAGATTGAAAAACCAGATGGACAGAAAAATAGGGAAACGATCTCAAACTCACAACGGCTGGGGTTCAGCGGACCAGTAGGAGTTGCCCGGCGGTATCACCCTTGGCTGTGCGGATTCGGCAAAAATAGGCCCCTCTGAGCAAATGATCCGGAAGCTTCACACTCGTCGAATTGTTTCCCAAAAGTTGGATGGGTGACTGGAACACGAGCCTGCCCTGCATATCGATGAGCTCCAAAAGAGCGGGGCCGCTTGAATGGGAGGAGGGAAGCAACTGCAAGTCCTGATGGAGGTTATCCAAAGGATTGGGAAAAAGGACTAGCCCCTGGAATCCAGCTGCAGCAGGCTCCGGACGAGCCGTGAAAAAATCCAGATAGACCTGCCGCCTGTCATTCTCATAGTTCCCGCTGGAAAGCACCTCCGTCCAGACTTCGGTGCGTTGCCCGATGGAATCGTAGGTCAGGTGGGTGATGATCCCGTCAAAGAGGTTCCATCCTGCATTCCAAGCGTAGGCTTCGTTCAGGACTTCATAGCCATGGGAATCGTAATTGAAAATGAACCGGTCCGTGGGCTGCCATCCGAGGCCGGGCTTCTCGTAAATCCACTCTTGGCTGTCGAATTGGCCGTAGGTGACGCGAAATCTCTGGAAATCTTCCCATGAACCAGTGTCAAACGACTCGAATCGCGCTGAATCAGGCTGCTTCAATTCGAAGTCCCTCCAATGCATATCCAGCAGGCGCTTGTCGGGGATCCAGCCACTTTGGTCGGGAAGGTAGCCCGTGACCGTGTCCCATCGGCCGAGGCCGTCGAGGCTCCATGTCTGCTGATAGTCCGGGTTCCATCCGCTGCCGACGGCATAGCTCTCCTGGATCACACTGGCGACAGCAGTATTGGGATGATACGTGAAGGTCGCCCGGTAGCCTGAGGATGTGTCCCATGCGAGGCCATTCCAGGTGCTGCCAATGCTCTGGGTGACATTGCCGTAGGCATCAAATGTCCGGTCAAATTTGTAATCCGGCTCCCAGGCACTGCCCGACCATTCCTCAGCGAGCGTGAGGCTGTCGTAGCCCGCGGCATTGTAATGGTGGGTTTCCCGGGAGTTCAGGATGAAGGAATTGCCGTTGTAAAGCCAGCCGAGCTTTTCTTGCAGCCCACCTGTGTTCACATAGCTGAACTCGGTGCGGTCCACGCTGTCCCAACGTGAGGCGGAGGCATTCCAATCAAACCCAATGCAGACCTCAGGATAATCGATGGACACTGTGGAAGCCTTGCCGGATGGCAGCTCGGTGGCCAGCCTCGTCTGTCGCATCGCCCATGTCCAAGCCTCTGGCTGTGCAAATGCGGCATCCATCGATCCAATCCAACAAAGCAAGAGCACAAGGTATTGGGCAATTTTGCAACGCATCAATTTGGACTCATCTGGTGATCATC
>JAXLVK010000058.1:0-40905 GCA_046329055.1 Bacteroidia bacterium
GCAAGAATGGCTCTCAGGCGGATGCCAACAAAGCCCCGAGGAGATCGCCCGCTTGTTGGAGCTCATTTGCCAATCGGGACTGAATGGCTGCTTCCCGCAGGTCCGGCATTGATGGGCTTGGAAATGGCTCGGCATTCCAGAAGGCTCGGCTGTGGAAAAAGCGAGTCGCGTCTCTGCTAGGACAGTAGCGGTTCGATTTCGTTTCTTTGTCCCATGAAAGTCGTCCTCGCAGAAAAGCCCTCCGTGGCCAAGGATCTCGCGGCTGTGCTCGGTGCCACGGGCAAGGGCGCGGGCTACTTCGAGGGCAATGGCTATCAGGTCACTTGGGCGGTCGGTCACCTCGTGGAACTCGCGGACACCAAGGACTACGGCTACCGGGGCTGGCAATTCAGCAACCTCCCCATCATCCCTGATAAGTTCATTCTCAAGGTCACGAGCGACCAAGGCCGGGCGAAGCAGTTCAGCATCATCGGCGAGCTGTTCAAGAAGGCCGACGCCATCATCTGCGCAACCGACGCCGGGCGCGAAGGGGAACTTATCTTCCGCTACATCTACGACCTCGTGGGGAGTACCAAGCCCATTCAGCGGCTTTGGGTCAGCTCGCAGACCGACAAGGCACTCAAGGATGGCTTCGCCAAGCTCAAGCCGGGCAGCGACTATGACAACCTCTACCAGGCAGCCCGCTGCCGCTCGGAGGCCGATTGGCTCGTGGGCATCAATGCGACGCAGGCTTATACCTTGAAGTATGGGCAGCAGGCCCCCTTCGTGGGCGATGACGGCAAGCGGCAGCAACCCCTGTCACTCGGCCGGGTGCAGACCCCGGTGCTCAAGCTGCTTGTGGACCGCTACCAGGAAGTGGTGGACTTCAAGCCGGAGACCTATTGGGAATTGATCCTGACCTTGGAAAAGGGCGGGCAGCAGTTCCAGGCCAAGTGGTTCCGGGACAAAATGGAGCGCTTCCAAGAGGAAAAGGAGGGACAGGAAATCCTCGCCCGCTTGGAGGACAAGGCGACTGTACGGGATGTGGCCATGAAGCCCAAGACGGAGATTCCGCCGCTGCTCTACGACCTCACCACCCTCCAAAAGGACGCCAACAAGCGCTACAACTTCAGCGCGCAGCAGACACTCGACCTGGCGCAGGACCTGTACGAGAAGTACAAGACCCTGACCTACCCCCGTACCGACAGCCGCTACTTGAGCGACGACATTTTCCCGCTCATCCCGGACCTGCTCGACAACGTGGCCCGCATGCCCGCCTACGCCCCCTTCGTCCAGAAGGCGAAAGCCCTCGGCATCAAGCAGGACAAGAACTACTTCAACAACGCCAAGGTCAGCGATCACCACGCCATCATCCCCACCGAGACCGACCCCAGCAAGGCCGGAATGACAGGCGAGCACATGATGATTTACGACCTCGTGGTGCGGCGCTTCATCGGCGTCTTCCTCGGCAATTGCCAGAAGGAGCTGAGCGATGTGGTACTGCTGAATGCAGGCGAGACCTTCCGCGCCAAGGGCACCATGATCTCGACCGTGGGGTGGCGGGAAATTTACTTCGCACTGGAAGAGGCGCTCGCCAAGCGCAAAGCCAAGGCGAAAGCCAAACCTGACGCTGCGGAGGAGAAGGACAAAGAGGAGGAAAACGCCCTTCCCTTCATGGCTGTCAACGACGTGCTTCCAGTCTTGAACAAGGAGTTGCCCAAGAAGAAGACCAAGGCACCCAGCATCCATACCGAATCCAGCATCCTGTCCATGATGGAGACAGCGGGCAAGGAGATGGAGGACGATGAGCTCCGGGAGGCGATGAAGGACCGTGGCCTCGGGACGCCTGCTACGCGGGCGGGCATGATCGAGCGCCTGTTGGAGCGCGGGTACATCGTGCGGGAAAAGAAGAAGCTGATCCCAACGGAGCGGGGGATAGCATTGATCCGCTTGGTTTCGGAGCAGCCCATCGCGAGCCCGGAGCTGACTGGGGAATGGGAAAGCCGCCTGAACAAGATCGCCAAGGGCGAATACGTGCCCGAGCGCTTCATGCAGGAGGTGCGGCAGTACACCCACGAGGTGGTCGGCCGCGCGGTAAGGGGTGTCGCGGCCGCGCCCAAGGCGGCTGCAGTCGCCCAGGTTCCGAGCGTGATGCCTGCGTATGACCTTTCCGACCAAACCTGCCCCAAGTGCAAGCAAGGGCGCATCCTCAAGGGCAAGCGCGCCTTCGGCTGCGGACGCTTCGCGGAGGGCTGTGACTTCAAGATTTCACCCGTCGTGGCAGGCAAAATGCTTGAGCGTGAGCAGATGGTGGATTTGCTGCGTCAGGGGATCACAAGTGGTTGGGTACAGGGCTTTACCGGGAAAACGGGTAAGAGATTCGATGCCCGCCTACGTTTGAAACCGGACTTTCGTGTGGAATTTTATTTCGACCGGGAGCAATCTTTCACCCCTCCGGCCCCTGCTCCGGCGACAGAAGGTGGCCAAAATGGCTAGAATCCGGGGATTCGAGCAGGATAAAAACAAGCCTAAAATGGCATTTCTTGGAGGTTTTGAGGAGAGAATGAGGCCAATTTGGCGGAGACGGGCACTTGTGGTGCGAAACCCACTTGTAAGATTTGGGCTACATTAGACGAGAATTCCTGAGATCGCGATGGTCGCGGTGCAGAAAAAATGTATAACTTGGCTGAATCAACAATTAGTCGGGTTTCTAAAGATGAGTAGTGGGTCCAAAAGGGTCTTCCTGGTGGAAGACGATGAGATTTTTGCATTTTTAGTCGAAAACAAGCTCAGCAAAATGTCGGGTGTGGACCTGTCCACCTTCCAAATTGGTCAGGATTGCTTGGATGAGCTGGGATCCAATCCGGATGTGGTTTTTCTCGACTACTCCTTGCCCGCCATGAACGGGCTTGAGGTGCTCAAACTCATCAAGGACCGTTGCCCGGAGACACGTGTCATCATGCTCAGCGGGATGGAATGGCAGCAGGTCGTGGACGAATGCATGCAAGCAGGCGCCGAAGACTTCATCCAAAAGGACAGCTCCGTCGCCAACAAAGTCCATGGCAAACTCGTCGCCATGTTCCCGGAACTTGCATGACAGTACCCCAAAAATTCAACGGGATTCCGCGTCGCTTTGTCGAATCCCTTTTCATATTCTCCTTAAGTATTCCTTATATTGCCGCTCGATTCCCGGAAAAACCGTTTGGGAGTCGGCTGATTGGGTAGAATAAAGTTGCAGAAATGCAGAATTTGAAGGTTTTCCTCGTAGAGGACGATGAAATTTACAGCATGATCTTGGCTCAGAAGCTCAAGGTCTTCGGGAATTTCTTCGTGTCAACCTTCGTGACCGGAGAGAGCGCCCTGGAGCACCTCGCGCAGCACCCGGACATCGATGTAGTCCTCTTGGACTACGACCTGCCCGGCATCAGCGGCCTTGAGACCCTCAAGCGCATCTCAGCGATGGGGCATACCGCCAAGGTTCTCTTCCTCTCCGGCATCGACAATGAGAGCATCATCCAGGAGTGCATGAAGGCGGGAGCCTTCGAGTTCATCCACAAGGACAAGGATGTCGCCACCAAGGTCTATGTCGCCATCACCAACATCATGGAGGAGGAGACCAAGAAGAAGAAAAAAGGCTTCCTCGGTGGTCTCTTTGGCAGACGGTAAGCAATTTTCGGTTTGATTTGCATTCCAATCCCAGCGGCTCGTCGGTCGCCGGGCACAGTACAATTTTCAGATTGCAACGCGATGAACTTTGAGCTGAAAGAAGAGCATCAGATGATCCGGGACGCCGCCCGTGAATTTGCCAAGGCAGAACTCCTCCCCGATGTGATCGAGCGTGACGAGGAAAGCAAGTTTCCCCACAGGCAGGTGAAGATGATGGGTGAGTTGGGCTTCCTGGGCATGATGGTGAGCCCCGAGTACGGCGGCGGCGGCATGGACACCATATCCTATGTGCTCGCCATGGAGGAGATCGCGAAGATCGACGCCTCCGCAGCTGTGATCATGAGCGTGTGCAATAGCCTGGTGAACTGGGGCCTCGAAGCCTACGGCACCGAAGCGCAAAAGCAGAAGTACCTGGTGCCCCTCGCCACTGGTCAGAAGATCGGCGCATTCTGCCTCAGCGAACCCGAGGCGGGCAGCGACGCCACGCAGCAGAAGACCACCGCCATCGACATGGGTGACCACTATGTCCTCAATGGCACCAAGAACTGGATCACCAACGGCGGCAATGCCAGCACCTACCTGGTCATCGCGCAGACCGACAAGGAGAAGGCGCACCGGGGCATCAATGTCCTCATCGTCGAAAAGGGGCAGGAGGGATTCTCCATCAACCCCAAGGAAAACAAGATGGGCATCCGCTCCAGTGACACCCACAGCCTCCAATTCAACAATGTGATCGTCCCCAAGGAGAACCGCATTGGCGAGGATGGCTTCGGATTCAAGTTTGCCATGAAGACCTTGGCTGGCGGCCGTATCGGCATCGCTTCCCAGGCACTCGGCATCGCAAGCGGCGCTTATGATCTGGCCAGGGAGTACAGCAAGATCCGCAAGGCATTCGGCAAGGAGATCATGCACCACCAAGCCATCGCCTTCAAGCTCGCGAACATGGCGACTGAGATCGACGCGGCCCGCCTGCTCTGCCTCAAGGCGGCTTACGACAAGGACAACCACCTCGACTACGACACGAGCGGCGCCATGGCCAAGTACTATGCTAGCAAGATCGCGCAGCGCGTCACGAGTGACGCTGTCCAGATCCACGGCGGCAACGGCTACGTGCGTGAGTACCACGTCGAGCGCATGATGCGCGACGCCAAGATCACCGAGATCTACGAAGGCACCAGCGAAATCCAGCAGATCGTGATTTCGCGCAGCGTGCTGAAGTAAGGAACCTCATTCCCACTTCACCTCGGGCTTGCCCCAGATGTTTTTCGCAATGCGGTAGATCGTCTTGCAATCCGTGATCTGCTCACAGATGGGGTCGATGATGCGGGTGCTGGGATAGCACCTGCCGACGCGGTTGCCTTGGGAGTCGAAGACCTCGCTGCCCGCATCATAGGCATTGCGGCTGCATTTGTAGAAGACGACACCCTCGCGCAGGCATTTTTCCACTTCCCCGCGTTCGTATTGGGCGACGAGCTTGCGCTCGACCTCCTTGGCGGGCAGGATCACGGGCTTCACACCTCCGGTGGGGAGGGTGGCGGTGTCTTCATTGCCGGGAAGGGGCCGCACACCGCCTGTGGGCAGGAGCGTCGTATCCTCAACCGGCACGCTATCACCCACGGTGTTCCCGCTCGATCCATTCTTGGGATTGCAGGAGGCTGAGATCAAGACCAGTGAAAGCGATGCGATCAGGAATGCAGGGAGGGTTTTCATAGGCTCAAAATAAGCAAATCTTACCTTCCGGCCGGATTCTTCCGCCCACTTGCGAGATATCCCGGGATTTTTGCGAGGCGTTCTGCCCGGGTTTCAGGGCGCTTCGCGCTGACGACCCACTCCAGGTATTCCTTTCGGTTGGTGAAACTCAGTCCGAGGAAGAATGCCTTTTCCGTGGGATGCGCAGCCAGCATGGCCTGCATATCCTCCGGGTACCACATTTCGCGGGTTTCGTGGTTCATGTATTGAGCGAGCAGGTCGGTCCTTGCTTCGGACTTTTGGCTGCGCTTTTCTTCCAATTCCGCCGAGCCATGGGTGATCGCAAATCCGCTCCAGGTCTCATTGATCGAGATCAAGTTCAGGTACCGGACGTTCAGGGTCTGCAAGACATCCCATCCATGGTCGCGGTCCAGGTCGGTTTTGATATTGCTCCGCTTCTTGGGAAATGCCAGCCAAACGATTCCGCCCGGCGCGAGTGCTCCCATGACCCTGGGCACCTTTTCAGCCAACTCCGCCGAGTTCATCACGAAGACCATGATCCAGTCCATCGGGCCATCGAGCACGGTCGAGACGCTGGGTTCATCGTCGGGGCGAACCGGAAATTCTGGGAAGTCTGCGGGGGCATCGATCACCGCGTTGCGGCGGAATGTGTCGAACTTGGACTTGCGGAGCATCTCCTTCATGGGCCTTTGCGGATTGTTTCCAGAGGGCAATTTCTGTATTTTGCAGGAAAATGAATGTAAGCGTGTCCAAACACCTCAATATTCCTCGGAACCTTGTCCTCTTATTTTTCGCGGCTTTTGTCACTGGACATCCAGCCATGGCGCAGTTCAAAAAGGTCTTCACCCCAGACTCGACCGTACTGCAAGAGCCATCCTACTTCACCGCCACCAAGGTCGTGGAGACCGACATCCCCGGCAAGCAATTGATGGTCGCCGGCACCATGATCGCGCAGGACACAGGAAACTACTTCCGAATCGCTGCCTACAACCAACTCAGCGACCTGCACGGCAATTCGCAGGCCCTCTTCATCTACGAGGACACCTCTCAGTTTGTCTTTCAGGGGCCCAAGGCTTACTGCGCGGCTTATGGCGGCAATGGCGAGTTCTACACTGGCATCGGCTCCAACAACAAGCAGATCGTTTACAAATCCAATTCGAATGGCGACCTCCTCTGGTCCCGGACGGCACATCACCACGAGTTCTACTCCATGCAATGGGAGGGCAATTCCCTCATCGCAATGGGACAGGACGAGAGCGTGCAGGGAGCGCATGACTTTTCCCTGTGGCGGCTGAACCCCGATGGCTCCGAGGCAGGTGGACGCATGTATGGCACGACCGGATTCGAGCAACCGCAGCGCGTCGAACTGATCCGGGGATCCTTGATGTTGGTAGGGAGTTCGTTCCAAAGCGGGGCATTTTCCCTGTTGGTCGCCAAGGTGGACACGGGCCTGAATCAAGTCTGGGGCCATACCTATACCATAGGAACCAAGACCACTGTTGGTTACTCCATCCTCGCCCCGCTGGACGGACACGGCTACTTCGTGACCGGGGTCGCCAAGGGTGGCACGGACTCCCTGTTCGTGATGCGACTCGACGACAATGGGCAGCAAGTCTGGGCCAAGCTCTACAGCATCGCAGGGGCAAGCGAAAGCAACAACTGGTCATCCGCCCTTGATCCTGCCACGGGAGGCATCGTCCTCGTGGGAAGCTACCGCACCACGGGCTACCTGCGCCCATGGGGATTCATGGTGGACTCGGTGGGTGCCGTGCAGTGGTCCTACGACTACGGTGATCCCGGTGTCAATACCGACGAGACACTCAATGATGTCATCTACTGCAACCAGGACGGCTATTTCTACACCGTCGGAGACCGGGTGGAGGTGGACAGCAACCTCTTCCTGCGCAGGACCTTCATGGTGAAATTTGCGGCGGATTCGGGTTCCATCCCCTGCGATTCCATCATCCAAGTGACAAGTGCGCCGACATCGTTCACCATGAGCGGAAATACTGCCGAGGAGCCCTTCAGTGCGAACGCGCATTTCCCGATCGGCATCTTCATCTCGACCAACATGATGGTGGAGACCCAATGCACGGTTTTGGTAGGATTGGTGGACGGCCTGCCCAAGGAGGGCTTGTTCAGCATCGTGAATCCATCGAGCGGCCTGCTGGACATGCGGGCAGAGGTGCCATTGGGCGGTGGCGTCCTCCGGGTGCACAGCCTGTCGGGCGCGGTGATGCTCGAACGCCGATTGGATGAGGGGATGGTCCGCGAGCAATTCTCCCTCTCCGGCATCGCGGCGGGGATGTACATGGTGACCCTGGAAGGGGAAGGATGGCGCTACCCGAGCCTGCGCTGGGTGGTGCAGCGATAGCGGGTTATTTCACAGCCAACTTGCTGCCGCAGCTCTGGCGGATCACAAGCCGTGTGTCGAGGAAGACATGGTCGGGCAACATCGCGTCGCCGCCATGTTCGATTTTGTCGATGAGCACCTTCACGGCCTCTTCGCCCATGCCCTCGATGGGTTGAGCAACCGCTGTGATCTGCGGGCTGCAAAACTTGAACAATTCGATGTCGTCAAAGCTCACCACGCGCACGTCCTCGGGGATGCGGAGGCCCATTTCCTGCACGCATTCAAGTGTCGCGACGGCGAGGTTGTTGTTCACCACGTAGAGGCCCTCCACGCTGTGCGGGGGCTTGAGGAGGAGTGGCACTTCCTTGCGGATGCCCTCCTTGATATTGTCGTAGGGGATTTCCCGCACCCACTCAGGATTGTAGGCGATGCCATTCTTTTCCAATGTCTCCCGATACCCACGGGTCCTCTCGGTGATGGAGGTGAGGTGAGAAGGGGAGATGGTGAGCTGCGCAATGCGCTTCACGCCCAGCCCGACCAGATGCTCGACCACGGAGACGCTGCCGCCATGGTTGTCCGCTGTCACGAAGGGGTTGTCCTGCCCCGGGACAAAGCGGTCGATCAGCACGAAGGGGAAGTTCTCGTCCTTGAGCGCCTGGATGTCGGCGTTGTTGCTGAGGGTCGTGGAGATGATGAGGCCATCGACTTGGCGGTCGCGGAGCATCTGGATGAGGGAGCGCTCCTTGGTGGGCTTCTCATCCGAGCTGCCAAAGAGGACATGGTAACCCGCCTTGCTCGCGGCGTCTTCCACGGCGCGACACATCCGCGCATAAAAGTTGTTGCTGATGTCGGCGACGATCAGGCCGATGGTGTTGGAGCGGCCCATGCGGAGGCTGCGCGCCATCATATTGGGCTTGTAATCCAGCTCCTTCGCCTTCGCCCAAACCCGCTTTTGGGTCTCCTCATTGATCCCATTCTCGCTTCCCTTGCCATTGAGCACCATGGAAACAAGCGTCTTCGACACACCAAGGGCCTTGGCGATGTCAGCGAGGGAGGTCTTTTTCTTCATCATCGTGGGAGCAATCTATAGCCTTGAGTACCCAAATAAACTAAATCGATTTAGGGTTTACAATTCATTAGCAGAAAATATCTTTCATTGGGAATTCGCCATCCGATCCCCGTCCTCCGCATGGATTTTCAATCAAATAATGGGCCAAATTCATCCTATTTCGCGGTCGGCCGGATCTTGCTTTCTGAGAGGAAACGCAGGATGGCATCGATGAATTCTGGGCCATACCGCTCGAATTTGGCATCGCCGACACCACTGACTTGCCGCATTTGGAATTCGCTTGTGGGGTAGTCCTCCGCCATGATGCGCAGGGTCCGGTCGTGGAAGATGACGTAAGGCGGCACCCCCTGACGGTCGGCGATTTCCTTGCGAACCTTGCGCAGCCGCTCGAACAGCGCCTCCACAAAAGATGCCTGCGGTTTCGGAGTCACCACATTCACCACCTTGGTGGACTTGGTAAGCTCCCGCACCTTGCAAAGGAAGACTTTGCGGCCTTGAAACAAGACCTCCCTTCCGGGTGGGGTGACCTTGAGGGCATTTCCTTCGTCGTAGGCGACTTCGAGCAGGCCCCGGTTCACCATTTGCCAGATGAAGTCGATCCAATCCCGGCGCGGCAGGTCCGCTCCAGCGCCGTAGGTGCGCAAGAGGTGATAGCCCTTCAGGCGCACCTCCTGGTTCTGTGAGCCGCGCAGGATGTCCACGAGCAGGGAGGCGCCGACCTTTTCCGTGGTGCGGAGGCAGGCGCTCAGGGCTTTTTGGGCCAAGATCGTCCCATCGATCTCGACCTGCGGGCTCTTACAGTTGTCGCAATTGCCGCAGTTGCCATCATGCGGTTCGCCGAAGTAGCTCAGCAGGAACTGCCGGCGGCAGGAGCGGGCGTCGGCGTACTGGACCATCCGGTCCAGCTTGGTCTGCAGGATGTCGCGCTGCCCGCTTTCCTCGATGAAGCTCTGCAATTGCTGCACATCGCCGTAGCTGAAAAACAAGGCCGTGTCCGAAGGCAGCCCGTCGCGCCCTGCCCGCCCGATTTCCTGGTAATAGGACTCGACATTTTTGGGCAAGTTGTAGTGGACGACCCAGCGAACGTTGCTCTTGTCGATGCCCATGCCGAAGGCGATCGTGGCGCAGATGATGTCGATGTCGTCCCGGAGGAAGGCTTCCTGCACGCGTGAGCGCTGGTCCGGGCCGAGCCCTGCGTGGTAGTAGTCCGCCTTGTAGCCCTTGTCCTTGAGTTTGGCGGCGAGGCTTTCGGTGCTTTTCTTGCTTGTGCAGTAGATGATGCCGCTCTGCCCCTTGCGCTCCCCAACGAAGTGAAGGATGTCCTTGGAGCGGTTCGCACCTGGCACCACGGAGAGGCTGAGATTGGGGCGATCAAAACTGGAAACGAAGACGCGGGCCTCACGCAAGCGCAGATGCTGCTCGATGTCCTTGCGGGTGAGCTTGTCAGCAGTAGCCGTGAGTGCAACCATGGGCACATCCGGGAATCGCTCCTTCACGAGGCCGAGCTGCACATACTCCGGGCGGAAGTCGTGACCCCATTGTGAGATGCAATGCGCCTCGTCCACGGCAAGCAAGGAGATCTTCATCTGACGAAGAAGCTGGAAGAAATCGCCACGGAGCATCTTTTCGGGGCTCACATAGAGGAGGTCCAGCTTTCCATCCAAAGCATCCGTCTCCACCTGCTGGTTTTCCCGGCTGCTAGAGCTGCTGTTGATGAAGGCCGCCCGGACACCGTTGGCGCGGAGGCCCTCGACTTGGTCCTTCATGAGGGCAATGAGTGGCGAAATGACCACGCAGGTGCCCTGCATCACGATTGCGGGAATCTGGTAGCAGATGGACTTTCCACCCCCTGTGGGCATGAGCACCACACAATCCTTCCCCTCCATGATCGTCTCGATGATCTCCCGCTGCATGGGGCGAAATTCATCGTACCCGAAGTACGACTTCAACGCCTGTTGAGCGGTATCCATGCTTGCCGTCGCTTCCATGTCGCAAAGGTAGGCATTTCCCATCGGCGGGCGGCTCCCAAATTTCCGTTGGAAGTTGGTCGAATTCCAGAGCCATTTTATCGAAAACTTGACCTAGAACTTGGTGAAAATCAAAATCAAACCGATATTCGGGCTGCTATTTGGGTAAGGAAAAGGGGCGAGTTTCGATCGCCGATTTGGTTTGGGATCAACTGTTGGAGAAATGCAAGCGACTGAGAATTACGAGTCCATTGACTTGAGCAATCTGTATGCGATTGCTGGCGGCGATGACACATTTGTGATGGCCCTGCTGTCCAAGATGTGCAAGGCATTGCCGGAAGCCTTCACGAACATGACCAATTTCTGTGCTGCACAGGATTGGCCTGCCCTCAAGTCCGCCGCCCACAAGGCCAAATCGACATTTGCCTACCTGAGCCTCGATGACATGAAAAATCGGCTCAAGGACATCGAGCACGATGCCATGGAAGGCCGCGACCTGGACCAATTGCCGAGGAAAGTGGAAGAGGCGGTCAGCGTCGGCAACATCATCTTGACGCAACTCAAGGCTGCATTGGCCAAGCTGATGTGACCCCTCTCAGTTCAAGGGCACCCGCCTGGAGACCTTGAGCTTGTCCACCCAATAGCCTTCATTGAGATAGTCGAACCGCACGCCTTTGGAGGTGCTGCTGTGAATGAAGACCACTTGGTCGCCCTCGACCTTGGTCACCATCCCCACATGGTCGATTTTGCCTGTGTTTTTCGCATCGAAGAAGACCAGGTCCCCAATCTGCAAATCCTTCCGCTCCACCAATTCGCCATAGGAGCTCTGATCCGCGGCGCTACGGGGCAAATCCACCCCCGCCTTGGCGTAGCAATTCATCGTAAGCCCCGAACAGTCGATTCCCGACTTGGTCTTACCGCCATATTTATAGGGAGTGCCCACGTAGTCGCTCGCCTCCTGGAGCACCGGCACGAGCCGCTCACCGACGTTCATGGTGGGGGCCTTTTCCTTGATCAAGTCGCGGTTGTCGGTTTCCTTCTTGGTTGCCGCATGGTCCTCAGCATCAGTTTCCTTGATGAGGTATTTGTACTTGCTCACCACCTTGCTGGGGGGTGTGCAAGCAGCGATGAGCAGCGTCGCTCCGAGCAGGAACGAGAGCAGCCGGACATTGGGTAGGCGCATTTCAATACGAGGAGTCAATACGCAATCACATACGTCCACAAGTCTATTAGGTTCTGTGACAGGCCCGCAGCCCATTCATCCACCACCAATGCTTGAGGTGTAGGGGGGAGTGGACAGGAAAACCAGAATTCGGATTTGAAAGCAATGTGACGAATTACAAATCGCTGACGGTCATTGATATAAGATGGAAATGCATGAGTCGCCACCTACGATTTTGGTCTTCCTGTATGGAATTTCAAAAAAGCCTGCACCCCTTTGCCATCAGCCAGAAAAAATGGCCTGTTCCGAAAAAATGAAGACTCAAGAATTGAAAGCCACCCCGATCCCCTTCCTTTCGCATTGCCTGCCCTTGCGGCTCCTTGCGGCCCTGACCCTGCTCCTGCTTGCCCGCCCCATGTTCGCATGCGACCTGCCGACCGTCGAACCCACTGTGAATCCCGATGTTCGGACCGTCTCTGATGCGAACAATGCATTTGCATTCAAGCTTTACAATGAACTGACCAAGAACAAGGCCAACATGGGGCAGTTCTTCTCCCCCTTCAGCATCTTCTGCGCACTGTCCATGACCAGTGAGGGGCTTGCAGGAAAATCGCTCGATGACCTCCGCAAGGGGATGGGCTTGCCCGACGAAGAAGCCCTGCACAGTGGACTCATCGGAATCGGGAGTTCGCTCACCGCCAAGAACCTCCCCTACGCCATGGCCCTGGCAAACGCCATGTGGCCCAATGCCAGCACCAAGATCAAGCCCGATTTCATAGCCACCATCCGCAGTGCCTATCTCGGAGAGTCCAAGCCACTGGATTTCATGAAACAGCCGGATGCGTCGCGCAAGACCATCAATGGGTGGGTGTCCAAGATGACCCATGACCGCATCAATGACCTCCTGCCGGTTGGAAGCATCACCTCCGATACCCGCATGGTGCTCACGAATGCGATCTATTTCAAGGGAAGCTGGGCCAGTGAATTCGACAAGACCCTGACCCGGCAGCAGCCCTTCATGCGCGATGGCCAATCGGCCGTTCAAGTGCCGCTCATGCACAAGCCCGCGGACGGCATCCAGATGGCCTACACCGAATACAACGGCACCCAAGTCTTGGAGATTCCCTACAAGGGCGACGACCTCTCCATGATCGTCATGCTCCCCAAGTCGGGCAAGATCGGGCAGCTCGAATCACAACTCTCCGCCTCCGAATGGACCAAGATCCGCAAGTCCATGACCGACCATGAGGTTGACTTGCGGCTGCCCAAGTTCAAAATGGCCCTGGGCGGATCGATCAAGCCTCAGCTGATCGCTGTAGGACTCGGAGGGCTCTTCGAGGATGGCGACTTCTCAAGGATGTTCGAACAGGGCGGGAACTACAGTGTGAGCGATGTGCTCCACAAAGCATTCGTGGAGGTCAACGAAGAAGGAACCGAGGCGGCTGCGGCAACTGCGGTGGTGATTGTGGAGGAGTCTGCGCACGAACCGGAGGAAGTGATCGACTTCCGTGCAGACCACCCCTTCTTGTTCATGATCCAGCAGCGCAGCACCGGCAACATCCTGTTCATGGGCAAGGTGACCGATCCGAGCGCAGCTTTAGGGTGACCCTGCCTCTGCGTGACAAGAGCTCCGACTAGGCAAGAGGAAAAGCAGATTTCTATATCCGTTCGGGAGGGCCTTTGGGCCCTCTCGACATTTTGGAAGGTGATGACCAAGGGGCAGGAATCCTCCCAAGGGACGGTGGATGGAGCATTTATGCGCACCTGGACCAAGATTCCGCGACCATTTTCTGAGACAATTTGTGGAATGGGCACCAGCACAGCACCTGTAGTTCAACAGCCGGAAAGAGCTGCTCCCAAGAAAAATGAAAACGCAAAGCTCAAATTCACCCCTCTACACGGTTCGTCCACCTCAAGTGGCCGGTCGGATCATTTTCGTACTGTTCCTGTTGGTGCTTGCAAGTCCCGCATTCTCCAGCAGGTGCTTTGCTTCGGCAACTCCGTCCACTGCCAACCAATCCGTAGTCAATGCGAACAATGCCTTGGCCTTCAAACTCTATCGCCAACTCACGAAACCCCAATCACAGCAAGGCAAGGGGCAGTTTTTCTCCCCCTTCAGCATCTTCGTTGCCTTGTCCATGACCAGCGAAGGATTGCAAGGAAAGTCCCTCGAGACCCTGCGCACCGCGATGGAGCTGCCCGATGAAGCCACCTTGCATGCAGGACTGATGGAAATCGGGAAGAGCCTGAACGCCAAGGACCTTCCCTACGCCATGGCCCTCGCCAATGCCATCTGGCCCGATGCCGGCACCAAGCTCCAACCCAAGTTTCTGGAGACCATTCGTGAGATCTACCTTGGTGAATCCAAGCCCCTGGATTACCAAAACGACGCGGAAGCCTCCCGCAAGACCATCAACGACTGGGTCGAGAAGTTGACCCGCGAACGGATCAAGAACCTCCTTCCGGCAGGCAGCATCGATGCTGACACCCGCATGGTGCTTACGAATGCCATTTACTTCAAGGGGTCCTGGGCGCAGGAGTTCGACAAGACCCTGACCCTGGACCAGCCATTCCTCCGCGATGGACTCGCTCCTGTCAAGGTCCCCTTGATGTACCGCCCCGCCGGAGAGACCCACCTGCAGTATGTCGAACTTGACGGCACCCAAATCCTTGAACTCCCCTACAAAGGCGACGACCTCTCCATGGTCATCATGCTTCCCGAATCCGGCAAAATCGGGACCCTGGAATCGAGTCTGAATGCCACTGAATGGAACAATGTCCGCAAGTCCATGAGCCCCCAACTCGTCGATGTGCGGTTGCCCCGCTTCAAGATGACCCTCGGCGGTTCCATTCGTGAGCAGTTGATCGGCATCGGACTCAGCAGCTTGTTTGAGGCGGGTGATTTTTCAAGGATGTTCGTTGACGGCGGGGGATATACTGTCAGCGATGTTTACCACAAAGCATTCGTGGAAGTCAACGAGGAAGGCACTGAGGCTGCTGCTGCGACTGCGGTGGTGGTGGTGTGTGCCGATGCAATGCCGCGCGAGGAGGTCATCATCGATTTCCGTGCCGACCACCCCTTCATCTTCATGATCCAGCAACGCAGCACCGGCAACATCCTCTTCATGGGCAAGGTGACCGACCCGTCCGCCACCGCAGCATGATCCTCGATCCAATGGCTAAGTAGAAAAATCAGCCAAAGAATATAGCATTTTTCAGTGACCGTTTTGGAGGGCCGAAAGGCCCTCCTTGCATTTTGGAAGCGTTGCTCGAGAGTTGTTGGCTCAAAATTCCGTTACTTTTATCAAAATGTTTCCTTTTTGCGCGTGGCCAACCCCCGTAACATTGCAAAGAGATTTCTGAAAAAGACATCAAGCAATATGTTGGTCAAGACATTCGGAAGCGCGGTGCAGGGGGTGGATGCTTTCACCATTACCATGGAAGTGAACTTGGGATTCCCCTTCGGATTTGTGATGGTGGGTCTCCCTGACAATGCCGTTCGGGAGAGCAAGGAAAGGATCGCCACGGCCATCCGGCAGGCAGGCTTGGAATGGCCACGGCGGCGGATCACCGTGAACTTGGCCCCGGCAGATGTCCGCAAGGAAGGCTCTGCCTACGACTTGGGCCTCGCCCTTGGGGTGCTCGCAGCGAGTCAGCAGATCAAGGCCGAGAAGCTCGCCGAATACATCATCATGGGCGAGTTGTCGCTGGATGGGACATTGCAGCCGATCAAGGGTTGCCTGCCCATGGCGATCCAGGCCCGCAAGGAAAAGTTCAAGGGCATCATTTTGCCAGCCGCCAATGCAGGCGAGGCAGCGATCGTGAACAACTTGGAGGTGATTCCAGTGAAGAACCTGAAGGAGGCGGTGGACTTCTTGAATGGCACGGAGGAAATCGCCCCAATGGTGAAGGATACAAGGGAAATCTTTGAGCAGGCGCAGTTGCAAGAGGGGATGGATTTTCTGGATGTGAAGGGGCAGGATTTCGCGAAGCGGGCATTGGAGGTGGCGGCAGCAGGTGGCCACAATGTGCTCATGATCGGGCCGCCGGGAGCGGGGAAGACCATGCTCGCCAAGCGAATTCCTTCCATCCTTCCGCCGTTCACCCTGGTGGAGTCGCTGGAGAGTACCAAGATCCACTCGGTGGCGGGGAAGCTGGAGCCGGACTCATCCTTGCTAGCCCGCAGGCCATTTCGAGCGCCACACCATACCACGAGCGATGTCGCCTTGGTGGGAGGTGGCTCCTTCCCGCAGCCCGGTGAGGTCAGTCTCGCACACAATGGCGTGCTCTTCTTGGATGAACTTGCGGAATTCAAGCGGCCAGTGCTGGAGGTGATGCGGCAGCCTTTGGAGGATCGTGTGATCACCGTATCCCGTGCTCGCCTATCGGTGGTCTTTCCCGCAAATTTCATGTTGGTCGCCAGCATGAATCCCTGCCCTTGCGGGTTCTATACCCACCCTGACAAGCCCTGCTACTGCGGTCCGGTCGCAATCAGAAGGTACTTGTCGCGGGTGAGCGGCCCCTTGCTGGATCGCATTGACATTCAAGTCGAGGTCACCCCGGTCAAGTTCGATGCACTGGTCTCAAGGGGACGTGGAGATTCAAGCCGCAAGGTGCAGGAACGGGTCGTGGCGGCCCGTGAGCGGCAGCATCACCGATTTCGGGACCACCCTGAACTCCACAGCAATGCCATGATGCCCGCCAACCTCATGCGGAACTTCTGCAAGCTGGACGATGAATGCCAGGACCTGATGCGCCGGGCAATGAACATCCTAGGGTTTTCGGCAAGGGCATTTGACCGCATCATCAAGGTGGCCCGCACGGTGGCTGACATCGACGACAGCCCCGACATCACCACAGATCATATCGCCGAGGCGATTGGATATCGAAACTTGGATAGAGAAAAATGGGCGGAGAGCCTGAAGCAATAGGTAGTGTGAATGAAAACAGGAAGCGCCGGCGTTGGGCCGGCGCTCCTGGATTTTTCTTGCGAAATCCTCGAATCACTTGAGTTGGTCGAGGAGGAAGGCCTTGGCCTTGTCGGTGCAATTGTAGTTGTCGCAGATGTAGCGGACAGTGCGGGACTCGACTTCGGTGACGACGCCATCGGCATCCACGAGGCCCCAGATCACGCCAGCGTCATCGAAGCTGATGCGGCCATCGCCAGCACCACTGGTGAGCTTGTCAGCGGTTTGGAGGAGGGCGAGGTCGTACTGCACGCCACCGATTGTCTTATAGACATGCTCGCCGAGGAACGCCTTGGCCTTGTCGGTGCAGTTGTAGTGGTCCAGAATGTACTTCACCGTGCGGTTCTCGACCACAGTGATTTTTCCGTCAGCCATGGCATCAGCCCAGATTTTTTGGGCGTCTTCGAAGGAGATGCGACCATCGCCCACACCGGCCACAGAAGCCTCAGCCAGCTCGATGAGCGACTTGTCCAGACGAATGCCATCAACGATTTTGTAGTCAGCCATAGGAATACTTTTTAAAAGTGGTTTTTTATTGGATAAAATGAAGTGGCGATCCAGCGTCCTAAACCCGTGCAAACACAAGTTGGAGGACAGGTTGAAATTAACAAAAGCAGGGGGAATAATCACAGTGAAATCTCCACCCGAGGTCGGCGCGTCGCGAATACAGGCCATGTTACCGGAATCGGTTGACAATGCCGGGAGTGGTTTGGAAAAAATTGCTCAATTTGCGCATCCATGCAGTTCCGGGAGATCATAGGGCAAGAAAAGGCAAAGGCTTCGTTCCTGAAAATGGTGGCGGAGAACCGTGTACCCCACGCCCTCATCCTCAAGGGTAAGCCAGGCATTGGCAAGCTTGCCTTTGCCAATGCGATCGCCCAGTACGTGAACTGCGAGGCGCCTACGGAAACCGACAGCTGTGGCAAATGCGCCAGCTGCTCCAAGATCCGCAAGGCCATCCACCCGGATGTCCGGTTCATCCTGCCCATCATCTCCAACAAGGTCGATGGCAAGAACCCGGTCTCGGACGATTTCATCGCCCAGTTCCGGGAGCAGTTCGTGCCCAACCCCTACTTTCCCTTCACCGGCTGGGTCGCAGCCATGCAAGGGGAGAGCAAGCAGGTGGGCATCCGCATCAACGAGATCAGGGAGCTGAAGCGGAAGATCACGCTCAAGGCGTTTGAGGCGAAATACAAGGTGGTGATCATCTGGAATGCCGAGAAGATCAACACCGAGGCCGCCAATGCCATGCTGAAGCTCCTCGAAGAACCGCCGGAGCGCACCATCATCATCATGACGGTGAGCGATACGGCTGCCTTGCTCACTACCATCAACAGTCGCTGCCAGCGCATCCAGATGCACCGCATCGAGGACGCGATCCTTGCGGGCTACCTGCGCACCGCCCACGGACTCCAAGAGGACCGGGCATTGCAGATCGCCCAGCTTGCCGAGGGTTCGGTCGCGGCCGCTGAAGACATGGTGAGCGAGACCAACAAGTCCCTTTCCGAACTCTACATGCAGTGGCTCCGCCTCTGCCACAGGGGGGAGTTTGGGGACATCCAAGACCTGGTGGAACAGATCAGCAAGGAAAACAAGGAATTCCAAAAGCTCTTCTTGAGCTATGCGCTCCAAAAGCTGCGCGATTCCCTCCTGTTTTCCTTCCAGATGGACCGCCTCGCGACGACCACGGCTGAGGAGAGGGATTTCCAGCAAAAGTTCAGCAAGTTCATCCAGCTCAATGGCATCTCGGAGCTGAGCCGGCTCCTGGAGGACAGCCTGAACTACATCAGCAGAAACGCCAGCGCACCCATGGTGCTCTCGGTCCTCTCTATGCGCATCCATTCGCTCCTCACCGGAAAAGTCTTAATTTAGCACCTTGTTTTCTGCGTTCTTTTCGGCTCAAATGGACAACGGAAACAGCCAAAGCACTGAAGATTGATTTATGGGATGTGGATCATGTTCAACCGGGGGCTGCTCGACAGGCGGCTGCGGTTCGAAAGGCGGCTGCAAAACAGGCGGCTGCAATAAACTGAATACCTACGATTGGTTCGACGGCATGATGCAGCCGACCCAATCCGAGCACAACAATGTCTATGAAATCCGGTTCAAGAACACCCGCAAGGCGTTCTTCCGGAACACGAATGGCCTGAACCTCATCACAGGTGACTTCGTCGCTGTGGAGAGTGACCGGGGATTCGACGTTGGGCAAATCTCCCTTGGCGGCATCCTGGCTCAGCTCCAGATGCGCAAGAAGAAGGTCCGTGGCGGCCTCGAAAAGGTCAAGAAGATCTACCGCCGGGCCACCAAGGAGGACCTTGAAAAGCTCCAACTCGCCCGCTCCCGCGAGCAACTGACATTGGTGCGCGCCCGCGACATCATCCGGATGCTCAAGATCGACATGAAGCTGTCCGAGGTGGAGTACCAAGGCGACAATACCAAGGCCATCTTCTATTACATCGCCGACCAGCGAGTGGATTTCCGGGAGTTGATCAAGCTACTCGCCAACGAATTCCGCATCCGCATCGAAATGAAGCAGATCGGCCTCCGGTTTGAGTCCGCATTGGTGGGAGGCATCGGATCTTGTGGACGTGAGCTCTGCTGCGCGACTTGGCTCAGCGACTTCAAAACCGTCAGCACAGCCGCTGCCCGCTACCAAAACCTGTCCCTGAACCCGATGAAGATTTCGGGACAATGCGGCAGGCTCAAATGCTGCTTGAACTTCGAGCTCGATTCCTACCTCGATGCCCTCAAGGACATCCCGAAAACGGACCGCATCGAGACCGAGGCAGGCATGGCCTATCTCCAGAAGACGGATATCTTCAAGCGGATCATGTGGTTCAGCTACGCCAACGAAAGCTCATGGATCGCCATGGACGCCGACAAGGTGATGGAGATGGCGGCGATGAACAAGAAGGGTATCCGCCCTGCGTCCCTGCATTCGCTGGACAAGGAGATCGCCGAGGAGGACAAGGAGGCCGACTTTGTGGATGTGGTGGGACAAGCCACCCTCCGCGAGGATCCCAAGCGCAAGAAGAAAAAGAAGAAGAAAAAGCCGGGCGAAGGCAGCGCAAATGCCTCCAGGCCCCGCGAAGGCTCCGTGGAAGGCAGCTCCAATGCTGGCGAAGGTGGGGAAGGCGCTCCGCAGCAGGAGAGGCCCCGCTCACAAGAAGGCAACCGCGAGCAGCGTGGCCCGCGTCCTCAAGGCCAAGGCCGCCCAGGCGGTCAGTCCCGTGACCAACGCGGCCCCCGCCCGCCAAGGCAGGAAGGCGAAGGAGGTGGGGAACCCCGTCAACCGAGGCCAGAAGGCGAAGGCCGCGGCGGTCAGCAAAACCGCGATCAGCGTGGCCCCCGTCCGCCCAGGCAAGAGGGCGAAGGAGGTGGCGAACCCCGTCAACCGAGGCCAGAAGGCGAAGGCCGTGGCGGCGACCAGCGCAACCCCAACAAGAAAAAGAAGAAAAAGCCAAGCGGCCAAAACCCGCAAGGCCAAGGCCAAGCCCGTCAAGGCGGCGGCCAACCCGGACAGGAGAACCGCCCGCCCAAGCAACAGGGCCAGGAAAACCGTCCGCAGCAGAAGCCCCGCCAAGAAAACGGCCCCCGGCCAGAGCCCAAGCCTCGTCCAGAAGGCGGCGGCCCCAATCCGAGCGGCCGCGACTTCCGCAAAATCGACAAGAAGCCATCAGGCGACCGACCGAGCCGTGGGCCGGAAGGCGGCGGTGGCAACCCCCCTGCATAGTCATGAAAAGGCCAAAACTACATTGGCTGATGGCCATCGGGATGGTGGCCCAGCTTACCGCCTGCTCCGATCATTGGGCTGAGGTGGACCAGGATTTCGAGGGAAAATGCTGGGAGATGACCGATACCCTGAGCCTGTCCTTTGAGTGCAAGGACACGCAGCAGCTCTATCAGGTCGGCTTCCCCTTGACCCTCACCGACGAGTACCCCTTCCACAACATCTACCTGCATGCCGTCCTTCAGGCGCCTTCAGGAGATGCCTCCGTATTGCCGAGCGAATTTGTTTTGACCGATCCCTCAGGTGTATGGCTGAGCCAGCCATCAGGCGATCAGGTGCATTTCCAGCTCAATCTGCCGGAAGTGATGCGCTTCAATCAGCTGGGCGAGTACAAGCTCAAGCTCTTCCACTTCATGCGAGACCCTAGTCTCTGTGGTGTGGCCGACGCCGGGATCACGATTGATCCGTTCGTGGCTGAGGAACCGAAGTGAATTGCGTTGGGGCGTCTGCTCCTCAATGACCTGCGTCCAGGTTCACCCCCATGGCTTTGAGCAAGCGCTCGAGTGCCATGCCGCGTGACCCCTTCAGCAAGACGAATCGATATCCCTCCAAGTCTTGGGAGATGCTGACCTGTGCCTCCGGAACACCCGGATAGCTGACTGCATGCTGATCCTGTGCAGGCTTGGTCGCCGAAAAATGCGGCCCAATTCCCACGATTTTCGCCATTGGGAGGGCTTGCCTTGCAAATGCCCAAATGCCAGCGTGCAACTCGGGCGATGTCGGGCCCAACTCGAACATGTCGCCCAACACCAGTGCCACCGTGGGATGGTCCTGCTCCGCAACGGCACTGATGGATGCTTGCATGGAGGACGGGTTCGCGTTGTAGGCGTCGAGCAAGAAGGTGCGGTTGCCTTGGTGATGCAGCTGGCTGCGGTTCATGCGGGGGATGTAAGCCGCGAGGGCAGCCTGCATGTCTGGCACTGGGATCCCGAAATGGCTTCCTACGGTAACCGCGAGGAGGGCATTCGTGGCATTGTGGGCGCCGAGGAGGTTGATCGTCACGTCAACTGCGCCGCTGGGAGTTTGGATCTTCAAGACTTGATGGTCCTCGAATTCCTCCCTGTCAATGAGCCTGAAGGGCGAGTCTGCGCCGCCGTAGCCCAGGACCTTGGAGATGTCATGCGCCTCCGCCTTCACACGTGGATCGCCCTCGAAGACGAATGCCATCCCTCCATGTTCCCGGATGAAATCAAACATCTCGCCCTTGGTGCGCTGCACGCCTTCGATGCCGCCCATTCCCTCCAGGTGAGCGTATCCCACATTGGTGATGAGGCCGTGGGTGGGCAGGGCGATGTTCACGAGTTCCTCGATGTCGTACCGCTTGTTTGCCCCCATCTCAATGACCGCGATCTCCGTATCCTGCGGCATGGCGAGCAAGGTCAGGGGCACCCCGATGTGGTTGTTGAGGTTGCCTTGTGTGGCGTAGGCGCGCTTGCCAACCTTGAGCGCTGTGTAGATGAATTCCTTGGAGGTTGTCTTGCCGTTGCTGCCCGTGAGTGCGACAACCGGGATGGAAAAGGTCTCCCTGTATTGCCGGGCGAGGTGTTGCAACGCTAGCAAGACATTGGGGACGAAGATGTAGCGATCATCGCCTGATGGCACCGACTGCGGGTCATCCACGACCGCGAAGGCAGCACCTGCGGTCAGCGCTCCTGCCGCGAATTTGTTTCCGTCAAAGTTGTCCCCCTTCAATGCGAAGAAGATGTCGCCGGACTTGATCTTGCGGGTATCGGTGGAGACGGCCTTTTGTCGCTGGAAGGCTTCCCAGAGTTTGGATTGCGGCATCGCGATTCCTTAATTTTATTCAAAAATAAGGCGCGAATGAGATTTGCCAAATGCCTGCCCCTGTTGCTCGGCCTTGCCGTGGCGACTCCCAGCCTTGCTCAAAACTACGTCATTTCCAATGACATCTCCGTGATGGTCAATGGGAACCCTCTCAAGTCGGCTTGGGCAGGTGGCCTGAATGCCCCGCAATTCAGCAGTGTGGACCTCGACAACGATGGGACGCTGGACCTGGTGATCTTTGACCGTGTGGGGCCGCGGCTGCTCACCTTCATCAATGAAGGGACTGCCGGACAGACCGATTTCCACTTCGCGCCCGCCTATGCGGACCTTTTTCCGCAGGGTTTGGTGGATTGGGTGCTGATGCGGGACTTCGATGCCGATGGCAAGATGGACCTGTGGACGGCGGTGCCCCAAGTCTCGAACGTGAAGGTTTACCGCAACACATCGGCGCAGACGGGCGGCACTCTGAGCTTTGCCTTGCACGAGGACACCATCTACACGAATTATCCGCCGGTCCTGCCGCTCTACATGGGCAAATCAGACATCCCCGCGATCGACGACATTGATGGGGATGGCGATTTGGACATGCTCACCTTCCACATCGGCGGGCAAGAGATCGAATGGCACAAAAACCTGTCCGTCGAGAACACAGGCGGGCTCCTGGGGATGGAGTTCCAGGTCCAATCCCGGTGCTTTGGGCATTTTGAGGAGGATCCATTCACCTGCACCGCCTTGCTGAACCGGGTACCCTGCGGCACGGGGCAGCGGTATGACGGCACCATTGACCAGACAACGCAGCCAAGCCTCCATGCGGGGTCATCCACATTGTCATTGGATTTGAATGCGGATGGCCTTCGGGACCTGCTCGTGGGCGATGTGGGTTGCCCCACGATCTACTCGCTCGTCAATGGAGGAACCACACAGATTGCGCATTTCAGCAGCAGCGACCCGCATTATCCTTCTCCGGATTCATCGGTGACGGTGACCATCTTCCCGGCCTCCTACTACTTGGACATGGACAATGACGGCCTCAAGGACCTGGTCGTCGCACCCAATGCCACTTCCCAAATTGAGGATGAGCGCGGAGTCATGTTCCACAAAAACACCGGGCAAAACAATCAGCCTGACTTCGTTTTTCAGCGATACGGATTGATGCAGGGGGACATGATCGACATGGGCACCGGCTCCAATCCCACATTCCTGGATTACAATGACGACGGGCTGATGGACATCCTCGTCGGCGGCGACGGGCGATTCGACTCGCTGAATGGTTACATTCCACGGCTGCAACTGTTTGGAAATGTGGGAACTGCGCAACAACCTGTCTTTGATCTGGTCGCTGGAGACTATCTGGGCTTAGGTTCAAATGCCACTTTCACCGGTATCAGCTGGATCAAGCCGACAGCAGGCGACCTAGATCATGACGGGGATTGGGATCTCCTCCTGGGAGCTTCCGATGGGACATTGTACTATTTCCAAAATGTCGCTGCTCCAAACTCAGCCGCGGTTTTTGTATTGACAGCAACCAATTATGCCGGGATCGACGTGGGGTTGAACAGTACGCCGCAGCTTGTGGACTTGGATGCAGACAATGACCTCGACCTGCTCATCGGGAATCACCGGGGTTATGTGCAGTATTGGGACAATATCGGTTCACCCACGGTCCCGAACTTCGCATTGGTGGATGATACACTGGGTCAGGTGAAGCTCAATGATTACACCGGATTGACCGTCTCCAACGGGTTTTCGCAGCCCTTGGCATTGGATTACGATGGGGACAGCGATTTGGACCTGCTTGTCGGAGGGATTACTGGGGATGTCGCAGTGTTTGAGAACATCAGCCTGGTGCCTGGAGCGTCGTTCGTCCAATCCGGGACATTGTTTGGCAGGGACTTTGGGTTGAATGCCAGTCCGGCTGCGGCTGTGTTGGACAGTTCACGGTTGACCTATGTCGTGGGTGACCTGCGAGGCGGGCTCACACTGATGCGCGATGCTGGGCCGCTGAGCAGCGAAAATCCGCAACCACAGGCCATGGCCGAGATTTGGATGTGGCCGCAGCCAGCGAGCACCGTGGTCAATTTCCGTTGGCAGGCTGGGGAGGGCAAGCGCTTGGATCGCGCGGAGATTTACGACATGCTCGGGCAGTTGGAGCGCTCCATCGAGGTCCACGGCAGTTCTGGGCAGCTGGATGTGCAAGGATTGGCAGCTGGCATGTACCGGGTCGTGTTTTCCGGAAAGGGGCTTCAGGCGTCCAAGCCCTTGGTCATCGCGCGCGATTGAATTGCTCGCGGACCGATTCCATTTGCATCACGTGCCGCGTGGCGTGGTTGCAGAGGAAGACGATGTACTGATACACATCCAACTTCCCGATTTCGTTCACGGTCATCGTGGTGCGTACAGCGGTACCCCATCCTCCCTCCAATTGGCGAAGGGTTTCCTCGCAAATGTGCATTTGCTCAAAAAACCTCTGACGGATGGGCCATTCTGGGGCATGTGTGCGGGGATCCATGTGCTCGGGACGGTGCCATGCAAATGCTTGGAACAAACCAGCCTCCGCGAGCTTTTCTGGAATCAATTCGTAAGTGTCTGGAAGGGGAGGTTGCTCGCGTCTGTCCTTGGCTTTGAGGGCTTTTGCTTCGCCCTTCTTGATCAGGATCAGGAGGTAGTGGCTTGTGAGTGTGATGTGGGCGAGGATTTCGGAGATGCTCCAACCACCGCCCTGTGGCAGCCAATCCATCATTTCAGGGTCGGTATCAAACCATGGGAGTACAGCTGAAGTGGCCTCGTGGATTTTCTTGAGGACTTCCGCCTCGATTGCTGCTGAATTGTTCGGGTTCATGTTGCTATAAAAATGGGCCGGGCTAGGAGATGACCCCTAGCCCGGCTGATATCCCTTTTAAACTATTTCTCAGAACGGGCTTCCCAGACGGATCATCGCGCAACGGAAACCGATCATCGCGGAGGAGGAGTCGGCGTTGAAGAAGCGGCGTGAACCGGGGGTCAGGAAGTATGCGATGTCTGCCCAGCTGCCACCACGATAGACTTTGATGTTATCGTACTGATCGTTGGTGGGGACGTTGGCGTCCGGGTTGAAGAGCAGAGAGTTCTTCTCATTGTAGGTGTAGTCATCCAGCCAGTGGTCAGGGCGGATTTCGGTACGGCCACGGCGGCGGTTGGGGTTGAGGTCTTCAACATCTTCGCCGGAGAGGACGCGGTATGTGTCCATGGTCCACTCGCTCACGTTGCCTGCCATGTTGTAGGCACCGAAGTCGTTGGGGTAGAAGGAGCGGACAGGAGCGGTGATCATGTAACCGTCGGTGTAGTGACGGCCATCGCCACCAGCCCAGCCAGCGTAGTCACCACGGCCGCGCTTGAAGTTGGCACGGAAACGGCCTTCTTGGTCACGGAGGGACTTGCCTTCCCAGGGGTAGTTTTCTTCTTCGAGCAGGCCCCGTGCAGCATACTCCCATTCAGCCTCGGTGGGCAGGCGGTATGCAGGGTAGAGGACTTCTTCGGGATCGCGCTCAAGGATGGTCTTGTTCACGATCACAGTACGCCACTTGGCATATTCGTTGGCTTGGTGCCAGTTCACACCCACCACAGGATAGGTGTTGAATGCCTCGTGAGCGTAGTAGTATTGGGTATAGGGATCGTTGAAGGCAAGGTCACGCAACCACACCGTGGAGTCGGGGTAGAGCTGACGGTGCATCACTTCACCGGAGTCCTTGAGGATGTACCAAAGGAACTCTTTGTAGTCCACGTTGGCAATCTCAGTTTCATCGATGTAAAAGGAGTGGACGGTCACCTGACGCTCACGGTTGTTCATCGAGAACTCGATGTCCTTCTCGCCTCCGCCCATGATGTAGGTACCACCTTGAACGAAAACCAGACCCGGAGCGGGCTCCATGCCCTTGAAGTTACGGACTTGGAATCCGCCTTCTTCGTTGTACTTGAGACCTGTCTTCGTGCTGTTTTTGCCGACAAAGTTGATGTTTTGTCCGCCTCCGCAGCCGAAGAAGGTACCTGTGATCAAAGCGACCACCAGGTATAGCAAGCTTTTCTGTCTCATCGCGTAGTAACGTTTAAAAAGGATTACAAAACTAAAATAGCAGTGCCTATTTAACTCTTACCTATCTAATACAAAGAGGTAACAAAGATAGTAGGAATCAATATCTCGGACAAGGCAATTTTCTGTGTTTGAAGTAGGAGGGCTTATTGCGCTCAAACTCCATGATCAGCGCAAGCTCGTGCGAGCCACCAGAAATGGTGTTCGTCAGGCGAGAAAGCGTGTAATCATAAGAATAGCCAATCGAGAAGATTCCTTGTTTGAAGCCAATCAGACCAGCGACCATGTCACTCGTCACAAACTTGCCTTCGAAGTTGTTGTAGTTCGTGCGGAACCATGCTCCAAACACCATCGGGTCGATGTTCACGTAGGCGCCAATGTTCAATTGGTTGAAATTGCGCTGCTTCATGAACAGGATGGCAGGGGAGATGGCGATTTTCTCAGGATCGTTGGGCGGACCCATCGGAATCTTGAGACCACCAGTGACGGTGTACTTGCGCGGGAGGCGCAGGGAGTCGCCACTGCGGGAAGGTGTGATGAACGTTTGGAATGGCTCGGTCAAGTGGTGTGCGGAGACGCCAACCCAAGCCATGCGGTTGTAATAGACCGCGCCGAAGTGCACATCAGGATTGAATCGATTGTTGCGGGGGAAAACTTCATTGGTTGCCCAGATGAAGCCTTCGCGCGGGTCGATTTGATCGGAGAAACGCAGCTTGGTGAAGTCGATGCTCGCCTGCTCCAGACCGCCACCAAGACCCAAGCGCAAATATTGCTCGTGTCCACGACGGCCAAATTGCATGGCGAAGGAGTAATTCAAGTTCATGGTGAGCTTGGAGAGGTTGCCCTCGCCAGCTACGTCACGCGTGATAGTTCCGCCGATGCCTTGCTGGGTCTTGCCCTTGCCGAGGAGGAGCGGTTGGTCATACGAGACGGCCTGTTGCCGGAACGAGCCAGGGACGCTGACCCACTGGGCGCGGTAATTCATGCTCACCCGTGGTCCCAAGGCAGCGCCAGTAAACGCCGGGTTCAGCATGGGCTGATTGGCGTAGAACTGTGTGTATTGGGGGTCCTGGGCGTGTACTGAGCCAAATCCCGCGGCTGCGAAAAGTGCCAGTACAAAAATGCGCGTCATGCCTCTTTTCATATCACAGTGCCAAAATGTTACAAACTGTCGCCTTCTTTAGCTCTGAATTAATAAAACCTTAAACAAACCGCCCAGCAAATTTCTATTCTGTAAAGATAGATAAAAATTGCTAAAATCCCACCGCTAGATAAAAAATTGCCGAGGTCAAGGCCAACTTATTCACAACCTGTGATTTTCGGCCATTTGGCCGCGAATCACCTGGAGCGAAACCTATACAAGTTGTCTTACCTAGTGCAACTGCAATGGAACCCATGCTTCTCAATCAAGGGCTAAGGTAGTGATTTGATGTGAATTCCGCAGCCTTGACCCCTCGCCACCACATAATTTTTTAACTTTGGAGGACGGGCGCGACACAGCGCGCACGGATTCACATGTCTGACAGGAGTAGCATTTTCGACATGATTGGGCCTGTGATGATCGGCCCCAGCAGCTCGCATACTGCTGGCGTTGTGCGCATTGGCAGGGTGGCTCGGCAACTGCATGGCGTCGTACCGCAGTCGGTCCAGATCACTTTCTACAACTCATTTGCCCGTACCTACGAGGGTCATGGCAGCGACCGCGCCATCCTCGCAGGACTCATGGACATGGCCACGGACGATGAGCGCATCCGCGAAGCCAGGACATTGGCAACGGAGGCGGGCATCGATTACAAGTTCAAGGCTGTGAACAATGCCTCCGCCATGCACCCCAATACCATCCGCGTGGTGGTCACCAATGGCGATCATCAGACCGAAGTCGTCGGCGTTTCCAGGGGCGGAGGACTCATTTCCATCACGGAAATCGACGGTTTTCGCTGCAATTTCACCGCTCAGCGGCATACCTTGGTGGTTTCCGCGCAGGACACCAAGGGCACCATCGCCTTCGTGGCGACCATCCTCTCGAACGATGAATGCAACATCGCGACCATGACTGTGGACCGCAAGGCGAAAAATCACCTCGCGCGGCTCGTGATTGAGATCGATTCTGCGCCGCGTCCATTGACGATCGATTACTTGCGCAGCGTTCCTTGGATCGAGCGTGTCACCTATCTTCCCGACATTCACATATAAAGGATGTGCCAACACGAAATTTGCCCTCTATTGCGCCGGATTAGGATCCTGTTGCTCGGTGTGATCGCCTGGATGGGCGCGGTTGGAGGACATGCGCAAACTCCGCTTACGCTGGAAGGCTGCCTCAATCGCGCAGTCGAAGCCAACCTCCAGGTACAAATCTCCGCCATCTCCGTTTCCAGCGCGGAGGTGACCTACATCCAGCGCAAATTCGACTTCCTGCCCACAGTCGCTGCCAACCTGCCTGCGACCAAGACGTTCGGCAAGACGGCAGATATTTTCACCAATCAGATTGCAAGCTCCCCATGGACCTCACAATCCAGCCTCGGAGCGACCTTTACCGTTTTCCGGGGCTTGTCGAAATGGAGTGAATTGCACAACGCCGAGGCAACGCTGAGAGCCAACAAATACTCCCTCGAAGACCTCAAAAATGACATTCGCCTCAATACGGCCGTGGCATTTTTCGCGACCATGTATGCCGGGGACAACCTGAAAATCGGCAAGGAAAGACTGGAATTGCTGGAAAAGCAATTGGACAACCTCCAGCACCTGGTCGATGCGGGCACCAAAACCCAGGGCGACCTCTACAGCCTCCAAGCGCAATTGGCGACCGAGCGGATGAATGCCGTGAACCAGCAAAATGCCTACGACCGGAGCCTCCTCGACCTGGTCCTGCTGCTGAACATGGATCCCGCCGAGCAATACCAGATCCAGCGGCCAGAGCTGCTGGACAGCGAGGTGGGCGAGCTCGAGGATGTCAATTCCATCTTCCAATCGGCGCGCCTCACGAATCCCGGAGTGCTCAAGCAGGAATTTGCGGCATTGGCAGCCAAATACGCGATCCGCACTGCGAAGGCAGCCTACTACCCCACCTTCAATGTCACATTTGGCTTGGGCAGCTTTTTCTCGACCAATACCCGCAGGTTCTTGGGCTATGGCTACGTTGACAATATCCCTCAGGCCATTTTCGGCGCCCGGATTCCCGTTTTCGAGCAGCTTGGGGACAATTTCAGCCAGAGCATGAGCCTGTCGCTGACCGTGCCGATTTTCACGAGGGGCTTGTTCCGTCAAAACCAAAAAATCGCTGAATTCAATCACGAAACGGCGCAATTGCGGGTGAAATCGGAGGAACTTGACCTCTACCGCACGGTGCAACAGGCGCATTTGGACGCCCGAGCTGCCGATGCCCGCTATGCCGCCTCCCAGACACAGACCGAAAGCCTGACCGAGGCCCTGCGCTACGCGCAAGCGCGTTACGACGCCGGCATGATGGATTTTGTGGCCTACCTTGAGGTGCTCAACAACCATACCCGAGCCGCCGTGGAGCGCTCACAGGCGCAATATGACCGCGTGCTCAAGCGCAAGATCCTCGACATTTACCAGGGCAAACCATTGACCTTCTGATCCGAATCCATGTCCAAGACTCCAGGAAAAAAGAAAAAACGCACGGGCCTGATTTGGGCGTCCGTCATCGGTGGCGTGCTCATCATCCTCTTTGTGGTCATCCTGCTCGGCGGCGGCAAAAAGGACAATGAAGTCACCGTGGAAACCGTCGGCAAGCACAATGTCGTCGCGTCAGTCTCCGAAACAGGGCGGATCGAGCCGGTACTGGAGGTGAAGATCGCGGCGGATGTGAGCGGCGAGGTGGTGGAGTTGCACATCGCTGAGGGCCAGGAGGTTCATCAGGGCGAGGTCCTCGTCTCCATCCGCCCGGACAATTACCAGAGTGCCATGGAGCAGGCGCAAGCGGCATTGAACGGCAGCGTGGCCACGGAATTGCAGGCGGAGGCTGCCCTTCAGCAGTCACGCACGCAGGTCATCCAGGACAGCGCAAATTTCCAGCGGCAGGATCAGCTCTTCCGCGACAAGGTCATTTCCAAGACGGAATGGGAGACCGCGCAGCTCAAACTGAACATCGCACGGTCGCAGTTGCGCGCCAATGAAGCGAGCCTGAAAGCAGCCAAATTCGGCACGGAAAGCCGCCGCGCAAGCCTGAAAACGGCACAAAGCGACCTCCGCAAGACCACCATCACCGCGAGCATGGATGGCACGATCACGCGCCAAAACATCCGCTTCGGCGAGCGGGTGGTGGGCACCATGCAAATGCAGGGCACTGAGCTGTTCCGCATCGCCGACCTGAGCCGCATGCAGGTGGTGGTGAACATCAATGAAAATGACATCGTGCACGTGCACATCGGCGACAGCGCCCGCGTGGAGGTGGACGCCTTCGAGGGGCAGGCATTCCGCGGAAAGGTGACCGAAATCGCGTATTCCGCCGCCAATTCGCTGACCACGACCGATCAGATCACCTCGTTTGAGGTCAAGGTCGAGATCGATTCCACTTCCTATGTCCACAATCCTGACCTGATGCGTGGCCTCAAGCCGCACCAAAGCCCCTTCCTGCCCGGAATGAGCGCACAAGTCGAGATTTACACCGAGCGCGAGGACAACGTCGTGGCCGTGCCGATCCAAGCGGTGACAGTCCGCAGGTTGGGAGCCGACGACGACGCGGAGCCGAGCGAGGTGGTTTTTGTGTTGCGTGACCAGCAATTTGCCTCCCTGCGCCAAGTGACCACGGGCATCAGCGACAGCAAGTACATCGTGATCAAGGGCGGCCTGAAGGAGGGCGAAACCATCCTGACCGGGCCCTACCGCCTGCTGAGCAAGGAGATTGCCGACAGCATGAAAGTCCGCATTTCCAAGGGCGAAATCAAGGAATAAGTCGCCCCAAGCTCGTTTCCCTCCGTCCCAATCCCCGCCGTTGGCAGGATCATGTGAGGCTTAGTCCATGAAAATTTACCTTGAAAAAGCAGTGGGCTGGCCTTAGCTTTACATTTCTGAAATAAAACTCCTTACATGCATCGCAGAGCACTGAAGATCACCATCCTTCTCCTTGCCTTTGTCCCAATGCTGGCAATGGCCCAAAGTGTGCGCAAATACTCCAACGAATTCCTCAAGATCGGAGTGGGCGCGCGTGCTGCGGCCATGGGCAATGCCATGACGGGCATCGTGGATGATGTGACCTCGGGATACTGGAATCCGGCCGGATTGGGCCTGTCGCCTGCCGCGCCTGAGGTGGCCCTGATGCACAGCGAGTATTTTGCGGGCATCGCCAAGTACGATTACGTCGGCTTCACCATGCCCATCGGGGAGCAACGCCGCTTCGGTGCCTCCGTCATCCGCCTCGGTGTGGACGACATCCCCAACACCCTGAACCTCGTGGATCCGAATGGCAACATCGACTTCAGCGCAGTGGAGACATTTTCCGTGGCTGACTTGGGCGTGTTGCTGAGCGTGGCGCAAAAGCTCGACGTCCTCGGTGGACTCGATGTCGGCGCCAATTTCAAGGTCGTCAACCGCTCCGTGGGCAAGTTTGCGCAGGCTTGGGGATTCGGGTTGGACGTGGGCGCCCGCTGGAACAAGGGGCCGCTGCAACTGGGATTGATGCTCAGCGACGTCACGAGCACCTTCAACGCCTGGTCCTTCAACACCGAAAACTTCGAGTCCACCTTCGTGGCGACTGGCAACGTGATCCCCGAGAATTCCTTGGAAATCACCCTGCCTTCCATGCGGATGGGCGGCGGATACACCTTCCTCAAGGACAGGGCATTTGAGATCCTGGTCGCCCTCGACAACGACGTCCACTTCGACGGCAAGCGGAACGTCGCATTGAACCTGGGCCCCGTGAGCCTCGACCCGCACATGGGCGTGGAAGTCGGCTACAAGAAGCTCGCCTTCATCCGGGGCGGCTTCAAAAACCTGCAACAAGTCCCCAACGACGAGGGCAAGGACGTGGTTTCCCTCTTCCCTTGCGTGGGAGCGGGATTCAAGATCAAAAACTTCAGCGTGGATTACGCATTGAGCAACGTGGGCAATTTCTCGCAGACACTTTACTCCCACGTCTTCTCACTCAAATACAACTTCTCCCGGCAGCGGTGATTGCCGGGATGGGTGCATTGGTGTAGGCTTTATTATGTGGTCACGATTGTCTAGATTTATGAGTTGACCCATACCGGATATTGATGGATGGAGAATATGGTCCGAAAATTACTTGTTTGCCTTGTTTTGGTTTTTGCAGGTTTGGCTGGGTGGAGCCAAACCAATCTGTTTCCGTACGGGAATGATTGGTATGAGCCCAGTCAAGATTATGTGAAACTCGAGGTCTCCGGCGATGGCATGTACCGTGTGGATGCCGCTGCCCTCAGCACCGCGGGATTCACCGTCACCTCGGGCGACATCCCCAATCTGCAATTGTTTTACCGGGGCAAGGAGCAAGCGATTTATGTGAAGCAGACCTCCGGCAACCTGGACTACATCGAGTTCTATGGCCGGCGCAATGACGGTGCTGTGGACTCCGCGATGTACCGCGACCCCTACACCAAGCAACATGGCCCCGACCTGCAACCCACCAAGTACCAAAGCATTTTCACCGATACCTCCGGCTATTTCCTCACTGTGGGCGTGCAGCCCGGGTTGCGCTATTCGGACTTCAGCGACCTGAACTTTGGAAATTACAGTGCCGAACCCTATTTCCGCTACAAAAGCCTGGTGGAATACAATCCGGACGACATCTTCAGCACCGAATACAACCACGGCGGCGGCAGCCAATACGATATCTTCCACATCCTGAATTCCTACTACGTCACGGGTGAGGGATATGTCGGTGATGACTTCGGGTACAATGCTCCGGCAGTGGCAGTGGTTCCGACCAAGTACGCCGCGAACGTGGGGACACCAAGCGAACTCACCTACCGGGTGTATGGCCGCTCGTCTTGGCAGCACGTCATCAAGGTGAGCGTGGATGGTACCGTCATGACCATGGACACCATCCCGAACATCTTCATCCGTACCTATGTCCAGTCCTACAATAGCCCGCTGAACCCCAATACCACGTTTTACTACGAGGCATTCGGTTCGCAAAACGGCAATACCGACAACAACCACGTCTGCTACACCATGGTCGCCTACGACCGCCTGTTCAACATGGACGGTCAAGGTTCCATCATGGTGAGCTCCTGGAACAAACCCTCCAACGCCTACTTCCATTTCACCAATACCGACACCGCCTCTGGCGCCGTCGCCTATGACTTGGTCGGCATGCGCCGCTGTGAGGGCGTCGGGTCTGGAAACACCGTTCAGGTGGTGGTTCCTGGCAGCGCTCAAAGCCGCGACATCTGGGTGGGAACCACAGGCAGCATCAAGACCCCGCGCGTGGTGCCTGCTCGCCTGAACAATCTCAGCGACATCACGGCTGGAGCGACTTTCTTGATCATCTCCAATCGTAGCACCGCCGCATCTGCCCTGGCTTATGCGCAATACCGCGACACCTGCACCATCAATCCGCAGACCGCCAAAGTGGTCTATACCGACGAGATTTACGACGAGTTCGGCTGGGGCAGTTTTACCCCGATGGCCATCAAGCGTTTCTGCAAATACGCGATCGAGAACTGGCAGACCAAGCCCAAGTACATCCTGTTCTGGGGCAAGGGCCGCTTCGAGACCCGCATCGGGGCCATCAACACCAACCTCGTGCCCACTTGGGGCTATCCCGCGGATGACTATGACTACGTCTCCGACTATGACCCCTACAACATCAACTTGGATCCCGGCGCCTCCATCGGGCGGGTGAACATCTACAACGATGTGGATGGCATGATCTACCTGGACAAGGTTCGCGAGTACGAGCACGCCCAGTGGACGCAATGGATGAAGGAGGCGGTCTTCCTCGGCGGTGGCAATGATACCCTCGAGCAGCGCCCGATCTACAACTACCTCGTCGGCTACGCCAAGAAATGGGAATCCGCTCCAAACGGGGGCCATTCCAGCATCTACCAGAAATTCAACACCGGGCAGATCACCACCAACCCGGACATGACCTCGACCGAGCGGATCAATGCCGGCACCAACCTCATCCACTTCTTCGGGCACAGCAGCCAAAACGTCTATGACGTGGACATCCAGGAGCCGTCGCTGTACCTGAATTATGGGAAGTACCCGATGATGATCGCCTTCGGCTGCTATGGAGGCAACTTCGCAGGCGAGACCCGCAGCTTCGGAGAGCGCTTCGTCCTGTTGGAGGATCGCGGTTCCATCGGCTACCTCGCCAACTCCACCGCGGGCTACCTCGTGCCCCTCGGCAACTTCGGGGAGGTGCTGTACAAGCAGATGATCGACTCCGCCTACGGCGAAGCATTCGGAGACCAAGTGCGCTACACCCTGCGGGAGTATTCAGGAATCTGGCCCGACCAGGTCTATACCAACCACGCCAAGCAGATGAACCTGCAAGGCGACCCCAGCATTTCCCTGCACCACCCACAGAAGCCGGACCTCGAGATCACGACCTCGGATCTCTTCTTCACCCCGGCCAACTTCTCCGCTGCTGACAGCTTCTTCACGCTCAATGTCGTCGTGCACAACAACGGCCTTGTCGCGGCGGATTCCTTCCTCCTGAGTGTCCGTCAGCAATTGCCCACCGGGGTTTGGTTGACCCATGCCAGCATCAAGCATGGCCCAATCCTCTTGCAGGACACCATCCAGGTGCAAATTCAGAACATCATCGGCCCGCAAATCGCAGGATTGAACATCTTCGACATCTTCGCGGACAGCACGGACTCGCTCGACGAATACCGGGAGGACAACAACCGCCTGACCTATCAGGTGGTGATCCCCGGCAACTCTCCGGCCATCCTCTATCCCTACGACTTCGCCGTGATCGATTCCAATGGCGTGTCCCTTTCCGCCTCCGCGCTGATCATGTCGCAGTTGCCGACTGTACGCTACCTCTACGAGATCGACACCGTTCCGTCCTTCAACTCGCCCATGTACCATGGCTCTCCCGTGGTCACAGGTTCGGCGATTTACAGCAAATGGGATGTCCCCTTCCAATTGCAGGACAGCCAAGTCTATTATTGGCGGGTGCGGTTGGCGGACTTCTATCCTGATGCATGGGCCCGGGCGAGCTTCAAGTACATCGCCTCCCGCAACGGATGGGCACAGTCCCGTCCCCCGCAATTCTTCACCGACGGCACGCACCATGTCACCATGAGTCAGGTCACGCAGGAATGGTCATTCGACCAGTGGTCCGCCGACCTCCATGCTTACAGCGATCACCTGGACCACGCCGTCTATCGCCTCGCGAATGGCGCCTTCTCCTCGGAGTACCCGAGCAACTCCGGCAACCAGGGCTTGAAATACACCCCGATTCGCGCCAAGGACCTGCGCCCGTCCATCACCAATACACCGCACGGCGACTGGGCGTATGCCAAGATGCCAGACGGCCAAAATGCCATCGTTTCCGCGATTGCGAGCCTCGAAAAGGGCGACTACTTCCTCGCTGTGAGCGAGCAGGACCCCCACGTCGAGCAATGGTCCCCCCACGTTAGGGCGGCATTTGCGCTCATCGGTTGCGACACGAGCCTCCTGAACAACTTCACCCCTGGCAATGCGCTCGTGGTATTGGGCAAGAAGGATTACCCCGGTCAGGGCATCCTGCTCACCTCCCCGAATATCTTTGACGTGCCCTCGCAGACCTGGCAGACCGACCTCCGCAAGGCCATGCAGAGCAACTATGCTGTGGGTCAAGTCTTCTCGACCACCATCGGCCCAGCGACCTCTTGGCATGACCTGATCTGGAACTGGAACAGCGTGGACCCCTTCAATGAGGAGGAAAGCAAGGTCTCCCTCTACGTCTCCCACGATGGCGTGAATGACTCGTTGGTTTATGCGGACCTCGATGCAGGCTCGTACCCGCTCTCCTCGATCAATGCGAACAAGTACCCCTTCATGAAGCTCAAGGCCGCATTGAAGGACAGCGCATTCCTCACCGCGCCGCAGCTGAACCACTGGCATGTGCTTTATGATCCGGCAGCTGACGCCCTCGTGGATCCCATCTCCGTTTGGAAGTTTGATTACCAGACGGTGACCCAAGGGGAGAACATCACGGTGAAGTACGCAGCCCGCAACATCTCCGATGTGAACATGGACAGCCTGCTCGTGCGTTACCTCGTTCAGTTGCCCGACCGCCGGACCATCGTGGTGGGGGAGAAGCGTTACGATCGCCTGCTTGCGGGTCAGACCCAGGAGCATACCTACACCTTCAGCACCAATTACCAGGACATGATCGGGGAGCTTGCGTTCATCATTGAACTGAACCCGGACAACGATCAGCCTGAGCAGTATCACTTCAACAACCTGTACTCGCATCCCTTCAAGGTGGTCGGTGATGATGTGAATCCGATCATGGATGTGACCGTGGATGGCAAGCACCTCATGGATGGCGACATCGTCTCCCCGCTGCCGGAAATCCTCATCCAGATCAACGACGACAACCAGTTCCTTGCGGTGAACGACACGGCATTTGAAGTGCACTTCGGTCTCAAGACGCCGAATCCCGCCAACCTGCCGCGCATCTTCATCCAAGGCAACAGCCAAATGCAGATCGAAAGCGCGACCCTGCCCGAAAACAAGGCCAAGCTCCACTTCCGCCCGGGTCACTTGGTGGACGGCGAGTACACCCTGAGGGTGCAAGGCTTTGACCAGACGGGCAACCAAGCCGGCAAGACCGCCTACGAGATCAATTTCAAGGTGGTGAACGAGGTGGCCCTGAGCAATGTCCTCAACTACCCGAACCCCTTCTCGACCTCCACGCGATTTGTCTATACCCTCACGGGCGCGGAGATTCCGGAGCGCTTCGAGCTGCACATCTTCACCATCACGGGCAAGCTCATCAAGGTGATCGACCTGCATGAGTCGAATGATGTGCGCACGGGCTACAACATCACCGACTACGCCTGGGACGGTCGTGACGAGTACGGCGACCAACTCGCGAATGGCGTGTACCTCTACAAGGTGGTGGCCAAGCTCGACGGCAAGGACATGAAACTCCGCGATGAAGGCATCACTGAGCTGTTCAAGAATGGCTACGGCAAGATGTACCTGATGCGTTGAGGCAGGCGCAGAATCCTCCCAATTCTTGCAACCGATTCGACAGGGGAATGAGTTCCCGGATTGAATCTCACAGATCGTCTTAGTATCTTGGGAAAAGATACCGGAATAGGACAATTGAAGGTCAAACGCATCCATTCTGTTTGTGCACTGTTCGCCTTTCTAGCCTGTCTTTGGGCTGGTCAGTCGGCTGTGGCCCAATTGCCCTATTTCAATGAATGGTTTCAGGGAGACAAATATTATGTGAAGATCAAGGTTCCGGCTGACGGCCTTTACCGCGTCTCCACGGCGGACTTGGCGGCGAGTGGCTCCCATGGTTTTCATTCCATCGTCTCCGGCAACTTGCAGCTTTACTACCGTGGGCAAGAAGTTCCCATCTACATCCACGACAGCCTCAATGGCAATTTTGACTACTTCGAGTTTTACGGCCGGCGCAATGACGGAGCCATCGATTCCCTTATGTACCGACGCAATGTGGCACCCTACATCCACGACGCGTCCCGGCAACCCAACCTCTTCACGAGCTTTTACTCGGACACCTCTGCCTACTTCCTGACCTGGGACGGGACAGCTACGCAACGCATCTCGGACATCTACCCGACAGCCTATTCAGGACATGTGCCCGAGCCCCATTACCGTGCAAGGATCCTACAGGAGTACATGGAGGATTACTTCTATGGCGGTGGGGGCAATTCCGACTGGGAAAACCGCCTGAATCCCGACTGGATCACGGGGGAGGGAATGGTGAGCAACGAGATTTTTCCCACCACCTTCCAGGACGCCCTCTCTCGGTTGATCTATACCCCAAGCCCCGCGAACTCGGGCAACCCAGCAAAATTCAAGGCAAGGGTTTTCGGGGTCAACAATTCGCCTTCCCACATTACGTCCATCGACCTCGTCCTCTTCGGCGTCGGGTCCACCGAGGTGCTTCGGGACACCTTCTACGGAATCGAGTTTGCCAATCTGGAGGTTAGCTACCCGCAGCCCCTGCCGGACAGCTTTTATCTGCGGTTCCATGCGAATGGCACCGGAACACCCACCGATTTCCAGAGGGTAGCTTGGGCGACGGTGGATTACGACCGGACATTCGCGCTGAATGGTCGTTCGGAGGCGGTGATGCGCGAATGGAACCATGCGGACACCACCTACCTGCGGTTTGAAGGGGCGGGAGTGGACAGCGCGGCATGGATCTACGACCTCACCCGCAAGGAGCGCATCGAGGCGACCGTCAGTGGCGACACCTTAAAATTCTTGGTGCCGGGGCATCCCGGGCAGCGCGAGCTTTACATGTTCACCGACCGGGCCATCCGACAGGCGCCCATTGATGCCACGCCGCGATTTGCCGGGATCACGGACGACAGCCTAGGGGCAGAGTTTGTGATCATCACCCACGAGAAGTTCGCCAACTCCGCCCAGCGCTACGCAGCCTACCGGGACAGCAATACCGTCAACCGGCTGCGCACCAAGGTGGTCTTCATCGATGAGATCTTCAATGAGTTCGGATACGGCTCCTATACCCCCTGGGCCATCAAGAACTTCTGCCGCTACACACTGGAACAATGGACGACCAAGCCCCAGCATTTTTTGATTTGGGGTAAGGGCCGTACCTGTCCGCGCTGCGCGGGGGAGACCGAGAACTACATCCCCGTCTCCGGCAATCCCTCCAATGACCTGGAGTATGTCTCCAACATGCGCTTGGACGAGATGGACCTCGTCCCCCTCGCGGGCATGGGTCGGGTGAGCATCATGACGGACGAACAAGGCCTCGCTTACCTCGAAAAGGTCAACCAATACGAGCATGGTGGATTGGAGGCCTGGAACAAAGAGGTGCTCTTCATGGGCGGCGGCGCCAACGATGATCAGCAGGACGCCATCCACTTCTACATCGCCGACGATGAGACGGGCTACGCTACCCTCTGGCAAAAGGATCCCCTCAACGGCAGGGCTTGGACCTTTCAAAAGCGCAACAACGGCTTCGAATCCAACGACGACCTGACCACTGAGGGCCGCATCAACAAGGGCGTGGCCCTGCTCCAATACTTCGGGCATGGCTCCACCAGCGTGTTCGAGTTGGACGTGCTCGAACCCAACCGCTACCGCAACTATGGCAAGTACCCGATGATGTTCAGCTTCGGCTGCTCGGGCGGGGACTATACCGTGATGCCTGCCACCTACGGTGAGCGGTTCATCCTCGAGCCCGGCAAGGGCGGCATCGGCTTCCTCGGAAATACCACCACAGGCGACCTCCAGACCCTCGCACAATACGGGCAGGCCATGTATGCCGCCATCCTCGACAGCGCCTACGGACGCCCATTCGGGGAGGTGATGCGGTACGCGATCGAGGCCTACACCGTCAATGGATTTGCCTTCCAAAACATCTACGCCGCCAACCACGCGAAGCAGATGAACTTCCAAGGCGACCCTTCCATCACCATGCACCTTCCCTCCAAGCCGGACCTTAGGGTGAAAGAGGAGGATCTGTACTTCCCCGACGGCATGCCCGGGGCATTGGAGTCGCAGTACCGGGTGAACCTGATCCTGCACAACGACGGCCGCAGCTTCGAGGACTCCTTCCAGGTGTTCATCAAGCACCAGTTGCCCGGCACCATGGAGGTGCTCTACAGCGACAGCGTGAAGGTTGGCCCTTTTGCGACGGCGGACACCTTGGAGCTGACCGTCCTGAACCCCGCGGGCCTCTCCTCAGTGGGCTACAACAGGTTCACTGTCTCGGTGGATCCTGTGGACTTCATCGACGAGTACACCAACGCCAACAACAGCTTTCAGCTCGATCAGCTTTTCGTGGGCAAGGTCGCCAATCCCATCCTACCGCAGGAGTTCGCGATAGTGAGCGACGCGACGGTCGCCTTGATGGCCAGCAGTTACCAGATGCTACCCAGCGGGCCGCTTCGTTACCTCTTCGAGATCGACACCGTCTCCAGCTTTGATTCGCCCTTCAAGAAGACCTCGCCAGCCGTGAATGGAACCTCCGCGATCGGAGAGTGGCCGATACCCTTTGCGATGGAAGCCAATCGTGTCTATTGGTGGCGGTCGAGGCTCGCCGACGTCTATCCCGAACGGTGGCTCGCCAGCTCCTTCAAGTACGTGCCGGGCCGCACCGGATGGTCGCAGGGAACCGTGCCGCAACTGTCGCGCGATGTGATGGAAGGCCTGGTCTTCGATACCGTGGCGCACGAATGGCGTTTCGACTACTGGACGGCGCCACTCCATGCGTATATCCAAGCCTCCGGCAAGGCC
>JAXLVK010000059.1:0-40763 GCA_046329055.1 Bacteroidia bacterium
TGAGCCTCGAAGAGCTTGAACTCCTCAAGAAAACGCTGCTGTGGTCCGAGGACGATGACCGCTTCCTGCGCATGGCTGCCGATGTTTTGCGCGATCAAACAGATGCCGTCCTGGACCTCTGGTACGGCTACGTAGGTGGCAATCCGCATCTGTTGCACTACTTCACCCACAACGGTCAACCCAACATGGATTATCTGACGGCGGTGCGGGCGCGGTTCGGAAGGTGGATTTTGGACATCTGCGAACGGCCGCAGGACCAGGTTTGGCTGGACTATCAGCATGAGATCGCCCTGAGGCACCACAGCATCAAGAAGAATGTGACCGACGGGGTGCAGGCAGTACCCATCGTTCATTACCGCTACATGACAGCGTTCATCTACCCGATCACGGCTACCATGCGCGGATTCCTGGGCAACAAGGGGCATGCACAGGCCGACGTGGATGGCATGCACAATGCGTGGTTCAAGGCGGTCACGCTCACAGCCATCCTCTGGACTCAGCCCTATATCCACGAGGGCGAGTTCTGAAAATCCACAGCCGCATCAAGGTTCGGGCTGTCCGCAACGTGTTTTGGCGGGCAGCCTGAACAGATGCCTCAATCCATTCATTTTCAAGAAGATCACACAATGAAAGTAGCAGTTTGGGATACCTATGTCACCCGCAAGAATGGTTTGGTCATGCATTTTGACATCATCGTTCCGGAAGATCAGCACGATTCGGAGGCGATCCATGGCATCGGCAGGCGCTATCTAAAGACCATGGGAGAGGAGGGGCAGCCGCTCACCACGGAAGAGTGCAAGTTCTGCCATGTTCAGGATGCGCGGCCCCAATGGGTGGAGTCCATCAAGGAGTTTGGATTTTTCATCTACGAGATGGAGAATTGTAGCTAGATGGATCAATCGGACTTCAATGTAGCGCATCAGAACCAAAGCGTCGAAAGCAGGATCGTCGTGGCATTGGAGCGGATCTCTCAGGCCTACCGGGTTCTGTTGTGGCAGGAGTGCAAGGATTTGTCACTCAGTCCGATACAGGTTCAGGTCCTCATCTTCCTGCTGCATCATGAGGCACCCATGCGCAAGGTCAGTTACCTCGCCGACGAGTTCAATATGACCAAGGCGACGATCAGCGACACAGTGAAGTCATTGGAGCAAAAGCAGTTAATTTTCAAGGTATTTGGTGAGCAGGACGGCAGGAGCTATACCATAGACCTGACGGAGAAGGGGAGGGAGGTCGCCCAGCAGCGGTCCTTTTTCACCAAGGAAATCCACACCTCAGTCGCCGAGCTGCCGCCGCAGGAGAAGGAAAGCCTCCTACTCAGCCTCGTCGGCATCATCCATCACCTGAACAATGCCGGGGTGATCACCCTGCAACGCATGTGTCTGAAATGTGTGCAGTACCAATCGCTGAACGATGGAAAGCACTATTGCAAACTGTTGGAAAAGGAATTGAAGCCCACAGAGCTGCGCATCGACTGCCCGGAATTCGAAGCAAGGCCAAGTTGAGGAGTACCATTTCGTAACAATTAGGCCCTGCGTCAATGTCGTTGTCATTCCTGAAACGAAAACAATCTGGACAGGCCCTTGATCGCAATTCAGCGACGAGCCTACCTCTCAACCAGTACCCTCTGGAAGCCCACTTGTCCGGCAGCGTCGCGAACCCGCAACATGTACCTGCCTGAAGCCACGCCCGTGACGTTGATTTCTGTACCGTTCGCACCGCCATCCGCCGAAGTGACCACCCGTCCATCCATCCCCATCAATTCTGCGGCAACCAGCGTCATTCCATCCGGCAATTCCACCCTCAACGTCGAGGAGGCCGGATTCGGCGACACCCGAAAGTCAAGCCCCGCACCCGGTGTCACCCCGATCAAGGTGCCCAAGTCCAAACAAGTCCCCCAGGTCTCGGCACCCTTTTGATAACAATAGACATCGTAGCCGGAGTTGATGTTGGAGGACATGTAGCGCTCGCTGACCTGCATCAATCCAGTGCCAAATGACCGCTGGCTGATGTAAACAGGTTGCACCAAATAAGCCTGGGAGCAATCGTCCCAATTGTAGAGGAGGCGAAATTTGGAACGAACCCGGCCTGCGGAGCCATTGATCAGGTAGGCGCCTGCTTGGACGATCCCTGAGCCGTCATTGGGGCCGTCGTCGTAGGGGAGAAGGCTCAGGTCCGGCGTGTTGAGGGAGTCGATGCTGAGGACTTGCGGTCCCGCAGGGTGGTAGGTGCTGTCCGGGATGTTGGTTTGGATCGGCGTGATGATCCTCAGTGTGTCGCAGACCGCCGAATAGCTGAAGCGTTGCCCGGGAATTGGGGCTGTGACAGTGCAATTGATGTAGAAAGTGGACGTTCCGTAGGTGGCACTGTGATTGGAATGATGGTAGCCGACGCGGTCTCCAACGTCCATTTGCCCGACTTCAGCATAGGTGGGAAGCCGACCGCCCAAACTCAGGGTGGGGATTCCCCAAAGGTCGAATTGCACGTCGATCGTCGAGCCGAGGTACAGCAGATGAAATGGATACAGGTTCGGTGCGGAAACCAAACCCATGCTCCGGCTCAATGCCAGCATCTTTCCTCCTTGGGTACTGAAATGTTTGACCGAGTCCATCACCCCCAAGACCGAGCGGAAAGTGATGCTGTCCACCGTCGCTGTATCACCCAACTGCCATTCCCATCGATCCCCGACGGGCGCCCAGGTGCGCAAGGCGAAGCTGTCGCCATTGCTCAAAATGAAGCGGCAATCGCCATTCGGAGCGCGAAGGAGCTTTTGGCCGAGGTAATGATCACGGTTGGTGGCGTGCGCGCCGTTCTGGACCAGGCCGCCATTACAATTGTATTCTAATTGCCAAACCGGCCTGGCGATGCGGTAGAGGTAAAATGCGCTGTCCTGACCTTCCAGGGCCACCGAGTCAATGCGGGCACCCATCAAGGCCGAGTCCAGCCCGATGCCCTCCGAAAATTTGAAAAGGCTTACCTGCCCGGCTGGAAATGGATGCCAAGCCTGCCCCAAGACGAGCTGCTGTAGCGGCAATAGCAAAAGAAAGCACAGGCTGCATAGAGGGAGTCGCAGATTCATGACATCAATATAAGAATTGAGGCAGATTCCGCGAAGCCGCTACATGCTCGGTTTGGGGGTATCCGCGCACCACCTCCCAATTTTCGAGTCGGCCTGAGCCTCCGATGCCGGTACCAAAGACTTGGCTTGGGCGGTGAAGAATGACCACAAGGGAAGGAGTCAGCAATCAAAAACCGCCAAAATTTCCTCAAAAGCCCTATATTGGCTCCAAGCCCATGTGGCGATAGTTCAGTTTTCAATTCTCAATTGTAAACGGGATCGAGGGATCCTCAATTCAAAATGGCAGTCATCGTCAAAGATCAAGCCCAAATCATCAAGGATAGCCTTGATTACACGCTGTTTAGCTGGAGCAAGCAGGGTGGATTGAACCCCATGAGCATCGAGCGTGCCAAGGGCGTCTATCTCTATGCCCACGACGGCAAGCGGTACATCGACTTCAGTTCGCAGCTGATGAACATGAACATCGGGCATGGGCATCCGCGCGTGGCACAGGCAGTGGCCCGGCAGATGGAGACTCTGAGCTTTGTGCATCCGGGCATGGTGAGCGAGGTGCGCGGGCAAGTCGGCAAGAAGCTGGCTTCCATCGCCCCTGAGGGCCTGAAAAAGACCTTTTTCACGCTCGGAGGTGCTGAGGCGATTGAAAATGCCATCAAGTTGGCCCGCGTTTACACGGGTCGGCACAAGATCGTGAGCCTCTACCAGAGCTACCATGGCGGCACATACGCTGCGGCAACTGCAGGAGGTGACCCCCGTAAGTTCATGGTGGACAGCCAACAAGCGCCGAATTTTGTCCATGTAGAGAATCCTTATGCCTACCGTTGCCCTTGGGGCACATCGACTCCGGAGGACTGCGGACGCATGGCATTTGCCCACCTGGAGCGGGTGGTGAAGATGGAGAACCCCGCGAGCATCGCCGCCATTTTGCTGGAAGGCGAAAGCGGTTCCTCCGGCTGCATCAAGTATCCCCCCGGCTACTTCAAGGCCGTCCGCGAGCTCTGCGACCAATACGGCATCCTCCTCATCGACGACGAAGTCATGAGCGGCTTCGGCCGGACCGGGAAGATGTTTGCCATCGAGCACCACGGCGTCACGCCCGACCTGATGACCATGGCCAAGGGGCTGACCTGCGGCTATGTTCCCCTCGGCGGCGTGATGGTCAGCGACAAGATCGCGGCTGCATTTGACGAGAAGTTCCTGCCTCTGGGCCTGACTTACAGCGCGCATCCCGTCTCATTGGCCGCTGCCTTGGAAGTTTTGCAGATCTATGAAGATGAGAACCTGGTGGAAAATGCCGCTCGGATGGGCCGCTACGTGGATGCCTGGGTCGCCAAACTCGCCCAGAAGCACCCCTCCATCGGCGATTGGCGGAACACTGGCCTCCTCGGCTGCATCGAACTCGTGAAAAACCGCGAAACCAGGGAGCCTGTCACCCCATGGAATGCCGCGCCTGCCGATATGACCCCCACGAACCGCATGGCCGCGAAGATGCGCGAACTCGGCATGTTCACTTTCATTCGCTGGAATTGGCTTTTCATCGCCCCGCCGTTGTGCATCACGGAAGCCGAGGTGGACGAAGGCATGGAGATCATTGACCAGATCCTAAACATTGCGGATGAGTACTGTGTTTGAGATAGCACGCCTTGTAGATATTTCGACTGGAGCAGTTGTGGAAGCAAAGCGGACATGGCATGCGCAGGGAGAAATCTCAGGGTTTCGAAAAACAGGATTTCTAATCTCTAAGCTCTAATTTTGAGATATGATTAAGAAGGAAATGGAGACTCTGCTCAACGAGCAGTTCCATCGCGAGATGTTCGCCGGCATGCAGTACTTGGCTGTATGCTCATACTTTGAAGACAAAAACCTGGACGGCTTCGCCAATTTCTTCCGGGTACAGGCGCAGGAGGAGATGGCCCATGCGATGAAGCAGTTTGACTACGTGCATCGGGTCGATGGCAAAATCACCATGAGTGCCCTGCCGAAGCCGCAGACGGAATTTGGCACCTTTGTCGAGGTCTTTGAATTCACCCTCGCTGCCGAGAAGAACGTCACCGAAAACATCAACCAGTTGATGAAGAAGGCTGTGGAACTCGGCGACTTTGCCACGCAGTCTTTCCTGCAATGGTTTGTGACTGAGCAGGTCGAGGAGGAAGAGCTTGTCCGTCAAATCCTGCAAAAGCTCCGCATGATCGGCGACAGCGGCACAGCTCTGTACATGCTGAATGAGGAGCTGAAAAACCGCAAGCCAGAACCCGCAGCGGGCGGCAAAGGCGGCGAGTAAGCCCGACCCACAATGGGTAGATAGCCAGCAAGGCACCAAGACACCAAGCCCTGCACATGCAACTTGGTACCTTGGAGACTTGGTGGCTAATTCATTTTCGGAAGCCGTGCAGCATACAAAACTGCGCGCTTCCACACTTCGACATGCACTTCGACAAGGCTTCGACAAGCTCAGCCCGACAGCTCAGTGGACACGCAGTGCAGGCCTGCTAAATGCTCTCTGAAAAATCCTATCTTCCCTCCATGAAGAAGGATCCAACTACGCCCGACTACGTCGAACTCAAGGAGGATGTCAGCCAATCGCCGCTCTACAGCGAGGATCTAGCCCCTGTTCCACCTGCGAAACGGACCTGGAATACATGGCATCTGGCATTTGTCTGGGTCGGCATGGCGGTCTGCATTCCCACGTACATGCTGGCAAGTGGGATGATGCGCAACGGCATTTCTTGGTGGGGCGCCCTTCTCGTGATCGGCCTTGCGAACATTGTCATCACCGTGCCCATGGTGCTGAACGGCCATGCCGGGGTAAAATATGGGATTCCTTTCCCGGTTTTGGGCCGGGCGGCGTTTGGGGTGAATGGCATCCACGTGCCGGCATTGCTGCGCGGGCTTGTGGCATGCGGCTGGTTCGGCATCCAGACCTGGCTTGGGGGACTTTCCTGTTACGCGATCTGGAATGCGATCACAGGCATGACCGACCCTCCCGGGCTGAATGCAGGTGAATTCATCGCCTTTGGAGTCTTCTGGCTCATCAACATGTACTTTGTCTGGGCAGGGACAGAAAGCATCAAATGGCTGGAGGAATTCAGCGCCCCGATCCTGATCGTGATGGGCATTGCCCTGATCATCTGGGGTTCGGTGACGGCAGGCGGATTTGGCACAGTGCTCGAACAGGGCAAGCAATTGGAGCGGCCCACCATCACGTGGGTTGATGATCGCACGGTGGAACTGCATCCCTTGCTCACCGTTGAGGGGCAACCCAAGGCGCATTCCTACCTCTTGCAATGTGGTCCTGAAGATCCCGGTACGCTGGGAGCCATTCCTCAGGGGACTGAAAACGTCCGCATCGAAGGCGGCGATATGTTGCTCAAGTGCGAGAATGTCACGGGGCATAAAGCGACCATCACCCTCATCGGGAAGGCGGACGATGGCAGCGAAATTCGTTCCAATCCAGTGGCATTGAACCCGGATGACCTGACTCCCGGGCAGTACAGCGGCATGATGTGGACCTATATCCTCGCCTTCACGGCCATGGTCGGGTTCTGGGCGACCATGTCGCTGAGCATCGCCGACATCACCCGCTTCACCAAAACCCAGCGTGCCCAAGTCCGTGGCCAATTCATCGGCTTGCCGGGCACCATGATCCTGTACAGCTTCGTGGGCATCTTCGTGACCTGCGCCGCACTCGTGAGCTTCGACGATGTCCTCGCCGCCGATGATGCGCCCTGGGACCCAGTCGCCTTGCTCAGCCGCTTCAAGAGTCCTGTAGTGGTCGTCATTTCCCAGATCATGATGATCATCGCCACCCTCAGCACCAACATTGCCGCCAACGTGATCGCCCCGGCAAATGCCATCAGCAACCTCAACCCCAAACGCATCAGCTTCAAGGCCGGTGCGACCATCACCGGGATTTTGGGCATCCTGCTCTGTCCTTGGTGGATCATGCCGCAGGTCGCCAATGCCCTCATTTTTGTGAGTGGCTTGCTCGGTCCTGTCCTGGGCGTGATGATTGCGGATTACTTCGTGGTGCGTCGGAAGCATCTTCAACTTGCCGAGCTCTTCAAGCAGCACGGCGCCTATTCATATTCCAACGGCGTGAACATGGCTGCGGTTTTGGCCATGGTTTTGGGCATCACCACTGCATTGGTTGGCTACTTCATCCCCTCGCTGGAATTCCTCTACAAACTGAGCTGGGTATCAGGATTTGCAGTGGCATTCATCGTTTACATCATTGGGATGCGGGGCAAAGGCGCAGTGGTGGAATCCGGCCGAGCCTGACCACACCCCACAAAAAAGTCACCATCCGCCCTGGGGCGGATGGCGACTATGGGTAGAATCCAAGGCTAGTGCCTCAGATGATTTCCTTGATCTGGAACTCCCTGCCGTTGATCTTGAACTTGTCGCCTGCTTTCAGGCCGTTCATTTCTTTGGCGATAGGGGAGAAGGGGGAGATCGCGAAATAGTCCTTGCCGTTCACCTTCATCTTGCCGGTAGCAGCAGCGATGAAGAAGTCCCCATTGGTGGTGGAGACGAGGGCACCGACTTGAGCGCTATCATAAGCCTTGTCAATGCGAACACGTGCGAGAGAATCCTTGGTTTTCAGGGTCTCTGCGAGCTGGCTTGCACCTTTTTCCTTCTCGATTTCAGCCATCGCGCGGCTGGCGTCCATCTCGTCTGCTCCTGACGTGGCGCCTTCTTCTGCAGCCTCCTGGGCATCACGCATACCGATTTCCACCGCCTCGATCAGGTCGTCCACGTAGGCGAGGCACTTCTGAAGGATTTCTTTTTTCAGTTCAATTGTGAGCATTCCGATCTTACTGAATTGGATGTAAGGCGCGAAAATACAAAACCTTAAGACACCTGCACCAAAATTTAACGCTTGGTGGACAATTTGAGGGGCGCTCTTCTCCAGCCCACAGGCCGATTCAGTGGGGGAAATGCCTAAATTCGGGGAATGCTATCCGCTTCACCACCAATGCGTACCACCGTCCAGAGCTGGAGATCTTGGAGCTGCATATTGCTGCTTTCATTGCCCTTGGGGATCTGCGCTCAGGTGCCTGATTTCCCGCTGTCCACCACCTCGGACCGTGGTTGCAAGCCCTGCTACGATACGGTGAAGGTGCTCATGGTGAAACGGGTCTTCGATCTGAGCCTCTTGTTGCCGGAGTGGAACCCTGTCGTGGATTGGGACCATGTGGATGCGGTGGAGGGCATCGTGGTGCCTGCGAGCGATCATTACTACGGCAACCACGTCTCACAGGAGGACTTCAGCGCCTACCACTACACACACGACTTCGGATTCAATGTCCGTCCGGACAGTGCCTTTCGACGGGTGTTGGCGCGCAGGGTGTACACAGGGCATGAAATCGATCACCCTCGTGACCATCCCGACACCGTGCTGGACAGAAGCATCCACGTGGAATGGGAATCGGGCCTGGTGGCTGGAAATGAGGGAAATATCTGCGCGGAAGCCAACCGTCGCGGGGAAAGCTGCGGATTTTTTTCAGCTGGGCATCGCCGCCGGGACATCATTTGGAATTGGCCGAGCATCGGGGATTGGGTCCACTGCGAGGGGACTTGGGTTTGGGACCGCGGGCATCCGCCGTCCTATACCGAGCTGCATCCGCTGCGATTGGTGGCGACGCGCAGGGCGATGGGGGCCAAGATTCCACGGTATGAAGGGGCGCAGGACAGCATCCTTGCCACCCGGATCGACGTTTTCGCCAGTGGCGACGGGGGCGCGCTCATGAATGACCGCGACGATCCCCGCGAATTCGTCCACAAATCCAGGATGGGCAGCCGCGACTATGCCTTCACCGTCCGGCCCGTGGAGCCTCGCCCCTCCGCCGATGCAGTCCTGCGTTGGCGCAGCAGCCTCCGACCCGGCGACAACTTCCCCGGTCAATTCCATGTCCAAGTGGAAGACGGCAGCTTGCGCGTCAGCATCCCTTGGAAGGGACAACCCGATACGGCTGTGGTGGCCCGCACCATCTATTGTTGGTGGGAGAGTCCGACTCCGGGGACAAATGGCTTCAAGGAGGTCGCGCAGCCCTATCAGGCATTCGAAGTCCGCTTCCAATCGATGTATTTCAATCAGCGGAAGGATGTCACGAGCCGTCCGGAGCGTGTGGTTTGGTTGGAGGCTGGCGGGCAGTACCTCTGCCTGAACGAGTTCGTGGATGGCGAGGACATCCTGCGGGACGGCATGGCCAAATCCTTCAATCGTGAATGGGAGATCGGTTTGTCGCTGATCATCTATGCCCGTCCCGGGCAGTCCTTCCGTGTTCATGCAGGCGGTTGGGAATCTGATGGCATCAGCCGGGCATTTGGCCTGCTCATGGATCCTATGATGCCCTGCACCAAGGCGACGAAGCGGGCCTTTCACAAACACTTGTGGCCGGCGACGCCTTTTACCTTCCACGGCTGCCTCGACGACCTCATCGGGGAGGTGCACGATATTCACGAGGTGGACAAACTCGGCGATTTCCAGGAATACGAGGCGATTTCATTTGGCGGCGAGAACGAGCTGGAGCAATGCCCCGGAGCGAATACGGTGCAGAATGATGTTTTCCGGCTGCGGTACAGCATTCGCAGGATTGGTGGGAGGTGAGCGTTTTTTGTGGTGGGTGTGCTTCTTTTGGGCGGGGCTGAAGTGGGGATTTTGGATTTGGTGATGGCATTCAAACTCCCTGGAGGGGACATGCTTCTATAGGTGTATTTCGACATTGTTGCATTGTTGAGGCTTTTGGAGGGCTTGGGATGTTTCCTTTTTGCGGAGAGGCTTGCCGTTGTTGCTTGGTGTAGGGAGGGTGGGTGGCTTCGGAGAACCTCAGGCTCCCACTTGGATCCGGATGCGAGGGTGGCTTGCTTCGAGAACCTCAGGCCCCACTTTTTTGCAAAGGTGCTTGGGTGAATGTGCGGGGAGGGATTCACATGACAGATTCATCATGACTTCGGGTTTCTGGCTAGGTTGTGGTATTGCACGCTTTCCTTTTGCTTCCGCTTTTCCCAAACAGAAGGAGGGCCATCGGCCCTCCTTCTCAATCTATCCTTTTCAGGACTATTCTTTTCAGTGGTTCAAGCAAGGGTTGCTGCCGCAGCGACCGATTTCGCATCCGGAGTCATGGCCTTGGTTCGGGTTGCTGCCGGGGGCACGGAAGCGAGCGATGTGGGCGGGCAGACCGGAAGGAGCGATGCAGATCTCTTGCACGTTGGCGGGGTTGCCCGGAGGAACGTGGCAGACGTACACCTTTTGGCCAGCGTTGGCACCGTTGCCGCAAGCAGCGTCGGTCACGTTGACAGTCACTTCATTGATGCGGCGAGCGCCGACTGGATCGCTGATGGTCACAGTGTAGCTGGTGGTGGTGGTGGGGCAGACGTTGATGCTGGCGGTGGTGGCGCCGGTGCTCCAAGCGTAGCTGAAGGAGGTGCCGCTCAGGCCAGTGGTGTTGGCGGTGATGGTGGTGCAAGTGCTCAGGGTCGGGCCGCTGTAAACGTTGGTGCAGATGGGCTCAACAGGAGGCAGAGCCATGCAGCGCATCGGAGCGAAGTGCATCAACCAAGGAGAGTTGGAGTGAGCAGGGTGGTTGGCCTTGTCAAAGTTGCCATTGCGGCCCCAGAGGGTGGTATTGGAACCCGGGGTCACAGCGCCGAACAGGTTCAGACGCACAGCACCGACACGCAGAGCCAAGTCAAAGGAGGGGGTAGGCATGTTGCCAACGGAGAGGCGGAGCTGCCACTTGTTCTGAACAGGGTTCACGATCAGGTTGCTCCAGTCTTGGTTGACCACGGGGATGCCGTTTTGGTCGAAGGTGAAGGTGTTAGCCAGGCCGAACTGCCAGTTGTTGAAGTCGCAGTACCAACCCGGAGCCATCCAGAAGTTGCAGTCCAGGACGTTCTCGTTGTTGATGTAGCCTTCCTCGATGACGAGGCCACCCCACTTGGGCTGTGTTGTGTTGCAAGGAACCACCACGCCGCCGAGGCCAAAGCACTTGTCCACGCGGGGGCTGCCGTTGTCTTCGCGCCAGAGGAAGATGGTGTCCGATGTTTGGCAGATGACATCAAGTGCCGGGTGCGGATCGCCAGCAGCGCCGGAAAGCTTAGGTGTATCGTTTTGCTTGTTGGGTGCAACCTTGTCGGCGTTACAGCTGACCAGAACCAGTCCTGCGAGGACTGTAGCTGCGAAAGATTGAAGAAAGCGTTTCATGTTTTTTTAGCCTTTGAGATTGATACAAAAAAAGTTGACTGAGATCATCAGTGCGCCGTTGCATCTGAATGACTTTGTAAATGTAAGAGGCTAAATCGATTCATGCAAGATTTTTTTACGATTTGTATGAAAAAAATTACCCAGCCCCGGAAAAATGGACCCGAAAGCATGGGGTGTTGGATGGGATGGCCTTAAATGGGAAAATTTGGAGGTTTTTGCCCGATGTAAGGGATTTGGGTGCCGAGTTAGAATTTTGTGGATAGTTGAAAATTTGGCTTTCATTCGGGGTTCGCAAACGAAGATTTTGTCTCCACACGGGGTTGGTATCGCAGATTGGAAGCAAATTTTGGAGAAGGCTCGTCGTTTGGATGGCAAATCAAACCTTGGAAATTGAAGTTTTGGGGCGGTTTGGGTGAGTGGGAGGCGACTTTTGGATTTATCCAAGTAAGGTTTGGAGTGTTCACCGGGACATTTCTCGGTTCCGGAGCACAATTGATCAAGTAATATTTTCACCCGATTTGTAAGGTCTGTGCCGTGGATTGAAAAATCAGATTTGGGCCTGTTTCCGTTTCCGCGATTGAATCGATGAGGATTTGGCGGGCAAGCCCTATCTTCGGGGAATGCGACTTGCTACCACTTGGCTCTGCTGCATGACGGCTTGGATCTTGGCCGCGCATGCTGCGTTTGGGCAAAACAGCCCCATGTCGGTGGCGCTACAGGCGGGAGTGAGCTATTCTGGGTGGAACCTAGCATTGGTGGGGCAGGCGCACTTGAAAGATTTTTCGGTCTATCTCGGTCCTTCGGTTTCCCTGAACCGGGGATTGCCGGGTCGTGGCCCGATTGGGCTGGACTCTGGAGTGAATTATCATATCGCTTCCAAGAAGGATTGGCTGGGTTCGCGGGTGAATCTGGATTATCAACTGCACTTCTTCAGGCCCGCAGGTGCGGAATCGGCGGCAATCCACGAGTTCTACCTGAGCTATGGACTGGAATTCCACGTGACCAAGTCCTTTTCCCTCACGCAGCAGTTTGGCTATGGCGGGTACCTGGAAAGCAATCCGCCTGTGGCGGGCGGCTCCGGGAGGAGGAATTTCACGGGCTATGGCGGCCTGCTGCGGCTCTGGGCTGGGTATCGGTTTTGACCACATATATATGATGTGATATGGCGACAAGGTTCGGATTGGGTGTGGCGGTACGCGGATGGCTATGGTTGGCCATGTTGGTCGCTGGCTGCGCTTCGACGGAACGGCTCGCCCCCGGCAACCTGCTCAATGGCAAGATTTTGGCCGTGGTGCATGGCTGCGGAGGGTTCGGAACCTACCGCAACACCGTTCCTCCGAATACTGTCGCCGCATTGGAGCAGTCCTTGGCGCAGGGGGCAGATGGGGTGGAGATGGACATACAGGTGACTGCGGATGGGCAATTGGCGGTGTTCCATGATGGACTGATGGACATCGCGACCGATTGCGCGGGCTGTATCGGCGACATGACTTGGGACGAGGTGCGGTCGTGCAGCTATCAGACGCGAAATGGCAACCTGGACGGGCATCATCCTGTGGTGCTGCTGGATACGCTGCTTGCGCAGATTGAGGCATCGGGCTATCAGCCATGGGTTTTCCTGAATACGAAGCATGACAGTCCCTGCGATCCCGGAGACGATGGCGTCAACTATGAGACATTTGCCCAGCTGCTCTCGGAGGCGGTGCATCGCCATGACCTCGGTGACCGGGTGATTGTCGAGTCGATGAGTGAGCGATTCCTCTCGGTGATGGGGGAGCGGGACACCACGGTGCATCTGCTGTTTGACGATGAGGATTACAAGCGGGGCATGGAGGTGGTGCGGCGCAATGACTTCATTGGCCTCTGCATCAGCAATGGGCAGGTGACGGCCGATCAGGTCGCGCAGGCGCATCAGGAGGGTTATTGGCTGGGAATCTGGGGAGTGCGGGTGCTAGGGGATACCCAACGCGCCGTCGAAAAGGGACCCGAGCTGGTGATGACGGACGATCTGCTCATGCTGCGGTCTTGCCTCAAGGAATGACATGGTGAGGCTGGTGACATATTTCCTCCTCCTGATCCTGGGGCTCACATTCTGGGGGATTGAGCTGTATTTCAACTATGAGGACTATGTCTCCCACGACCCGCGGCTGCTGGGGCAGGACTATCAGATGGCCCTGATGGTCCACAAGCCACACCTCATTTTCGCAGAAATGCTCTTTCCCCTGATCATGACGGTGGCCTTCCTCCTCATGCTTGGGTTCAAATTTTTCGCCAAGTCGGTGCGCGTGGTACTGGGGATCATGATGCTGACCTCCACGGAGTTCTGGATTTGGCGACTTTATTCCTTCAAATGGCGGCTTTCAGAGCTGTTCCTTCAGGACGAGATGAAGGATCCCATGCTCACCCTGCCCAATAGCTACGACCTTTACCTGGTGATTTTTGCCTTGGGTTTTTTGGTCGTGCTGTTCCTGCGGGAGCATCCCCGTGGCACCGAGCAGGATGAGCGGCATGCCATGCTGCGGCGTTCGCTGCGAAGGTGGGATTGAGCAATCCGCACCTTCAGTGATTCCTCTTATCGCGACGGATTCTGCTTGTTGTACTTGCGCATGTGGTGGCAGACCTGATAGATCGCCTTCAACGCATGGTCCAATTGCTGCCCCTCCGGGCTTGCACCCAGATTCTGGTCGCCGTCCCATTTTCCGGCATTGTAGCGGTAGCATGTGAGGACCTTTTCCAATGTACTGCTCAGGTAGAGGTGCGACTTGCTCAAGGCGAGGATCCCCATCACGCTGGTCAAGCTGAATGGCTGATTCGACTGGGAAAGCATCGAAACCCCGACGCCGGAGTAGCTGGTCTTGAGCCGCAACAATTCAATCAATGTCGGCAGGATGGAAACATGGCTGCCCTCGCGGTCGGACTTTGCGGGTGTGATTCCAGGTCCTACCAGCAGCAGTGGCACATGGAAATTCTGGACATCGCCCCGGTCGGGGTCGTTGTCGAAGTAGAAACAATGGTCCCCAGTGATCGCGAAGATGGTGTTGGCGCCCCATGGCGTGCGGCGAACGTCCCGGAGGTACTCGCCCAGGGCCCAGTCGCTGTACTTCACGGTGATGTCCATGGGGCTCATGCCCTCGCTGACGAGCTCCTTGGGGCAATCCTGCGGCCTGTCAAATGGATGGTGGTTGCTGATGCTGAACCATACGCTGGCAAACGGCTCCGGGAAATGCGTCTGCTCCGCCGCCAGCCATTTCAGCATCTCGTGGTCGTGGAGGCCCCATTTTCCGGCCATTTCTGCATTTCCTGTGAAGGCGTTGGGGCCATAGTAGTGGTCAAATCCGCTCACCTTGGAGAAGCTGTCGAACCCGAGGGTGCCATTGGGGCCGCCGCAGAAAAAGCTGGTGTGGTAGCCGCGGTCGCGGAGGATGTTGCCGATGCCCCACTGCTGATTGGTCTCGTAGCTCGACCCGATGAGGGGCCGCTCGAACAGGTCGGGGGTGCCATTGAGGATGGCGGGTAGGCTTTGGACACTCCGGGAGCCATTGGAATAGAAATTCGTGAAGAGGATGCCGTGGCGCTCAGCGAGTGTGTCGAGATTCGGAGTAAGGCTTTCCGCGAGGGGCTTGCCCCGGATGCTGCCCACCTTGGCGGCATTCAGGCTCTCCACAATGAGGAGGACGACATTGTACTTCCGTTCCGGCTCGGGAAAGCTCGTTTGCCGCAGCAATGGGTACTCGTCCGAGGTAAATGGCCCGTCGAAATCATTTTTCACCAGCTCACGGGCGACTTTGACCGCCTCCTGCATGGGCATGAGCGTCACATCCGGCTCGCTTCCAATCTCGATGCTCTGGACCACAGTATAGGCCGAATTCAACGAGACATTCCCCAAAAACAGGCTCCCGGTCACAAATGCCTGTGCCGGAGTCATGGGCCGCACCTGCCATCCGCCGCGAAGCCCCAGGAACAGCAGCCCCGCAAGCACCAACGGAAATGCCCAATGCCCGATTTTTCGTTGCCAAGGCCCTTCCGGTGCCTGGACCGCCCGCCACCATTTGCGGATGAGCCAGAGATGAACGGCCGCGATGAGGAAAACCCCGATGATCAGCCACCAATACTGGAGCAGGTCGGTGCCACTCACGTTGGCGGCCTCCTTGGTCGAGGAAAACAGCTCGTGGCTCAGTCGCTTGCCGGAAAAGCCGAAATAGATCACATCGATCCCATTCAGGATCATGACCGGGAGGTGAAACAATACCTGCAACCACCTGAGCAAACGTCCCCGTCGGATCAGCGCCGGAATCGGCAAGGCCATGAGAATCAGGAACAAACCATTGAAAATGGCCAACGTCGCGACATCGTACCGGATACCGACCAGCAATGCCAGGGGGACTTGTCCGCCGGCATATTCCCAGCCGCCACCGCAGTTGTAGATGAAAAATACGAGCCGGAGGAGGGCATCGCTGACCAGGAACAAGGTCGCCACCTTGAGGACCGCCCAGGCAGGCGAGTTCAGGAGGGTATGCTTCCGTCGCTCAGCAGGGATGGCCATCACACCAGTTCCGTCTGCCGGGGAACCAGCAGTTTCATGCTTTTTTCGTGGATCAATGCCTCGATGCGCTTCCCGAGCTTGACCGCCTCGCCGTCCACGTGCGCATTGCCAGCGAGTCGGCGGGTGATTTCAAACTTCTTGCCACGGACCATCTTGATGTTGGGGTGGCGGTAGAGCTTGCCCAGGAAGAGGAGTTTCAGGAGTCGGGGAACGTTCAGGATGCTGGACTTTTCGAGGACGACTGCCTCCAGGTAGCCATCGGAAATTGTGGACAGCGGGGCGATTTTGGCGCCGCCACCCCACTGGGATCCGTTGGTGATGTCAATGAACATGAGATTGTCCCAGACGTATTCGCGCTTGCCATCCACCACGAGCTTGACATCGAAGCTTTTGAAGGTGAAATAGGCCCTGCTCGCGAGGCGGACGTAGTTGTGGAGGCCGCGTGTCTTGCTCGCCTTGAACTCGCGCGCCACCTCCGCGTCGATCCCGATGCCCGCATTGTTCATGAAGGGAATCCCTCCAAAGTCGCCCGTGTCAATTTCCACCGGCTGCGCGGTAAGGAGCTGTGAGAGCGCTTTGCGCACCCTGCGGCTGTATCCCAGATGACGGGCGAAGCCATTGCCGGAGCCGAGCGGAATCACTCCGAGGGCGATCCCCGTTCCAACCAATCGGTGTCCGATTTCATTGATCGTGCCATCGCCGCCCGCGGCCACCACCACCTCAAAACCACCTGCAACGGCGTCGCGGATCAGTTCATCGATGCGGTCGGGGCGGTCCCAGAGGCGGATTTCGTAATCCGCACCAGCACGGTCATATACTTCCGCGATCTTTTGGATGGTCTTCTGAGGCTTGCGCCGACGACCTTTCCCCGAGATCGGGTTGACGATGAACATTGTCTTCATTCAATCACATTTCGTCCAACAATTGGGGGCACCAACCATATCGCCCCAGCCATTTTCTCAAAACACCTTGTCTTCCACCTGAGCAGGGCGGAACTGCATCTTGTTCTTTATACGTGCATTGTGGTACGCTTGGAACAAGCATCGCAATTTATATTCCAATTCGACTTGTTTTTCCACAGGCACATCCTTGAAACCTTGGGGCACCCAATTGTTGCCTTCGTTGCGGCACACGGCATGCAGACGGTTCGGACTCGCGCTCAACGCCAAGTCACCTTGGGCGATGCTCGCGACATCCATGAGGTTGTTGATCGCGAAGGGTTCCGGCGAATCCCCCAGCAACGAAACTCCCGTGCTCGCATGCAGGGTGTGCAGGCGCATATGGGAGATCAATGTCGGCATCACACTGACATGCTGCCCGATGCGGTCATCCATCCCAGGCTCGATCCCCGGCCCCATCAAGAAGAGCGGGACATGGAAATTTTCCATGAATGTCCGGTCCGGGTCGCTCTTTTCGTGGAAACAATGGTCACCAGTGATGATGAAGATGGTGTTTTTGTACCACGGCATCTTGCTCACTGTCTTGAAGTAGTCCCCGAGGGCGCGATCGGTGTAGGCGACGGTCTTCTGCATCCGGGAAATGGGCAGTTTGTCGAGGTCGTCGGCGCCGGATTTGGGCAGGTTGAAGGGGTGGTGATTGCTGATGGTGAAGAGGACGCTCATGAACGGCTCCTGCATCTCGTCTTGCTTGGTCGCCATCCACTGGGCGAAAGGCCCATCGGCGCAACCCCAGTAGCCATCAAAGTCCCGCTCTGAGTAGGGGTACTCGTTCATCCCGAAGTATTGCTTGATTCCTGAGACCTTCGCGTACTTGTCGAAGCCCATGGTGCCATTGTGGCTGCCGCAGAAGAAGCTCGTTTCATACCCGCGCTCACTCAGCATGGCTGGCAAGCCGTAGTGGGTGTTGTTCATGAAATGCGAGCCAATCGTGGGCCTGTCGAAGATATCGGGGATGCTGTTGAGCAATGCGGGGAGGGATTCCACGCTCCGGGTGCCATTGGCGAAGTAGCGGGTGAACACACGGGCATGCTGTGCCAAGGTGTCGAGGTTCGGCGTCAGGCTCTTGCCCTCGGGAGCTCCGGTGAGGATGCCGACATCGCGGGCATTCAGGCTTTCCACGATCAGGAAGACCACATTGTAATGCCTCTCGGGCTCCATGAACCGCGTCTGACGAAGCAGGGGGTAGTCCTCGCGCAGGTAGGGGCTGTCCCAGGAGTGGCGGAGCATGGCCCGTGTCACTGCAACTGCCTCCTGCTCGGGGACCTGCTGCATCACCTCCTGCTCCTGCCAGTCCACCGCCGTCAGGATGGTGTAGGCACTGTTCAATCCCATGCTGCCGCTGAAAAAGCTGTCACCGACATAAGCCTTGGATACACAGAGATGACCCTGACGCAGGCCGCCTTGGAACCCCATGTAGAGGCATCCCACGAAGAGCATCGCCCAGAGCCACCTCCGCCCAATCGGCTGCATTTCGTCGCCGCGGATCATCCGCCGTGCAAAGCGGTCGAGGATCTTGTACAGGACATAGACCATCACGAAGAAGATCATGAACAGCCACCAATACTCCATGAGCATGGCCGGTTTGAAGCTGCCGAAATCACTCTGAGTGGTGAAGAGCTCGTGGGTGAGCCGCTTTTCCGCAAAACTGTAATACACCACATCGATGGCGTTCACCACCAGGATGGGCATGTTTGCGAGGATGAGGAGGATGTTGCAAATCTTGTAGGTGGACCGCCGCCTGTGCAGGGACAGTGGCAGGGCCATGAACAGCAGGATGAACCCGTTGAATATCACAATGGTAGCCAAGTCGAATTGGAAGCCCATCGTGTACCCCGTCGCGATGTCCATCCAGCTCATGGCGCGGGCCTGATCGGTGTTGTAGAGGAGGAATACGGTGCGCAGCAACGCATTCAGCCCCAGCAACAATAGGATAACGATCAGTGCATACTGAACATTTGCAGGGATAAATGGCCTGGCAACAGAGCGGGTGGTTCTTGGCGCTGCGTCTTGCACGGTCAGATCATGAAACGATTCGTAGGTTAAGTTAAGAAAAAACTAATACATCCATTCGGATTTTCTCGCGGCAATCCTGTGGGATTGAGGCTCTTATTCGGGAAAACCCGTCACCACGACCGTTTTCGATAGCGTGGGGCCCGACTTGGATGGACTTGCGGGATTTTTCCCCGCTTGAATGTTGAAAAACAATGCGGTATAGTCTGGAGACCAGCAGGCTCCAGTCGATTTGCAGCCTCTAGGGATCACGGCAAACCGCTTCAATTGGTCGAGTGCGGCTGCGCCATCTGGGAGCTTGAGGAAATAAATCTCAGAAACTGGAGATGCGCCCCTGCGCTCAGGGACCCTGCCCGCGCTTGTGCCGTGCAAGTCCTCTTGGATCACGAGCATGTTGTGCTTGGTATCCAGGGCCATGCTCGCCGGATTGCTCAGGACAATGCTCTTGTCCTCAAGGGCTTGGCCGCCTTCGAGGTACACTGTGATTTGCTCGGTGTTTGGATTGTACCGCAGGATGCGGCCGTGGCGGTCGTCGTAGAGGTTGTTGCCGAGGTGGTACTTCGAGAGGTGCGGCAAGACTTGTCCGCCCAACCCTATCGCGAGGCCCAAGTCTGTGCTGTCTGCGCCGGATTCGGTCAGCAGGATGCTCCCGTCGGGCAGCAACTCCATGTCCTCCAAGCGCATGAAAATGGAAGCTCCGCCCGCAAAGGCATGCCGGCGCGCGTGCATCAGGGTGTCCCGACCTCCATGAATCGACACCCAGTGCCGCCCTAGGCTGTCGGCCTTTTCACGCCAAGCATACAAATGCCCGCTGCGCAGGTTCCCGGCTGTATCCGCCACGAACTTGAACAGTGCCCCCGGAGCTTGATTGTCAGCCATGTAAATGGTCTTCGAATCCGCCATGGCGAGGCAGCCCTCGTGCAGGAACCTGCCCATTGCCCAGCGTTTTCCGAGCACTTTCCAGTTCGTCGGATCCAATTCCACCATCCATCCTTGGTTCATCCAACCCGGCCGCCCTTGCTGCAGGCTGGAGTCGGCAAACAGGCGTCGGCTGCTGTCTTGTGGGTTGGCAACCAATGAACTCTGCGGTTCGATCCGCTCCGAAACGAGCACGGTCCCCCAGGGAGTAATCGTACCCAAGCCATTGTTCAATGTGCCGCCGACGCTGCTGAAATCCACTGCATGAGGGTAGCCCCACTTTCCAGCCGTCCACGGTATCGCGGAACACCTCCATCACGGTTGCGCCGCCTCCATCCCCGATTTGCGCGTCGGGCATCGTCGATTGGTGATCCACGTAGAGGATGCCATGGGTCGCCGCACCATTGATCGGGAGGAAGAGCGCCAAGTTGTGCATGCCCTTCGCCGGCGCCAGTACGCCCTTCCACTCCAATTTCACAGGCGATCCCTCCTGGAACAGCATCTCCGCCTTGTACTTACCCCCCGGGATCAGAGCGAATCCGCACCAAATGAGGTGTCCACAGGGTTGAAGATGAAGGCATTGGTCTTGGTTTCCTGCGACTTGCGGCTGCATCCAGACCAAGCGATCGCCACCAGCCCGATGAGGGCTAGGACAGGGAGGTAGGGGAGGGCTTTGCTGTGGCGCATGGGCTATCGCATTCGCTGTGAGGGCATTTCGGCAGAAACAGGTTTGGCGGGATAGCGGAAAGCCTTCACCGTCTCGATCATGGCGATCACGTTTTCGCGCGGCAGGTCCGGATAGATGCCATGCCCCAGGTTCACGATATGCCTGCCTTGGGGGAAGGCGTTGATCATGTTCGTGACGCGGGATTGTATGTCGCTGATGGAGCCATACAAGGCTGCTGGGTCGAGGTTGCCTTGCAAGGTCTTGCCCGGAAGGGCTGCCGCCGCCTGCTTGGGATCGACTGTCCAGTCCAGGCCCACGACTTGGCAGGGCATGGCGGCGAGCAGGTCCACCGCATGGAAGGCGTCCTTGGCGAACACGATCACGGGAACCGAACCATTCAGCGCCCGCACGATGCGATCTATATAAGGTGCGGCGAAGGTCGCGTATTGCTCGCGGCCCAGCACCCCAGCCCAGGAGTCGAAGATTTGGACGATGTCGGCGCCAGCCTCCACCTGTCCACGCAGGTAGGTGATCGTGGCCTCCGTGATGCGGTCGAGCAGGGCATGCGCGAGTGCAGGTTCCCGGTAGAGGATGCTGCGCGGGATGTTGAATTCCTTGGAGCCGCCGCCTTGGGTCATGTAGCAGAAAATCGTCCAGGGCGCGCCTGCGAATCCGATGAGCGGCACGCGACCGTTCAATTCCTTTTTGACCAAGCGCAGGGCTGCGAGGGTATGCCCCAAGTTGCCATCGAGGTCGGCGGGGTGCAGGCGTTCCACATCGGCCATGGATCGGATGGTGTTCGGAAAATGCGGTCTTCTCCTTTTTCCATTTCGTAGTCAACCCCATCGCTTGCGGCACCACGAGGATATCACTGAAAATGATCGCCGCGTCCACACCCACCAAGTCCACGGGTTGAATCGTCACCTCGGCGGCGTACTCCGGATTGGCAATCATCGCCTTGAAGCTTCCTGCCTTCTCGCGAACAGCGCGGTATTCCGAGAGGAACCTGCCCGCTTGCCGCATGAGCCATACTGGAGGCCGCTCCACCCATTCGCCACGGGCAGCCCGCAGCAACAAATCGTTCTGAAGATCCATGCGGCAAAGTTAGGAGCATAATTGGAGCGGACTTCTCGGAATCTTCAGATCGCGCAAGCAAATCTTAGAATTCCCTGATTTCTGCTCCTCTATTGGTCTTTTCTCGCACGCTCGAATAATTTCTGGATGATATGCTAAAACATTTGTTTAGATGAGTCTAAAAATTTATTTTTGTCGCCATGAATCAAGGCTTCATGAAAAGCGCCCTCTCAATTTCTGCTTTTGCGGCCCTGTTTGTCTGGGGTTGCCACATCACTGAGCCGCCTGCCCCGGCGGAAAATGAATTGCTTGATGGCCCGGTTGAGGGCTTGAGTGCAGCAGAAAATCAACGCTTCCTTGCCGGCGATGCCGCCTTCAACACAGCTGTCTTCACCCCGCAGACGGGGTTGGGGCCGCTGTTTGTGGCGACAAGCTGTGGCTCCTGCCACGCAGGTGACGGCAAGGGGCATCCTTTCACCACCCTCACCCGTTTCGGTCAAGTTGATAGCACCGGTAACCAATTCCTGGATCAGGGCGGCCCCCAACTCCAGCATTTGGCGATCCCGGGCTATCAACCCGAACAGATTCCCGCCGGGGCCACATCATCCCGCTTTTTGCCACCTGCGAATACAGGCTTGGGCTACTTGGAGGCCGTTTCGGACGCGACGATTCTCGCCCTCGCCGATCCCAACGACCTCGACGGAGACGGCATTTCCGGTGTCCCGAATTACATCGAGCTCCCAGGCTACCTCAGCCCAAACCGCGATGCCATCCCGCGTGGCGGCAAGTACATCGGGCGGTTTGGGCGCAAGGCGGCGGCGCACAATCTCCTGCACCAGACCGTGAATGCCTACAACCAGGACATGGGCATTGTCTCCGAATTTTTCCCGACCGATCCCGCCACGGGCAACCACATGGATCCCGAGGTGACCACTACCGACCTTCAAAATGTGGTTTTCTACCTGCATACCTTGAAGGCACCGCTTCCACGCAATGCGACAAGCGGCGGCTTCGCCAATGGGCGCCTCGTTTTCCATCAAATCGGATGTGAATCCTGTCACCGTGAAGACCTGACAACTGGCGCATCCGACATCGCGGTCCTGGCCAATGTCACCTTCCATCCCTATACCGACATGCTCTTGCATGACATGGGGCCGGGTTTGGATGACGGCTACACGGAAGGGACTGCCCTCACCTCCGAGTGGCGGACGACTCCACTTTGGGGCCTTGGGTTGAGTGCGGACTCCCAAGGCGGCGAAATGTACCTGCTCCATGACGGCAGGGCGCGGACAATCGAGGAGGCGATCACCCTGCACGGCGGCGAAGCGGAATCCAGCAAAAACGCCTACCTCCAGCTTTCGGACAGCGAAAAAGAGGCCATCCTTCAATTCCTCAAATCCCTCTGAGCCATGGATAGAAAGAACTTTCTGAAAACCTGCGGATTTGCCTGTGCGGGAGCGTTTTTGGGCGTTTCCTTGCTGGAGGGTTGCAGCAGTATTCGTTCTGTGAATGCGAACATTGAGGGAGACGATATGGTGTTGCCTGTCTCGGATTTCGAAGTGCGCAAGGGTGAATCGCTCAGCTACCACAAGGCCGTCGTGGCGCGCAACCAGCTCCTGCAATTTCCGATCTGCGTCTTCCGCAATGGCGCCGATGATTATGCGGCGGTTTGGATGAGTTGCACGCATCAGGGCGCCGAATTGCAGCTCTTTGGGGACAGGTTGCAGTGCCCAGCCCACGGTTCGGAATTTGACAGCCATGGACAGGTCGCCAATGGCCCTGCCTCCAAGGCCCTGCGCTCATTTCCCATCGTCATGGAAGGCAACCAACTCAAAATCTCCCTCAAATGAAGCAGCGCATACTCGTCCTCGTCCTTGCTTTCTGCGGATTGGCCTCGGCATTGCAGGCTCAGATTGATCCGACCTTGCTGCGGCGCATTCCTTCCGACACCAGCAAAAACAAGCTGAACATGGACGCCGTCTATAACCGCCCCTTCTTGCAGGCGGGCCGCATCCCGGTCTCCTTTGGCGGGTACATGGAGGTGAATTGGCAGCACTTGGGTACCGACGGAGTCTCGGATGGGCATCAGTTCCAATTCCGGAGATTCACCCTTTTTGCGGCCTCCAGCATCGGGAAGCGGCTCAAGTTTCTGAGTGAATTGGAGTTTGAGGATGGCACCAAGGAGATTTCGCTCGAATTCGCGGCTTTGGATGTGGAGTTGCACCCGCTTGCAAACCTGCGTGCGGGGGTGATCCTGAACCCGATCGGGGCCTTCAACCAAAACCACGACGGGCCTAAGTGGGAATTCACGGATCGCCCGATTGCCTCGACGCAATTGTTGCCCGCAACTTGGAGCAATGCCGGATTTGGGCTGTATGGCAAGCAGTTCAAAGGAAATTGGATGCTGGGCTATGAGGTCTATGTCTCCGGCGGTTTCGACAATTCAATCATTGCCAATGACCAGAATCGCACATTCTTGCCTGCCTCCAAGCTGAATCCAGATCGATTTGAGGAGATTGCAAGCGGCTTGCCCATGGTCACTGCCAAGGCGGCTGTGCGCCACAAAAAGATCGCGGAAATTGGGATCAGCTACATGGGCGGAGTGTACAATCAGTTCCAAAATGATGGCCTGACCGTGGACGAGCGCCGCCGCTGTGATGTCCTCGCTGTGGATGTCAACACTACTCTGCCAAAGCTGAATACCAATATCATCGGCGAATGGGCATGGATCATGGTGGATGTGCCCGCGGATTATTCACAGCAGTTTGGCTCGAGGCAGCAGGGTGGATTTGTGGATGTGGTGCAACCCATCCTGAAGCGGAAGATTTTGGGCTGGGAAAATGCGGCCTTGAACCTGGCTGCGCGACTCGAATACGTGGATTGGAATGTCGGAACCTTCAGGGAGACCGGGGGCAATATTGCCGATGACCTGTGGAGCATCATGCCCGCGGTGAGCTTCCGGCCGAGCCAATTGACAGTGTTCCGCCTCAACTACCGCTACCAAAAGCAGCAAGACCTGCTCGGCAATCCACCTGCGACCACAGGAGGATTCAGCTTTGGGGTTTCGACGTATTTCTAGTGCTGAAAAAGCATTCTCGGAACTCGACGGCCACGCCGCATCAGCCTTTCACCGCCGTCCAAATCCGTCTGTAGGATGTGAATGTCAGCATTTGCAGGCTGATGCGCATGATCTGATAGCTTGCCCAATTCAGCAGCCTTTCTCGCCAATTTTCCCTGAGGTTCAGCGATTCAAGTGTGACCGGGTTGCATTGAGCGATGACCTCTTCGAAGGCGTTGGTGGCGGTCTTCCCGAATTGATCGGAAATCACTTCGGCGTTCATCTCGATGCTGCCGTAGGCGCTGAGTTGGTTCAGGTTGAACGAACCCACGGTTGCCCACCTGCCGTCTGCCACCGCTGCCTTGCCATGCAGTACGCTGTGCGGCCATTCGAATAGCTCCACGCCGTTTCCGAGCAGGCTGCGGTAAAGGTAGGCGGTCGCCCTGCGCAATATCTTGACATCGGACATCCCAGCCAGAATCAGCCTCACCCGGACCTGCTTGCTGCCCACCTGCCGGAGTACCCGGGTGAGTCGTCTGCCCGGCAGAAAATACGTCCCCACAATGATGATCTCATTCCGGGCATGCGCCAGATTTTTGAGGTAACTCCTGTAAATCTGATTCTTACGCAGGAGCCAGTCGTTTTGCAACACGGTCACCACATCCCCGCTCATGGCGCAGCTGTCCCAAATCCTTGACCGCCGCTGAATCCCGTGTCGCCGCTGATAAATCCGGTCACAGAGCGCTGCAACCTCCCGCCCGATCCTTGGACTTTCAAACCTCACCGCAAAATCGAGCCATGCCTGCGCCTCCGCGGTCCCGTGGTACTTGTTTGCAATATTGATCCCACCGATGAGCAAAATCCGCTTGTCTGCCACGACCACCTTGTGGTGCAGGCGCCGCCCGAAATGCAAGCTGCTCCAAGACAACCACGGCGCGAAAAGCCGTGCCTCCACACCCGCCTGTCGCAATTCCTCCAATACCCCAGCAGGCAATGCTCCGCCGTAGCCGTCCACTAAGACCAGCACCCGAACCCCGCGCTGTGCGGCGGCTTTCAAGGCATTCAGAACAGGGCGACCCGTGGAATCATCAGCAAAAATGAAGGTCTGCAAATGAAGCTCCTCCTCGGCATTGTCGATCATTTCCCGAAGACAATCGAAAAATTCCGGCCCGCCCCGCACCAGCCTCAGATTGTCCTCCAACGATGCCGTGTTCATGGGGCTCATCCTGACCTCCTCGACTTGCCACAAGCCCGCTCCCAAATTCTCGACAGAATCGTCCAGGAGGATTCTCGGAATCGCATCCGATCCAATGGATGGGAATTGTCGGCGCCCGGTTTGAGGTTGTAGCGGAGTGCAAATACCGTCCCCGGCGCATCCCAGCGATCCGCGTAGCCGAACCGGAGGTCGTTCAGATAGACGTCGTCCCCCTCAGCAGTGAGGACGTAGTGTCCCATCGTAAATTCCCTCAAGAGGGCGACCTCGGGATGGGGCGGAACTCGGTTCAGCAGGCTGTCTTGCTGCGGAAGCCATTCGAAATCAATCGGATCATCGCTGTCCAGCAAGCTGTGGAATCCCATCCAATAGCCATTCGAATCCGGGGCAAATCCCATCCACAGGACATTGTTCAATGGTGTTGGCGTGACGGTGAGTTGCCCATGTCGAGGATGCTGCGCAGTGAGCGATTCCTCCATCCTGCTGTGGACGCGGGCATGATTCCACTGTGCCCAAAGGAGGTAGAGGCTACTCAGGACAATCCCCGCGTAGTTCCAGCGCATTCGCCTGACGGGATGTTGCTTGCTGAACATCACCACAATCCATCCGATCAGGAGGGGCAAAGTGTACAAGGGATCCGCCACAAAGATGCTGTCCAGGCTGTACCGTGCGTGGGAAAATGGCTCGAGCAAGCCTGTCCCGTAACATGTGCAGATGTCTAGCGCCAGGTGCGATGCCATTCCCACCCAAAGCAGTGCCGCCCAACTGAGCCAAGGCATCGTCTGAAAACCGCGAAACCGCATCAGCAGCCATGCAATCAAGGGAGGAATCAATGCGCAGATCAACAATGAATGCGTGATTCCCCGGTGGAAGACCAACTGCTCTGCGTCCGAAAGGAAGAAATGTCCCAATGCATCCAAGTCCGGCAGCAAGGCAGCTGTCGCACCGACCGCCATTGCGCGGCGACCTGCCCGCCTCCCAGCCATCGCCTCTCCGATCGCCGCCCCCAATACCGCATGTGAGACCAAATCCATGCAGTGAATTTAGGCATTCGCAAGGAATCGAACCTTGACCAGGCTCATTCTCCGACCCAAATCAGCTTTTCGGTCTTGCGCCAGCCGGCGGATTGGAGGGAGAGCAGGTACATGCCCCTTGCCATGCGCAGGGCACCCACGTCGATTTCCAGTCTGCCGGAGGCTTCGCCTGCCAAATGTCCACTCAAATCGGCGATGCTATGCCCTTGGAGGTCAGTGAGTACCAGGCTTGCTCCGCTTTCGGGTACCTGGTATTCCACCATGATGCGGTCTCTCACCAAGGTGGGGCGCACTTTGAAACTGTAGGCAGGCAAACCACTTGGCGCATTTTCCCCCACGAAAATCGTATCGAAGTGGGCAATGATGGTGTCGGAGCCTGTGAGCCAGAGATGGACGGTATCGGCAGCGGTATTGGGAGTGAGGCCATGGTGCAGCGTCGTCCAATTCAGGAACTGATAGCCCTGTGTGTTAAGGGCGTAGAGATCCACGGTCACCCCGCCGTAATAGGTCGCCAAGTAAGGATACCCAGTGGGAACCACTGTGTTGACCCGAACATCGCCATGCGCGGGGGGATCCACGATGACGGTGATGGGGTAGGGGCCGCTGAGGTTGTAGCAGCCCACCATCAGGCTGTCCACGACTTGGCAACGCCCGCTGATTTGCGCCCGGATGGAGTCGAGGTTGTTGTTCCAGTCGGAGACCAATCCTCCCCAGCGCGCGCAATGCTGCGGCATTTCAGGCCCCAATCGGTCCACGATGCTCTGCAGGTGCGCCAGCAGGGTGTCGCAGTTGAGGCAAGTATTGAGCAGGTCGGCGTAGCGGTTGATGTACAGCGCCTCAAATGCCGTGTCGGCCATGAGGGCATTGATCATGTCAGTGTGCGGGATGTCCGGGTCTCCAGGAAAGAGTGTCGTCGGGTTGCATGGGTCATTGAGGTAGGTCGTGGTGCCGACTCCTGTGTAGTTTTGGCCGAGGTTGTAGATATTGTCCTCGTCCCAGAGGCGATACCGCCACTTTACGCCCGGCGTGCTCCGTCCCCTCCACCAAGCTGTATTCCAGTTGAGCCAGTCGGTGTTCACCATGTAGGTGTTGAGGATGAAGTAGTCGATCAGGCTCATCAATTCAAACCGCTCCGCAACATAATCATGGTTGGCGGGGATGCTCAAGTTGTTGCTGATCATGAAATTGTAGAGGCTGTTCCAGGCGGTGTCGCTCCCGGATTCGATGTCCAACCCTCCCCAGTAGGCGAGCATGTCCACGCTGTCCGGGTCTTGGTCGTAGTAATAATCCGCGTATTCCGGGTCGATGCGCTCACGGATTTCATAGATGCCCCAGTATTGGCCGTTGAGATAGACCACACAGGGTTGCCAGCGGCGCACATCGAGGTTCAAGTCGTATTTTTCGGTAAATGTCTGCGCGAACAAATCCCGCAAGTGGCAGGTGAGCAGGCCATTGTTGAAGCCGCCGGGGAAATTGTCGGATGCGCCAGCCTTGAGCAGGATCACGTCGAATTCGTCGCGGGGCGATGATTCGAAAAGCTGCTCCTCGATGTTGTTGGCATACCCGTAATCGTCGCGGGCGTAGAAGCGCATGCCCTTCTGGTCGTAGGCCCATGAGTCGTTTCCGTGCCCGCGGATGTCGCCATCGCCCTCATGCCCGAGGGCTCCTGTGGAGTCGAAGTACTCGAAGGTGGTCATGATTTCATCGAACTGACTGCTGAACAAGCCTTGGTAATCCGGCGAGCAAAGCGACACGACGGCGAGACCATGATGGTTGACATTGAAGAAATAGGAATTGGTCTCGATGAAGCTGGGCAGGATGTTGGGATTGTTGCTGAAGGTGGCTGCGCGGATGACCTGGGTATTGGGAATGCCGAGGAGATTGGAGTAGGCAGTGGAGCTCTGGGTCGGTGCGCTGCCGTCAATGGTGTAGCGAATGGTCGAATTGGGCTCGGAGGTGGTCATGATCACCACGCCAGCGCCAGAGTAGAATCCGGAGGGCAGGCTCAGATTGGGCTTGGCGGCGTAGGCTTGATAGGCATTCGCATTGGCGATGGTGGGGCTTGGATTGGCAAATACGCCCCACGTGGCGGCTCCATCGGTGATGCGTCCGCGGCTGTGGTTCGCTTGGGTTGGGCGCAAGGTGACGCTGTCCAGGATGGTGCCATTGGTCTGGGAGAGGATGATTTTCTCCGCCTTCATTTGTGTCAACTTGAAATTCGCATGGTAGAATCCACCGAAATAGCCGTCCCTGTTGGAGGCGAGGATGAGGAGCTTTTGGCCGGCGGGGAGCGTGTAGTTGGGCAGGGCGTATTTCTGCAAGTTGCCGGGACTGTCCGAGAGGAACAGCCCTTGCAGGTTCACGCCAGCGGTGCCTTGGTTGTGGAGCTCGATCCAGTCCGGATGGTCTCCGAAAGCGTCCGTGTACTGGGTCTTGTTGCTCGCGCAGTATTCATTGATCAGCACCTGGGCAGGCAGGGATGCAGTGAACACGAATGGAAGGACGAGCAAGAGGGAGCGAAAGAGTGGACGCATGTCCTGAGGCAAATGTGGCAATTCTGACAGACGGGCGACATGCCCACCTTGGGAATCAATTTGGCATTCCATGGGGAGAAAACCAAATGGATTGCGTCCGGCAGCGGACAACATGGAACTGTGAAAACAGTCGTAGGCAGCCATTGTCAAATCCGCGCCTTGGTTAGGCCCAGATTTGGCAATGGCTGCCTACGTCAATTCCTATCTTCAAGCTCCGTGGTCCGGCCGAGGTCGGTACGGGCGCTTGGGGGTTACTTCAGATTGAAGGTATAAACATTGCCATTGTCGAGGGTCACGATGTATGTGCCGTCGCCTTGGAAAGAGATGGTAGCGGTCCGGTCAAATGCCTCGCCATCCACCACTGCACCCACGCAGTGTGCCGTTCCGGTGCCAGAGGAGATGGTGTAGTCGGAGCGCTTGATCTTCACGTCGGTGTAGGTGAAGGTGGTCACGTAGGTGAAGTCCTTGGTTCTCCGCTTGCCTTCAAAGGATCCCGTGCCAGTGCGGACTGAGGTACCAGCGGCCGTGAATTCTGTCGCGTTGGACAGGTCTGTGATGGACGCGTCGCCCACAAATGTGTTCGTGAAACTCAGCGCTGTGCCGTTGAAGGCGGCGTTGCCAGTATTGGTGAAGTCGATGCTTGTGGGGGTGCCGCTCGTGCAGGTGACAACCCAAGTCCAGGTGGTGGTGAGGTTGTAGCGACCGCCTGTGCCGACATAAACGAAGGTGGAGTCGCCCGTGAGGCCGCAGAAGACGGAACTGTTCAAGACGGCAGCGGTCCGCGCACTTGCGGAGATGTCTGTGGATGTGCCGCCGCTCGACTCGGAGAAGTCGTTGGACATGGACTCGGAGATGTCATCGTCCGACATGGTGGTCATTGCCTCCTTGTTGCAGGCAGTGAACATGAGTGTGCCTGCCACGAGGAGAGAGGGAAGCAAAGTCTTGATTTTCATAATTCTTCAGTGTTTTTTGTGAGAAAACTACAAGCCAATCGTCACCAAAGACAGCTGGATTTCACCAAGGTTTAATCCGGTTTCAGAAAATTTTCGGGAAGAATCTAGCGTGATCCCTTCATGGCCTTGACAATCTTCAAGTTAGGGTCCGCAGCAAGGCGGGCATATTCCTCTGTCTCGCATCCATAGATGGCAATGCGGCCTTGGCTGTCGCTGTGCACACCCCAACCATACCTGCGGGCAAGCGGTGATGCGCGGAAGCAGGGTTGGCCTTTGGAAAAGAACTCCTGCCGGGCTTCCGGGCGCTCCCCTTCGGTCAAGTCCTTTCGGTCGGCGAATACTTGGAAGAATACGTCGTCGGACGTGAATTGGTAAGGATTCTGGCTCACCATTTCGAACTGCATGGTGGCAATGCTCTTGGCTTCGCCCTTGGTTGGCGGAACCTGCCCCATGGCGATTGGACAATCGTCAGCGATGAGAATGAAGGTGTCTTCGTAGTTCGTGGAGTGTATTTTCATGTGGAAACCTGATTTCCGGGTGAATTGCTGCTTTGAAAAGCGAAGTTATGCCATTTTCTTTAGACTCAAATCCACTCGGCGATGAGTATGAGGCCAATATTGCGATCCATTCTTGAATTGGCCATAGCACCCTGCCAATTGGCCTTGGTTGCACCATGTTTTGTTGATTTTCCGTAAGATTGGAGAATATGCACCACTTCAGATTTACTTTTTGCTTCGTTTTCCTAGTTCTCATCGGGTTTCGCGCTCCTGCTCAGTCGGATCACTTCGCTGACGACATCCAATTGACGGGAACGCTGGGGACCAAGTTGAAGATCGAAATGATCCTGAGAACTGAGAAATCGACTCCGTTTTTCTCGATCAAATCCGCCGATTGCCTTGAGGTTCAGGGAGAGTACGCTTACCGGACACAGATCATCCCCATCACGATCAGCGGACGCATTTGCCCAAGCAACGGTTCTGTCTTGCTATTGGTAGGTGGGGAAAGGAATGAGGAGGAGCGATTCGAAGGAAAGTGGAATCCGACCACCAAGGAAATCAAGGGAAATTGGACATTGAAAAAGACCGGGAAATCAATGCCATTTAGCCTATCCGCCATGGAAGCCACCGTCAAGCCCAGCCAAGTTGAAGGATTTTTCCAAGTCCTCAACAGCGAGGCGCAGATGGAACCCCATGCTGAGGGAGCGAGGATCGAGGAGGCCAATTGGTCAGGAAAGGAAGGCAAAATTGCGGCTTCAACCCCTTTGGGGCAGCGATGTGCGAAATGTTTTCGCCCACGAGGTTCGAATTTTACACCTTGCGCTGCACTGGAAGATCATCAGACTACGAAGAAGTCTATCAGTTGCTTCCATCGCCCAGTGGGGTTTTTGTGGCCAGACTGTTCACTTACAGCGGATTTGAGAAAGGAGAGGATGCCGAAGGCAATCCACTTGAGTCCCAAGGTGGTTGTGGTGGGGAATTGCAAGTCTTCCAAATCGTGAATGGAGAAACTGTGGATGTCTCGGAGGAGAAAGTCGGCGAACCTGCGTGTCTTTGATGAATCCGCATCCGCCTGCGTAGCCCATCATCGGCACCGCCGTTTACACCCCTCAGGGTAAGTGAATTGGAATGGACTCAAATTCGTAAAATAGGCCATTCCGCCCATCTTTCCCTCCGTACAACTGAAGACAATCCTCAGCGATCCACGATCCTGGGATCACCCATTTGCCGCTCTGATAATCATTGATGCATTGCCGGATTTGTTCCTCGGTGTTCATCACGAACAGGCCGTAGGCATAAACCACCTCGTCCAGTGGCTGTCCCCCAAGCACAAGCATTTCGGTGTCGGAGAGGGCAAGCGGTTGGATGTCAGACTGCCCGCGCTCAAAAAGCGCAACTTGGTTGAGTATCAAAACCTGTTGGCCCCTCAAGAGCAGCTTCCTGAACTACATAGGTGAATGCATTGGCTCGGGTCGGTCGGGATGTCGAGTCGTGTACCCTCTTTGAGCATGAGGTGGAAATAAAATGCAGGACTCAAGGTGGCCACGGCAGTTTTGCCCCTTGGAACTCGCCTGGAATGCCGTCGCTTTCCACCGTTCGCGTCCACATGCCGAAATCCTTCTCGTTGAAAAGCAGGGTTGCCGGAGACTCAATTTGTAGGCGGACGGTGTATTGAGCCAGATTTGGAAGCCGTGGTAGATGCCTCCGCTTGGTCGTGCAAGCCTTGACCGGTTTCCTCCATGTGGATCGCGCCGCGCCCGGAGCTGAACATCGCCGTCTCCTTTTCCGATCTGGAAATCAAAATTCAAGCTGTCCTTGTGGTGCCCATTTCCGCTCAGGAAGAACGTCGTGGGCGTCACCCACATGTGGATGCGCGATGCCAGAAGCGGCTTCGCACCGACCTCCATCGTGACCGAGATGAATTCATCAAATAGCACGTAAGGGCGAGACGAGTCACCGATGATCACCCACCAAATGCCCTCGGAATCGGCAGGTGCCGACCATTTCGCGTTGCATGTTCAAGACCATGGCCGCAGGGCGAGGCGGAAGCAGTCCGGATGATACCCGATTCCGACTTCAAGAATGCTGGCACCGCAAGGCTTGCGCCGAGGATGGCAGACGTCTTGATGAATTCCTTTCGTTTCGTGCGGTTATTTGGCTACCTCAACCAATTTACAAAGGAAAAGGTTCCGTTCGCTCGGCTCTGTGCGATGAGCGAGGCTACCTGTATCCATTCGCCGAATTTTCATTGTGTTGCTACACGCTTTAGGACTTATCTTGAGATCAATGGATTTACAGACGCTATGCGAGTTGGGATGTTCTGCTGACTGATGATGGGCTGTTCGTTGATGGCGCAACTTGCCCCCAAGGTGGTGCTCTATCCATGTCCGGAGGCTGGGCTTTGGGGATTTCGCAATGCCGAAGGCAAATCCGTCATTCAGCGCAATTTCATGTGGCTCGGCGATTTCACGAGGGCTCGCTGCGGTGCGCAAGGATGCGCGGTATGGATTCATTGATTCGACCGGGGCATGGGCGATTCCTCCGCAGTTTGATGGCGCTCTTGACTTTGGAAGGGCATGGCCCAGGTATTTCGAGACGGATTGGCCAACTATGTGGATCGGCAGGGCAGGCTGCTGTTTCAGGAGTGGTTTCCCATCGTGCGGCAGGCGCCTATCCTGATTTGTTTGTGTATTGGTCTGGGGATCAAGGCTGTGGATTGATGAATCGGCAAGGGAAGCGGCTCGGCCCGGATGGCTACCTCTACCTCAGCGTGGATGCCTCTGGGAGCAGTGTGGCGATGTTGAATTACCAATCGAAAGTCAGCAAAAAGGCCCGAAAACTGGCAAGCGGGGCGGCGATATTGAATGCCAAGGGCAAGTTCCTCCTGAAACCACAGAAGGAGGAAATCACCGCGTTTTTTGGCGGGGTCGCAACCATGGTGAAAAGTGAAGGCGAGGAAATTGTCAGGTCTTATTATGATACGAAGGGCAAAATGCGGTTCTCAGAATCCGATCTTCCGGGCTATTTTCTCTATGGGGATCCCAAGTTTTCGGAGGGATTGGCAACGATATTGATCAGTTACGCAAAAGGCGACCCTCAGAAGCAATCGCGGTCCTCCTACGCCGGAGTAGTGGACATGGGCGGGAAATTGGTCTTTTCCAATAGAGAATGGCGGTCGGTCACACAATTTGAGTCGGGATTGGCCTTTGCCTTGGGGCATGACCGATTGTATTGGCCGATTGACCGAAGGGGGAAGGTGCTGTCGCAAGCGGGTTTTTCCTACGTTTTCACCAATTCCGCCCGATTCAACTATGACCTGTTGCAGGATGGGATTGCATTGGCGATCCAAGGCAAGGAGGTCGTGGCACTGGATTCAAATGGTGTCGTGAAATGGCGCAATCCAATGATGGTCAATGGATACAGGTGGTTGTGTCGCAACGGAGACGTGGTGTATTTTGTGGATGGGGAGGGTTACGACCTTCCTGAGTACTATGGGTTCTGGAATACGCGCACTGGGGTATTTTCGGAACCGAATTATCAGCAGTTGGATTACGCGCTGGGAGAGGAGCCGGCGATGGTCGGATTGCGGAGCGATCATTTCGTCTTGTTGGACGATGCTGGAATTGAGGTTTGGCAGCAAGACGAGCAAATCGCTAAGCTACCTCGTCCGCAAAACCTTGATCATCAGTTGGGGCCGATATTTGACTTTGAAGGCAAGGCCGATGTGAGTGTGTTGGAATTCGACGAAGACTGGGAGATGAAATCGATGGAGGTCGGGCTGATGCAGATTGAGGAAGGGAAGCAGTTTGTACCTGATGCGGTTTCCATTTTCGTTGCGGATTCGGCGCAAGCGGATTTGATGACGCGGAGTGTGGATTGGCAGGTCGCACTGGTGAACACCCGCACGGATTCACTTGCCCTTGAGGTACATTACACCAATCCATTCGCATTTTTGCAGGCACAGGACTCCGCCGGGAATTGGCAGAACATTTCCGGGCTTCGATTCCAACCGAGAGGGCCGGACATAGAGTCCTATAAGATGCCACCTGGATATGCGCTGTGGGCGATCATTCCGGCAATGGAAGGTGGCTTTCCCACGAAATTGCGCATCGCTTGGGCGTTGACTTCCAATGATATGAAGGATGGGAAGTACATCCTGAGCAAGGAATTCCCCGGCAGCATCAATCCCGGGCAGTTTCATGGGGCGGATTGCACCCTTTTCATGGGATTTCCGAGGTTGGATTGATCGAAATTGATTGATTCAAAGGCTCTTGGCCTAAATTGATTGGAACAGGATCACCCCTCCTAATCCCTTGAAAGTCATATTGATGGAGTCCCAATTCATCGCAAATATCGGCGCTCCGCTTACGATGCCATCTGGAATCCTCGTTGCCTTCCTCCCGAAATGAACGAGCACCGTTGCCTCCAAGCTCCCAAGTCTTCGCCGGAAGCCTAGGACGGAAGCAGGCAAATTTTCAGCCGCAATCAGCTCCAAATCGCCCTCAACAAGCACCGAATGCTGCTTTCGTAACGCAAGTAGCTCTCGGTAAGCCTGCATCAAGGAGTCCGTCCGATCAGATTGCGTCGCGACATTTCGCTCGGAAAGTCCCTCCGAAATCGGCAACCATGGCCCAACGTCTTCCCGACAAAACCCCGCATTTGGCCCCGAATCCCATCGCATTGGAGTCCGCGACACGTCCCTGTTGAGCGGTACGGGCATCAGCCTGCGGAGCCATGACGGCACCCACCCATACAGCCTCGATAGTGGATCTTTCGCCTCCGATTTGTGGATTTCGGCATCCTGCATCCCGATTTCTTCACCGTAATACACCACGGGAACGCCGCGAGTCGTCATTTGCAAAATCGCCAGCGCCTTTGCCCGCTCCAAATCACCTCCCACACGCCCGATGCTCCGCTTGTTGTCATGGTTGCCCATCACGAATGTCGGCACCAACGGACTCCGGTAATGCTCCTCGTACTCCTCCAACCGCTTGCGAAAAAACTCTGGCTTGAACCGGAAGAAGAGCATGTCAAAGAGGAAAATCAAGTTCAATCCATCCTGCTTTTCCCCCAGAAATCGCTTGATCGTCGGATGTTGCCCGAAAACTTCCCCCACCAAAAATCGCCCCGGAAATTCATCGATCACCGCCCGCACTTCTTGGGCAAGTTGAAAATTGTCGGGGTGGTTGACGGTGTACAGGCGGTGCTGAAAATTGGCGTTCATCCCGTCAAATGTCGGCAACAGGTGCCAGGAAAAGGGATTGTCCCGGAAATCTGCGTCCTTCATGATGGCATTGAAGATGTCCAAGCGGAATCCATCCACGCCTTTGCGCAACCAGAACCGCAGCACTTCAAACATAGCCGCTTTCACCTCCGGATTCCGGTAATTCAAATCCGGCTGGAAGTTCAGGAAGGACGCAAAATACCACTGTTTCCGGGATGCGCTCCATTGCCATCCACGCGGCCCAATCATGCTCCGCCAATTGTTCGGTGGGCGCTTCCCATCAGCCCCTTTTCCATCCCGCCATATATACCAATCGGCCTTCGGATTGTCCCGACTCATGCGAGATTCCAAGAACCAAGGATGCTCCTCGCTGGTATGGTTCAGCACCATGTCCATCACGATTTTCATCCCCCGCTCATGCACCGCCGCGATCAGCTCCTCCGCATCCGCTATGGTCCCATACTCCGGCGCGACAGCGCAATAGTCGCTGATGTCATATCCAAAATCCCCCTGCGGGCTCGCGTAGAATGGCGAAATCCAGATGGTCTCAATTCCCAGTCCCTTGATGTAATCGAGCCGAGAAATGATGCCCTGCAAATCCCCGATTCCATCGCCGTTGCTGTCCTGAAATGAACGCGGATAGATTTGGTAGATGCTCGTGCGCTTCCACCAATCCGGAGAGGATTTTGGGGCAGCATCCATCACTTCTTGAAGAAGAAATAGACCGCTGCCAACAACAATCCGAAACCAATCAAGTGATTCATCCTGAATTGCTCCGTCCTGAAAAACACAATCGTGAACACCGCAAATACCACGAGGCTGATCACTTCCTGGATCATTTTCATTTCCAGCAGTGAAAATGGCCCGCCGTAATCCTTGTGCCCCAAGCGATTAGCTGGTACTTGCAAGCAGTATTCGAAGAATGCGATCCCCCAACTGATCAGGATGACCGCAAACAATCCGAGGCTCTCAAAGCCCTTCATGCCCTTGAATTTCAAGTGCCCGTACCAAGCCAAAGTCATGAAGGCATTGGAGGCGACAAGGAGAAGGATGGAATAAACGCCGCTCATTTTCGAAACTTGAGGTAAAAAAGGAAATAGAGGTTGTGAAATCCGTCACGGAATTTGCGGATTTTTTTCTTGCCGAGGCGGAGGTAGTAGGGGATATGGACCTCACGGAATCGCAAACCTCGCTTGATCGCCTCGATCTTGATCTCCTCACTCAGGGGCATTCCGTCGCTTTCGAGCCGCAATTTGTGGAGAATGTCCCGCCGGAAAATCCACATCCCACTTTGGGAATCCTTGACCCCGTTGCCGAACAGGAGTTTTGCCGTGAATGTCAGCACCCAGTTCCCAAATTTGCTCACCGGATCCATGTTTTTGGGGTTTTGAAGCGGAAAGCGACAAGCTGAGATGAAATCAAAATCGTCTTGGATCAGCGCTTCCACCAATTCCGAAAAGAGGATGAAGTTCAACCGGATAGGTATCGTCACCATCGAGTGTCACAATGATATCGCCCTTGGCGGCAGCAAAATCTGCTTGTAGGCCGCGCCATAACCTGAATCGGCGCATTCACCACCAACGCCCCATGCTCACGAGCAATATCCACGGTCTGATCGTACTTTTCTTCGGTGTCCCGACCATCACCGTGTCCACTGAGTCCGGCACTTTGCCGAGGACGATCCGGCAAGCCGAGTGCCTCGTTGTAGCAAGGGATGATCAAGGTGATGCTGTGGTAGGCATGGATCAATCCGGAGGATGTTCTGGTATAGGTGAAGCATGTTTTTGCGATTCGGACTCCCAGCTCCAAAGCGATCGGGAAGGGTTGGGGAGGTGTTTCTTGGGTCGTGGGTATCAAACAGCTGATATTGCCTGCGCCAAGGTTCCCTTGGTGAGCGGCCAAGCGGTTGATTTCCCAAAGGATGCACAGCATTCAGGTTATCCCAGGTTTCATTTTCCGAAAAGATCAGCGGCTTTCGAAGGCCATGAATTCGAAAAACTTCGTCAGGATGCGGTTCCGGATGTTGGGCTTGGGGTTGTAGAGTGCGAGTCCGATGCTGCATTTCTGGATCAATGCCACAATCTGCTCATAAGGCAGGTAATCCTCTCCCCCCACCAATGCAAACCGCCCCGACAAGCCTGCCGCATCCGCCTCGGAGCGCAACGCAACAATTCGTGGTCATGCGAATGACCCGCAATCACCAAGTTTCTTAAGTCGCGTCGCGTTGATCGCCCGCCGGGATTCCATCGCTCGAGATTGCGCCCCAATTTTCTCGCGATCGTGCCAGTGTGAAGAAGCATCGGGAGATCGGGTTGCTCAAGCGAAAGTGAGGGCGCTTCCACCGAAGGCGGCATTTGGAACTTGTTCTGCACCAATGCCGTCCGTTCCGCAGCGAAATCCATCAATCCTTGGAAGCATGCCTCGGCAAGGATCAGTCCATGGCCCCATTTTGCGAAATCCGTCTCCGCCGCTCGTACCTTCCGCGCCAACCAAGGCCTCAGCAGGTCCGGGTAATAATCCGCGTGAAGGATGTTTCCGGCATAGTCCTCGTGCATGTCATAGACCCACTTGGAATCCGGAAGCAGTCCCCGGAGCCGCGCCGCCTGCCCCAGCAATTCCACTGTATGGACTTGATAGGCGTCTGCGCACTCCTGAACTGCAAGCCTGCGGATGCGTCCGACCGCCCACCGCCTGCGCCAGCTCAACCGCCCGAACACGGGCAAAGGCACGATGCGCACCCCGTCTCGCTCATAAGGGGCAGGCGCGGGATCCTGTGCGATGATGCTCACGCGGTACCCTGCCGCAACTTGGCTGCGGGCCATCTTGAAGAAGATACGGCTGTGGATCGCCGGATTCAAGAGGCTGAGGTGGCAGATATGGTAGGTCTTGCCCATCCGATCCGCCGAAAATACTCAAGTTTTACTCGTCGCAGCCTTGGGAGTGACAGGCTTGCCCTTGGAATCTTTCAGCGGCTGGAACGGCCGAACCATCAATGCACCGAGATTTTCATCCTGTGCATTGTCGTAGTATTGGTCGAGGCCGTAGCGGATTTGCTTGGGATCCAATGTCTTGAAGGTGAAAAACAGCCGGTCCCAGATGGCGAAGACGGCCCCATAGTTGCTGTCCGTATAGGGCTGCTTCCAGTGGTGATGCACCTTGTGCATATTCGGTGAGACCAGGATATAGCTGATGATCTTGTCCAATGCAGGCGGCAAAGAGATGTTCGCGTGGGTGAATGAGGTAAAGATCGTCAGGAAGGTCTGATAGATCATCACGCCATAGACCGGAGCGCCGCAGGCAACCAAGCCCATGAGGAAGAAAACGCCCCGCCAAACGCTTTCCAGCGGGTGGTGACGCAGTCCAGTGGTCACATCCACATTGTTGTCGGCATGGTGGACGATGTGCCAGCGCCAGAAGAGGGGCACCTTGTGCTCGATGAAATGGGACATCCATCCACCGAAGAGGTCAAGTGCCAGTGCGGAAATGATCACCGTCCCCACCGTACCGACCCCGAGCCAGTGCACCAGACCGAATTTTTCCTGCGTGCACCAATCCGCGAGCTTCACGATCGCGATCCCGAACCCTGTATGGATGATCAAGTGAATCAGCGTGAAGAGCAGGTTCACCCCAGCGTGGCGACCCTTGTTCTTCTTGTAATGCATCGGCAGGAGTGGAATCGCGCCCTCTATGATCCAGAAAATCAACAATCCACCCACGATGAAGGCCCCACGCTCCAACGGCCTGCCTTCCAACGTCTGAAAATGCTCAATGATCTTTTCCCACATGATCGGTTCAGATTTCCTCCCAATATGGCGGATTTGGAGGAAAGATGGAAATAACGTGCATTCAAACCCTGAAAGGCTATGGGACGATCATGACAGTCGCAGGTTTTTCACGAATAGATCAAAATCGGACTCTAGGGTTCGATCTTGTGCAACGCGAAACTTCTCGTATTCCGATTCTGCCTTGAGCCTCGCCTGTAACGCAGAAACTTTGCCCTTGTCAGCCAAAATCGGATAGTTGCTAAGCTGTAGAAATCCATCCATGAATTTCACCCAATCCGACATTCGCATGAGTTGCTGCCGTTTCGCGAGATTTTCTGCTAGGTCGAGGTAAGCTGAGACAATGCGCTCCAGTTCGGAAAGGTGTTCCTCGCTGAGGTAATTTTTGGCAATCGCCACATCTGCCTTCAGAATCGCAGCTTTTGGGGCGCCTTTCCAGCTCTTGAGGCCCATGAAGGCCTTATTGGCATCGGCCTCAGAATAGATGATTTCGGCGGCAGTCTTTCCGGTTATGGCCCAATGAAGTTTATTCTGCACAGTTGCAAAGAAGTTCTTCGCTCCCTCTGAGTGGGGCTCATAGTCAGCCGCCAGAGCAAATAGATCAGTTACTTTTTGGTAAAATCTTCTCTCACTGGCTCGAATGTGCCTGATGCGCTCAACAAGTTCTTCAAAGTAATCCTTCCCGAAGAGTGTCTTGCCTTGTTTCAATCGTTCATCATCCAAGCTAAATCCCTTGATCATGAACTCTTTCAGCGTCTTAGTTGCCCAGATCCGAAAATGTGTCGCTTGCAATGAATTCACCCGATATCCGACAGAAATGATGGCATCCAGATTGAAAAACCTGGTCATGTATTTCTTTCCATCCAAAGCAGTTGTTTCCAAAATGGAAACAACTGAATTCTCATCCAGCTCCCCAGATTCAAAGATGTTCCTCAGGTGTTTGCTGATTCCCGGGACACCAATTCCAAAAAGGTTGGCAATCGCCTTTTGAGACATCCATACAGTATCGTCTTGAATC
>JAXLVK010000006.1:0-100478 GCA_046329055.1 Bacteroidia bacterium
CCTGCCCATCACCAATCCTTGCCCGAACGGGTCCATTACCGTCGGCACGGGCCTCACCTCTGGTCAATTGGCCAACATCGTGACCTGGGATTGGAAAATCACCTTGGTCTCCACGCCCACGACCTCCGTTTACACCTCAACGAGCGCCAACCCCGGCACCGTGCCCGCACCGACAGGTGGCTGGCAGCCCGGCGCAACCTATCAGGTCCGCCTGCGAATGGAAGAATCCTGCTGCGGTTGGTCGATCCCGGTTTATCGCACCTTCACTGTGGCTCCGACACTCGCAGCCGCTGGCCCCATCACACAAAGCCCGACGGGCCAGATTTGTGCGAACACCAATGGCGTGACCTATTCGATCCCGGCTGTATCTGGTGCCACGAGCTATGTCTGGACGGTGAATGGCGGTACCATCGCCTCCGGTCAAGGAACAACGAGCATCACCGTGAACTGGGGTGCCGCCAACAACGGTGCTTCCGTCTCTGTGGTCCCGACCAATGCTTGCGCACCCTCCACCAATGGTGCTGCTGCGACATTCAACCTGAGCATCAACGGCTTGCCTGCTGTGTCTGTGGTGACCCAAGGCGCGGCGCCCACGACATTCTGCCTCGGCAGTGGGGTGACGCTCCAAGCCAATACCACTTCAGGCGGCGGTGTCGGCAACGGCTCATTCACTTGGAACTGGACGCCCGGCAACTCCAGCGGCTCCACGCTCTCCGTCACACCCGCGACGGCAGGTACCTTCACCTATTCGGTGACAGCCACTGAAGGCGGCAGCGGATGCTCGAGCAGCGACGATATCACACTGACTGTGACCTCGCCCATCGCCCAGACCATCACCGGACCTGCGGCATTGTGCTTTGGTTCAACGGCAACGTACACCGCAACGACCTCTGGTGGCACTTGGAGCAGCAGCAATGCCTCCGTCGCCACGGTCAACGCCAGCACGGGCTTGGTGACTGCTGTCGCAGCGGGAACCACGACCCTCACCTACACCGTCACCACAGCAGGCAACTGCGTGAACACTGCCACTTACACGGTGACCGTCTATCCTGCATTTGCAGCGGGTGCCGTTACTGGTGGGGCAAGCAGCACCGTTTGCTACAACTTCGATCCCAGCTTGCTCACGGCAAATCCGACAGGTGGCGCAGGTAGCTACACCTACCAGTGGCAATCCAGCCCAGTCGGTTGCAATACCTGGACGAACATCTCCGGCGCAACGGCTTCCACTTTTGACCCGCCTGCGGTCACCGGCACCATCTGCTACCGTGTGATCGTCGATGCAACTGGCAGCCCTGATTGTGGCAACGCCACAGCCAGCAGCAACACCATCACCTTCACATTGGAGTCCACGCCGCCGAGCATCACTTGCCCTGCAGCCGTCACGGTCCAATGCGCAAGTGCCGTTCCGGCCGTGAACCTCGGTTCGGTGACCACCTCCGACAACTGCCCCGGCACTGTCGCGGTGACCTTTGGCGGCGACGGCACCTCCAACCAAGTTTGTGCGAATCAATACACATTGACCCGCACCTACGTTGCAACCGACCTCGCTGGCAACAGCAGCTCCTGCACCCAGGTCATCACCGTCAATGACAATACCGCGCCGACTGTGACCTGCCCCGCGGCCATCACCGTCAACGCCACCACGGGCCAATGCAGCGCACCTGTCAGCTTCGCAGCAACCTCCACCGACAACTGCGGAGGCAGCACCGTGAGCTACAGCATTGCTTCCGGATCGACCTTCGCCGTCGGAACCACCGCGGTGACAGCAACAGCCACGGATGTTTGTGGAAACAGCTCCACCTGTGCCTTCTCGGTGACAGTCGTGGACAACCAAGCTCCGACCATCACCTGCCCGAGCAACATCTCCGTGAACACCACGAGCACCACTTGCGATGCACCCGTGAGCTACAATGCTCCCGTCGGCACCGACAACTGTGCAGGTGCCACGACCGCTCAACTTGGTGGTTTGGCATCTGGCAGCAGCTTCCCGCTCGGCGTCACAACGAACAGCTTCCAAGTCACCGATGCCGCTGGCGCGACAGCCAGCTGTTCATTTACCGTCACCGTGACCGATGCAACTGCGCCGAATGCGATTTGCCAAAACGTCACCGTGCAATTGAACAACACAGGCAACGGCAGCTTGACGGCTTCCCAAGTGAACAACGGCAGCAATGACAATTGCAACGTTGCCAGCATCAGCCTGAACCCGACTGCATTTACCTGCGTCAATGTCGGAGCCAACACTGTCACCCTCACCGTGACCGATGGTAGCGGCAATACCAGCACTTGCACAGCGACGGCATCCGTCCAAGACAATGTCGCCCCTGTCGCGGTTTGCCAAAGCGTCACAGTCCAGTTGAACAGTGCAGGCAACGCCAGCACCACCGCAGCCGCCATCAACAACGGCAGCAGCGATGCCTGCGGCGTGGCAAGCCTGAGCCTGAGCAATTCCGCATTCAGCTGCGCCAATCTCGGCTCCAACAACGTGGTCCTCACAGTCACAGACGTGAACGGCAATTCCAGCACTTGCTCGGCGACCGTTACCGTCCAAGACCTGATTGCACCGACCGCCATTTGCCAGAACCTGACGCTGCAACTGAACAATGCCGGCTCCGCCACCACCACTGCATCTGCCGCCAACAACGGCAGCAGCGACAACTGTGGCACGGTGACCTTGAGCCTGAGCCAGACGACATTCAGCTGTTCGAGGTCGCTCATCTGAATGCGGAGGTGCTCACAGTGACCGACGGCAGCGGCAATACCTCGACATGCGCCGTGACCATCACTGTGGTTGACCAGATCGGCACCGACCATCACCTGCCCGTCGAACATCGTCACAGCCAATGATGCCAACCTTGCGGTGCAGTCGTGACCTACGGCACGCCGAGCGGGGCCTACACGGTGAGCAAGACCACCAACTGCTCTACCGTGTGAACCTCGACGACCTTTGCCGTGATCAGCACCACGCCGATCACCATGGTCGGCTTCACCGTGGTGGAAGGTCGTGGCCTGCAACAAGGCCTGCTCAATGGCCAGATTTACACGATGCTTTCCGTCCAAGGCAGCAACAACCGCAAGCCACTGGTCAACCGACCACCGCAGTAGCGACCCTCGTCGGTGCAACCAACTTCCGCTTCTCCAGCATCGCATTCCGTTCCAACGGCACCTTGTATGCAGTCACTGGCGATGGCGACCCCACTTGCGCCGAGTGCCTCTACAGCGTGAACACCTCCAATGGCGTCTCCACTTTGGTGACCTCCTTGGGCAACGGTACAAACGGTGGAAGTATCGGCTACAACCCGGTGAACGGCCTGATGTACCACTGACCCGGAACTGGGCTGCACCGAACCGCGTGTTTGAGAGCATCAACCTCACCATCAACGCCGTCACCAACATCCCGCTCAGCGGCTTCAATACCGTCGAGATCAGCGGTGCGTCCTACGGCACGAGCGGCAACTTCGTGGTCTTCAACACCTCCAATCAGGTCGCATTGATGAACCTCACGGGTGTGACCACCTTGGTGGCAGCGACAAGCCATACCGTTCGCGCGGTACTCGCAGCTGACTGTCGGTGCAAACGACAACCTCCGTCCGAACCTGGCTGTGACGCAGACTGCGGGAGCGTTCGGCAGCTTCTTCCCGGTTGGCACCACGACCAACACCTTCGTTGCAACCGACGCAAGCGGCAACACAGGTTCCTGCTCCTTCACTGTTACAGTGAACGATGCACAGGCTCCGAATGCCATTTGCCAGAACGTCACCGTGCAATTGAACAATACCGGAGCGGCTCCACGACGGCAGCGGCCGTGAACAACGGCAGCACCGACAATTGCGGCATCGCTAGCGTGAGCTTGGCACCCACATCCTTCAGCTGCGCCAATGTTGGCAGCAACAATGCCACCTTGACCGTCACCGACATCTATGGCAATACCGCAACCTGCGCAGCCACAGTGACTGTCCAAGACCTCGTCGCACCCGTTGCACTCTGCCAAAACTTGACCCTGCAATTGGACAACACTGGCAACGTCGGCATCACAGCAAGCCAAGTGAACAATGGTAGCTCTGACGCTTGTGGCATCCTGAACCTGCACATCGGCCAAGCCGGATTCACCTGCGCCAATGTCGGTGCGAACACGGTGGTGTTGACCGTGACCGACAACAACGGCAACACCAGCACCTGTTCCTTCTCCACCACTGTCTCCGTGGTATGGCCTGGTCGCACCTTCTGCGATTTTACGCTGGTGAATAACGACTGTGCAGTTTGTCGTTAATGGCAACGGCAACATCACCACGGCGCAAGTCAACAATGGCAGCACCGACGCCTGCGGCATCGCGAGCTACAGCTTGAGCAATACCAATTTCAACTGCTCCAATGTCAACTCCGGTTCACAGGCTCCGTCGATCTGGATCAATGAAATCCACTACGACAACACTGGCACCGACGCCGGTGAGTTCGTGGAACTTGCCGGAACCGCTGGCCTGAACCTCGCCAACTACGCGATCCTGCGTTACAATGGTGGCACGCCCGGTGCGGCATTGCTCTACACCACGCCCGCTCAGACCACCACATTGACTGGCACCATGCCCAACCAGAGCAACGGGTACGGCACCTTCGCTGTGTTCTATGCAGTGGATGGCCTGCAAAACGGTGGCAATGACGGTTTCGCCTTGGTGAACACCAGCAACAACACGGTCGTGCAGTTGCTGAGCTACTGAAGGCGCATTCACCGTCGCCAGCGGCCAAGGCCTCGCCAGCGGCATGACCAGCACCAACCTGCCAGTGAGCGAACCCGGCACGATCACAGGCGGTAGCATCCGCCTCAGCGGAACCGGAACGCAGTACAGCGCCTTCACATGGCAAGCACAAGCCGCTCCAGCGAGCCCCGGCGCCATCAACGCAGGCCAATCCTTCCCGGCTCCTGGCAACAACGTGGTGCTCACAGTGACCGACGTGAACGGAAACTCTAGCACTTGTACCGCAAGCGTCACCGTCCAAGACAATGTCGCCCCTGTGGCTCAATGCCAGAACCTCACCGTCAACCTCAACAGCTCCGGCAACGGCAGCATCACGGCTACCCAAGTCAACAATGGCAGCTCCGACGCCTGCGGTATCCAAGGTATCGCCCTGAACAACACCGCCTTCACCTGCGCCAATGTCGGTGCCAACACTGTGGTATTGACCGTCACGGACGTCAACAACAATACCAGCACCTGCTCCGCAACCGTGAATGTATTCGACGTGACCGCTCCCGTGGCAGTCTGCCAAGGTGTGACCGTGAACCTGAACGCACAAGGCACGGGCTCCATCACCGCAGCGCAAGTGAACAACGGCAGCAGCGATGCTTGTGGAATTGGTTCATTGACCTTGAACAACACTGCCTTTGGTTGTGCCAATGTCGGAGCAAACACCGTGGTGCTCACCGTGACGGATGTCAATGGGAACTCCTCGACATGCTCCGCGACAATCACCGTGCGTGACCTGATCCCACCGACTGCACTCTGCCAAGCAGTCACCGTGCAGCTCAACTCGAGCGGCGCAGGTAGCATCACCGCAGCCCAAGTCAACAACGGCAGCACCGACAACTGTGGTGTGGCAAGCATCGCGGTCAATCCGAACACATTCAACTGCACTGATGTCCGTGGCGACAATCCTGCCGATGTATTCATCTCTGAATACGTCGAAGGCAGCGGCAACAACAAGTGCATTGAGATCTACAATGGCACAGGCTCCACGGTGAACCTGAACAGCTACGAACTCCGCATGTACTTCAATGGCAGCACCAGCGCCGCTGTGACGGTACCGCTCATCGGTTCCGTGGCCAACAATGATGTCTTTGTCGTGTGCAACAGCGCCGCTGCCCAGCAATTCCTTTCCGTTGCCGACCAAAGCAACAGCAGCGTGGGCTGGTACAATGGTAATGATGCCGTCGCATTGGTGAAGAGCGGAACCACCTTCGTGGACATCTTCGGCCGCATCGGAGAGGACCCAGGAAACAATGGATGGACCGCAGGTGCATTGAATACCACCGATCGTACCCTGCTTCGCAATCCGAGCATCGGTTCTGGCAACACTGCCAACGCTCCCGGATTCCCCAGCCTCGGCAGCGAATGGTCGGGTCAAGTGATGGACTATGTGGGCAACCTCGGTAGCCATACCTTCAACGGTACCGGCCAAAACGCAGTGATCCTCACAGTGACCGACGTGAATGGAAACACCAGCACTTGCTCCTCCAACGTCACCGTCCAAGATTTGGTCGCTCCCGTGGCACTTTGCCAGAACGTGACTGTTCAGCTCAACAATGCTGGCGCAGGTAGCACGACTGCCGCCGCAGTGAACAATGGCAGTTCAGATGCATGCGGTATCGCAAGTTTGAACCTCAGCACATCGAGCTTCACCTGCTCCAATGTTGGCTCCAATCCTGTGGTCCTGACAGTCACCGACGTGAACGGCAACAGCAGCACCTGCTCCGCAAATGTCACCGTGCAAGACAACGTCGCCCCTGTGGCCGTCTGCCAGTCCGTGACGATCAACCTGTCCAGCACCGGCAACCAGACCGTCCTCGCCTCCAGCGTGAACAATGGCAGCACCGACGCCTGCGGCATTGCAAGCATCGCCTTGAACCCGAACACGTTCACCTGTGACGACCTGGGCGTGAACAACGTGACCCTGACCGTCACCGACGTGAACGGCAACAGCAGCACCTGCGCCGCGACTGTGACCGTGACCAACGACCCGCTCGTGGCCACGACCAGCAGCCCGACCGTCGCCTGCGGCTACAACGTGACCTGCAACGGCGCGACCAATGGTTCCGCCACCGTGGCGGTGACTGGCGGATGCTTGCCCTACACCTACCTCTGGAGCAATGGTCAGACCTCTGCCACCGCAACTGGCCTGGGCGCTGGAACGCATACCGTGACGGTGACCGACCTGAACGGCACCACGACCACCGCCAACGTGACCCTGACCGAGCCCGCCCTGCTGACCTCCGCGACGAGCAGCCCGACCTTCAACGGCGGCTGGAACATCAGCTGCAACGGCGCTAGCGACGGCAGCATCGACCTGACAGTGGCCGGCGGCGCGACCTGCCTCGCCTACACCTACAGCTGGAGCAACGGCGCCACGACCGAGGACCAGAGCGGACTCACCGCCGGCACGTACAGCGTGACCGTCACCGACGCGAACGGCTGCCAGACCACGTCCAGCATCACGCTGACCGAGCCCCCCGTGCTTGCCACGACCGTGATCGCCCAGGTCTATCAAGGCGGCTGGAACATCAGCTGCAACGGCGCGGCCGACGGCATGATCTTCGCCAACGTGAACGGCGGCACCCCGGCTTACAGCTACAACTGGAGCAACGGGGCCACAACGCAACTGGTGACTGGCCTCACCGCGGGCACCTACACTGTGACCGTGACCGACCTGAACGGCTGCTCCAACGTGGAGACGATCACCCTGACCGAGCCCACGCTCATGACCGACGCGATCAGCTCGGTGGTCCGCAACTGCGGCTACAACGTGAGCTGCAACGGCGCGACCGACGGCAGCATCGACTACACGGTGAACGGCGGCACCGCCCCGTACATCTACCAGTGGAGCAATGGCGCGACGACCGAGGACATCAGCGGCCTGGCCGCAGGCACCTACTCGGTGACCGCGACCGACCGCAACGGTTGCACCACGAACGTTCTACGATCACGCTCACCGAGCCTGCCCTGCTGACCGCCAACATCTCCCTTGGCACCTACGCCGCTGAACAGCGCGAATGGCGGGTGATGGTTCTGCAGTGGTCGCGTCGCAGGTGGCCGTGGCCCTTACACCTATAATTGGAACACATTGCACCACGGCCACAATCAGCGGTTTGCCCGCGCAAGCGGTTGCCGTAACGGTGACCGATGCGAACGGCTGCTTCTCGCCTGTTGAGCTTGATCGAGCCTATGGCCCTGGAAGCAGCGGCGCGTGACCATGCGCCTGCGGTATCGAACGTGAGCTGCAACGGCGCGAGCGCGATGGCGGCATCAACCTGAGCGTGACGGGTGGCGCTAGCTGCCTGGCTCTACACGTACAACTGGAGCAACGGCGCGACGACCGAGGACGTCAGCGGCCTGGCCGCCGGCACCTACACGGTGACGGTGAGCGACGCCAACGGCTGCGCGACTGTGAGCAGCTTCACCCTGACCGAGCCCGCGATCCTGGCGAGCAGCGGCGTGGCTGCGACTCTACAGCGTAACATGAATCGCAGCTGCTTCCGCACGCCAGCGACGTCGACCTGACGACGGGTGGCGCCGGCTCGGTTTGGCCTACACCTACAGCTGGAGCAACGGCGCGACGACCGAGGACGTCGGCAACCTGTCCGTGGGCACCTACAGCGTGACGGTCACCGACGCCAACGGCTGCAGCACGACGAGCAGCTTCACGCTGACCGAGCCCGCGATCCTGGCCAGCAGCGGCGTGGCAGCGACCTATGCCTGCGGCACGAACGTGAGCTGCAACGGCGCGAGCGACGGCAGCATCGACCTGACGGCCACCGGCGGCGCGAGCTGCCTTGCCTACAGCTACAGCTGGAGCAACGGCGCGACGACGGAGGACGTCTCCAACCTCGCCGCGGGCACCTACAGCGTGACCGTGACCGACGCGAACGGCTGCAGCACCACGAGCAGCTTCACGCTGACCGAGCCCGACCAACTGAGGGTTGACGCGATCACCTCGCCGACCTTCGTGTGCGGCACGAACGTGAGCTGCAACGGCGCGAGCGACGGCGCGATCAACCTGGCCATCGGCGGCGGGGCGACCTGCCTGGCCTACACCTACCAGTGGAGCGACGGCGCTACGACCGAGGACCGGACCGGCCTGACGGCGGGCACCTACTCGGTGACCGTGACCGACGCGAACGGCTGCAGCACCAGCGGCAGCATCACGCTGACCGAGCCCGCCATCCTTGCGAGCAGCGGCGTGGCGGCGACCTACAGCTGCGGCACGAACGTGAGCTGCAACGGCGCGGCCGACGGCAGCATCAACCTGACGGCGACCGGCGGCGCGGGCTGCGTGAACTACAGCTACAGCTGGAGCAACGGCGCGACGACCGAGGACGTCAGCGGCCTGACGGCCGGCACCTACACGGTGACGGTGACCGACGCCAACGGCTGCAGCACGACGAGCAGCTTCACGCTGACCGAGCCCGCCATCCTGGCGAGCAGCGGCGTGGCGGCGACCTACGCCTGCGGCACGAACATCAGCTGCAACGGCTCGGCCGACGGCAGCATCAACCTGAGCGTGACCGGCGGCGCGAGCTGCGCGGCCTACAGCTACAGCTGGAGCAACGGCGCGACGACGGAGGACATCGGCGGCCTCACGGCCGGCACCTACACGGTGACGGTGACCGACGCGAACGGCTGCAGCACGACCAGCAGCTTCACCCTGACCCAGCCCGCGGTGCTCCAGCGGACGCTGCTGGTGAGCGCGACCCACGCCTGCGGCTACAACATCAGCTGCAACGGTGCGAGCGACGGCACGGTCAACCTCGAGGTCGGCGGCGGCGCGAGCTGCGTGGCGTACACCTACCAGTGGAGCAACGGCGCGACGACGCAGGACCTGAGCGGCCTGACGGCCGGCACCTACACGGTGACGGTGACCGACGCGAACGGCTGCTCGTTCACCGACGCGATCACGCTGACCCAGCCGGCGCCTGTGGCGCTGAGCCTGACGGCGTTCACCTACACCTGCGGTTACAACGTGAGCTGCAACGGCGCCTCGAACGGCATCGTGGGCCTGACGGTGACCGGCGGCGCGAGCTGCCTGGCGTACACCTACCAGTGGAGCGACGGGGCGACGACGGAGGACCGGACGGGCCTCGCGGCCGGCACCTACGGCGTGACGGTGACCGACGCGAACGGCTGCTCCGCGACGGCGAGCATCACGCTGACCCAGCCCGCGCCGCTGGCTGTGACCTCGCTGACCTCCCCGCTGCACCTGGGCTACAACATCAGCTGCAACGGCGGCAATGACGGCGCCATCACGGTGGCCTACACCGGCGGCGCGACCTGCCAGCCTAGGACGGTGGCCCTCAGCGGCCCCGTGAGCGGCAGCCAGTCCGGCAACGGCACGAACACGTTCACCGGCCTGGTGGCCGGGACTTACACGGTGACGGTGACCGACGCGAACGGCTGCACGGTGAGCTCGACGATCACCCTGACGCAGCCGACCCCGGTGGTGTCCAACGCGGGCCCCGACCAGTGCATCCTCTACGGCTACACCAGCGGCAACTGCGCGACCCTGACCGGGACGCAGTCCGGCGGCGTGGGCCCGTACACGGTCCGCTGGAACGTGGGCTCGTCCTCCGGCACGCTGGTGGGCACCACGGCCACGGTGACGGTCTGCCCGTCGGTGACCACGACCTACTGCTTCACGGTGACCGACGCGAACGGTTGCAGCACGACCGACTGCATGGTGGTGAACGCGACGGACATCCGTTGCGGCAACAACCTGCAGAAGATCACCATCTGCCACATCCCGCCCGGCAACGGCGGCAACCCGCAGACCTTGTGCGTGGCAGCGAACGCTGTGTCGCAGCACGTGCCCGGCCATAGCGGCGACTACCTCGGCGCATGCAACGCGCAGTCCCCCTGCCAGAGCCAGAAGTCCGGCAACGACCAGGGCAGCAGCGCAGCTGCAGCGACGGAGGCTGGCGAAGCCGAGCTCGCGGCCTTCCCGAACCCCTTCAGCACGGCGACCACCGTCCGCTTCAGCCTGCCTGATGACGGCGCGGCCGAGCTGCGCGTGTACAACATGACCGGCGAGGAAGTCGCGGTGCTGTTCGACGGCATCGCTGAGGCCGGCCGCAGCTACGAGGTCGAGTTCAAGGCGCAGGGCCTGAGCCAAGGCATCTACTTCGCGAAGCTGGTGACCGCCAAGGGCGAGGTCATGACCAGGAAGCTTGTGATGAACAAGTGACCTGAGAGACATTGAAATTGAGGGCGGCCCCCACGGCGAATTGCTGTGGGGGCCGCTTCATTTGGAGTGATGGGGTTCTAGGGAATGTGTGGGGATTCCTTTCGGAAAATTGCCTGTGAGGTTGCTTTTGCATTCAAAGGGTGAGGGTGAGACTGGGAAATGCAGGGGTAGGGAGATTTCTCTTACTTCATTCTAATGTAAGATTGACAACCACTTTCTAGGATTTCTAATGGAATACCGCTTCTTTAGAGAAAGGCATCTCGTCAGGAAGGCGTTGCTTGCGGCCTTGGCGAATGTCTTGGGGATCATCCATCAAAAAGATAGAGAAGCGTATGAGAAAGTTTACATTGTTGTTACCCTGTTTATTGGTTTTGGGGCTGCTTTCCTTGCCGCGGGTTGTGGTGGGGCAGCAAGCAAAAAGTGCGGTTGAGCTGATCGGAAGTTCGAAGTCGGCTGAGCCAGCGCATGTCGCCCCGGCCCCGGCGCAGGAGGTGGAAACCCTCTCGCTTGCAGATGGCGCTAGGACCGTGGCGAAAGGGACGAACAAATTCATCACGATCGCTGAGTTGTTCCGTCTGGACAGGCGTGTGCGTGAAACGATTTTGAACGATGTGGATGACTACAACGTCACCCCCGGCAAGATTTCGCGCAAAGATTTTGAGACACTGCCGATGACGAGCAGGGCCAACATCGAATCTCATCCACAGATTTTCACCATCGAATAAGGGCCAAACATCATGAAAAATCATCTATCGACATTGGTTCGAGGCGGACGCTATTGGGTGGCGGGAGCCTTGATTGCTGGCGCATTTGCGGGGGTGAAAGGGCAAACGACATTCAACTACACAGGTGCGGTCCAAAGCTATACAGTGCCCGTTGGTGTGACAACCATCAATGTGGATGCTATGGGAGGTGACGGCTACGGTCCCGAGGGCCGAGGCGGCAGGGTTCAATGCGACCTCGCGGTGACTCCTGGCGAAGTGCTCTACATCTATGTGGGTGGGCAGGGGACTGACAATACTGGCGGCTACAACGGCGGCGGCACGCCTGGTACGAATGCCAACTATGGTGGCGGCGGAGGTGGAACGGACATCCGCCGCGGAGGAACTACCATCACCAACCGTATCCTTGTTGCGGGTGGCGGTGGCGGCAGTGCGAGCAACTGCGGGACTTGGACAGCAGAGGGCGGACATGGCGGAGGATTGGTCGGAGGCAGCGGTTGCGTATTCTCCTGCTCAAGCTGTCAGTACACCGGAAGCGGTGGCACACAAAGCGCAGGTGGCATTGCAGGACCGACATCCCATGGCAGCTGTGGTGGCAATACCAATGGTGCCTTGTGGCAAGGTGGATCGAATACGGGCGGATTTGGTGTTGGTGGCGGAGGCGGTTATTATGGTGGCGGCTCAGGGTGCTTCGAAGGCGCAGGCGGAGGCAGCAGCTATACCGATTTCACCTGCACCAACGTCGTCCACACCCAAGGCTACCAAACTGGTGACGGAAGGGTGATCTTCAACCTCTTGGGTTGTGCAGCCCCCAGCAGCGTGACTGCAAGCCCGGCAACCGCCTGTGCTGGCAGCTCCGTCAACCTCAATGCGACTTCCACTGGCAATACCATCTATTGGTACACGGTTTCCTCCGGCGGTGTGAGCATCGGCAATAGCGCAAGCGGAGCCAATTTTGCTGTCTCGCCTTCCACCACCACCACTTATTGGGCGGAGGCCACAGGTAGCTGCCAGACATCCAGCCGGGTTTCTGTGACGGTGACCGTGAATGCGTCTCCCACGGCCTCCAATGCCGGCCCTGACCAAACAGCGTGCAGCCCCAACCTGACGCTTGCCGCAAATTCTCCGAGCGTCGGCACGGGGGCATGGTCCATCATCTCAGGAACGGGGGGCTCATTTTCCAACTCTGCCAGCCCGACATCCGGCTTCACGATGACGCCCGGCAACACCTACACCCTGCGTTGGACCATCTCGAACTCCCCTTGCCCAGCCTCTACGGACGATGTGGTGATCTCTCCGGACAATATCGCACCTGTGATTTCCTGTCCATCCAATGTCAGCACCAACAACGGCAGCGGTCAATGCGGCGCGGTGGTATCCTACGCAGCTCCGTCTGCGACCGACAATTGCACGGCGACGACCTCCCAAACATCAGGGATGTCCAGCGGCGCAACCTTCCCCGGCGGAGTCACGACCAATACCTTTGTGGCAACGGATGCATTTGGCAACACCTCCTCCTGCAGCTTCACAGTTACGGTGTCCGACAACACTGCCCCGGTCATCAACTGCCCCGGCAACCTGTCGCAGAACACCTCTCCCGGTCTTTGCAATGCCACGGTGACGTTTGGCTCGCCATCCGCAACCGACAACTGCACGCTTTCGTCTGTGACGCAGACGGGTGGACCGGGCAGCGGTTCGGTCTTTTTGGTCGGGACAACGGCGCTGACATTCCAGGCTCAAGACGCTGCTGGGAACACGTCCACCTGCACCTACAATGTGGTTGTGACCGACAACCAAGCACCCAGTGCATTGTGCCAATCCGATTCATTGACCCTCGGGGGCGGCGGCAGCGGCAGTATCACTGCCAGTGACATCGACGGTGGCTCCACGGACAACTGTGGCGTCCAATCCATCACCGCTTCCGTCACCAACTTCACTTGCAGCGACATCGGCACGAACAGCGTGGTCCTGACCATCACCGACGTGAATGGCAATACCAGCAGTTGCACAGCAATTGTGTATGTGGTGGCAGCACCCCTCGCAGTGGCGATGCAACCCAATACCAATGCCTGCGGCTACAATGTGACTTGCGCAGGTGGCAATGACGGCGTGGCTTCTGCAAACGCAACAGGCGGCTGCGGCGCACTCTCCTACATCTGGAGCAATGGCCAAACCTTGTCCACAGCAACCGGATTGGGCGCTGGCGTCCACACGGTGACGGTGACCGATGCCAATGGCAATACCTCCACGAGCTCGGTGACCATCACTGCTCCCGCTGCCTTCGTGGTTTCCGCCACTGCGACATCCTCCTGCGCCGATACCACCAATGGTACCGCAGCCGTCACCGCATCGGGCGGCAATGATTGCCAGAACTATACCTTCCTGTGGAGCAACGGTTCGACCGCTTCCACTTTGTCTGGATTGGCACCCGGCGCCTACACTGTGACTGTGACCGATGCCGCAGGCTGTACCAGCATCGCTGCCGCCACCGTCCAGAGCTTGCCTGCTCCGCTACCGACCATTTCCCAAAATGGCAACTTGCTGAGCTCCGTGCAGACCTGGGTGACCTACCAATGGCTGCTCAACGGCACGCCGATTCCCGGCGCCACTGCCAGCACCCACAATGCTACCGTTTCCGGTTCCTACTCACTCGTCGTGACCGACAACAATGGCTGCGAAGGTGTGTCCGCAGTGCTGCAAGTGACCGTGGTGGGTATCGAGGATGCGGGCGAATGGAATGGCCTCGCATTGTTCCCGAACCCGACGAAGGATGTATTCTACCTCCGCTCAGCCGTGCCCGTGCTGGATGCAGTGAAGATGTCCGGGTGTACGACGTCTTTGGGAGGAGCTGTTTCCAAGGATTTGGATGGCCTCGGTCAAGATGTTGCAGTGAACATCGCCGGGCTCGCAGCTGGAACCTATATGGTTGAGGTGTCGGCAAGGGAAGGCAAGCCGCAAACGGGTGTGATGGTCGTGCAACACTGAATCTGGAAGTGAGGCTGCACTGGAATCCGTTCCAATGCGCCTTGAACAAAATCAAAGGCCCGCCTGGGATATCCTGGCGGGCCTTTTCTATTGGGAAATGTTGAATTTTTTGGCTCAGCGGCGGCCTCTTGGCCCTTTGTGCACAACGACGGCCTTGTTGCGGCCCCTGGGGCCCTTCACCACGGTGACATGGGTGGCACGGTGCCGGTCACGGGCTGGGCGATAACGGTTGACGACCACGACGGAGGTGCGGCGATGCGGACGATACACGCCATGGGCAACCACCACTCGATGGGTCACACAAGGGCGATAGTGGACGCGGAACGGGGCACAGACCACCCAGTGACGGCGCCAAGGTGCTGGCCTCCAAGGGTGGTACCATCCGGGATACACGCGCCAACGCCAGGGGGAGACGTAGGGGCGGTAGCCCGGAGCATACACGACGCGGACACTCGGCCAAAGCCAGACATTGACCACGACGGCTGGCTGATCCACGATTTCAGGGAAATACGGGCCTTTTCCGCCGGATTTGATTGCTTCCTCGTCGCTGGGCTCCACGATGGTCTGTTCACCATAAATCTCCTCGTCGCCTATGATTTGGAGCATGGCATTTGCATCCCCCGTCTTTTCGATTTCGATCACCGCAATATCCTGCGACTCGTTCTCATTCACTGGGACTTGCAGCACGATGGCGTGGACATTGCCGTCCATGTGGTCCTCGACGCGGATGTAGTCGGTTTCTCCGTCTTGGTTGATGTCGAGGTTGTTCACGCCATTGGCTTCGGTGTTGAGGCGTTGCTCGAAGTCTTCCATGGAGGAGGCTTCCTTGAACTGGGCGAGGGCCCCTGCGAGGCTGAAATTGTCACCGGGGAGTCCGGTGCTGTCTTGGAGGTTCACCGATTCGCCCTGGGCGAATGCTTGCCCTGTGATGAGGGTCAAGGCTGCGATGAGAGAGAGGATGGGTTTCATGCGATCCAATTGATTGGGGTTTTGCGGCTTTGACTGAGGGAAAGATGGATGGTTTAATCGCTGCGAAATTTTCTTCCGAAGAGGGGAGGGCGTTGGGAAACAAGGCGATGTTCGAAGAATGCCGGCTGAATGCGTAAATTGGGGAGGTGAAGCGGATTTCGGCATATTGGATGGTGGCGGTGGTGGCTGGGGTGCTGGCCACCGGGATTGCCATTGGTGGGGCAGGCGACCTTGGTAACCCTACAGGTGGTGCGAGTCAGAGGCTGGGATTTCGACGCAGGGTGCATGTCCTGGGCAGTTTCAATGGGTTTGACCCTGCTGCGACTGCATTGTCAGTGAGGGTAAGTGTGGGACGTTACGCGGATTTACGCTGAACCTCTCGGCTGGGACGCAGCAAATGGGCAAATACGTGAACGGCGACACATGGGCCGAGACGGAGGGGGTGTTTGGCTGTGGGTTCAATACCTATCGCCTACTGGATGTCCCCGTGAATGACACGGTGCTGCCTTGGGTATGCTTTGGATATTGCGATTCGGCTTGCACACCTGCGATAGGGGCGAGGATGGCTTGCGTGGGCAATAGCATCACCTTCGGTTACGGGCTCGCAAACCCGGCGGCGGAGAGTTATCCCTCTCAGTTACAGACTGCTGTCGGGCCGGGATGGCTCGTGGAGAATTTTGGGGCATCGGGCACAGCGGTGATACGCACGGCGGGCAATCCTTATGTGCGGAGCGATCCATTCCTGCATTTGATGCGGTACATGCCCGAGGAAGTGGTCTTGATGCTGGGAATCAATGACTCCAAGTCCGCAATCTGGGGACCCTACAGCGGGCGATTCTATTCCGACTACGATTCATTGTGGATGGCGATGGATACATTGGCCTCGGCGCCGCATATATGGATCGGGTTGCCGACCACGGCATTCAGCGGCCTGTTTGGAATCGATCCTGGCGTTGTGAATGATTCGATTGTGCCTCAGATTGAGATGTATGCCCGGGTGCATCGACAGGATCAGATCGATATGCATGGGTTCACGGCAGGGTTGGCGGCGGGATTTCCTGATGGGATTCATCCGGATTCGGCGACTTCTGGCTTGATGGCAATGGAGATATTGCGGGTGATGCAGCTTCCACGTCCACTGATATTGCGGAATGGTAATCAACTCTCAGCGACGGGATTTGGATGGCAGTGGTATTACAATGGAGACACGATCCCTACGGCAATTGGAGGGCGGGATTCGGCGATCGTGGGGAACCTGCCGGGAGTGTTTCAGGTGGGGGTGCGGGTGGACAGCGCATTTGCCCATGTGCTGCTTTCGGACACGGTGGAGGTGCAGCCGGTGGGAGTGCAGGAGGGGAGGAGCGGCTTGCGGGTGTACCCGGTTCCGGTCAGGGATGTGCTGCGGGTAGAGTGCCCTGGGCTGGTCGATCTGCGTGGAGTCAAGCTCGTCGATGCCGGAGGGAAGGTGGTTTGCTGGGTGAATTCCACTGATTTGCCGATGGAAATCGATGTGTCGAAACTGCCTGCTGGGCTGTATTCGGTTTGCGTCCTGGCCGATGGAGGGGAGGTCCGCCGAATTGTGAAGGTGGAGTAGAGGGATCCCTGGTTCGAAACGGCCCGCAAGGCTTCGATGATGAAAAATTTGCCAATTGGTGCGATTGGATGGCTGGCATTGGTCGAATAATCCTCGGTTGGAACGGGTTTCGGTACGATTCTTGCATAGCCGATTGGTCAATGCTTGCATCGTCGCGAGCCAAATTTGAATTGCATTTCGCCACTTGGTTGGCAAAAGTTTTCGGGGAAATAGAAACGCCCCTTTCGTCACGCTGATTGTTCACCTCATTGCTACTGACATGATAAAATCGTCTATCAAACTATTTGCTTTGTGTTTCCTGTTGTCCGTAACAGCTTCATTGCAAGCGCAGTGCACCGATTGGGCAAGAGGCGGCGGAGGCTTGGATTCCGATGGATTTCCAGCCGGAGTCGAAACCGTCAACGGCAAAGTCTATTTCACGGGGGCATTTGCAGGATCGGCGACCTTCGATGGTCAGTCCCTCAATTCCGGCACCTATAGTCAGGGCTTGTTTCTCAACGAGTATGACCAAAATGGGAATCTCGTATGGGCGAAAACGATCGCTGAAGGACTGGGATTCTTTTCATTCAAACCCGTGGTGGAAAGCGGCGGATTCCTCTACCTGTTGGGTGGAGCAGCCTCGGTGAAAATCGGTCAAGACTCTCTAATTGACCGCAACCTGTTCATCGTCAAGCTGGATACCGCTGGCAATGTGATCTGGAATCGGATCTATGGTCCCTCCCAGACCACGGGATACTTCTCGGCTGCGGTACCGGATGGGAATGGCGGACTTTTCTTCTGTGGCCGGACCCGAGGCACGGTGGATTTTGGTGGGACCACCATTTCCACCGGCTATTCCGCTACATTGATCGGGCAGATTGACGGAAGCGGATCGATGCAATGGGTGAGGTCTTCGGATCCGACCGGCGGCGCCAATACAAGCCGTGGAAATGACATCGCCCTCTCACCCAACGGACACCTGATCGTCACAGGTTTCTACACGGATACGTTGCGGTTCGGGGCGCAGTACGTGAATGACTTGGGATTTGCACAAACCTTCAAGATCGGAATTTGGTTGGGAGCCTTTGATCAATCTGGCAATTGCCTGTGGTTGAAAAACCAAAGCACCACCAATTACAGCACCACGATGGGCGGATTTGACTGCGCTTATGGGGTTGTTGCTGACGCTTCTGATAACATCTATGTGACCGGCGCCGTCTCCGATTCCACCGACCTCTTTGGAATGCCACTGGTCGCGCAAGCGTCGGAGCCCTTTCTCGCAAAATTGGACGCCAATGGCAACCTCCTGTGGCTACAGCGACTGGAAACTGTCGGCGATCCTACACCCTACGGAATGGGGGCTGGTACGTCTGTGAGCCTGGACGCCAATCAAAACCCGTACATGACAGGCTGGGTCAATGACACCTTCCTGTTGGCTGCATCAACGTACCCATTGGCGGAGTGGGCCAATTTCTTTGCGACCAGTTTTGACCAAAGTGGCAATCCCCAGGCAGTGATGGTATTGCCCGGCGGTGGGCTTTACGAGCAGAGCTACGATGCCGATATGGATGTGGACGGCAACCTGGTGGTTGGAGGGAGCTTTTCGTCCAAGACTTTGCCATTGTTCCCAGGCAGCTCCGTGACCAATGCCAGCACCTCACCCACAGACACGATCAATGACGCGGTCGTTTTCAAGCTCTGTAATTCAACGATTTTCACCTCGGCACCCAAGCCTGTCCTCGCGGGCATCAAGGTTTTCCCGAATCCGAACAGTGGCGAATTCTTCATACAGGTGGACGATTTGCAAGGCGGAGGAGAACTCATCATCACGGATATGCAAGGTCGCAACGTGCATTCACAGTCCTTGAGTGGCGCGGCTGGCGTGGAGACGATCCACGCTGCGCATTTGTCCCCAGGGCTGTATGCGTGGCGGGTATTGTCGGTGGGTGGTGCATTGATCATTGGGCAGGGCAAGTTCACTTTGAGCAGGTGATGGGATAAATCGAGCGCCGTAGCGAGGGCCTAACGGTTCGAATCAGCGTACAATTCGAAGCCTTCTGAGCGAGTTCGGCGAGAGTATCGTACTTTTGCGTTCACATTCAACTGAACGCATCACTGAACATGCACTACCTGCTCATCGACCAAAACCCAAGGATGATCGCGGCTTGGGAGGAATGCTTCGGCAAGAATGACCCCTCCGTGAAAGTCCTGGAAGGCGACCTCACCTCTGTGACCTGTGACGCCATCGTGAGTCCTGCGAATTCGTTTGGCTTCATGGATGGAGGCATCGACAATGCGATTTCGTTGCGTCTGGGTTGGAACCTGCAATTCGAACTGCAGCGGCGTATCCGGGAACTGCCTGAGGGCGAATTGCTTGTAGGCCGTGCGATGGTGATCGAGACAGGCGACGAGTGTATTCCCTACCTGATTGCAGCCCCCACGATGCGGGTCCCCATGAGTTTCAACATCCATACATCCGTGAATGCCTACCTCGCGATGAAGGCCGCCTTGATCGCCGCAAAAAGCCATGGCAGAATCGAAACCGTGGCGATTCCGGGTTTTTGCACCGGCATTGGCAGGATGATGCCCGAAATCGCCGCCGCGCAAATGCATCAAGCCTACTTGGAAATCGAGAAAGGAGAGAAGCCGCTCCACGAGAACTTCGCAGATGCGAGCAAGGCACATTGGCGGCTGAACCCGCAGGGGCGGATATTTGAATAAGGCCAATGGCAAAATGCGCGATGAAAAAACTCTTCTTGGACGACTTGCGGACGGTGGACATGGTCTATGCCCCATCCCAACTATCGGAATTCGATGTGGTGCGGACTTACAAGGACTTCGTCGATTATGTCCTCGCGAATGGCCTTCCGGAATTCATCAGCTTTGACAACGACCTCGGCTTGGACGAGGATGGGGAGGTCGCACTCGATGGATACGCCTGCGCGAAATGGCTGGTCTATGAGTCTGGATTGGACCTGCGTAGGCTGCGCTACCATGTGCATTCGGCGAATCCCGTGGCAGCCGAGCAGATTCGAGGTTTGCTGGGGAATTACATCCGACATTTGCTAAAAGAGGAGGGCGAAGCATGAGCTTCCGGTCAGTTCGGGGCAAAAGAAATGGACGAGCATTGGCATTCATGCTTGCACTAGTCAATGCTTGGATCCTCATTGGTTGCGGGAAAACCACAGAGGATTCAAATGCAAATGGCCCTTCTGATTCCAAATCAATTCCCTCCATAGCTATCCATGGTGTCGACGGGAAAGGCCAAGTTCCAATCCATACTCAATTCGCTGATACCAACAGCAGGTTCGATGCCATCATCTTCGGCCAATTTTGTGGAGAATGCGTGGGAACCTGTTCAAAGATGTTCAAGTTTGAACCCAAAACTGGCAGGATGCATGCTGATTATTGGGATAGCTTTTGGAAGCGGCACGAGGGCAATGGGATGAACTTTGAAATGGAAATCCGGGATCGTTCTCGATTTCTAAAGGCTCAAAAGATGGTGGACAGCATTCCTGAATATTTCATCACCACCGAACGATCCGGTATGTCATTTGGCTGTCCGGATTGCACTGACGAATGCGGTCTTTACCTCGAAACCCAAGTTAAGGGAATCTCCAAGGAGTTCTTCTTCGACTCAAGGATAGAACAAATTCCTCTTGAGCTTTATGGATTTGCCGACTTGTTGAGGCTGGCAATCGGAGCATAGGTGAAGCGGATGCTTTTGCGAATGAAGGGAACCTATTAACGGCCCCCCTAGGAATTCCCCCAAGAAAGCCGTAGCTTAATTATCCCAACAGTCTGGAAAGGAATGCCGATTCCGACACGGGCTTCACGGAGAGAGATTTATCACCCAATGTTTACCCTATGAAAGCTCTATTGTTGAGCGCACTGGCCTGTATCCTGGCCATTGCCTCCCAAGCACAAACCGCTGGTGTCAACGAGGCTTGCAGCGACAGCCGCCCCTGCGCGAGCGGGCTTTACTGCGTCAAGGTAAAGCCCAACGAGATCACCCGCCTGAATACGTCTGCTGCGAATGCGATCAAGACAAGTTGCGAGGCTATACCGAAGAGAAGGAGAAATGCTGTGCGGCGGAATTGGTCTCCGGCATCGACAAGACGGGATTCGCGGAGGCAAAAGCCTCCGATGGCCGAGTGGAGGTCGTCGCGTTTGACAAGCTCATGGAAAACGTCAAAAAATGGCCGTGAAGCGCGCATGAGGCGGGAAGAGCTTGCTGGGACGGCGGAGACCCCGGTCACCTGCAGGCAATCAGTCAACTTCAAGACCAAAACAAGCAATCTCGCGGGCGACAAACGCGAGTGGATCGATGACAAGATGGTCTTCTATACCACCAAAAGCACCTATGAAAGCTCCCTGAGCAACTTCAAGTACAAGTGCCAATTGAGCCGCTCCGAGGACATGGAGGATGATATCGAGGACATGGAGGACGACTTCGAGGATGGCAAGGCGATTGACTGCGACGACTTGGAGGATTTCATCGATGAATGCGAAAAGTGCCAAGACGCTGCTGCCGACTTCCTGGACGATTGCTTCAATGACAACATCAGCAACATGCCCAAGGATTACTTTGACATGTTTGACAAGTCCAGTCTTGTGCAAAAGGGCCAAGGAATGATGGCCAAGGCCAAGAATGCATCTTGTGTGATTGAAGGCCTGGAAATCAATGCTGCACCACCACCTGCCGCGCAGACTGCGACCCACCCTGCGTCACCACAACCCGGTAGCTCCCTGTGGGCAAATGCGCCATTGACACCGCCGCCTGCCCATCCGGAAGGCGTCCGTTGCGCACCACGCCGCCGACGCTGTTCACGATGAAGTAGTTCGCGGGCTTTCCGGCCTCATCGAGGCGGATGCGCAGCAGGTCGTCCGTCGGATTCGGGAAGACCGAAAACTCCGGCCCGTCCACCTGCGTCGGCTGCACGCCAGTCCCCAGGCTAGAATGCAGCAACAACACGCTTCCCATCACCTCGCCCAGTTTGTCCACCGCGCTGAGCCTGCAGGAGTCGCGACCCCAAATCTCCACCTTGCCGAAGCCATTTTCCAGGCTTGCGCCGTTGAGACCGTTGCCGCCGCCATTCCAGAGGCTGTCGGTGATCGAGGGCATGCCCAGAAGGCTCAAGGCTTGCATTTGCTGGCTCAGGCTACGGTCGGCCACGCTCAGGCCACTGGCGTTCAATTCGGGCAGGCCCGCATTGGTGCCATCGTCCACGACATTGTTGTGGCTTTGGCCGCTCAGAATGAAAATGTCCTTGAGGCCGAGACTGTCAATGAACCCAAGCAGGCGCTGGCTATCGTCCGGGAATCCGCTCCAGTTGTTGCTGAATGCGGTCGCGAGGCTGAAGCCACTGCCCACACCGGGTATGTTCAGGAGCTGAGAATTCAGCCCAAGGTCAATGTAGCGTTTTTCGCTCTGGTTGAAGACATTGCCGATGCAGATCACCTTCCAGTCCGCCGTGCTGTTTTGCAGGCCGTCGAGCAGCCAATCCATCTGGATTTGACGGAGGACAGTATTGTCAGGCGTCGGGGCAAATGAATACAATGCCGACTGCGGATCACGGTGCAAGGTGCTGCTGAGGGGCGTCGCTGTGCTGCGCGTGTCCAGGAAGAAGACCTCGACATTGCCCAAGGTGAACTTGTGGAAGATGCCCTCGCTGGTATCCACAAGCCCATAATGCGGGAAAAATTGCTGGTAACCTTGGATGCAATGTCGCCTCACAGAGTCCGGGACATAGGTCTCCACGATGCGGTGATAGGTCACGAAGAGGGCTGCACTGTCGATGATGTCCGTGTAATAGTTCCGCACCGAGCCACCTTCCGTGAAGTCGTCGTCGTCATAGACGTAGTCGATCGGCATGTTGTAGAGCATTTCCCGCATGTTGATCTCAGCGTAGCGGCGGCGCCAACTCTCCTCCACCATGGTCCAATCCTCGGGGTAGTTGCTCGGGAGTTGGTAGCTGGGATAGGTCCAATCGCCCAAATGCAAGAAAATGTCAGGGTTGTGCCGTGGGATTTCGAGGAAGACATCCATGTCCGCCGTCTCCTGGCACGAGCCTGCTGTGAGCACATAATGCCCGACCTGTCCTGCAGCGGGGAAGGTGCGGAAGCTGCCTTTCACCTGGTCCACCTGCCCGCCGAACTTGAACCGGATGTAGTAGCGGGTCGCTGGAGTGAGTCCTTGCAGCAGGAGGATCATGGTATTGTCCAGGTTGGGGCGGGTAGCCGAACTGACGGTCTGCACGCCTGTCGCAAACGTCGAATCCGTGCTGTATTCCAAGTCGTAAGGCATGGCAAAGGTGCTCCTGATGTACACACAGGCGCTATCCGGCCCCACCGCGCCGATGGCAGGACCATGGGTAATCCATTGAGCTGGAGTGATGAATGGAGCAAAAAACAGGGGCAGCAACGCCAATATCCGATTCCAACGCAGGTATTTCATTTGAGTCTCAGGGGCCTTTTTCGGAAGTGAAGGTAATTAAAATCGATCCCATTGTCTAACTTGCCCCGGATCCAACAGAATCAATGAATACGCAGGAACTCGAATCGCGCTACGGCAAGGGCATCGCAGCACACAAGGCCGGACGCTTGACGGAGGCCGAGGCCATTTACAGCCAAATCCTCAAGCAAGTGCCCAATGCGGACGCTGTGCTCACCAACATGTCCGCGCTGCAGTACGCGAAGGGGAATGTGGATCAGGGGTTGCGCTTTGCTGACAAAGCCCTCAAAGTCAATCCCATCAACCTGGATGCCATGATCAATCGCGCCACCTGCCTGCTGGCATTGGGGCAGGATCAGGAGGCTCGGGCGGCCTACGAGGAAATCGTGAAGGCCCACCCCAACAACGAGACAGGGCATTACAATCTGGCAAACCTTTATTACAAGGATGGCAGCATTGACCTCGCCGAGCAGGGATTCCGCAAGGCCATTTCCCTGAAGCCGGATTTCCATCAGGCGCTCTTCAACCTCGCCAACATCCTGGTGGAGCAACAGAAGGGCGAGCAGGCCACGAGCTTCTTCGAGCGCGCATTGGCGGCCAATCCCACCCATGCTGGTGCGCATCACAATCTGGCCGCGACCCTTGCGGCGATTGGAGATTGGGCGGCAGCCCTCCGGCAGATCGAATTGGGGTTGGAACTGGTGCCGAACTCGGCGTTGTTGCTGGTGCTCAAGGGCAGGCTGCTCGGTGATCTCGGCGACCTGGATGCTGCATTGGATGCCACCAACAAGTCCCTGGCGATCGACCCAAGCCCAGCCAACCACTGGGTGCAAAAGGGCAACCTGCTCCGCGAGCTGATGGACCTGGAGGGTGCGAAGCTGGCATTTGAGCGGGCATTGCTGATCGAACCGACCAATGAAGGCGCGCTGCGCAACCTCAAGTCGGTGCAGGCACAGCAGGTGCCCGGCTGGCACTTCCCGATGCTGGCGGACACCGAGCGCAACCGTGCCTACGACCGTGTGCTGCGCAAGCATGTGCGAGAGGGCGACCGGGTGCTGGACATCGGGACGGGATCGGGGCTGCTGTCCATGATGGCGGCGAGGGCTGGTGCGACGGAGGTGATTGCCTGCGAGCGCGAGTCCAAGATCGCCGAGGTGGCGAGGACGATCATCGACAAGAATGGCTACAGCGACCGGATCAAGGTCTTCGACATGGACTCCCGACGCCTGCGGGTGGGGAAGGAAGTCCCGGACAGGGTGGACCTGATCGTTTCCGAGATCGTGGACGTGGCCTTGCTGGGAGAGGGGATGCTGCCGAGCATTCGCGCCGCCCTGCGCATGCTCGCGAAGCCGGATGCCCGGGTGATCCCCGCCAAGGCGCGGGTTTGGGTGCAGCTCTTGGATCTGCCCAATCAGCACGGCAACCTGCACCTCGGTGAAGTCGAAGGCTTCGACCTGAGCCTCTTCGAGCAGTTTCGCCAATACGGCGGTCGGCGCACATTGTACCTGTCCGGCGACTATGACCATGGCTGTAGCGAGGTGCAATTGTTGCGGGAGTTTGACTTCAGCAATCCAGGCATGGCCATCGCAGAGGAAAAGCCCGAGGTTTTTCAAATCCGATTCGAGCAAGTTGCCCTCCGACAAATCGAGGGGCTGCTGCTCTGGTTTGAACTGGAGCTGGATGAGGAAAATGTCCTCAGCAGCGGCCCCGGAGGAGAGTTTGAGCACTGGGGCCAAGCATTTTACCCCCTGAACCAAACGCCGTATCCAGGCGAAGCCGTCACGGTGGAATGCACAATGCATGACATGGGTTGGAGGTTCCAACTGAAACTGGAGAATTGAAAATTGTGGGATTGGACCTCTCGGGCAGCCTAGAATCTCAATGCTCAAAACTCAATTCTCAATAAATTTGTCCTCAAATTTTTTCTAGATCATGAGTTCTAATTTGGAAAACAGCTCTCCTGGCAATTTCATCGAGGAGATCGTGCGGGAGGACCTGAAGAGTGGCAAGCACACTGCGATCCAGACCCGGTTCCCCCCAGAGCCGAATGGGTACCTGCACATTGGTCACGCAAAGGCAATCTGCCTGGACTTTGGCCTCGCGCAGCAGTTTGGCGGGAAATGCAACCTCCGCTTCGACGACACAAACCCCACCAAGGAAGAAACCCGTTATGTGGACGGGATCAAGGAAGACATCCAATGGCTTGGTTTCCAGTGGGATGCCGAATACTACGCCTCTGATTATTTCCCGCAGCTCTACGAATGGGCGGTGGAACTGATCAAGAAGGGCTTGGCCTATGTGGACGATACCCCGCAGGAGGAGATGAGCCGTCAGCGAGGCGTGCCCACCCGTCCCGGCGAGGAAAGCGTGCACCGCAACAGCAGCGTGGAGCGCAACCTTGACCTCTTCGAACGCATGAAAAACGGCGAATTCGACGAGGGCACCTACGTCCTGCGCGGCAAAGTGGACATGGCCTCCCCCAACATGCAAATGCGTGACCCGGTCCTCTACCGCATTCTCAAGAAGCACCACCACCGCACCGGCGACCAATGGGTGATCTACCCGACCTATGACTATGCCCACGGGCAGAGCGACTCCATCGAGAAGGTGACGCACTCCATCTGTACGCTGGAATTTGAGGTGCACCGTCCGCTGTATGAGTGGTTCATTGACAAATTGGGCATTTTCCCCAGCCGTCAGATTGAGTTTTCTCGCCTGAACCTGAGCTATGTGGTGATGAGCAAGCGCAGGCTACTGCGACTGGTGACCGAAGGTTATGTCAGTGACTGGGATGATCCCCGGATGCCGACCATCTGTGGTTTGCGTCGCCGTGGCTATACTCCAGCCTCACTCCGTAATCTCGCCGAGCGCGTAGGCGTCACCAAGGTGAAATCCGTCACCGACTACTCCCTGCTCGAATTCCTCATCCGCGAAGACCTGAACAAGATCGCGACCCGCGCCATGGCCGTCCTCGATCCGCTCAAGTTGGTCATCACCAACTGGGAGGAGGGCCGCAAGGAGCAAATGGAAATCGAAAACAATCCCGAAGATCCCGCATCTGGCAATCGGATGGTGCCCTTCGGCAAGGAACTCTGGATCGAGCGCGACGACTTCGAGGAAAACCCACCCAAGGGCTACTTCCGTCTCGCGCCGGGTTTGGAAGTCCGCCTGAAAGGCGCCTACATCGTGCAATGCACCGACTTCGTGAAGGATGCCGATGGCAACGTGACCGAGGTGCATTGTACCTACGACTCCAGCTCCCGGAGCGGTCAGGACACGAGCGGCAAGAAGGTCAAGGGCACCATCCACTGGGTGAGTGTCGCGGATGCCGTGGATGTGGAGGTGCGTCAGTACGACCGCCTCTTCAGTGTGGAGGATCCGGATGGAGAGAGTGCCGCACAGGACAAGGACTTCGTCGAATTCATCAACCCGAATTCGCTGGTGGTGATTCCGAATGCGAAGGCGGAACCCAGCTTGGGCCAAGCCAATCTCGGCGACCGCTTCCAATTCATGCGCAAGGGCTACTTCGTGGTCGATCCTGATAGCACCGATTCCAAGAAGGTGTTCAACCTCACCGTGAACCTGCGCGACACTTGGGCCAAGTCCAAGTGATTGGCGACTAGGAACACTCTCTGTCGAAGGCAGCACTGCGAACCTTGAGGTGTTCGCGGTGCTGTTTTCATTATATTGGGGTATGAAAAGGATCCTTTTGGTATTGATGGTATTGGGCTGTGGCTTGTTGGGGCAGGCTCAGGTGACGCACGAGGGCGAGGCACAGGAGCGCTTGAAGGTGGGACGGCATGTATGGAAGGATGCCTCCGGGCAGATCAAGGCAGAAGTCGTGCACGATGCCAAGGGTATGGTCGTTTCCTTCCGAACTTGGGACAACAAGGGCTTGCTCATCGACGAAATCAAGCTCGACCCCAAGCGTGATCGGAAGGAATTGCCGGCCATGGACATGGTCTATGAAGAGGATGGATTTGGCTTCGTGCTGATCCAAGGACAAGCCACGGCGGACGCGCCCAAGCCCATTGCTGGCGATAAGGTCGGCGTTTTCTACGAGGGCTACCTCCAGGACGGCACCATCTTCGATGGGAACATGTCAGGCAAGAAACCCTTCCGCTACAAATTCGCCAACAATGAAGTGGTAGAGGGCTTCGACCGCGCCGTGGGGCTGCTGCAGGTAGGGGAGGAGGGATATTTTTGGCTGCCCGCTTCGATGGCTTATGGAGAGAATGTCGCTGGTGAGATTCCGCCGTTTTCTGATCTTCTTTTTAAGATTCGGTTGGTAGATTTGAATTGAGCCTCCCGTGGATTTCGATGGAAGCATTTTTGCGCCCGAGCAGATAGAAGTCATGAATGAGGTGTACGAGGTGTTTGGGCAGTTTTCCGCTTGGAAGCTGCGCGACATGACGCACCAAGAGAAGCCTTGGGCGAGCACCAACAGAAACGATGTCATCCCAAAGGACCTGATCAAGGAGTATTTTTTGCAGGCAGTGGTGTCCGCCTGACAATCACCACACATTCAGCACGTCCACCACGCTGCTCAGCAGTTCCACCCCGGAGAAGAAGATCCCGATTCCAAACACCAGGTGCCGCTTTTCCAGGTTGGTGAAGGCTATGGGGAGTAGAGTGACGGAGGCAGCTGAAAAGGCGATTGGGAACAGGCAGTACAGGATCAGTGCAGGTGTGCCGTGGCTGTATTGCAGGCCGCTGATGATGGAGACCATGATCAGCGCGGACGCAATCGCCATCCTGCGCGGGCCAACTTTGGCGGCAAGGAAGCCCATGGGCAAGGACAGCACTGCCGCAGCGGCGATCAGCACGCTCGTGAACACCGCCGAATAATGCGCGCCATTGGTCACGCCTGCGGCGACATTCCACAGCTCGGCCCAGGTTGCCTTGAGCTCGGGAAACATCACCGTGGGCACAGCGCTGTCATTCAGCCAATTTGGGAACAGCTTGAAAAAGACAGTCGTTGCGGCACCTACGATCAGCCCCAGAAGGAAAACGAGGGGGAAATTGGATTTGCGGTCGGCGCTTTCGCTGGGTGCAGAGGTGTCGCCTTGGGAGACGATCGACTTGGAAACCCTGGCGAAAAGCGTGCCCGAGGTGAACACCAGCACACCGCCAACGGCAAATGTGAGTGGCCCACCAAAGAAGTGGATCAAATCCAGCAACACCGGCTCCAATGCTGCCACCAGGTCCGCCAAGATCACGAACAACGCGACCACAATCGGCATCCTGCTCTCCGGGACAAATGTCTCCACGGTCGAAATCGCCGGGCTGTGGAAAATGTTCATCGCGATCAGCCACAGGGCAACCATGACCGGAAAAAGTAGCCGAATAATTCCGCCGGGCTCGGCAAAAACGGTCACCGCCACCACCATGAAAACCATGGAAACGAAGTTGATGCCGATGGTGACGACGGGCAGTCGGTTGCCACCCCGCTTGATCATGCGGTCCGCGGCGAGTCCGGCGATGGGCGGCGTGACGAAGAGAATCACCCCTTGCAGGATGGCAAGCGGAACAGTGAACTCGGTGAATTTGAACAAGGTAAGCAGCGCGGGCTGATACTCATGGTAGGCCATCCAGCTGATGAGGATAGCCAAGTCGAGGAAGATGAGGCTTGCAATCGCACCCCAACGAATCTCTTGCGTGTTCGCGTTCATGTGGTGAAAAACTTTGGTGGGAGTCAATATAGCAAAAAACCATACGCCCTGTGGCTGGCGCGGAATACCTACGGATTCGGGCAGATGATCGGATCATTCCTCCCAAATCATTCGATTTTCACTACTTTTGCCAAAATTTTTCAATCACCACGATGACGTACGCAGCAGCACGAGTCAAAGACATGTTCCGCACACCAGCGGAGCTTTTGGGAAAACCGATTGAGGTCAAGGGCTGGGTTCGCGGTAATCGCGACCAGAAGGATGTGGCCTTCCTCCAATTCAATGATGGCACCTTCTACACCAACATGCAGGTGGTCGCCAAGTCGGACCTCTCGAATTTTGACGATGTGAAGCGCCTGAGCCTTGGCTCCAGCATCACGGTTCGTGGCCGCCTCCAAAAGTCCGAGGGCAAGGGCCAAGACCACGACATCGTCGCCGAGGAGATCATCATCGAGGGCTTTGCGGACCTGAGCAACCCCATCCAAAACAAGCGCATGACCATGGAATTCCTCCGGGAAATCCCCCACATGCGCATGCGCACCAACACCTTCATGGCTGTGTTCCGGGTGCGCTCCCTGCTCGCCCATGCGATCCACACATTCTTTCAGGAGCGTGACTTCGTCTATGTCCACACGCCCATCATCACGAGCGCGGACGCCGAGGGAGCAGGCGAGATGTTCCGAGTCACGACCCTGGAGCCCAAGGAATACAAGTACGACAAGGATGGCAATGTCATCTGGTCGGACGAACTCCTCGGCCGCAAGGGCTACCTGACCGTGAGTGGTCAGCTCAACGTGGAGCCTTTCTGCGTTCCCTTCCGCAACGTGTACACCTTTGGCCCGACTTTCCGCGCTGAGAACTCCAACACTGCCCGCCACGCGAACGAGTTTTGGATGATCGAGCCGGAGATCGCATTTGCCGACCTCGAAGCCGATGCCAACCTCGCCGAGGACATGCTCAAGTTCATCTTCCGTTATGTGCTTGACCGCGCCCCCGAGGAGATGGAATTCTTCAACCAATGGATCGACCAAGGCATCCTGCCCCGCATCCAGAACATCCTGGAGAACGAATTTGCCCGGATGAGCTATACCGAGGCCATCGAGGTGCTGAAGAAGTCTGGCAGAACCTTCGAATACGCGCCCGAATGGGGCATTTCCTTGCAGACCGAGCACGAGCGCTACCTCGCCGAGGAGTATTGCAAGAAGCCCGTCTTCGTAATGGACTACCCCAAGGACTTCAAGGCCTTCTACATGCGCCTCAACGATGACAACAAGACCGTCCGCGCCATGGACGTGCTCGTGCCCGGCATCGGCGAGATCATCGGCGGTAGCCAACGCGAGGAGCGCCCGGATGTCCTCCTGAAGATGATGGAATTCCATCACCTGAACCCCGACGATTACCAATGGTACACCGACCTGCGCCGCTTCGGGACGTTCCCGCACGCAGGCTTTGGCCTCGGCTTCGAAAGGGCCGTGATGTACCTCACCGGGATGAAAAACATCCGCGACGTGATCCCTTACCCGCGGACACCCAACAACATCCTCTTTTGAGCAGAATTCACTGAATTCACTGAATTCACCGAATCGGCCTTCCTCGCAACACGGGAAGGCCGATTTTTTTCTGCAATTCAGTCAATTCCATAATTCTGATCCTAGAATCAGCTCACAGCCCCAACAGGAACCTTGGATCCGGGCAATTGTTGGAGTAGTGCTTGAGGGTTTCCACGGAGCAGACGCCGGGGTAGTCGCCTTGCTTGCCTTCCATGTCGATGATGATTTGAAAATGAAGGTGCGGAGGCCAATTGCCATTCTCATCCGGAGCTCCTAGGCAGCCAATAAGGTCCCCCTTCGTGACTTGCTGTCCGGGTTGCCAAGGTAGGAGGGAGGCCCGGCCTAGGTGCCCGTAAAGCAGGTGAAAGGCAGTGCCGCGCACCCAATGCTGAACAATTATTGTCGGGCCATAATCCCCGAAGGCGTCATTATCTTGGAGGCTATGGATGGTCCCATCAAGGGGGCTGTACACTTTTTCGCCCGCATCCATCCAGAAGTCCAGGCCCAGGTGAATGTTTCGGGGACTTTGCTCCTGATGGAAAATGCTGCTGTTGCCGTAGATGAGCCTTTGCTCCTGATATCCTCCCCAGACCATGCGCGAATGCGTTGCTGCGCGACGATCCTCAACGAATTGGGTCAGTTCAGCCCGGTTGTAAGGCGTCGGACCCGTGTTGCGGACGTTGTGGACCGACAGGTCTATGCGTGGTGGAAATGTACCCTTTATGGGGAAGTCAAAAAGCTCCCCAGACTTAGCAGAAAGGCTCCGTATCAGGGCGGAAATCACATGTTGAATATGGCAGAATCCCAGCATCAACTCAAATTTCCCTTACCCAATTTTTCAGGAAAACACCCAAATTTGAGTGCTCATAGTTGCTGGTGCCTACCAAATGCTCCGCAGTGGTTGAAAGAGTTGGAAAAAGAGGCGTTGAACATTAGGCAAATGGAAAACATTTCAGCATCTTGGCCGCTCATCTCTAAGGCGTTTTTAAGACAGTGTTCAGATCGATCAGTAGGCTTGATTTCCCTACCACAATTGTAGGATTCGGATGAAGGAGATTTACGATAAGATCGAATGCCTCGTTCGTCCGGGTGAATTCGATGAAATCTTGGGCTATCATTCATGGCGCCATCGAATTCCCATTCGAGAGGGCTTTGTCACTCCTGGGTATCTCAGTGACAACTACTGGGACATATCCAGCTTCCCGACGGACCTGACCGGGAAATCCGTGTTGGACATCGGCAGCAACGATGGCATCAATGCCTTCCATGCGGAGCGCATCGGTGCGCGAGAAGTCCTGGGGATTGACCTCTACACCGAGAGCGCTGAATACAAGCATACCTCGGGTTGGAGTCCGATCGGCTGCCAATTGGCCAAGAAGGCCTTGAATTCCAAAGTAGAGTTCAGGAGCATGAGCCTCTACGACGCGGAACAGCTTGGCAGGCAATACGATGTCGTGATCCTCGGCGATGTGATGAATTGGCTGGGAGACATTCCTGGCGCCATCAAGTCGATCTCATCCGTCTGCGGCGAGCGGTTGATCATCCGGGACGGACTCATGCGCCGCAAGGAGGGAAAGCCATTCCTCCACTATGTCCACAATGAGAACATGGACCTGATGTACCTGCCCAATTTCACCTTCATGGAGGTGATCCTGAAGCAGTGCGGGTTCAAGAACATCACATTCCAAAAGGTCGAGGTGCAAAAGCTCTTCAATGAATGGGTGACGGACTATCCACTGATCACATCGACCTCGAAAGTGCCTGTTTTCCAGACCCCTTGGTCCAAGGAGATCATTGATACGATCTCACTGAGCAAGCATCAGGCCCTCAGCAAGGTGGACGGCAGGATATTTGCACGTCGATCGGGATGGGTGAATGTCTCGGATGTCAGTGCGGAGATTTTCCGTCCGCGGCCGATGTTGAGCTTTGCACGGAAGATTTTCGGTGAGGATGCCGTCCTCTGGCTCAAATCAAGGCTTGTGGCCAAGGAGCAAGATGACTCCTACACCATCACTGCGACCCGGTAGCCTACGGGTTAGATCGCAGTTTCTCCTTCATCGAGGAATGGCAGCTCCATTTGCCCGCCGGGCCTGATAGCAGTGCGTTCCTGCTCGAAATTGGAGATGCCCACGCCAATCAATCTCACTGGTCTGCTTGCGGCCTCTGTCTTGCGAAGGAGCGCCTTGGCTCTGGCAGCAATCACTTCAATGTCCGTGAGGTAGTTTTCGGAGCTTTCGCTGCGTGTGACGAGCTGGAAATCCCCGTACTTCACCTTCAGGGTCACTGTCCTGCCTGTGAGCTCGTTGCGGTCAAGGCGGCGGCGTAGCATACCCGTGAGGCGCTCGATCTCCGCATCCAAGACCTCCAAGTCGCTCGTGTCTTCAAGGAAGGTGTCCTCCACGCTCACGGATTTTGTGGGGCGCTCCGGAATCACATCCCGCTCATCGATCCCATGGGCGACTTGGTGGTAATACCTTCCAAACTTCCCAAAGTGCCGCATCAGCACCCGCACATCTTGGTTCCGTAGGTCCAAGCCCGTGTGGATACCGAGGGCTTTCATCTTTTCTGCCGTTTTCTCGCCAATCCCGTGAAACTTGTGAATCGGCAAGCTGTCGATGAAATCCTGTGCCTGCTCCGGGGAGATGAAATTCAGGCCGTTGGGTTTCTTGTGGCCGGAGGCCATTTTTGCGAGGAACTTGTTGAAGGAGACGCCTGCGGTGGCTGTCAATCCTGTCTCAGCGAGGATGGCTGCCCGGATATCCCTCGCGATGGCGATGGCTGAGGACATCTGCGGCTTGTTTTCGGTCACATCCAAGTAGGCCTCATCCAGAGAGAGGGGCTCGACCAAATCGGTGTACCGATGGAAGATTGCCCGGATTTGGCCGGAGACGGTCTTGTAGGCATCCATCCTCGGCCGCACAAAGATGAGTTGGGGGCAGAGCCGCTGCGCGGTCAGGGAGGGCATGGCTGAGCGCACGCCAAACTTCCTCGCTTCATAACTCGCTGTGCTGACCACGCCCCTGCCACCTGGGCTGCCCCCCACCGCGATCGGCTTGCCGCGCAAGGAGGGATTGTCCCGCTGCTCCACCGAGGCGTAGAAGGCGTCCATGTCGATATGGATGATCTTTTTCAATGAATCATTGACAATTAACAATGAATCATGGAAATGCGGGGCGGGAATTGCTAAAAATTTTGAGAATTTTTCTTTTGAGGTGGTTGTTGTGCTCGTAGGGGTGAGGCCTTGGGTTTGGCGGGGCGCAAAACAAAAGAGGCAGCGCCTGCGCGCTGCCTCTTCCTATTCTGCCTTGCCGGTAGGCTTAGCGGAGGAATTTTTGGAATTCGGGGTTGCCTTTCATCACGGAGAAGGCGGGGTTGGAAGCAACGCGGCCCTTGAGGGTGGCGTCGCGGTCGATGGCCTTCTGCAGATGCTCGACGGTCTTGTTGGTAAGGCCGCGGTAAGCGTAGATGAGGGCGAGGTTGAAGTAGGCAGGAGCCAAGGTGTTGTCCTTGTCGAGAGCGGCAAGGAAATCGGCTTCAGCCTCAGTGGTACGCATGGTCTTCAGCTTGGCAACACCGCGGTTGTTGAGATTGGCGGCGCTGGGGGTGGAGCCTTCGAGCAGCTCATCGTACTCGGCGAGGGCGCCGGAGATGAAGCCGATCTTGTCCATCATGACCGCACGGTTGAAGTACAGGCTCTTGTTGTCCGGGTAGCGGACAGCGTAGTCGTTGTACTGATCCATCATCTCCATGCGCTGGTCCAGGGTGTAGTTGTTGGCGTACTTGGTCTTGTAAGCCAGAGCTGCCAGGGCGTACTGCATGTTGTTGTTGTCCAGGGCGAGGGCATCGTCGATGTCCTTAATGGCGCCTTGGAAGTTGCCGCTACCGAACTGGTAGGTGGAGCGCATGGCGAAGAGGTTGGGCTTCTTGTTGTTGCCGATCAGGATGTCCAGTACGCGCATGCCTTTCTTGAGGTCGCCGCCTTCTTTGTAGGCACCCACAGTCATGGTCTCATTGGCCACGCGGACGAGTTCGTCGCTGATGACAGGCATTTGGCTCGGGTAGTACTCGACCCACATCTTGTCGGGAGCGTAGTCAAACTTGAAGGTAGCGAAGGTGTGGCGGGTGTTCACGATCACTTCGTCCACGAGCTTCTTCCAGAAAGCGAGCTTCCGCATCTCAGCCTCTTTCTCGTCGTTGGTGCCAGCACCGTTGGCGATGTTGAGGACGGATTGTTGCTCTTCGCCGCTGAGGGCGCTAGCCTTGGTGAGCAGGGTGAGGCGGTTCCAGTCTTCGCCACGACCAGCGGAGGTGACTTCGATGGTGCTGTCGGAGAGGGACTTCTTCAGGTCGTCATAGACAGCCTTGGCGCGGCGCTCGCTCAGCTCTTGGTTCTTGTCTTCCTTGCCACCGAGGGATGCCCAGCCTTCGAGGTTGATGCTGGTGACTTTGTAGCCGACATCGGTGTACTTCTTGATGTAGTCCTTGATGGCGGTGGTGAGGAGGTTCTGGTCAAACTTCACCGAGTTCTCGGGGAAGATGAGGTCCAGGGTGCCGGTGAAGCCGCGGTACTTGTAGTTTTCGTCGTTGATCTTGACGTCGGGCAAGGCAATCACAGACTCGGGATTTGCGCCGTCCCAGGGTTGGAAGGTGCAGCAAGCCGGGCTGATGGGGCCGAGCGGAACCTCTTGGCTGTTGCAGAGGACTTTCTTCTTGGTGCCCTTCTTGTTGTACTTCTCGACCGTGAAGCTCAGCTTGATTTGCTTGCCGCTCAGGTCTTTCTCGCTCACTGCGAGCGGAATCTTGTACATGAAGACAGGCTCCTTGTTGGCATCATAGTAAGCGCGGTCCACCTTGACCGAGCCCACGTCGCCGCTGGGAGACTTCTCCATGCTGTTCAGGTGATCCAAGGAATTGTAGGTCGCCTTGACGGTGATGGCTACACCCTTGGTGAGGTATTTCTCATACTCCAAGTCGCCTGCGAGGCGGAAGTTGAGGACCTCGTCCTTGATCTCGTACTGCGCGGGCTCGAGGTAGTAGTAGTCGATGTCGGAATTGTTCTCTTCCGCGACCACGAGCTTGGCAGTGTTGCTGTTGGCGCTCACGATGGCTTGGATCTCCTCCTTGAAGGAGTCACAAGTATTCGTGATTTTCTCGCCATTGTATTTGGTCTTATTGATCACGCCCTCGGGTGTACAGGCGCTGAAGGCCATCACAGCCGCGGCTCCCATGATGAAAATAGGCGCCTTGATGCCATTGGCAAAAGGGAACAAATTCTTCATTGATTGTGTTTTAACAATAGACACTGATCGGAATTAACAGGCAGCAAATGTATAAAAAAATAATTCAGAGTATGAATATTGGGCGGTATTTTTGATATTCGTGGCGGTTCTGGGTGAACAATTTTGTGGGCAGTGGCTCGGTAGTGATACCACCCCCCATGAAATGAAGCCGCAAGGGTGAAAATGAGAAGTCTGGACAAAGTGTTATGACCAAAGTCGGATTCGAATCCAAGCTCCCATCTGTGGGGACGTCGATCTTTTCTGTCATGTCCGCCATGGCTGCGAAACATGGTGCGATCAACCTATCGCAGGGGTTTCCCGACTTCCCGATGGACCCTCGCATGACTGCATTGGTCACGGAGGCTATGTCCAAGGGACTCAATCAATATGCCCCCGCCACTGGCCTGCCTGCGCTCCGGAATCAAATCGCCGAACTGGCTAATGAATGTTATGGCATCCAGCCCGACCCGGAAACCGATATCACGGTGACGAGCGGCGGGACCGAGGCGCTCTTCTGCGCGATCGCTGCCACCATCCGCGAAGGCGATGAGGTCATTGTCTTCGAACCCTGCTACGATTCCTACGTTCCGGTCATCGAACTCTTCGGCGGAGTGCCCATTTACCTCTCCCTGGAGTTCCCCGATTACAAGATCAATTGGCAGAATGTGAAGAAGTGTGTGAATTCTCGCACACGGATGATCATTCTGAACTCGCCCCACAATCCCACGGGCAGCACCCTCACGGAGGACGACCTGAATCAGCTGGCAAAGATTGTCCAAGGCAACCCCATCGTGATCCTGAGTGATGAGGTCTATGAGCACATCATCTTCGATGGGCAGCAGCATCAGAGCATCCTCCGGCACTCGGCGCTGGCACAGCGCAGCTTTGTGGTGTCGTCATTCGGGAAGACATTCCACGCCACAGGTTGGAAGGTGGGATACTGCATTGCACCAGATTACCTCTCCAAAGAGTTCCGCAAGGTGCACCAATTCGTGACCTTCAGCACGAGCACCCCGTTCCAGTGGGCGATCTCCGAGTACATGAAGGACCGTACGAGCATCCACGACTTGCGGAAGATGTACGAGGAAAAGCGTAATTACTTCCTGCAATTGATGCGGCAGAGCAGATTCGAGCCGCTCGCCACCCGGGGCACCTATTTCCAGCTGATGCGCTACAACAACATCAGTGACAAGGGTGACCGTGCTTTTGCCGAATGGCTCACCAATGAAAAAGGTGTGGCTGCCATCCCGGTATCCGTCTTCTACCACAGCGGTGAGGACAACAAGGTGCTGCGATTCTGTTTCGCCAAGGAAAACTCCACGCTTGAGCGCGCTGCGGAGATCCTGATCCGCGTGTGATCATCCCAACTGTGTAACAGCGGTAGGATTTTTGGCGAAAACCGTATCGTGGCGTTGCTGTAATTTGATGCAAATGCTTTAACGATGCGAAAGTTCGACCAACCACTTGTTTTCCTTTTTCTCTGTCTGAATATCCTGTCGGTACCGCTCCTGAGGGCACAGTGCCTCACCAGTGCCTACAACCAACTCGACATCAATCAGGTCAATGCCCGCTTTGACGACGGGGGTTCCATGTTTTGGGACAGGGTCTCCGCTTCAAGGTACTACGTCCCCAAAAACTCCGGCAAGATTTCCACTTTCGCCGCAGGCTTGTGGGTAGGTGGATTGGATTCGCAGGGTCAGTTGCATGTGGCCGCTGCCAACTACGAGCAGACAGGGACTGACTACTACACCGGACCCATGCGGCAGCCCATTTCCTACGACTGTCCGGTGCACTTCTCTGCCAGCACGGAGATTTTCAGGAACGGCCTGATCCGCCTAGCAAATGGAGATGTCCTGGTCGTGGATAGCAACCAAGTCACGATCTACGACCCGGTCACGCTGCAGACTTTGGTCCGGCCCTTTGCCGCGCCGCGGGGCTGGGTCGGAGCCTATGAACTCGCCGATGGGCGTATCCTGCTCTATGGCGACGACAACTATCCCAACAAGAACCCCATCATGTACATGGACACCGTGTCCTACAGTTTCATTTCTGGCCCGACCTTGACTTGGTTTCACAAGGAGAGCTCCGCCACGCAATTGGACAATGGCAAGGTTTTGATCGCTGGAGTCGTGGGTTGCGAGGTGCTGGATGTGACCAACAATACCACTACCGCGGTCCCCGATATGCTCTACCCGCGTCAGCGGCATGCCACAGTCAAGCGCCCCAATGGCGATGTGATCACATTCGGCGGAGGACAAAGCCTCGGAGGCACGGGCTATACTTTGCGCACGCAGATATTTGATGATACCCTTGGCTATTGGTTCCCAGGTCCTGACCTGGCTGTGGCCCGCAACGCCCCCACGACGGTGAGGCGCGCGAACGGAACTTATCTGATCATCGGGGGAACGACCTTGGACTCCTTGGTGGAAATCTATGATCCCGTCTCCAACACCGTCAGCCCGGGTCCCTACCTCATCAATCCTGCAGGAGATTGCAACGCCACCTCCCTGTCCAACGGCGACATTGTAGTGGTTGCCAAGTTCACTGCTTGGATGACCAATTTCATCAACCTGTACCGGCAGTCATCCAACACGTTTGTCCCCATCAGGAAATTTCGCCTCGGGACAAACTGCGTGTTGCTGAATGGAGACACGGTGTTGGTGGCGCAGGCTGGTGGACGGGGTTTCCGCAGGATGAGGGCTGTCGGTGATTTCATGTACGATGACAAGTGGAGGCAAGTATGGCGCGTGAGCAAGGCAGAAATCGATGAATTTCGCGCCGACTTCCTGGCCAACACGGTGGATTTCAGCCACTATCCCGACATCGAGGTCTGGCCCGCACACGGTGACGAGTTGCTGGGGGAGGACAGGAACCTCGCACCTTTTATAGATGTGGACATGGATGGTCGGTACGACCCCTCAGGCGATGGCGACTATCCATGCATCGTGGGCGATCAGGCGCTGTGGTGGGTGTTCAATGATCAGGGATTGCACGGACAGACACAGGGGCAACCCCTCGGCATCCAAGTGGAGGCGATGGCTTATGCATTTGATTGTGGACAAACGACCTGCCCGGACACCTCCGTGGATTACACCACCTTCCTGCACTACGAGATCACCAACAAGAGCAGCAATACCTATCAAGACCTGCGAATGGGGGCGTATTTTGATACCGACCTCGGGAACTACTACGATGACTACATCGGAAGTGATAGCACCCTCCAACTGGGCTATGCATACAATGGCGATGTCACTGACGACTTGCCAGCTGGATACGGCCTGCAGCCCCCAGCGTTCGGTGTATCCATCCTCCCCAATGCGCAACCGACCGGACGGTTCTCGATGATGTATTACCAGAATAACTTCTCGGTTGTAGGTGTCCCCAATGCTCCGGACGATTACTACGACTATCTCAACTCGACATGGATCGATGGGCAACACTTGGTGAACAACGGCGCGAATGGGCATCCCGGCACGGGTTCCGGTGCGCCTGTTTCCGCCATGTATCCGAGTTCTGATGGGTTTTGTGGTGGGCAGTTGGCGGGATGGTCGGAGGCTGCCATCGGCAATACCCCGTCGGACCGGTCGCTCTTGGTAGGCTCCCATGGCTATTCACTACAACCGGGAGAGCGAATTCAATTCGACTTGGCCATGCCCTGGGTACGTGGCACGGACAACCTGAACAGCGTGTGCGGATTGAAGGCAGCGACAGCGAACATCATCCCATGGTGGCAAAACCAAGTTGACCGGAGCTGCTTCGATATGCTCGTGGGCACCGACAAGCCTTTGGCGAAAATCGACGGTCTGCGCCTCATTCCCAATCCGAACAGCGGCTCTGGTCTTATCGTGGACCGTGGTCAGCCAGTGGTTGACGTTGGGACATTGGAGGTTTGGGACATGCAAGGGCGCCGCGTCATGGAGCAGGATCTGGCAGTGGGTACGAGTCAAGTGCGCCTTGAGACCGGGAGCCTTACCCCCGGCATCTACCTCGTCCGCTGGATGGATGGCAGCGGGGTGTGGGTGGAGCGCATGGTCAGGCAGTAGAATAAAATTTGCATAGTAGGCTGCATTTGAGGATATTGTTTCTTCAATTGGTGACTACTCTGTGGTTTTGTCTGGAAATTCTATGAAGGTGAACCGAATTCATCTGGCCTGCTTTGCTTGCATTTTTCTATTGACGATCAATCCCTGCTGGGGACAATGCCCTGGCTTAGTGGGCGCTGATCTGAACGTCAATAAGGTCAACGCCCTCATCATCAACTCAGGGGACCAGTTTTGGGACCTGATTTCGAATCCTCGTTACGAGGTACCTGCTGGATCTGGGCTGCATGCGAACTTCGCGAACGCATTGTGGATTGGTGGGATGGACGAGACTGGCCAACTCCATGTCAGCGGTGCAACCTACCGACAGAGTGGCGACGACTACTTTCTGGGCCCCTTTCACCCTGCGGGTCAGGACACCTGCGACTTGCCGTTTTCCACGATCACGGATTGCCTGCAAGATGGACTGCTTTGGCTGTCCAGCGACAAGATGCTCGCTGTGCGTCCTCGGGCGATTGAGGTGTACGATCCTCAGACCCAGACCAAGATTGTTCGGTCTTATTCTACGGATTTCAATTCCATCGTAGCGGAGGAACTTGCGAACGGAAACGTCCTTCTGCTAGGTTGGAAATTGGGTAGCGCAGACCCTTCACATGTCATTGTCTTGGATTCGGCGGGGTTCACCATCTCAAGATTCGATACGCTGAACACCGCTTTTTCCAACTACCCGACCTTGGTGGAACTGCCAAATGGCAAGGTGCTGATCATGGGGCACCTGTCGTCGGAGGAGTACGATCCAGCCACTGGGCAGCATGTCGCCAAGGCCAATATGAGCATTCCCAGGTCAAAGGCCGCTGCCGCAGTGCTACCAAATGGAAAGGTATTGCTGGTGGGTGGCTCGTCCCTCACTGCGGAATTGTATGACCCGACCTTGAACACTTGGACAGTGAGGGCAGGCATGTCCATCAGCAGGCCGTATGCTCCAAGGCTTCTCCTACTGCCCAATGGCAACGTATGGATCACGGGTGGATTTCCGTTGGCAGGTGGTGAGTTCACTGATTTCTACGACCCTATTGCCGACACCATCACTGCTGGCCCGACTTTGCCAGAACCCGCAGCAGGCCACCTCGTTGCCTTGACAGGGGCTCAGGAGGCCCTCATTGTTGGCAACGAAAACTTTAACTCGCGTCCCTATTCTTTCAATTTTGTCACAGGAGCATACCGGTACTACAATCCACTGAAGGCGGGACTGCCAGCGGCTTACAAAAATGGGAGGCTCTGCTTCGGGTTCAACAGGAGCATGAACCAGTTTGCCTTCTTTTCCCTGGCCACCAATGTCATGGAAGGCATGCCCTGGCAAAAAGTCTGGAAGGTGACCCGCAAGGATGTACAGCAATTCCAGCAAGACTTTGGCAGTCAGTCGGTGGATTTCACGCGATACCCGGACATACAGTCCTGGCCGGGAAACGGGAACATCTCAGCCGGGGAGGATGCACAGCTTGCCCCTTATGTGGACATCGATCAAGACGGCGTCTATGACCCTGCGGGCGACGGAGACTACCCTTGCATTCCTGGCGACGCTGCTTTGTGGTGGGTGTTCAATGACAATGGCGTACATACCGGGAGTGGAGGGGAGGCATTTCCGTTGCAGGTGGAGGCCATGGCCTATGCGGTGGATTGCGACCAAACGCCCTGCCCCGACAGCTCGCTGGACTATGCCACCTTCTACCACTATGAAATCAGCAACCGCTCCACCCACTCGTTCGACAGCCTTCGGATTGGATTCTGGAGGGAGATGGATTTGGGCAACTATGCCGATGACTACATTGGCTCCGATTCGGCTTTGGGCCTGGCATTTGTTTACAATGGCGATGCAAACGATGAATCGGATCGAGGGTATGGAATGAATCCTCCGGCGCTGGGCAGCCTGGTTCTTCCCGGTGCGGGCATTCAGCAGATGACCGGAATGATTTACCATGAAAACGCATTTGGTACGATGGGGAATCCGATTGCGGCACATGACTATTACAATTACCTCGGGAACTTTTGGATGGACAGTACCCACATGGTCAACAATGGGCAGGATGGCTACCATGGTTCCGGCCCTGGTCCCATCACCAACTATGCGTTTTCAGGCAATGCAGGATGGTGCTCGCCCGGGGATCAGCAGGGATGGAGCGAGCTGTCAGCTGGGAATCAGCCCTTTGATCGGAAGATGATCCAGGAATACGGCCCAGTTCAGTTTCCGGTGGGCGGCACCGCCACACTGGATGTTGCATTGGTATTTTCCCGCGCCAATTACAATGACAACCTGGGCAGCGTGTGCAAGTTGAAGACCGATGCCGTGGCAGTCCGATCATGGTGGCAAAATACCTTGGACAAGAGTTGCCTTTCCATCCTTGCTGGACGCGGCGAAGCTCAACTGGCGGCCAAGCTGGGACTATTCCCCAACCCAACGAGCGGTGTGGTCTCCCTGCGGCTCGACAAGCCGACACGGAAAGAACTCGCCATGCAGGTACTCGACTTGCAAGGCCGCAATGTCTGGAACGGACGCATTTCCAATGGCCAATCGGAGGCACAATTGGACCTGCAGCACCTGCCGGCCGGGATTTACATCGTGTTGGTCGAGGGAATCGGGGCGCAGCGCCTCGCGATTGAGCGGTAAGGTCTCAAGGATCCTTTCTCAAGATGGTGATCGCCGGGTCGTAGAGGCCCACCTTCCCATAGCTCTCGGTGAAGGTGAGGATGATGTACCGCGGTCCAGCTGGAAGATTGGCGGGGACATTGTTCCGGAGCAGCGGAATCGTCAGGGGCATGAGGCGGGTGGTGCCAGGCTCAAATCGGTGCTTGACCGTCACTGTCTTCTCCCACAGGGTGGTATCTCCGGGAAAGACGTCCTTGATATGCACCTGATAATCCACGTCGTGACGGATCAGGGCCAGCGTGATTTTCTCCTCCCGCTTGTTGTAATTCTGCCGGACAAAGGTGAATGCATTGGCCTTCACATGGCAGAAGCTGCCGGGTTCCGGGAAGACTTCCATCTGATCCCCGATCACATCGATGTTTGCGTTGATGAAATAGGTGCCGCTGCTCTCATCCATGCTGGGCGTGCGGCGGAAGATGCGCCATGCAGGCAGGCCATAGGTGCAGATTTCGAAGAAGGAGGTATCCAGGGAATAAGGGTAGGCATTGAGCTTGTCCACCTCCCAATTGTGGCCGTGCATGGCGACCCAATTGGCGTGGTAGCGCGCCCAAAAAGCCTCATTTCGATGGCTGGAAGTGGTGTCCTTCTTGAAATTCAGCCCGGTTTCGTCGAGGACATAGCCTTCGATCGGCCATCCGATCAGGCCATGACTGGCGTGCAACGTGTCGCCCTCCGGGACCCTGGGTTTCAAGTATTCACCGATTTTCTTGCGCTCGCCTTCCACCACTGACCTGAAGGTGTCCGCCCATTTCATTTCACCCCAGAGGTTGGTCCACGTGAATATCCCCGCCGCACCCACTGCCAATCCCGCGACGACCAACCGACCATGTCCGGGTATGCGATCCCCCAGCCATTGCAAGCCGCTCGCCAATGTCAGGAGCATGAGCCCCTCCGGTAGGACATAGTACCACTGCATTCGCTCGCCGGGATTGTAGAAGTAGTACAAGAGGAGCGTGGCGATGAATGCCGTCCCAAATACCAGATTGCGTCCTCCCTCGCGTTTGGCGGCAACCCAGCCCACCTGCATCAAGAACAAGATGCCAGCTCCCGCGAAAAACAAGGAGTGGAAGCCATTCTCGATGAATCCCTCGATGAAGGGAAACCACGTCCCCTTGGGGTGCGGCATGTAATGCAGCTTGGCGTAGGCCGACTGCGGCATGGGGCTACCAAAAACCACCCAAGCGAAGAGTATCCAAATCAAAACGGGCACCAATCCATAGAGGAAAGCCTCCCGGTAACGGCGCTTGTGCCAGTCAAAATTCAGGAGGTCGGCCCTGTTCTCCACCGCCCAGAAAAGTGCCAGCGAGAGCACCAGGGGCACGGCATCCAGCTTGGAGATCACCGAAAATGCCATGAACAACCACATCAGTCGTTCCCTGCGCTGCAAAAAGAAGAGGATCGCCGCCAGCAAAATCGAGAAATGCACCGGGGCCTCCATCCCAGAGTTGTAGATGATGGCCATGGATCGGTTGGACGTCATCACCAGCACCCATGTCATAGCCACGAGACCTGGCGAATGCAGCGCCTCCCGCAGGATGCGGAACAGCAGGAATGCCGTGAAAAATGTCCCCGCGTAGGTGAGCAAGTTCATGGCCGCTGTGGAACTGAGGATCCCCGTCCATGTAATGGTCCCGCCGAGGAGGCCATAAGCGAAGCTCGACAAGCCGAAAACCGGGCCATCCTCCACATTGAAACAGAAGAAGCAGCCTTCTGCGAAATTGTCGAAGTACCTGAGGATGAACCCCGCATCGTCCACATAGTTCATGGGGATGAAGTTCCGGATGAAGGCCACCGCGAGATAGCCTCCCAGGATCTCGATCAATGTCCGGGGATGAAACCTCAAGCGATGCGTCAAGCGGACCTCAGGCAGGGCGGAAAACCCGGAGTAAGCGGCAGCCAGGATGAATGCCAGTGGCACATACCAGCGCAGGACGGGATCGTAGGGGAAATCCTTCCAAGTCTTGTCCCAGTGAACTTGGGCGAGGAGATGAAACAGCAATGCAAGGCCAAGCAACCAAGGCATCTCAGACCGCAGGAAGGACCAGCGCTTGATGCCCGGGTTCGAATTTGATTCGTTGACCATGCTGCAAGATAAAAAGATTGCGATCAAACGACGATTGGCTCACAACGAAGCTCACGCGGTCAATTGGCAATCAGCGGCATTGGATTGCGTGAAACGTACCTTGTCAGGAGGGGAGAAAGGCAAAACCAGTGGTCAGGCAGGTACAGCCTTTGAGGGTTCGGGGATGCTCAATTCGGCACCGTCAAAGCCGAAGGCCCTGAGATTCATCTGCTTGAGGTCGCTGGCATCGTATTCCTCGCGGAGCATGGTGAAGTAGAGAATGTCCGCGAACTGATTGTCGGCGAGGGGGTAGTGTTGGCGCAACAGGCCCTCCATTTTGTAGCCGAGTCGCTCAGGCACCCGCTGGCTTGCGACATTGCCGAGTTGCATGTGGATGTTCATGCGGTGGATCTCGCAATAGTCAAACGCAGCCTTGGTCAATGCGGCCGCCGCATGGGTGGCGAATCCTTGCCCGCACCTGTTCTCATCGATCCAATACCCGATTTCAAGGGCCCCCTTGCCAGCACGGTTGTGCAGCCCTGTGCCGCCCACGTAGGTCCCATCCGCCCGGTTGAAGATCGCCATGGGATAATCGGTGCCCAGGTCGTAGTTCCCGCGAAACGTGCGGATCAAGTTCAGGCAAAAGGGCACAGTGTGCTGATCCTTCACCGCCCAAGGCATCCATTTGATCAAGTGTTCATGGTTGCGCAGGATGGTCGCCGACATGACCTCGGCATCGGCAGGCTCGTAGCAACGGATCACAAAGCGATCTGTTTCCAATCGGTAGAATGGTAGAAGCGACATGAGAGTCTGATGATAATGAGGCAAAAATAAGCCCAAGGCCCGCTATTTGGTAGCAGATGCCGAAAAAAATGGATTGGCTACATCTGATGTGCAATTTGGTGATCCTTGGCATCCTTATGATATTCACCGCACTGCTGAAAAAAATGAAGCGAGAAGCGATGTCTTTCACTCCGGTCTTTTGCATTCCTCACAGCCTCAGGTGCTTGCCGATCTTGGCGGCAATGCTGGCCCTGCTTTTTTTGCCGTCCTGCAAGAAGCCCAAGCTCGACGATGGCGTCTTTCACCGGATTTGCAGCTGGGATGTGCCCGCGGGGCAGCGGTACAAGTTCAGGGATGCGACCGGGGGGCCGGAGGAAGTGGATTTCATCGCCAGGGCCTACCACCTGACGCGGGATTCCAATTGCGCGGCCTTCGACGATGAGCGGCATCCCTTGGTGGTGATCGCCCATGGTCGCATTTCCAGCGGCGTCCCCAACAACTACAAGGGCATGAGCTTCCTCGCGCATCACCTCAATTCCTGGGGCGACATCGTGGTGTCCGTGAACCTGGACGTCGTCAATTCCCTCCAAGGCGCAGAAACCCAATGGGGCATCCCACACCGAGGTGAACTCGTCTTGCATACGATCGAATACATGCTCCAGGAAAATCGCCGGCCAGGCAGCCCCTTTTTCCAGCGCATCGACTCGACAAGGATCGCCTTGGTCGGACACAGCAGGGGAGGAGGCTCGGTCATCTGGGCCTGCAACAACAATCCCAACTTTCATAACCGCCCCATCAAGGCGGTCGCCACCCTGTCCCCCGCCAATTTTGGTACCGATCCATTGAATGTGGCGGTGCCGCACATCTGCCTCTATGGAAGCTGGGACGGAGACCTTTACGAGGGAGAGGGGCCGGATCTCTGGGCCAGGGGAACACGTCAGGCACCCCGTGAATTGGTGGAGGTCTATGGAGCGAACCATTACTTCTTCACCGACAATGCCACCTTCCCGCCGGAATCGCAGGAGCTCAGCCGAGAAGCCCATCAATACCTTGCTCGCGGGTTCGTCAATGCCTGGTTTGATCGCTTCCTCCGAGATCACGACCCGGCGCGCTGGGAGGCCTACCTCACTGGGAATAAACGATTTGGAGAGGGACTCGAATACTATGTCTCCTACCAATCATCGGACTTCCTGCCTGTGAGGAATTCAGCGAATTCTGGCGAGCGGGTGATGATGGGGGCTGCCGTTTCGGTGATGGTGCAGCCCGTCGGCCTTTGTGATTTCGAGGACGTGGACCTTGCTGGCAAGCCCAATTACTGCGTCGGGACAGGTATCAAAGCGGCCTGGGACGCCAACGTGGACCGATTGGCCTACAAATTCAACTCCCTCGATGCCACGCGTTTCCGCTACCTCAGCTTCCGGGCATGCCAGGTACATGGCGACTCCCTGAACCGGGTGGACTTCAAGAAGGATTTCCACGTGGAGATGCAGGACGCCGAGGGGCACCAACATCGCTTGCAATTGGCGGAGTATGTCGGTGGCTTGCAGTATCCGGACCTGAGTGGCTCGCTGCCTCCGGACGATCCCTACAACCGCAAGCAGATCATGCGTGGCTACCGAATTCCCTTGACGGATTTTCAAAATGTCAATCTGCGATCCGTGACCGGCCTGGAGTTTTGGTTTGACCGGAAGGACGTCAAGGGCTTTGACAATACCACGGGCGCGATCAAGGTGGCTGATGTAGAATTTTCCAACTGAACAGAGTCATGAGAACTAGGAACACTCACATCCACAGCCTCAAGGGGCTTTCCATTGTAGGCGCATTTGCATTGGCGATCGTCCTCTTGGTGGCACAAAAGAAGTCCAAGACCGATGATTCTCCGGCGAGGTACGGGTGCCGGATTTGGATAGAGAATGAAGACCTTAGCCTGCATCCTGTCGATCCGAATGCCGGGGATGGGCCGATTGATTCAAACGAGGATGTTGACGATGATCACCACGGGCGTGTGGTCCGCGACATTTTCCATGAAGCGCATGATGAAATCCGGGATGATCCAGCGGAATTTCCAACCGAGGCGCCTGTCTGGAACTTCCACGCAAAGCGCTATGCCGTGTACAAGATTGGCAATCAAAGTGATATCGCCCGGCCCGGAGACTACGTGATTGAATTCGAAGGGGCAGGTTTTGTTGCGAGTGAAGGGACGCCTAAGGTGCATCTGGGAGATTCGATCCTCTTGGAGGACAGCCATGTCGGGCCGGAAGGCAAGCTGCTCATCGTAATTCTGCCCAAAGAAGTGGCCTCGAACCTTGATCGTCGAGTCATCCAAGAATTTGCCATTCAAAATCCGGGGGGCTTGGAAAGGTCGCGGGAACGCTGGGCAAGAGTGCCAGTGTTGCGGGGTACATTGCTGGATCAAATCAAGAATGCTGAGACGAAGAATTTCGTTCAGGGGGCCTATTTCCTCGAAATGAAATAAGCAGTTGGATCACCAGTTCGGGCCGTCGTCGTTGTAGGTTTTGTGCTTCTTGCCGCGCTCGAGCTGCTGCAAGAACTTCTTCTCATTGGAATTCATGGCTGAGAGGATGCGTTCGGCCTCCTCCATGCTCATTTCCATGGGATCCTTGCCTTCGCCCTGCTGCTGTTGTTGCTGCTGATTGCCCTGATTTTCTTGGGGCTGCGGCTTGGGCTTGTTTTGCTGATTCTGGTTCTGCTGCTGCTGGTCCTGTTGTTGCTGCTGCTGTTGTTGTTGCTGCTGGTCTTGATTCTGGTTTTGGTTCTGATCCTGCTGCTCCAACTTCCGCTTGATCAATTCATAGTTGTAGCGGGCGATCTCATTTGCATGATCGAGTTTCAGGGCTTCCTTGAAGGAATTCAGCGCCAATTCAAGGTCTTCGCGGCTGACCTGCGGGGGCTGCTGAGCTCCACCGGGGTTCATGCCTGCCATGGGGTTCATGCCGGGTTGCATGCCGGGGGCCATTCCGGGATTCGCAGCGCCGGGTTGTGCGCCACCGGGTTGCTGTTGCGGCTTGGGTGCCTTGCCCATCGCGAGCATGGTGCCCACTTGGTTCCAGGACCAGCTTGCTACCTGCCGACTTTCGGCATAGGACTGTGTGCAATTGCTGAAGAGGTTCAGGGCTTTCGTGTTCGAATCCAACCGCATCCAACACTGGGCTTGGTTGAAATTGAGGCTGACTTGCTGCCCTAGGTAATTCTCCATTTCCCCGGCGTAGAGACTTGCTGCCTCCTGGAAACGCTTGGCTTGGTAGGCTTCTCCGGCCTTTTGCACGTTGCTCGGCGGCCCGAAGAGCCAACCCAGAAACATTACCACCATCAATGTACCCTTGCGCATAACAGCCTGGAAATGATCACAAAGTTAATCTGAATCCTTCACTTTTGCGCCTGCCCGGCGCCGAGGACCAAATGGCATCCAAAACAAGCTCACAATCAGCATGATCACCGCCGGGGCGAGGAACCACTGGTATTGGTTGACCTCGGCGAGTCGGCGCTCGCGGTCCAGCTCCTGCGATGAGAGCAGCTTGATCTGATCCAGCACGGGATCCATGTTGTCAAACTGATCGTCGATCGTGATGTACTCCGTGTTGAAACTGCTCGCGATGTCCTTGAGGGTCTCGTCCTTGAGCTTGGAAATGGCAGGGCCACCGTCCTCGGCTTTCATATAACCCTGCTTTTGGCCGTTGCGGTAGAGCGGAACCTGCCCCCCCGCGTAGGTACCCACCCCGACAGTGAAGACCGTGATGCCGTGGTCCTTGAGCCGGCCGATCACCGAGGTGTAGCTGTCGCCAAAGTCCTCTCCATCCGAAATCAAGACGATGGAACGGCTGAGTTTCTGGTTGACCTTGAGGGTGTCCTCGCTCTCACGGAAGCGGACGAGGGCCATTTGGAGGGCTTCCCTGAAACTCGTGCCACTGTTGGAGAACTGAGCCGTGCCGACAAGGTCGAGGAAGAGGTTCGCCGCATTCAAGTCGCTCGTGAGCGGGCATTGCACGTAGGCATCGGAAGTGAAGACAATGAGCCCAATGCGGTCACCGTTCATCTGCCCGATCATTTTCTTGACCTCCCGCTTGACCTTTTGGAGCCGTGTGGGCTGCAAGTCCTCGCAGTTCATGGAGGCGCTTACGTCCATGAGGATATAGACCTCTCGGCCACGTACCGGCACCTCTTGCTCTGTCCGGCCCCAGTACGGCCCCACCAATGCGACCACCAGCAGGAGGCCAGCGAATATCCGCAGGACCAGTTTCACCTCAGGGAGGAAGAAATTGTACTCGCCCGGAGCGAACCACAGTTGCATGGCCCTCTGACTCTTGAAATAGACAATTCCCATCATGACCCCGACAGGGATCAGGACGAAGGCCAGCGGCCAGTAGTCCGGTGTAATGAGGAAGTTGCTGAGGAAGTCACTCATGAGTCCAGTGCTCGACCGTGCTGCAGCACAAATCGAGGGGCAAAAATATTGGCTGCGGGGCGATTGTGCAAGGATTTCCGGGGGGTGAATGCCTCCTAAAGATTGTTAACCTCCGCAGCATGGTCTCATTGTCCATTTTGAAGGCGGGGGTTGAAGGCATCGCGCAACCCTTCACCCACGAGGTTGATGGCGGTGATGGTGAGGAAGATCGCGATTCCGGGGAAGAGGCTCAGCCACCAGGCGGATTGACTGCGACGCGCCAGATTCAGCAGGCCGCCCCAGGTCACCAAAGTGTCCGGCAACCCTACCCCGATGAAGGTCAGTGCCGCCTCCGTCGCAATCGCACCTGCCACACCGAAGGTCAAGACCACGAGCACGGGCGAGATGCTGTTGGGGATGGCATGGCGCCACAAGATTCGGAAATTGCTCATGCCCACTGCACGGGCGGCCTCCACGAAGGCTTGGTTCCGCGTTCGCAGCATTTCGGAGCGCATGTAACGTGCCACCCCGGGCCAGCTCATCAAGCCGATGATGAGCATCAGGAAGAAAAGGCTCTTCTTTTCAGTCAAGGCCATTACGGTGAGGATGAGCAGGAGGGAAGGAACGGTCGAGACGATTTCGATCAGCCGGGAAATCATGATGTCCAGCCAGACGTACCGCTTCCGACCCAGCACGGGAATCCTTTCAAGGGGTTTGCCCAGCCAAACAAAGACCACAGTGATCCCGATCAGGATGGCGAAACTGAAAATCAGTTGTAGGAGGAGGGGCAGCGCACCTGATTCGACCCCTTGCGACAAGGCCGTGGACCTCACCTGGAACCCGTAGAAATATCCCAGCACCAAGCCTATGCCACCCATCACGATCCCGATGGTGCTAAGCTGAAATCGTGTGTCCCCGAAATAGCCCGCAATCGACCCGATGATGATCCCAATGAGCCCCGCAATCCCCGCCGCCACCAACCCGATGGACAATGAAATCCTCGTTCCATGGATGAGCCCGCTCAATACATCGCGTCCATCCCGGTCGGTGCCGAGGTAATGCCATTCCTGCCAGCTCTTTACGCGTTGCTTTCCAAATGGGCTGTTGAGGCGCAGGTTGTTGTAGTCGATGTCGGTAGGGCGGTAGCGCACGAGCGGCCAGATTGCCCAGTCGTATTGCAGCTCCCGCCAGTTTTGGTTCACGAGTTCCTTTTCGTATCGGTACAATCCGAAATCGACCAAGTAATCTTCGACCACGGGGACGTGGATGTCGCCATTGAGCTTGCAAAGTAGCGGCTTGTTGCTGGCAAGGAAGTCCGCGAATACGGCCACCGCCACCAAAAATACCAGAAAACGCAAGGCGATCATGTTGATCCGGCGTTTCTTGAATTCAGCCAAGGCGCGCTTGCGCGGAGTCAGGCTCTGCGATGCGGAATCGGTGGGATTTGTGGAACCTGGCGCTGTCATTTCCTGGTAAAGCTGATGCGTGGATCCACGATGGCGAGCAGCACATCCGAAAGCAGGCTGCCCAGCAGCGTAGCGATCGCGGTGATGGTGAACACTGCAATGATGGTGGGATGGTCCAGGCTGAACACGGCTGTCGTGGACAACATGCCCATACCGGGGATGCTGAAGATGGTCTCGGTGATGACCGCGCCGCCCACCATGGCTGGCAACAGGGTTCCCAAATGCGTGACCAGCGGCAGCAATGCATTGCGAAGGTTGTGGCGCCAGATCACGGTCTTTTCCGCGAGCCCCTTGGCCCGTGCAGTGCGGATGAAGTCTTGGTTCAGGGTCTCCAACATGCTCGACCGCAGCTGTCTGCTCACGAATGCCACACTGTGGTAAGATATCACCAAGGTGGGCAGGATGAGGTGATAGGCATGGTCGATCATCCGATAATGCCAGGGCCAGCGTTCGCTGCCATCGCTTGCAACCCCAGACGTTGGGAACAGTTGCAGGTAGTCCCGATTGCAAAAGAAGGTCATCAGGAACATCGCGGAAACGAATGTCGGGATGGCGTTCATCAGGAAGAGACCGACGGTGACGGCATTGTCCTGCCACAGGTTGCGGTTCCGGACACCATAGACCCCGAGCGGGATGGCCATCGAGTAGGCGATGAGATAACTCAGCAGCCCGATGAACAAGGTCCAAGGCAACGCTTCATTGATCTTGGTGATGACCGGCCGCTTGTCGATGTATGATCTGCCCAGATCACCCTGCAACAGCTTCATCACCCAAGTATGAAACTGATTTTGAAAGCCATGGAAATGCAGGACTGGTACGTACAGTTTCCACGTCGAGGGCGCGCTCACCACGCTGTGGTAGGCAGCCTTGACAGCAGCCAACTCCTTGCCCACCGAATCCCGCACCCATGGGGAAATGCCAACAATCGAATCCAGGAAGGACAGCCGATAGTTCACATCTTCAGGGGCTGGAGAAAACCGGAGTTCCTCGATGGTCCGCTGCACCTCGAGTTTCAGACCGCGCTCTTCTGCCGGTACCATGATGGGGCTGATGCGCCGATGAGCCCGCTGCAAGCTCTGGTAGTAGGCACTGATCATTTCCCAATTCCCAAACTGATCCACCAGATTGGCGAGGCACTTCCGGTCGCTCAAGTCCAGGATGCGGTGCAGGGTGTCCGGGTAGGCATAAGAAGTCAGGCTGAAATAGAATTCCGGCTGGTCATACCCTAGCTGATGACTGACATTGGCATACTCACGCCTCAGGAGAGAGGCATCCAATGCACTGCCACGCTGAAACTGCCTGTCCATCTCGTTGTACACCGGGTCGCCTGGCACATTTCTACTCAGCAGAAATGATATGAGCAGGATAACGAACAGTGTCGGTATGAACAGCAGCAACCGCCTGGCGATGTACCTGAGCATGGAATCGCGCTACTTATTTGAAGCGCTGCTCAGCCAAGGGAACCCAAAACTCCAATGGTTTGAAACCAGGGCGGATGATGGTGGGACTTGCATGGCGGAACCGCTTGTGGATCAGGATTTTCTCCTTCGGCGCCATCAATACGATCACCGGAACCTCCTCCTGCCAGAGCCTTTGGAACTCGTGGTAGAGTGGCGTGCGTGCAGCCGGATCCATGGTGACACGGATTTTCTCAATCAAGGAGTCCGTCCGTGCATTCCCAAAGCCAAAGTAGTTCGAGCCGCCATTGAGCCAGTTTTCGGTATGCCAAACCTGCTTGAGGTCAGTTGCCAGGGGGCTCGCAGAGAATCCCAGGGCAGCGATGTCAAAGTCATGCTCCCGGAGCTTCTGCTGGATGATATTGAAAGCCAGGGCATTGGTGTTGAGTTTGATGCCTGCCTTGAGGGCTTGGTCAGCGATCATGCGCACCATGCGGGGCCCAGTGTCGGTGGAATTCGAGATCAAGACCTCGATTTCCAGCTTGACTTTTCTGCCACGGATAACCTTCTCACGGATGCCGTCGCCATCGTTGTCTTTCCAGCCTGCTTCGTCCAAGATCTTGTTGGCCATGTCCACGCTGAATTCAAGGGGCTTCAACTTCGAGTCGTACTCCTCCGGGTGCAGCGGTGTGATCGGGCCATTTTGCCGCTGTCCATACCCATTGTAGATATTGGCGATGATGCCATCCAAATCAGCACAGTGGGAGAGCGCCTTGCGGACCGCCACCTCCTCCAATACGGGGGCTCTGCCAGCAGGAGGCTTGCAGTTGAAACCCAAGTACATCATGGAGTAGGAATCCGGCGTATGGAAGTTGAAATTCTTGTAGAGATACCCGGCGGTGTCCTCCCTTGCAGCCTTGAAGTCGTCCGGGGACATGTCGCGGATGACGTCGAGTTCGTCATTCTGGGCGGCAGCGGGCACCGTAGCGCGATCCGTGATGGTCTTGAAGATCAGCTTCTTGACGTAGCCTTGGAAATACCAGCTTTTGCCTCGCAGCTTGTCTCCCCACCAATTGTCCTTGCGTACGAGGGTGACGTTGTCGCCAGGAGTCCAAGATTCAAGTTTGTAGGGACCGGAGCCGTAAATGTGTGCCGGATCACTGTTGTTGATGTCAGCGTTGAAGGCATCAGCGAACTTGATGGCGGCGGGATCCTTGCTCACATCATCCGGTTTGGTGGAGATTGCCTCGACCGAAATGTTGTCCAGCAGATGCTCTGGATCGTAGAACTCCCTGGAAATCACCTCCATTCCGGAGATGGCGGTTTCTGCAAGGAAGAAGAGCTCGCTGCAAATCACGGTGAATTTCCGGTCGTTGGTCGGGTCGAGCTTGATGTCCTTGATGAAGCTGTAGTAGTTGCGTTGGTGGGCATCATCCGTCAGGGGCAATTTCACAGCCTTGATGGAGAACTCGAAATCCTTTGCGGTGATGGGTGAGCCATTGTCCCAGGTTGCCTCGGGACGGATCTCGTAAGTGTAGGAGAGCTGGTCGGCGGAAATCTCAGGTGCACCCTTGGCCAGGGTGGGGACATGCTCCATGGTCTGCGCATCATAGTCGTAGAGGTACATGTAGATGTGCTCCTTGATGAATGTCGCGTAGGCATTGCGGGCATTGTAGGGATGCAGGCGGTCGGGGTCATTGGCATGGTAAATCCGGACCCAGTCGCCCATGACTGGAATGCTGTCTTGGGCATGGTCATCGATTCCGCCTTGGGTTTCAGGCTTGCAGCCTACCCACAACAGGGACACCAAAGTCAATGCCAGTAGGCTGAGGAGAGGGTGGTTCTTTGCACGCATAAATACATCTCTTTGCATCGCTTCGAAGGTAGCCCTTTTGCCTTGGAAATGCAATCCTCCAACATCCACATTGCTTTGACAAAGAAAAGTAAAGGGGTGTGGATGGCCCTATTCTTCGTCGGCTAGGAAGAACTGTCCGGGATCATAGCAGGGCCGCTGACCATACCATCCCAGGTTCTTCAGGCGCTTGTTGTAGGCGATGCGCGCCGCATTGGCAAACAGCAATGTATAGGGCTGATCGTCATACAGAATCTGTTGGACCTTGCGGTGGAGGTCTGCCCGCTTGGCGTCGTCCCATTCGTGCACAATGCGCTCCATGGTGCTGTCGGCGGCGGCATTGCTGTAGCTGCCCCAGTTGTATCCTTGATTCAGGATCTGGCTGCTGTGGAAAAGTGAGAAGAAGTCCTGCTCGTCGCTGTCATAGACCCAGCCCCCGAGCCAAGCCTCGATTTCATGCTTCTTGAGGCGGTCCAGCAAGACTGAGCCTTCCAGCTCCTGCGTCTCCACCTGTATCCCGGCATGCTTGAACTTGTCCACCACGTGGCGGGCAATGCTCTTCCGCAATTCGTTTCCTCGTTTGAAGCAGAGCGTAAATGCAAAATCGACCTTCTTGCCCTGCACGACCTTGTCCAGGATGCCATTGCCATCGGAATCCACCCAGCCTGCCTCTGCCAGCAGCGACTTCGCCTTGGCTTCGTCGTAGCCGATGGGTTTCAGGGTCTTGTTGTGCTCGGGGCGTTTGTGGTAAACCATCGAGGTGATGGGCTCCGCTGTTCCGAAGAGGACGCTGTTGATCAATTCCTCGACGTTCACCAAGTGACTCATCGCCCTGCGGACACGGACATCTGCGAAAAATGTCTTGTCCGGCGCATCGGCGATATGCTGATTCCAGCCGATGTATTCATAGAAAGGGTAGGGGACGTGGGCCTTGCCGAAGTGCTTGTCAAATGCCTCACCCTTCATTTCCTCCTCGTATTGGTAGGGCTCGAAGTCCTCCGCAAAGTCGATTTCGCCGCTTTGGAGCGCCAGGAAGGCCGTCTGATGGTCCGGAATCACCTTGTAGATGAGGGTGTCCATGCCCTGTTGGGAAAATGGATCGTTGACTCCGGCGTTCCAATAATGCTCATTCCGGACAAATCTCACGAACTGCCCCGTCTTCCAGCCATCAAATACATACCTCCCCGACCCAACGATGTAGCCTTTTTCCCGCTGAAATTTCTCGTCCTCGAAAAAGTCGGCGAATTCCACCATGGAGGCCTTGTAGGGTTTGCCCACTGTGTCGCGGGACTCGTCGCTGTTGCGGGCATCCAGGATGGTATAGCCGTCGCTCAGGTTGTTGGGATCGTAGATGTGCTTGGGGATCACGAAAAAGTTGATTGCCATCCTGTTCAGGCTGAACGGCCCAGATTCCTTGAGTTTGAACTCGACCCTGCGGTCATCCAATGCGATGCAATCGATGAAATTGTTCAATTCCGCCCGGCGCGGTGCCGATGATACGAACGGGTTCATGAGCGCCTTGAAGGAAAAGACGACATCCTCGGTGGTCAGCGGCAGGCCGTCAGCGAAGTGCACGCCTTGGCGCAACGTGAAGGTGAAGCTCAGCTTGTCCTCGGAGACGATCGGCATGGACTCGGCGAGTCGTGGGCTGAGTTCCAGCGTCTTGGGGTCCATGGCCACCAAGTGCTCGAAGAGCAGGTTGTGCAAAGGCACCGTGGTAGCACCGACAGTATTGACGGGGTTGAGCCCGGCAGGGTCCTCCATCATGTGTAGGATCATGGTCTTGCGACGTCCTTTAGCAGGATTGTCGTCCGGACCCTTTCCGCATGCACCGGCAAGGATCACCACGAATCCCCATGCTGCTAATAGCCAGGGTTTTGCACGAAACATCTTGGTCACCGATCTCAAAAGGCATCTAAAATAGGAAAAAAACTTCAAAAAACTATTGCGTGAGTCCAAAGCCTGCGTATATTTGCACACGCTTTGGAGAGGTGGGTGAGTGGCTGAAACCAACGGTTTGCTAAACCGTCATATCCAGTAATGGGTATCGCGGGTTCGAATCCCGCCCCCTCCGCCGCCAATTGAAAATCTCCCCAGGACATCGTCGTGGGGTTTTTTCTTTGAAAAAATTCAACGGTATTAGCAGCCGTTGATCGAGGTGTAGCGCAGTCCGGTTAGCGCACCTGCTTTGGGAGCAGGGGGCCGCAGGTTCGAATCCTGCTACCTCGACCACGCCGTGCGATGCACGGCACTCGCAGTGCCAGTGTGGAGCATGTGCACAGGAGTTCCTCCTGAGCCGCTCCAAATCACAAGCTGTCACGGGTCCTTAGCTCAATTGGATAGAGCACCTGCCTTCTAAGCAGGGGGTTGTGGGTTCGATCCCCGCAGGGCCTGCTTTGATTGTCAGCGAGTTATGTGATGGATGAGAGTGGTGCAAATTTCCATTTGCATACAATTTCGAAGCAAAATCTCCTTCTGCTCCCCGATTCTTCCCACGTACGTCCTAGTTTTTCCGCATTTCCTCAACCTGAAATGACCGCACAACTGGGTCAGGTTGCCAATAGGGAAATGAGTAGAAAAAGGAATACCATCCGGAAACCGGCGGTGAGAATGGTTGCTCCAGGTCGGTGATGACCTGCTCCGTATTCCACTTGGCGATCTCGTGCTCCACAAACCGGGTCCTGGAATGCCGATAAAAGACAGTGGGCTCACAGACATTTTCGGCATCGAGGTTCACCATGTATGTTTTGGTGCTGTCCAGGTAAATCCGCCGGTTGAGGGTGTCGAAGACGAACATCGGGACAGATTGGCTCCGCAGGCTGAAGTAGCGGCCCTGTTCCAACGTGATTTCGGGCTGCTTGCGGTCGGCAGCGGTTAGATGTAGTAATTGAATCGGTTTGCTCGACCTGAAAATCAGCGAACTATCTGTAATCAATACTTGCATTTCAACCGAAGGTCGCCCTACTATTTCACCAGTGACATTGTAGGCCGCCCCACTGGGGACTTTGGTCGTCAATTCTACCCAGGTAGTGCTGTCGGGAAGGGTGATTTGAGATTTTTTCCGCGATTTCAACACTTTAGGTGAATTCTTTGGGCCGATGGAGAGAGAGGCGTCGGGAATCGGTTCAGTCGCTCGCAGGAAGCGGTCCATGGCAAACCTGGGCATCGTGTCGCGACGAAGTTCCAGCGGTTCCGAAAATTGGTATTCCGGCCTTCGGTAGCAAGTGATCACCCGGTCATACCTCCCATACGCCCAATGTCCCCAAATCTGCAACTGCCTGATAAACTGAGGATTGTGATAGACCTCAGCAAGGTGCGCCATTTGGGCCTGCTCATACCGCATGTATTGATCGGTCACGTACCGGGTTTGCCGGCAATAGTTGGTCCATTCATGGCTGTCGTAGGAGGGAAGGGTCTTGCACAGCGATGCATAGGTCTGGTCGTGGACCTTGCGCGCCAAGGTATCGTCTGGGAAAAACAAGGTGTACTCGTAGAGGCCGATCAGGCCATTGATGAAGCCATTGAGCACCTGTGGCAGCAGCGTGGTGCCCGGGTATTCCTCGATCCATGGGTACCCTTCGGGAGTCTTGCTGAGTGTGCCGCCCTCATTCACAGGCTCGAGCATCATCTGCGCAATCTTGGGAGTCATGTTCAAGGCCGCCGTGTCTCCCGTGAGGTCATAGTACCGGAGCAGGTAGCTCAGCGCCACGCCCTGTGTCATGCCGGAATACCAGGGCGCCTTCATATCCTTGTAATTGTACCGATAGGGCAGGCCGATGCGCTTCCCGTCCAGGCTGTATTCCAGTCTTCCCTTTTGCAAGAAATATTGGAATTGAGCAATCACGTTCTTGTAGCTGTTCGAGTCGGCAGTCTCCTTGAACCTGTCGTAGTGCATGATCCCGAAAAGGCAGATCGAAAGGGGATGGTATTCGCCCTTTTGCATGATGATCCCCGCAGTGTCCGGCCTGCGTTCGTACTGCAACAACCACAGCCTCGGGTCAATCTGCTCCGTGAAGCACGAGTACCGGGGCAGCTTCGGGTGCTGGGAAAATCCCACTCCGATCAAGAGTAGCAAGGTCAAAGCGCAAATCAGCAGGTTGACTTGAATGGTCAATCCTTGATTGCGATTGATGGTCAGCGGCATTGATGAAAGATACGATTCTTTCTGGAACGGCTGGGGAGGAAAACCTCACTGCCCCCGCCGACCGCGCAGGATTTTCACGAAGCTCCGCGAACGCAGTTCGTCCAGCGTCAGGCCCGTTGCCAGTGCCTCTGCTTCAGTGATGGCACCGCAGTTCAGCGCGGCGATGAAGTAGTTCAGCAGGCCCTGACCAGTCGCGGCGTCGTCGAAGATATCACCCGACAAGGTCACGCGGGCAGCGGCTTGCATGAAGTTGCGCAGGCGGGCGGCGGCATCCTCGTAGCTCTCCAGGAAGAAGGAGTAAACTGCAGCGTAACGCACCGGGAACTGCGCGGGGTGCAGGTCCCAGCCTTGGTAGAAGCCATTGTAGAGCGAATGCCGGACGTGGTCGTAGCCGAGCTTCCAGGCATTGTGGACCACGTCCATGTTTTCCAGGATTTGGACCGGGCTCAGGTTGTCGCCACGGTGTGGGCCCACGGGCATCACATTCGTTGCGCCATCTGCGAGCATGAGTCCTGTATGGCCGAGCGCCACGCGCGTCATGTGGTGGGCGAAGTCGCAAACCGGGTGCGACATGGCTTGGTATTTGGCGGTGATGTTACAGCTCGCGGTGTAGTCATAAGTGCCAAATGCCGTTGCGACCATGCGGCCCCGGGCCGCGTCCATGAACCGGCGCAATGGATTGGTGCCGTCTTCGGCCATGATGGCTTGGGTCTGCTCGACCATGATCTCCATCTTCAGGTCGCCCGGATTCAATGCCGAATTCGCCTCGATCACCTCAAAGAGGTCGATCAACGCAGTGATTTGCTCGGGGATCGTCACCTTGGGCAGCATCACCACGAAATTCTCAGGCAGGCGGCCGTTCGTCTCGGCAATCAAGGTGGAGACGAAGATGTCCAGCGTCCGCAATCCGCGGTCCTTCAGGTCCTCAGTGAACGGCTTGATCCGGATGCCGATGAAAGGAGGGAGGCTGCCAGCCTGCATGCCCTTTGCGACTTCCAATGCCGCGCGCTCCGCATGGAGATCCTCTTCCTCGTCGCTGCGGTTGCCAAATCCATCCTCAAAATCGATGCGGAAATCCTCCAGGGGTTCGCGCTTGAGCTTGGCGACCATTTTGTTGTAAATGGTATAGCTCAGCCAAGCTGGATCGCTTTTGCCCTGGCCCGCAGGCATCGCAGCGAGCCTTGCCTCAAGCGCAGCCACCTCCTCCAATGCCGTTGGCAGCGCCTCGTGCCCGGTCAGTCCAAGCGCCTTGGCCATCACGCAGAAGTTCGGCGCGTACAGGTCCAGGTGGTTAAGGGCCGCTTTCCCCATCTTCTCAGCGATGTCGCCTGTGAAGAGGTTGGCGCCACCATAAACGGTATGGACGGGCTGACGCTGCCCGGTATCGCCGGGATAACGTTGCTGAAATGCCCGGTTGGCGGCGCTGAGCGGGGCAAAGATGCGGTCCTTGTCGGAGGCTGGAATGGAGGATTTCATGCGTTGAGCGAAAATTTGGGCGGAAAGATAGGGAAATGGGTGAAAAGTCTGGCGAGAGCACTTTCCGAACTTTCTCGCAAATTCACACCATGCAAAACTCACCTACGTTGCCGACTCCAAGGCATGCCGCAGTAGCCAAGCTCGTGACCCAATTTTTCAAGGGGCTGCCGGAGACTGATACAATCTTGGTGGTGAATTCCTGTGCCCGTGGGCAGGCGACGGCGGACAGCGACCTGGATTTTGCGGTATTGCTCAAGGAGGGGGAAGGCTCGAAATGCGGGGATTTGGAGCGGAAATGGCTGGAATTCATCCAAGGCGAGGCGGCCTACCATGCCTTCAAGGACTCTGGACCGCACGCCCACGTCCATCTCGATGTGATCGACGGGCAATTCGGCTGGAGCGAATGGGATGAAGGAGGCGGGCCGGACTTTTTCGAGGTGGAAATCGGGAACAGGATCGCGCACTCAGCGCCGATGGGCAAGGTCGGATCGCATTTCAAGTCATTGAAAAAGAAGTGGCTGCCATACTATGATGAGGAAACGCGGCTCCATCGCCTGGAAATGGTTGTCAAGGGCTGCAACTACCACATCGACCATGCGGTCATATCCGTGCACCGTGGCCTGAATTTCCATGCATTTGACCTGCTCTACCGGGCGATGCAGGAGTTCTTGCAGGCGTTGTTCATTTCACGAAAGGTCTATCCATTGGCTTACAACAAATGGATCCGCTACCAAATCGAGGACATACTGGGCATGATGGCGGTCTATGTGGAGTTGGAAAGATGGCTTGCCTTCCTCGCGATGGATACCAATGCGGTGGTACACCGTGCGGAGGAGTTGAAGGCGATGCTGCAGAAGTACGTGTAGCAGTGGTTGAAGCTGGTTGTTTGAATTAGTGGCTAACTTATAGCCAATCGTTCAGTTCCGCGTCGGCCTCCTCCTCTGTGAAGTATTCTCCTGCAATCATCGCCGCTCTGATGTCGAGCAGTTCATTTTCGTCCTCGGGGTCCAATACGATTGCTGTTTTCGGTAATCTGCTGACTCCCAATCCTCCACCATTTTCTCCACCTCTTCCTGAGTGTAATACTCTCCGTCCAGTATTTCCTGTTGCGCTTCAATAAGCAGTAGTTCTTCCGAAGGGGAAAGTTCCAGCAAACTACCCTGCTCCAACAGCGGATCTGAAACATGCATGAGTGATCCTTGGGAATTGGCCATCCCTTCAACTCCCCCGGTAGGTAGAATACCCAAACGGATTCAGCAGCAGCGGGACATGGTAATGCGATGCATCCGTCACGTCAAATACGATGGAAATGAACGGATAGAAGCATTTGCGGCCGCCGTCCAGGAAGTAATCCTCGATCTCGAATACCAACCGGTAGGCGCTCGGGGGAAGGGGCTCATTGTTGGGGAGCAGGTTCGGCACGCGGCCGTCGCTGTTGGTGATGCCGCTGGCGATGATCTCCCACTGGTAGCCGGGAACGGGCTTTTCGAGGCGGATGGGCACTCCGGCTGCGGGCTTGCCCAATGAGGTGTCGAGGATGTGGGTCGTGATCTGACTCATGAGGCTAGGAGTTTCTGAAGGCGAATATGCGTGATTTTCATTTGCTCACCCATGGCGATGCGGATTTCGTCTTCGGGCGCATTCGGCAGGCGCGATTTGAGGATTTCGAGCATCTCAGGGGCGGATTTCCCGGTTGCGCAGACAATGAAGATGTAGCCGAACTTGGCTTCATAGGCAACATTCCCGTCCGCCAATGCCTGCAAGACATCGTCCGTAGCAGTATTGACGCCGCTTTGCTCGCCGGATGCCCAGGTTGCAGTGCTCGCGAATTTCTTGGCCAGTTCCTCCTTGCCGCCGATGCGTGGATGGTGTTTGAAGGCCTCCAGTCCGTCCTCCACCGTGCAGTGGTCCCAAGCCGTCTGCGCGGTCATCACCAAGTCTTCCTCGTTTTCGAAGGGCATGGCCTTGAACATGAGGTCCACCCAAGTTTGACTGCCACAGCAGCGTTCCAGTGCCTCGCGCGCCTCAGCCGCAGGCAGCCGATTCAGTTCCAGGATCGTCATCTCATTTCACGATTTTGCCCCAAAGTCGCAACCTGCTCACGCCGCCGTCGGGATAGATTTTCATCCGCACATGCGTGAATGGCCCATGGGCGCTCAATTCTGCCTTGAAGGGATGTTCGTGGTCGGCCTGCAGCTTCACCTGTGGCAGGAATTCCGTCCAATTCGCATTTTCCCAAGACTCACCAGCGGCGAGGTCGCATCCCTCTAGCGAGCAGCGGTCCGGGTAATTTCCCTTGAAGTGGCAGGTGTCCACGAGCGCCTCGTCGATGGTCCCACGGTGTGCCAACTGCAGGATCACCCAATCCACGTTGCCGGGAGTGCGGTTGCGCTTGGTTTCCCAGCCATCGCCCATGTTCACGCCGCGATTGGGCATGATCAGGTTGTCCTTGCTGCTGAAAAACATGTCGTTGCAGGTCAATACCTTGGCTCCGTTTTTGGCTGCGGCGAGATCGATCGTTTCCGTCTCCGACACCACTGACCAATCCTTGAAAACCTCACCATAGACCTTCAGGCGGGCCACGCCTCCGTCCGGAAAGATGTGCAGACGCAAATGCGTCCAGATTTCGCGGCTTTCGATGGCGTAGTAATGCTGACTCCCAGGGTTCAAGGGTGATTTGGGCAAAATCTCTGTCCAAGTCTCCTCCTTCATCAAGGTCTCCAAGCTCGTCCCTTCAGGCACCCGGCAAGCCTCCAGCGAAGCATGCGGCGGATGGTTCCCCAGGAAGTGATTCGTGTCAATGTCCACGCCATGGATCACCCCCGATGCGCCGAGTTCCAGGATCGCCCAGTCGTGTCCCGGCACCCGCTTGCGGCGGGATTCCCAGCCGTCCATCCATTTGCCACGGTCGGTGTATTCATCCGGAATGAAAATTCCGCGTCCGGGCTTGATCAGATTTTCCTTTTCGGCGAAGAAGTCGTCCGTGGCGTACAGGACTTTGGCGCCCAGTTTCTCGGCGGCGAGGTTCAGGAGTTGCGCCCAAGCAGGGGCGTCGGCGGCGATGCCTTCGTTGATTTTCATTGTGTGCGCTTGTATTTACAAGAGTTTACCACTGTTCAGATTGAGAAATGCGCCATGGTCGAACACCAAATTCCCCCCGACGTATGTCTGCAGGACCTGCCCTTGCAGGTTCATCCCCGCGTATGGGCTGACGGGGTGCCGGTGGTGAATCGACTCGGCGGCGGTATTGCAGGTGGCTTCCGGGTTCCAGACCACGAGATCGGCATCGTAGCCAGCGGCGATTTTGCCTTTCGAACCATCCAATTCGAGGAATCTAGCCACATTGGAGCTCATCCAACTTGCGACATCCTCGATGGAAAATCCACGCTGCTTGGCCCCGGTCCAGGTTGCAGGCAGGGAATATTGCAGCGAGGCGATGCCACCCCAAGCCTCCCGGAAACGGCCGTCGCCCAAGCCCTTCAGGTCTGGAGTCGCAGGACTGTGATCGGTGACGACCATGGTGATCAGGCCATTACGCAGGGCCTCCCAGAGCAGCTCATTGTTGGCGCGCTCGCGGATGGGAGGGGCGCATTTGAAGACCGTCTGCCCGTCCTCGATGTCCTCTGCGGCGAAAACCAGGTAATGCGGGCATGTCTCAACGGTAATGGGCAGCCCTTCCTTGATCGCCGCTTCCAATGCCGGAATGGCCTCTGAGGACGAGAGATGGACGATATGCGTGCGGCAGCGGTATTCCCGGCAGAGCCGGATCAGTAGGTCGATGGCATCGTTTTCCCAGGATTTCGGGCGGGAGCGGAGCCAAGCATCGTGTGAGCGAGGGGCCGCGTCCATGGCATTGATTTCCGGATGTTCAGAAACCAATTCGGCATGAACCAAAAGTGGCAACCCAGCTTGCGCGATCAAGGGCATTCCTGCGCGAAGATCGGCCTCGGTGACATTGGGGAAATCATCGATGCCACTGTGGCTGAGGAAGGCCTTGATTCCCAGTACGCCAGCCCCCGACAGCGGAAGCAGATCGCCAGTGTTCCCAGGGACAATGCCGCCATACAGCCCGCAATTGACCGCGATTTTGCCGCCTGCGGCACGGAGTTTCTTCCGCATGGCTTCGACATTCGTGGTCACTGGGCTGGAATTCAAGGGCATGTCCACCAACGTAGTGATGCCACCCGCCGCAGCAGCCTTGGTCGCCGTCTCGAAGCCTTCCCATTCCGTGCGGCCCGGCTCATTGATATGGACATGGGAGTCGATCAAGCCCGGCATCAGAACCGCGTCGCCCAATTCGGTAATGGGCAATCCAGTCACTGGAGACGAGGAGACCTCCAGGATTTTTTCCCCCTCAATCACCACCCATGCCTCCTTCAAGCCTTCGGCAGTGAGGGTGCGGGTGGAATGCAGCACGTAGGAATTTGGGCTCATCGAATGCAGACCTGTCATTTGATCTCAGCACCTTGTTGAATCCAGCGGCTGAGCAATTCGCGCTCGGCCTCGGTCATTTCAGTCTTATTGTTTTGCGGCATGGTCTTGGTGACCACGGCGCGGACGAGGATGCGGTCCTTCTGTGCCTGAATCTGCTCTGGCGTGTCGAACATGATGCCATTCGGCGCGACCACGTTCACGTCGTCGATGGGTTGGGCACTGTGACAAGGCGTGCAGCGACGCACCATGACTTGATAGACCTGGTAGAATTCCACCTTGCCTGCATCTGCGCCTGCCGCGGCCTCATCTGACTTCGAACGCGGAGCCGTGATGAAGAAGACGATCATCAGTCCAATGGTTGCCGCTGGGATGAGCAGAGGGCTCTTTTCGCCTTTGTCTTTGAGGTTGAAGTAGTGCTTGACCCCAGCGCTGATGAGCGTAAGTGCGCCCAGCACGATCCAATTCAGCGTATTCCCGTAGGTGCTCGGGAAGTGGTTGCTGATCATGATGAACAGCACGGGCAGCGTGAAGTAGTTGTTGTGGAGGCTGCGCAATCCTGCATGGCGGCCAAGTTCAGGATTCACCGGCTTGCCTTCCTCAGCAGCTCGAACCATAGCCTTTTGCGAAGGAATGATCACCCGCCACACATTCCCGGCCATCATCGTCCCGATCACCGCTCCCACGTGGATGTACGCCGCGCGGGGACTCAGCCACATCGACAGGAAAAATGCGATGAAGGTGATGTATGCCAGCATCAGGAAGAAAAATACGGGCTTGCTCTCGACGAGAGGCGTCCGGCACAGGATGTCATAGACGAACCAGGAGGCGATCAATGTGCAGACTCCAATAGCGATTGCCGTTCCACTGCTGATGTCTGCGACGTTTTTGTCCACCAACAGAGAACTCGCATTGAAGTAATACACCACCGCCAGCAGGGACACGCCTGAAATCCAGGTCATGTAGGCCTCCCATTTGAACCAATGCAGATGATCCGGCAATTTGGCGGGCGCGACTTTGTATTTTTCGACATAGTAGAACCCCCCGCCATGGATCGCCCAGAGGTTCCCCGCCAGCTCCTCGCGCTTGTTGGGCCCACGATAGAGGGCATTTTCGAGGAAGATGAAATAGAAGCTCGCTCCGATCCATGCAACTCCGAATGTGATGTGGATCCACCTGATCACCAAGTTCATCCATTCATTGACGTGTCCTTCCCAGGGGCTGCCCTTGATCTGCTGATGGATGTAAAATCCCACGATGAAAAGGCCCATCGCCCATGCAAATGTCAGGCGGATGGCCTTGAGGCGTTTCAGATGCTCACGCAGGTGTTTCGCCTTGGTTTCATCTTCATTCGTCGCCTCCAATGCCGAAATTTCCCTGCGGACATTGCCTTCCAGGATCAGGAGGACGGACACGGTCAACACCAAGACCACGCACATGCCGATTACCACCAGTGTGAGAAAGGTGAACGGCAGTCCGGGCACCGTGGCATCCAATCCCGTCGGGGGCTCCACCACAACGGAGTCCGTAGCGGCAGGCACCACAATCGGCTGAGCACTAGCAACTTTGGCAAGTGAATCCGCCATGGTAGGAGCGGCCTTGGCAACGAGGGAATCCGGAATGGTGTCACCAGATTTGCTGACAAACCCCGATGCGCCCTGCCCATAGGCAAAATGTGCCATCAAGCAGCCCAGAACCAATGCCGACCATCTCAGAAACCGATTCATGGCGGCATATTAGCGATTTTTCGATTTCGCACCGCAATCATCTCAGCGGCGATGCTAATTGCGATTTCGGCGGGTGTCTTGCAGTGCGGGATCAGTCCGGCTGGACTTTTGATGGATCGCAGCCAAGCCTCGTCCACACCCTCAGCTCGCAAGCTCGCCATCATCTTGGCGACTTTGGCTTCGCTGCCCATCATGCCGAGATAGGTGAATTCCCTGCCGATCAGGGTGCGCAAGGCGATCTCGTCGGTGCGGTACCCAAATGTCACGAGCACAATGTACTGATCCGGCCCCGAAGGAATCGATTCGCCGATCGTATTGTAGTCAATGACGATCTTCCGGTGTGCAAAATCATTGGCTTCGAGGGTGTTGAGGCCGGGACGGTCGTCGTAATTGATGACCAGGAAATCGAGGCCGGAGAGCACCTTGCACAATTCAAGGCCCACATGCCCAGCTCCGACGACGTGGGCAATCGAGGGCTGTCCAGCGACTTCTTCGTAAATCCAGGAGTCCTGAGACATCGCTTCGAACCGCTGCTGTCCGCTTGCTCCATCATGAGTGTGAATGCCGAGTCGGGATTCGCTGAGACTGAGGCAGAAGGGCTTGCCCGATTCGAGGAAAGCGATGGCATCGTGGACGGAATTCGAGTGTCCCGGCTCAAGTCTGAGCATCGCCACAGTCTGCTCACCCGAGCAGATCATCCCGCTCTGGTCGGTGGGGGCCTCCTTGGAGTGTATTTGCCGTTTGACTTCCCAGAGTGGGAGTCCGGATCGCAATCGATCGAGGGCCATTTCCACGAGCTTGTGCTCCATGATCCCGCCGCCGATGCTGCCTGCCATTTGGCCATCGGGAGTCACCGCCATTTTGAATCCGACCCGGCCTGGGCTGCTGCCAATGCTCTCCACCACCACCATCAGCACCGCCGATTCGCCGGATTCGATTGCCTTCCTCAAGAGCCGCCACACCACCAAGTCTCGCATGGTCAGGCTTTGCCTTTCATTCTTTTGCGCAGGTCCTCGACCGAAATCAGGATCGCCTCATTGGTCATCGGTATTTGGATCATCGGCTCCAGTTGATCCTGCGCCACTGAGGAAATCGCGTCTTTGATGGCCAACCAAGCCGAAAATGCCAGCATGAAAGGTGGTTCCGCCACGGCCTTGCTTCGACGGATGGTATTCGGATTCGGGACGCCCTGGAGCAGGTTGGTACGGAAATCCAGCGGCATGTCCTGCACGTTGGGAATCTTGTAGGTGTCGGGGCTGTGGTTCAGGAGGTTGCCCTTGGCATCCCACTTGCATTCCTCCGTCGTGACCCAGCCAAGGCCCTGGATATAAGCGCCTTCTACCTGCCCGATGTCAATCGCGGGGTTGATGGATTCGCCGACATCATGGAGCAGATCGGCGCGAAGCACCTGCACATGCCCCGTCAGGACATCGACCTCCACCTCGGAGACTGCCATGCCGAACGAGAAATAATGGTAGGGTTTCCCCCGCCCATTCGCCCGGTCAAAATGCACATCGGGCGTGCGGTAATACCCCGTCGAACTCAGGCTCACTTGATGGAAAACGCAGGCCGCGCAGAGCTTGGGGAAGGCGATCCGGCGCTCAGGATGCAGGCTGTCAAATGCCTCATCATTCTGGATCACAATGTTTTCCAATTCAGAAAGAGGTTCGCCCGCCGGGATGCCCTGTGACAACACTTTCGCCGCCACCCCCAACATCCTTGCCTTGATCTGATCGATGGCATTCTTCACCGCAGCCCCGTTCAAGTCCGTCCCTGCCGATGCAGCAGTCGCCGATGTGTTCGGAACTTTGGCGGTGTTCGTGGCATTGACCTTGACCCTCGACAGGCTCACACCCAACTCCAATGCGGCGATTTGCCGGATCTTGGTATGCAATCCTTGCCCCATCTCAGTGCCGCCATGGTTCACGAGGACCGTGCCGTCCTGATAGATGTGTACCAATGCTCCCGCCTGATTCAAGAATGAGGTCGTGAACGAAATGCCAAACTTCACCGGAGTCAGCGAAATGCCGCGTTTGATGAATTCTTGCTCGGCATTCCAATCCGCGACGGCCTTGCGACGTGGCTCGTATTCAGCGCTTTTGCGCAGCTGCTCACGGATCAAGTACAGTCGATTGTTCTCGACGACCTGCTCGTAGGGCGTGGTATTTCTGCTTTCGTGTTCGTAGTAATTGCGCAGTCTGACCTCATCCGGATCCAATCCCAATTGCCGTGCGATGCGGTCCACGATGTTCTCTGTCACGGCCATGCCCTGAGGGCCACCAAAACCCCGGAAGGCTGTATTGCTCGGGAGGTTCAGGAACCAAGGATGCCCCACAATTGAGACATCCGCGAGGTAGTAGCTGCTGTCCGCATGCATCATGGCCCGCTCCAAAACTGCCATAGTCAGGTCAGTGCTTGAACCGCCGTCGGCGTTCAGAGTCATTTCTAGACCATGGATGCGTCCCGTCTGGTCAAAGCCCACCTCGTATTGTGCAAGGAAGCGGTGCCGCTTGCCAGTCATTTTCTGGTCATCATCGCGGAAAAGCCGGATTTTCACTGGCCTTCCCGTTGCCTGAGCGAGCAATGCCGTCCAAATCGCGGTATGATTGGCCTGGGTTTCCTTCCCGCCAAATGCACCGCCCATCCGCCGGATCTGAACCTCGACTTCGTTTTTCTGTAGATGCAGCACCTCCGCGATCAATGCCTGGGTTTCCGAGGGGTGTTGCGTGCTGGAATATGCCTTGATTTCGCGTCCCTCACCCGGAACGCAGAGGCAGACCTGGGTCTCAAGGTACCAATGCTCCTGCGCCCCAATTTCAATCTCACCCCTGAGCTTCAACTCCGCGCCATTGATGGCCTTGCGGCTGTCGCCTCTGGAGATTTTCCGGCTCGGCTGCAAGGTGACGCCATGGTCCATTGCGTCCCGGATCGTCAATACCGCCGGAAGCAATTCATACTCCACTTGGATCAGGCTCGCCGCCTTGAGGGCTGTCGCCTCGTCCTTGGCGGCAATCAGGAACATGGCTTGGCCGACGAAAATGACCTTGTCTGTGGCCAACACAAGTTCGTCCTTGATCGCCGGACCCATCTGGTTCTCACCAGGGATGTCCTTGTGGCTCAGCACTGCGAAAACACCCTCTAGGGCCTTGGCTGCCGACAGATCAAATGAAACCACCTGCGCATGGGCTTGGGGGCTGGTATATACATGGCCGTGCAGCAGGCGCTCGTTCACGAGCATGTCATCGATGTACGTCGCCTCTCCTGTCACATGCAAGGCACCACTTTCGTGGGGAACCTTCTTTGGCGATTCAGCGATCTCAGGAATCGTGTCAATGTAGCTGGACATGAGGCATTTGAATTGTGTCCGACCAAAATTTCAAAAGCAGGTTGCGGGCCATCAATCGGCGGCCTTCCTTGCCGGAACGGGCATCCGAGATGGGTGTGAACTCGGCGTCAATCAGGTCCATGGCGGCCTCGACGTTTTCCCGCGTCCACGGTTTACCCAAGAGGAATTCCTCGGCTTGCACGGCGCGTTTGGTCATCGCAGCCATACCACCATAGACCAGCCCAATGTCCTTGACTGCACCCACGCCATCGAGTTCGAGCCAGAATCCGCCGCTCGCGGTGCTGATATCGAGGTCTTTGCGTTTGGAAATCTTGTAGGATTTCACGACCCGGCCAGCAGGAGTGGGAGGGATGATCACCGCGGAAATCAGTTCGTCGGGGCGAAGGGCGGTAGTGCGGTAACCGGTGATGAATTCGGAAACCTTCATCACCCGACTGCCAGATGCCCCGGTCACCTCGACGCTCGCGTCCAATGCCATCAATACAGGTGGCGTATCACCGATGGGGGAAGCATTGGCGAGGTTGCCGCCCAGGGTCGCTTGTTCGCGGATTTGGCGGGAGCCGAAGACAGCGAGCATGTCGTAAAGGGCGGGGAAACGGCCTTTGGAGGCAGCTTTCACCCGTTCCAGGCTCAATGTTGCTCCGAGTCTGAGACCGTCAACGGTTTCGGCAATGTCCTGCAATTCCCGCACGCCGGACAGGTCCAGCACCTGTGGCAGGTTCAGCTTCTTTTTGGTCACCATCAATCCCACATCCGTTCCGCCGCAGACGATCAATGCCGAGGGATGCGCAGCGCGATAAGCGACGGCCTCTGCCAGCGAGGATGGCCGCAGGTAGGTATTGCCGGATTGGTCGGTGATGCTGACGTCTGCTTTCTCTTGTTGAAGGGCTTGGAGCTTTTGGCAGACATGTGGCTCATTTTCAGAGAAATGATCGTGGCAGGCCCCCGTGCAGGAGCGTTCCGCAGCTTGAACGATGGAGCGGTAGCCCGTGCAACGGCAGAGGTTGCCCGTGAGTGCATCCATGACCTCAGGACGGTCCGGAGCAGCGCCTGATTTGTAGAGCGCGAAAAGCGACATGATGAATCCCGGCGTGCAGTAACCGCATTGGCTGCCGTCGCAATCAACCATCGCTTGCTGCACGGGGTGCAGGTTTTCACTGGTGCCGAGGTGCTCCACGGTGATCAATTGCTTCCCATGGATCATTGGCAGGAAAACGAGGCAGGAGTCGATGGCCCGGTATTGCAGCTTGCCATCGGAATCGGGCTCGGCTACCACCACAGTGCATGCTCCACAGTCGCCTTCGGCGCAGCCTTCCTTGGTCCCTTTGTGGTCGGGCAGGCTCCGCAGGTATTGCAACACGGTGGTTGTGGGGCGCCACGTGCCCTCCCTGCTGAAGTCGATCTCCACCTGCCGACCGTTCATCCAGAATGCAATCTGGTTGCTGTAAACGTTCATGGATGGAAAATAAGGATATTTGTCACGGTTTTGAAAGCAGTCTTCTAAATTTGGAGGGCTAGGGAGCGATCCCTATTTTCCAGAAAAATCAAAAGCAGCATGAGCAACGAGGAATGGATGCAAGTGGCCATCGACTTGGCAGTGGCAGGGGTGAGCAGCGGCGAAGGCGGCCCATTTGGAGCGATTGTGGTCCGGGACGGTGAAATCGTGGGCCGTGGCAACAACCGCGTCACCACCACCAACGACCCCACCGCTCACGCGGAGGTCGTCGCGATCCGAGATGCTTGCAAGAACCTCGGAACCTTCCAACTCACTGGCTGCGTGGTCTATACCTCCTGCGAACCCTGCCCCATGTGCCTCGGTGCGATCTATTGGGCGAGGCCGGACCGTGTGTATTATGCCTGCACCCAAGCCGATGCCGCTGCCTCCGGATTTGATGACCAGTTCATCTACGATGAGATCGGCATGCCTTACGCGGAGCGCAAGATTCCCTTCCTGCCGCTCGGACGCGAAGATGGCAAGCGGGCGTTCCAGGTTTGGGACAACAAGGGAGATCGGGTTGGTCACTGTGAATAATGGATTGACGGATGGCTGTTCCCTCTCTTTAGTGCGGACATTTGGATCTGCGTTATGCACCGTGCAATCTGAAAGGCGGATGCTTGTTCAAAGGCTTGGAATGGTGTAGATCGGGCTACCTCAAAAAAATGCAGGGAACCGCTCGGCTCCCTGCGAAAATGATGAGGTGATTTCTTACGGCGGTGTTACTTGGCTGAGCGGGAGATGCCATCCGGCGTATGCGTCGTATTGGCTGGCGACCGATGCCGTTGATCATGGTTGCATAGACGCCTAGGCTATCGGCAAATGCTGCCACACCGGACAGGTCCCCAGCATTTCGGCGATAGTCTTCGAGAACGTGCCACTCTTCACGGTTGCCGGGCGATGGTTCTGATTCAGACGATACTGTTGCCCTTGACAATGCCGAATGCGTAGGTGCCGATCCCATTGGGTGTGAGGCCGCGGATTGATTTTGATAGTGCTGGTGTCACGGCGTACTGAGGTAGCCGCAGGCCAGATCGGCAGGATTGCCGTCCAAGGTGGGCAGGTCAAGATGACTTTGCAGGGCTGATTGTTGATGAGGAGCGCATTTGCGCCGGTCACCGTGCTGACCAGGGTATGGGCTGCATTGTAAAACTCACCCGGAGATTTGTGCAACCCGTGGCTCACCGTGGTGCTGTCAAGCAGGCAACCCAGGTCACTGTTGTAATAGACTTTGGAAGGATTGTGGACCTTGCCGGCCAGAGCTGTCGGGCACTTGCGCCTCGATGATCTCATAGCGGCCGTTGGCGGGATTCATGATCAGGTCATTCAGGTTGCCATTCATGGCGTGCCGTCATCAAAACGCGGTAGAAGGCAATCTGCCCGTCCCAGGCGCGGCGATGGTCCACCATCACGGAAAGTGTGCCTCAAATGGAAGTCCTTCGGGAATTGGAAAGGATGAGCGAGCTGGGTAGGTCGTGTCTGCTTTTGCCCGCGGCGGTGATCAGGTTCCACGGCACAAAGCCGATGCCTTTGTAAAGTCCGAGTGCTGCCAGCCGTAAAGAAGTACTCTCACGACCACGGAATCTCCGAATACAGCCCATGCACCCGGAGCGACCACGGCGACACTGGACGGCCTGGCGACGGTCCCCGTGATGGCCACAGTGACATTGGCAGAGGTGCGGGTGACGTCCACCACCGAGATGCGGTTGGCGGGGTCACGTTCGGGGACGAGAAGCCGAGTCTCCTCCGGGTCTGCCCAGGAAAGCATGAATGGCTGCGTGAGTCCCGAGGCGATGGTGATCTTGGCATTGGTGAGCAGGTCGATGCGGGTGATGGCGCCGGGGCCTTGCTCGCTGACGTAGGCGTAGCCTTGGTCCTTGCTCAGCACCAATCCCACTGCATTTTTCAAACCAGTGGCGAGGACGACCTTGGTACCGCCCCCCAGGCTCACCCGGTACAACTTGCCGGGGTTGGCGTATTCCACCACATACATGTTGTTGTTCAGTTGATCCAGGTGCATCTGGTGCGGTGCTGTGAATCCCGTTGCCACCACAGCTGCAGAGGCACGGTTCGGGGACGTGAGGCTGAGCTTGAGCAGGTTGCCGCCTCGCTCTGTGACATAGGCAGTTGTTTCATCACTTGCCACCACGATGTCCTCCAATTCCGAATAGCCCGAGCCGATACGGGCGTAGGCCGGATTGAGCCTCACAGTCACCCACTTGACCACAAGATCCGTTCCGTATTCCTTCACCACGATTTTGCAGTAGTTGCCGAGGTTGGTTTTGACACAGAACACGTCTCCAGCCACCAGTTTGTTCGCAGCGGTGTTGCTGCCATCGATTGGGGTGTTGGTATAGTCGTAGGTTTGGAGGGATGCCGCGGTTACCGCATTGAAATCGACGATGCCCAGATTCACCAGCTTGGCTCCATTTTGCGGAACCATTTTGCGGTTGGTGCCATCGCCTAGGTCCCAGCGGATGTCCCCTGCAAGGGCTGGGACGGTATTGACTGCCCCGGTTTCGCAATCAAATGACCAATTGCCCTTGATGGTGGCTGTGCCTTGGGAGACGATCGCGTTCAGACTGCGCGTCAGGTCGATCTTGGAGATGAATCCGCCGTATTCCACGAAGACCAGCTGATTCTTGATTTTGAGGTAGTGCGAACCGATCGCGCCTGCGCATCCGGTTGCGAGTGTTTTGGATACCATAATGATAATGAGGGTAAAATGATGATAGAGAAATTGGATACTGAGGTGGTTTTTCAGGCACGGTTCACCCGGGCCACGCGAACGTGGCAACTGGTAAAGGACCTTTGATCATGAATGCGAGCTTATTGCTCGGACCAGAAAACGCCCTTGCAGTTGGGGTTCGTGAGGATGTAGGTGCGTTTCTTGATGCTGTCGAGGACGACCGTGAGTGGACAGAGGTGATTGTCGAGCGTCGTGTCAATCTGGGCCCCATTCCGCGAGAAGTGGAATACGCCGCCGCATTCCTCGATGCTCACCAGATCTGCAAATGAGCAGAGCGTATCGGTGTCCTTGGGAGGATTGGAACAATCCAGCGGCTTGGAGTCGCCAATGGGGGTGAAGTCCATGGGTTGCACGGAACGGGTATTGAGTTTTTCGATGCTACCTCCTTGATTTTTCCAGTTGAGGAATGCTAGAGGATGCTCGGCGCGCCCGCGAGAGATTGCTCTTTCAATCACACGCGGATCAAGCCACCGATTGTACCTGGACACGAGCGCCATCGGGTCGATCACAGCAGGATCAATGATCAAGATGATCGGCCCACCGTCCTCCTCTGCAATGAATCCGTTCATGGTGGTTGAGCAAATCGTGAATTGCATCTTGCCGATGCCATCATTGTTCCTGTCCTTGACACGGATGGAGTCGCTGACGTTGTGAACATCGGTGCAAGGTGTTGCTCCATACGCTGCCACCAAGATGTTGGAGCTTTCATCTCGCATCATCAGGAGGCTTTCCTGCGACGTCAGCCTGAATGGCTCGCTGTTGAGCCTTGGATCGGATTGGTGTACGAAGGTTAGTTTGTCCCCAGACCAGTCGATTTTGAAGTTGTTGGGGTCGAATTCATAGATGTAGGCACTACGCCTGAGGTTGGCAATGAATTGTTCTTTGGTAACCGAGATGCCTCCCAAGTCCAGCCTTGAAAGCGCCTCTGCATCCCGTGCCGACATGGTAATGTTGTCGTTTTCCCTGCTGACCAATACCCACTGGGTGGTCGAAAGTGGCATGCAGGTTTGGTTGCCTTGTGTGTTCTTGTAACACATTTGGTTGTCCGAGAATGAGTACCCTGTGTCGGTGCAACCTGTCAGAACGACGATGGCGCCAAGACAGAGTATTCCGAGGAAGTGACTGATTTTGATCTTCATACGATTCTAGCGTTGGATTTTTCCCAAAAGTAGTGGTGGTCGATTCGATGTCAATCGGCGCAATCGGATTTTGTACGGTTCAGAATTCTGCATTTCGTAGTCATTTGAACAAATTGAAGTGTAATTTCATTTAAATAATTACTTTTTAGGTCATGAAAAATAATGCCTCGGACGACTTGATCTCGCTCCTGAATTCGCTGACGGGAGCGGAGAGGCGCTATTTCCGAATCCATGCAAGTCGTTGGGGGCATGATGAAGGACCGACCATGCAGCTCTACGACTTCCTCACTGAATCGGGAAAATGGGACGAGGCGGCGATAGAGAAGCGATTTGCAGGCATGCCCATTCTGAAACAGCTCAACGTAGCCCGGACGCGGTTGCAGGAAAGCATCCTCCATGCCCTCCGCGATTTCGACAATGGCCGCACCTACCAGTTGGAATTTTCCCGCCGCTTGGATGAAATCGATGTCTTGTTCCGGCGGAAACTGTTCTCGGCCTGCCTGCGAGTAGCCAAGGCGGCACAGCGCAGGGCGCAATCCTTGGAGTTGCCTTTGCAGGAGTTGAGCGTGCTGTCCATGCTGATGCGCCTTCAGCGACAACGGGGTGCCTCGGACCACAAGGCAATGGAGGAACTACATGGCAGGCACAAACTCATAGCGAGGCAGATTTCAGCCGAGATGGAATTGATCGAGGTTCATGACCAGATGCTGGCCTTGCGGAACAGGTCCGGCTCGAACCCTAGCTCAGTCTATTTCGAGGCCGAGGCGCTGCTGCTCACGCCCATCATGCGCTCCGATGTGGCGGCCCTCGCCTTCGATGCCAAGGTGCTGTATTGGCATATCCTTTCCTACCATGCGGTGATTCGCAGGGACTATGGAGCCTATCACCATTGTCACCAACATCTGGTGGAGGTCTGGGAATCATTGCCGGACCGGATGCGGCTGGAGGAGGAGCGCGCCTTCAAGACGCTGGCGAACTATGCAGAGAGTGTCGCGATCGCAGACCGGTTGGAGGACATGCCCAAGGCGATCGACAAGCTCAAGCGACTGCTCGGTCGGAGTACCATGTTGAAAGGGGCGGAACATGTTCGGATCATGAGCATCGAGTTGGAGTACTTCATCAAGGTGGGGCGCAATGATGAAGCCGCAGATTTAGCGAACAAGGTCCGGGAAAAATTGGAGCCGTCTTCCACCAAAATCCCACCTGCCTTGCGCCTGAGCTTGATTTCCAATGCCTTGGTGTCCTGCTTCTTGGTCGCAAGGTGGACCGCCGTATTGGAATGGGCACAGCAGTTGGAGCTCGAAATCGGGCCACCAAGTGGCGAGCAATTGCACGGATTGGCATTGGTGACGCATGCGATCGCACTGTACGAATTGCACCGCCATGAAGAGATGGAGCGGGTACTGAAAGCCCATGCCAAGGCTGTGCGGCGTGAGGAATCCATCGGCATCTCACAGGCGATATCGGCGTTATTGACCTGTGAGGACGAGGTGCAGGAGCGGCGGGTGATTCAGGCATTGTACCAAAATGCCCAAACCGACGATGCCAATTCCGCGCCTGCCTACCTCACACTCGCAGCCACGTGGGCACAGGCGAGGCTGTCACGCTGAGAATGAACAAGTCGAGGGAATGCCAGGCTGCTTGAGGCAGGCCCTACCACAGCAGCAGATACACCAAAATATACGCTCCCACTCCCCACAGGATCTTCGGCAGGGTCTGTGCAATCCGAGGATCACGCTGCCCCTCGTGCAGTGCCATGTACCAAACCATGTTCACAATCCCGCCAATGAATGGCAGCAAACCGAAAACTGCGAGCATCCATTGGGGAACCTCCTCGACGTCGATGGCCTGCAATCCGGGTTTCGCGAATGGGCTGGGTTCCTCCTGGCTTTCGGGAGCGAGCGGGTACAATCCCCGTTCGGTTCCTACCTCGACTGCAATGGCATACGCTTCCTTGCGATAATCGTCAGGATTCCGCAGCACCTCCAACAATCTGGCGTCGCTCATCGCCGCATACCTGCCCCGCAAATCGGAAGCTGGCTCGGCCATGCTCAGTCAAACTTGAAGAAGAAGAAGACCACGGCTGCCCATTCCTTCTTCACGCCGCTGGCGTGGCCGATGGTGCTGTAGCTCGAGTTTTGTACGGTGCCGTCGTCCTTGATATGGCCGATGGTGGAGTAGCTGCTGTTTTGTACGGTGCCATCATCCTTCACATAGCCCACGGTGCGGTAGCTGTCGTCCTGGATCGCGCCATCGCTCTTGATATGGCCGATGGTACGGTAGCTCGCATCTTGGATGGTGCCATCACTTTTGATGTAGCCCTTGGTGGAGTAGCTGCTGTTTTGGATGGTGCCGTCGCTCTTGATATAGCCGGTCGTGGAGTAGCTGGAGTTCGTGATGCTCTGCGCCGACGCAATGCCGAATGTCAGAAGGGCGACGAGCAGGAAGAGGTACTTTTTCATGTCTGGAAATGAATGATGAATGAATCAGTTGTATGATCCAAAGTTAGCCAAAATCAATGGATTGCAAAGCGTCAAATCCGCGCTTGGTACTTGTGCAGTTCGCTGTAGCGGCCTCCGTGGGCAAGCAGCGTTTCGTGGTTGCCTTGCTCGGCGATCTGCCCATTTTCGATGACCAGGATCTGGTCTGCGGAGCGGATGGTGCTCAAGCGGTGGGCGATGACGAAAGTGGTCCGGCCCTTCATGAGTTCGGCAAGGCTCTTTTGGATCATGGCCTCGCTTTCATTGTCCAGGTTGCTCGTCGCCTCGTCCAGGATGATGATGCGCGGGTCGGCAAGAATGGCGCGGGCGATGGCGATGCGCTGACGTTGACCGCCGCTGAGTTTCACACCCCGCTCACCGATCACGGTGTCCAGCCCTTTCTCGAAGCGATCCGTGAATTCCGTCACATAAGCTGCCTTGGCGGCGGCGATCAATTGCTCTTCCGTTGAATTCGGGCGGGGGAAGAGGATGTTTTCCCGGATCGATCCCTCGAAGAGGAAATCGTCTTGTAAGACCACACCGAGGTGTTGGCGGTAGTCGCTGAGGCGCACCTTGCTCAGGTCGGTATCATCAAGAGTGACCTTGCCTGACTGCGGCGTGAGGAAGGTCGCGGCAAGCCCGGCGATGGTGGATTTGCCGGAGCCAGATGTCCCAACCAATGCCGTCACACTCCCAGCCGGGGCATCGAAGCTCACCTCATGGACCACTTCCTTGCCTTCTTCATAAGCGAAGGAGACTTTGTCAAAGCGGATATTGCCCTTGAATTCTCCCAGTTGGATGTTCCGCTCGGCAGGATTGTCCTCGGGTTGCATGTTCATGATCTCCTCGGTGCGATCCAGCCCCGCGAATGCCTCGGTGAGCTGACTGCCAATGTTGCCCATTTGCACGATGGGGGCGATCATGAATCCCAGGAACAGGGTAAAGGACAGGAAGTCCCCTTGGGTCATCTTGTCGTGGATGATGAGCCAACCCGCGACCCCCATGATGCAGACTGATGCCAGCCCCAGCAACAAGGTGCTGCTGCTCGTCACCAGCGAGGTCGATGTCAGGCTTTGTTTCACATTTTGGAAGAGGCGATCGACCCCATTCTCAAATACTTTGGCCTCCTGTGCCTCAGCATTGAAACCCTTGATGACGCGGACGCCGTTCAGAGTTTCCGTGAGTCGGCCAGTGACTTCAGCATTGATCACGCCACGGGTGCGGAAGATGGGGCGTATCTTATTGAAGGCCCGCAAGGCAATGACAGCGAAGATGCTCACCGGAACCAGCACCATCAGCGTCATCATGGGGCTGATCATGATCATGAACACCAGTGAGGCGATGGAGGTCAGCGTTCCCCCGATCAATTGCACCAAGCCGGTTCCCACGAGGTTGCGCACACCCTCGACATCGCTCATGATCCGCGAGACCAGTGCCCCGGATTTGGTATTGTCGAAGTAGCTGATGGGCAGGCTGAGGATGTGCCGCTGTACCTTGGCGCGCAGTTGGGAAATGAGGCGTTGGGCCTCCACGCTCAGGAGATTGGTGAGGAGGAACGAGGTGGCGGCTTGCAAGATCAGCGAAACCACCACCGCGACCAGCATCTTCCAGAGGAGGTCGAGGTCATTGTGGGCGATCACCTCATCGAGAAAGGTCTTGCTCGACCAAGGAAGCACCAGTCCAGCGGCGCGGCTGATCACGATCAACACCAAGCCCACACCGATGATGCCCCGGCGTGGCCAGATGAATTCCTTGAAGGCTTCGCGCAGGCCCACTTTGGGCTTCTTTTTCTCTTGGGTAGATTTTTCCTTGGACGAACTCATTGCGGGTGAATTGTGGGAGAATGGAAAAGAAACCAGCAAGAGGCCGGAATGTTCTTGGTTTCGGAAAATGAATTCAGAATCGGCTCAGCCTGAGGGGAGAGGAGCAGCCTTGGTCAATCGGTGACGGTGAACGGGCGCCTGAACCGCTCTCCCTTGATGGAGACGAGTTCGAGTACATAAGTTCCGGTCCCATGGGGCAGGTACAATGTCTGCGGAAGGGACCAAGTTGCGCCCAGTTGGTTGGCAATTGGGAGGGGTTGGCCCAGCATATTGTAAACCCGCACCTCGCTAAAGCGGACATCCGCACGGCCATTGATCTCGAGTTTGCCGTGGCTGGGGACCATTTGGACTTGCCAATCCTGGGCCATGTCCGCCACGCCCGTGATGGTGATGGCATTTGGCAGGCAATAGGTGGTGGTGCCGCAACTGTCGGTGACGGTCAGGCATGGCAGGTAGGTGCCGGGCTGTGAATATGTATGGCTGGGATTGGCATCGACGCTCGTCTGCCCATCTCCAAAGTCCCAAACGTAGCCGTGAGGGTTGGCGGTGGTCACGGTGCTGAAAAAGTTCACGCTGAACCCATTGGGTACGGCAACGAAGCTCACTGTTGGCGGGCCGAAACATGAGATATTGAACGTGTCGCAGAGCATGTACTGGAATTGGGTGCAGGTGCTGTTGTAGTACAATGCGCAGACATAGACTGGCCCCGGCCCGCTGACGGTGTCCCATCCACTGTATGACTGGAAATGGTCGCCAAGGCTGATGACATTGGGGCCGCTGACTCGGATGTCCCGGTCGCCGCTCGGGTCGGTGCTGTACGCCGTGACGTTGAAGATGGGCGAGGACGTGGAACTGATCGTGACCCAATAGGAAAGCGGTGGAGTCACATGCTGGCAATCCACTGGCAGGAGAACCTCCGCAGTGTCGGTACCTTGCGGGCCGTAAGCGATCTGTTGCAGGCGGACGGTGATGCTGTAAGGATTGCTGACGATCAAGGTGAAGCCAGGTGGATTTCCCGTCAGCAGGTTGGTCATCATGACCTGGCCCAGGGTGTTGTAGCAGGTGTAGCGCATGCTGTCGATGCTGCCGCTGGCTGTGGACAGCCCCTGCAACACGTAATCATACCGTATCTGGAGCAGTTCCACCGTGATGCTGTTGCTGTCAATCCCAGCCACAGGAGCCTGCGCCCGCAGGCGGGAGTCGGGGAACGCCAAGAGCAAAAGAAGCAAGAGCGGCGCGATGGCCGATGGACGAAAAGCTACACGCATACAGAATTCCCAAATAATCTTTCGACTTGAATCTAGAAATCACTCGCCAGATTTCCAAATCATTGGGAAGGAGAATCAGAGCTTGTAATCAAGAACCCCTGACCTCCTGACGATTTTCCAGGAAGCGGTTGAAGAGCACCAGCACCACCGCATTGGCCAGCGCAAAAAAGGCTGACATCAGCAGGCCGATGATGGCAACGGTGAAGATGACATACATGATGATCGCGATCACCCCTCCGATGATGCTTCCCGCACTGCCCCAATCCCAGATGTATCCCCCGACATTCCAGAGGAACTCCAAGATCACTTCGAACATGATCGGACCAAATACGGCGAAGAAACCCAAGACGATGAGGGAGGCGAAGATCGCCGCGAGGAGGATCTTCGCAAATGCCAGTGTCCAGGTCGGTTTCGGGAAAATCAGCGCCACAATGGCCGCCCCAGCGATCGCACCGACGATCAAGGCAAACACAACTCCAGCGCTGCTGTCACCGGAAATCCTGCTCAGGACGGAATTGAGGGTGGTCGCGATGCCCGCCGCGATGGTTTGAAAGAGCAACGCCTCGGCGATGGACCGCCCGAAAATCTTGCCAGTGGAAGCCATGACCGTAAAGGTAAGAGGATATTCCGTCCGGCAATGGGGCGCGGCCCGCTCTTACTTGTTCAGCATCTGCTCGATCTCGTCCAGCTTGGGCGCGATGATGATCTCCGTGCGGCGGTTTTTGCTGCGGCCCTCGGGGGTGTCGTTGCTGGCTTTCGGGAAAAATTCGCCCTTGCCGCTGGGAGTGACGCGGGCGGCGGGGAGTCCATGGTCCACCGTGAGGATGCGCACCACGCTTGTTGCACGGATCACGCTCAGGTCCCAGTTGTCCGTGAATCGCTCCGTTTTGATGGGCACATTGTCGGTATGTCCCTCGATGATCAGGTCCAGGTCAGGATACTTGGCGAGGACGTCGGCGACCTTCGCGAGCGCCTCCTTGCCGAGTTTTTCCACAGCAGCGCTGCCGGACTTGAAGAGCATTTTGTCGCTGATGGCGATATAGACCTTGCCGTTGCGCACCTCCACGCTCAGGTCGCTGTCTTGGTAGCCTGTGAGGGCGTTCTTGAGCTTATTGCGCAGGTCCTCCATCGCCTTGTCGCGGGCATCGATCCGATCCTGGAGTTCCTTGAGGGCTTTTTCCCGGGCCTCGAGTTGCGTGCGGAGTTGCTCGTCCTGGGCGCTGCGGGCGTCGAGCTGGGTTTGGAGTTCCTTGACGGCTTTCTCCCTGGCTTCCAGCTTGTCCAGCAGTTCCTCGATGGATTTTTCGCGGGCGTCCAGTTCCTGACTCTTTTTCTTGAGGGCGGCGTCCAGCTTCTCCTTTTCGGACATGGAGGAGTTGGTGATCTGATCGATCTGCGCGAGCAGGTCGGCGTTGCGCTGCTTCAGGTTGGCATTTTCCGACTTGAGGGTCTTGGATTCTTCCTCGCAGCCCTTGCTGCGGATGGCGAGGTCCTGCATCGCTGCGTCGAGCGTCTTGTTTTGGCTCTCCAACTCCCCGATGCGCCTGTTGGCGATGTCGAGGTCGCCGTCCAGGCGCTTGGACCGCTCCTCAGCGGCACGGCGGGCTGCATTCTCGGCGGTGAGCTTTTTCTTAGGGACGCATGCGGTGAGCCCTGCGATCAATGAAAGGAGCAGCGCCAGGAGGGAAACCCAGCGGATGATGTTGGCCAGTTGAACTCTTGCTGCTTGAGACATAAGCACTTTACTATCGGGCACTGCCTCGTTTTCTAGGCAGGCTTTGAGGTGCGAAAGTCGAGTTTATTCTACAATGTGCTGCGAAGAGTTAACCACATGTGTATCCATTAGGCTACAGTGCCCCGACGAGGAATGTGTCCGCATGTGGCGCTGGTGCGGGAAAATTGGAACCGCCATACAGGGATGGACGAGCGTGGATGCCCGCCTAAGTGTATGTGTATCAGGATGTGGGAGTTCGCGGCTCCCGCTACCGTTGGACGAGCCAACGCGTGCGCCAGATGATTTTGCCGTCGTGCTTCACGTGCAGGAAGTAGGTGCCTTGGTTCAGGTTTTCCATTTTCAGGTTCACCTCAAATGCATCCTTGGTGGAAATTCTCTGGACCAGTCGGCCGACCGCGTCCCATACATCGATTTCGAGCGTCTGGTACACAATGTCGTCCGGAATTCCCAGGTAGGCATTTCCGGAATTGGGATTCGGGAACAGGACAAAGTCTTGGATCTCCGAGCCGCAGAGATGCTGCTCATACAGGTCCCCATTGCAGTCGAGCCGCACGACCATGCCGCTGAAGACAAAGGAGTTCTCGGGCCTGTACCTTCCTGCGATGATCAATCCGCCATCGGCCGTTTCCTTGACATCATAGATTTGAGCAACGCCACCCGATGCGTACGATTTGTACCACCTGAAGCTGAGATCGGACCTGAGCCTGTGGGCATAGAAGTTGCCATCTACGGTATAATCGATGCCGAATATCACCACTTCCCCGGTAGCGGTAGGTGCGATCCCTGAAGAGTTGGGCGAGACAGCCGCCTGCCGGATGAAGCCTTGGTCAAATGTCCATTCGCGGACCAAGTTGTCCTTTCCTAGGCCGAGCAGATGGCCATTGGGTAGGCGGTGAATTTCCGAAAATGGGGCGTTGTAGGATGGGGTTGAGAAAATGAACTCGGTGATTGGAATTCCGGTGGAACTGATTTGCGCCAGATGGGACTCATGGTCATCGTAATAGTGGACCATCAGGTCACCGTTGGGCAACGGCACCTGAGAGATGGCGGTGATAGAAGTGGGGAGCTGGAATTCCTTCCTCCAAACCTCGTCCCCGTTCAAGTCCACGGAAGTGACGAAGGCAAGCATACGGTTAAGCGAGTCCGACCAATAGGTTCCGCAGGCATATACAGCGCCTGATTCAGCAGTGGAGATATGTTGAAGCAACGAATTGGGTGGATCATTCAGTCTCTTGGTCCATCGCAGATTGCCATCTGTGCCGATACATTGGATGAAGCCTTGCGTTCGATTGATGGGCAGATTTGGAGAAAAAGTCGAGCCGGCAGCGAATACAAGGGAATCACCCAGCATAGCAGCTTCCTGAAGCGCGGCTTCCCGGCCCGGAGGTGGGGCATGCACGGACCAAAGAACCGCTCCCGCGCCATCGATGCGTGTGTAGAGAAGGCTGCTTCGGGAGGCTCCGAAGTCTCCCCCCAGGATGAAATCGCCATTTTCCTGTGGCAATACTGTGGTGTAGAGCTGGGTGGAGTCTCCTGGGTGGAGTCTCCTGGGTAAAACTTCATCCAGCCCCTTTGGGAATGGCTTTGGAAGCAGAGGAAAAGCAAGGCAATGACTGAAATGGCACGAATCATTGGCCTTTTGGTGTAGAGTGTTGTAGGTAAGATACCAAAAAAAACGCTCCCTAGAGCATTGAGCCTGTGGGAGCGCTTCAGCAAATCCTTTATTCAAGGCTGCTGTTAAAAGAACGAATCACTTAATTCTAAACTATCACTAAAAGATGAATGGGTAAAGAACGTCACTTAATTCACTTAAACTTTGGCAGCCATCGTAACCAAGGGTTATCGCTGACTATCTGATACAAATATGCGGGGTTTTTGCGGGGTGGCAAAGCCGATTTTGGGTCATTCTTACAAATAAAGTTCAGGAATGATGCGCTCTATTGATCGAATTGCCTGTTTAAATGATTAGAATGATGAATCATTTTTATAAAAAGAGACTTCGGGGCTTCGAAATTATTTTGAGCAGTAGAGCGCTAGAGGGGATTGGGGGCGGATCGGGGTTGGGGAGGGGCCAAAATGAGCGATCCCCCGATTCGTAAACCGGGGGATCGCGAGAGATTCTTTTATGAGAGGAAAGCTAAAAGAACGTCTAAACAAATGCTACTAAAACGGTTTTCAAAAAGAACTTCACTTAATTTTCTAGACTCACTGGCTGAGTCATTGCATGGTGTAAAGATGGGGGGATCTCCTGGGATGGCAAAAGGGACTTTCTACCCATTCTTATAGAATGAATTTTGGGTATGTGCTTTCCATTCCGATTTGGGCTTACTTGTGGCTGATTTTGTGCATTATTTTTACAAGCAAAGTATCGATTTTGCGCGGTGAAAAATTTTGGGACGTGATCAGAGAAATGCCCTCTCCGGGGGCAAATTCCCCCTATGAAACGAGTTAAGGCGGAATCGGCGGCGTGTTCTTCAAGTGCAAGGACCCCGAGGCAACCAAGCAATGGCATGAGCGTCACCTGGGCATCCCCCGCGAGCGCGGGGCATAGCTTCAACTGGTCCGATGGCTACGAAGGCAAGGAAAACAAAGGCTGCACAGCTTGGACTACCTTCAGTGAGGGCACGAAGCACTTCGGCGATGGCCCGCAGGAGTTCATGATCAATTACCGTGTCGATGACCTGAAGGGATTGCTGGAAGCCCTGCAATCGGAAGGCGTCACGGTCCTCGGCGAAATCGCAGAATACGAATTACGGCAAATTTGTTCATATCCTGACCGTGACGGTCGCAAGGTCGAGTTGTGGGAGCCTGCTGGAGGTGACGCTGCAGATGCGAGACCAAGCCGTTTTGAAATAAACTGATTGACTTGATGCAGATTAGCCTTATTCGGAACGAAGTTGGATAGTTATGGCCATTTTGGTCGTAGCAAGCCTTTTCTTGGGGGCAGGTGGTGGGCATTCTCGGGGGGCGGCTGCTCTTGCCACTTGTGATGGAGGATTTCTCCTCGGCGACCGAAATTATGGAGTTGTTTTCCATGGCGGGGATCGTGGTGGCGATTCCGGCGGGCCTGCTGATGGACAAGTGGCTGGATGGAAAAATCACCGTGTTGGCGGGATGGCTGCTCCTACTTCCGGTGGGTTTGATTCAAAGTCTGGGTTGGGCATCGCCTCCATTGCTGTTGTTGCTGCTTTTTGCCTTGGCAATTGCCATCATGACGATTGGGAACGTGGTCTGCATGGTTTCGATGCTCAAGGGCCCAGGCCGCAGCGTGGCGAGTGGCGTGGCATTCTTCGGGGTTGCGATCAATTTCGGGCTGTTCAATGGGTCCATGGTCACAGGATACCTGGTGCCCTCGGGGCTGGGTGCATTTTCTTGGGACATATTTTTGGGAATTGCGTTGATTGCCAGTCTGATCTGGGGGCTAGGGAGCCTCTATGGCCTGCCAATGGGAGGGTCGGAGCAATCCATCCGCTGGGGTAGGCAATTGCTGGCCTTCCTTGGGCTTTTGGCTGGGACCGGGCTCATCTGCGCAGCCTTGTCGGGGATAGATGAGGGCTTGCCTCCGGGCGCAGAGGAGTGGGCTAACACCTTCTTACTGATTCTGCTGCTGGTGATCGGGATTGTGTGGTGGCTCCGTCCTGACCCTGCGAATTGGCGGCGAAACCTCGCCATCCTGCTTCCTATGCTATTGGTTCGAATCGGATTCGAGTCCATTTACAAGTTGCCAGTGGAGTTGAACCTGTGGGGGCTTACATTGAACGAATTGGAAATCGGGCGGGTGCGGGTGTTGGTGATGGCGGCATTTCTACTGTACTATGGGTTTTGGCTGCGCAGGGATCGCCGAAAAACTGAGCGGAGATCCACGCCAACCTTTGAGAAGCAGCTGCTGCTCGGTGGCGGATTCGCTATGGCCTTGACCATGGTTTCCTTGGATGGTGCAAAAGATCCTTTTTCGGCCATGTGGGCGATCATCTTCTATGCCGTGGCGGAGGCATTGCTCACTCCTGCGTCGATCAGCCTCCTGTCCCGGATTGGCGACGATCGCCGTCAGGCCTCCGGCCTTGCGCTCCTGATGTATGCCACTGGCATTGGAAAGCTCATCATGGTCGTGATTTTGAAGGACAAGAGGCGGATCATTGCCAATGACGGGGAGCTCGGTATTTATTGGCTGGAATGGATTCTGGCCTTAGTGGTTTTGTTGGCCTCGGCATTCCTTTGGTTTCGATTGAGTGCATTGCGTGGCGAGCTGGCGAAGGAGGCACCACATGGCCCGGAAGACAACGAAGGAGAACTGCCAAATGAAAAGTAACATGATGGAAATCGAACAGGAACCTCAGGCGCCTGGGCGAGCATGGCTGCCGCTATTCATCGGGGTGAGTGCATTCATTGCAAACCTGATGAATTCCTTGTCTCGAGGTATCCTGGTGTTCTTTCTGATGACAATTACGAAAGAAGACCTGACCGAGTCTTTTTCTCTGGACTACTACGTCCTATTGCCGATCGCGGGGCTCATGGGCGGCTTGTTGATCGATACTTTTCTCGATCAGCGATGGGGCGTTGTGGTCGGATTCATGTCCATTGGACTTGGATTCTTCTTGCTGGGTACCCACGGCGGTAGTTGGAGCCTTCCGATGGCTGGGGCATGCCTGATGGTCGGATTTGGAACCGGCAAGGTGGCAAAGCTGGCCTACTTCGGAAACTTCATCAGGACGCAGGGGTTCGCCCTAGAGGGCGGCTATGCATTGTTCGGTTTAGCGTTCAGCTTGGCTGCAATCTTGACCGGACTAGCTATTACGTTCCTGCTGGATCAAAGCCAATGGCTGGTGGGCGGACTGATGCTAGGAACCGGGGCATTGTCCATCGCGATAGGAGTGGTGTGGATGGCCGGTATCCTGATGGGTTGGTTGCCCGATTCGCAAATGGAGATTCCGAATCCAAGCAGAAATAGGAAGATCGGAGCGCTCGGGATCATACTCTTGGTGCCTGTGATGATGGGGCTCACTTGGCTCTTGCATATCATCCCGTTCAAGAACTTTGGTTTGGTACTGGTTTCAGCCTCCCTATTGGCCGTCATCGGCGGATTCATTTACGTTTTTCGACAACCGGGGATCAATGTCGCGAGAAGAAATGCGATTCTGGCTGTATTGCTATTGGGACAGATGCTGAACAGGACTATGATGGGGATTTGGTACAACATGAATTTTTTGCAGAATGGATCCAGTGACCTGCTGAGCGTGAATGGAATTCAGAACATTGGCTTGGCGGTCTTTGGAATCGCGTTGGGAGCGCTCTTGCTGCTGGTGGGCAGCGGGAAGCGCAGGGACTTGGGTGGCAACGGAGTCGGAATGTTGGTCGGAATTGGTTTGCAGGTCCTCTTCGTTGGTTTGGGGCCGATCATCGTCTCGATCTTTCCAGATTCGGTGGTGATCGTCATTTTCTTGCTGCTCATCAGCGGCCTTGGGGATACGCTGTGGAGCACCTTCGCAAACGGCACGATGTGGCGCCTCAGTCCACCGCAGTTCAGGACGACGACCTTTGCCTTGTTCATGGCGATGCCTTCGCTCGGAGTGCTGTGGATTCAGGACCGCCCAATGGACATCGGAGGTAAGCCGATTTTGGGATTGGGCATCTGGGAAATCACGATCCTTGCCGTTGGGATAGGGCTTGCGGTCGGTTTATGGGCCTTGCTCCGCAATGACTCGCAATCGGTAGAAGTCTTCGGCAAGGAATAAGCCCTCAAGCCCGGTCCACCAAATCCAGCGCGTGCTTATACATCTGCTTCCAGTCGTTGTTCACGACGGGCAGGGCGATGCAGCTCACTCCGCAGGCGCAGAGCAGGTCGATGCGGGGCTTGATCGAGGCGGCCTCCGGAGCGGGGTACATATAAACAACCTTGTTCAGGAATGGCCTCGTCGAATTGTTGAAAAAGCGGCCGCGCAGGTTCAGCAGCAGCCACAGGTGCATCTCCACGAAGTCCATGTTCAGGCCGAGGATATACACGTCGCTCATGAAAAAATGGTCGATCCAGGTGCGGATTTCCCGGTCGCCCTCCCGCAGGCGCTTCGTGAGCGGCTCGAAACTCAAGTCCTTGAATTTCAGACCCACCGTCACATAGTTGCGGATGCTCTGCAAGTAGCCCGCGTATTGATGGTAGCCCAGCAGGATGCTACCGGGGGCATGGCACTCTCCATGGATATGCCAAATGATCTTGTTCCCGGCCTTGCGCCGCCGGATCACCGAATACTTGCTGCCCTTCACCGGAGGGATCACCTTGGAGTATTTCACCCCGCCCTGAACCGTCGCCTCCAGGTTGTAATCATAATTGGTGGTGAGGATCTCGTCGATGTTCAGCTTCATCGCCTGACGGTGCAGGTCATTGGCCTTCACGTTTCGGACGAGCTTGGCGATCAGTTCCTTGATCTTGACCTCCGGATGCGCCTGATAGCTCACGAGGCGGAGGTAGAGCTCCTCGTACAGCAGCGGAAACGGTTTGTCCTCCAATGCAATCGCATTGGCCATGCCGGTTTGATCCAGCAGGTCATCCATGAGGTTTCTCCAGGAGTAGTTGTTGTCTATCCGGTTGACCCCGTTTCCCAGCAAGAGGACTTTCCTCATTGGTTTTTCTTGGCCTGATCGGCGAGTTCGCGGTAGGTCTTCACAAAATCGTCCCGCCGGAAGATTTTGCTCTCAATCTTATAATCCTTGGTGACGAACAGCGTCTTGGTGTCGGGCATCGCCTCCGGCAAGCCCAGCGTCCAATTCTGCTCGATGTAATAATCGGTGGCGGGATAGATCTTGAAGTCCCCGAAGAAATTGGTCGAGTCGATCATCGTCCACTCCTCATTCAGCAGGGTTTTGCGACCATCTTGCAACCCATACAGCTGCTTCCATACGATGTATTCGCCGCCGCTCTGGATCACGCCTCCATCCTTCACGCTGATGGTCGTGTCCACGATGGCGCCGGCCTTGTCGCCCTTGATCTGCAACTTGTGGGAGCCGCCGCCAAGGGAAAATTCCTGTGTCTCGCCGGGATTCAGGTGGTGCTCCTCGCCGTCGATGACAAAGGTTGCTCCTTCGTTGCGGGGATTGTCCAAGTGGACATTGTTGCCGCCGCAACCGGACAGCAGCAGGAACAAAGCCAATGCGCTCAGGCCGATTCCGAATTGTTTCATGGTAAACTGCATTCTAGGGGCCGCATGGATGACCGGCCTTGGGGAATACGTGGGCAAGATGGAAAAATGTTGCAGGGGCAGGTGTCCGCGTCAGCGAGCACCCGCCCCTGCGCTCAGGATCAGTGGTGGATGCGCACGCCTACAACCTTGAATCGGCCCAGGACAAATTCTGGGTCGGTCAGCGATGCGTTGGCGGCGGGATTGCCCCCAGTGCCGTGGAAGTCGCTGAAGGCGGCGCTTTGGTTGGCCCAGATGGGGCCCACGAAGTTGATGCTCACGTTGGTATAGCTCTCGGCCATCTTCTCGATCGCGTAGTGCCATTCCTCCTCGCCATTGTTCCAGGTTGTGAAGGACAGGGCGCCTTCAGCACTTGCGAGCTTGGCTGCGAGGTCCACGCCAGCGCGGTAGTTGTCCACGGGCACCACAAAAACAACCGGGCCAAACATCTCAGTGCTGAGCGCAGACCAGTTGGTGGGCTCGACCTCGAAGACGGCGGGCGTGCCGATGCGGGCCTTGGGGAACTCGGCATTGACCACGGTTTGCGGGCCAAGGATTTCCTTCAATCCCATGTCGCGGGCCTGCTGCACGCGGTCTAGGGTGGCAGGATTCTGGATGGCGCCGAGGGTGCCGGGGCCCATTTTCTCGTGGGTGACCAGCTTTTGGATGGATCCGGCGAGGGCCGCGACCGTGTCCGCATAGCTCAACTTGCCCTCGGGCGTGTCGATGCCGTCGCGGGGGATGAAGATGTTCTGCGGGGCGGTGCACATCTGCCCGCTGTACAGCGAGAGGGAGAAGGCGATGTTTTGCATCATGCTCTTCACGTCCTTGGTGCTGCCGATGACGATGCTGTTCACGCCGGCCTTCTCGGTGAAGGTGCGCTTGCCCTTGAGGCCTTCGAGGTAGTTGCCAAATGCGCTGCCACCGGTGTAGTCGATGATGCGAACGGCGGCATTTTCAGCCAAGACCTTCGCCAAGGGAGCTGCTGCGGTGTCAGGCGCGAGCTGCACGATGTTCGGGTCGAATCCGTTCTCGGCCAATGCTTTCTGGATTTCATCGACTACGAGGGCCAGGGGATAGATCGCCTTGGGATGCGGCTTCACGATCACCGGGTTGCCCGTGATGAGGCTGGCATATACGCCGGGGACGGTGTTCCAGACGGGGAAGGTCGAGCAGCCAATCGCGAGGGCCACGCCGAGGGGTTGGAGGACCCAGCGCTTTTCCAGCTTCACATACATGGGGTTGCCCTCCTTGTCCTTGCCCATGGGTTTGACCCATTCGGCGACATTGGGCCAGCGGGTTTGCTCGTGCAGCCCGAGTGCGAGGGCTTCCAGGGCGCGGTCGTTGCTGTGGGGGCCGCTCGCTTGGAAGGACATCATGTAGGACTGCCCGGTGGTGTGCATCGTGGCAAATGTGAGCTCGAAGAAGCGCTTGCTCACGCGGTGCAGGGACTCGGTCAGGATGCCGGCGCGGGTATAGACATCGGCCTTGGCCCAGGAAGCAGCCACGCCTTGGGCCACGGTCACGTAGTCGGCGGGGTTGTTGCGGGAGGGGTAGCTGATGTTGAGGGCTTCGAGGGTGTAGGGCGATTCCTCCCCGGCAGCGAGTTGTGCGTCGCTGCTCTGAAGCAGTCCTGCATAGGGCTTGCCGACTTGGGCATTGAAGGCGGCGAGGCCGTCCTCGTGGCCTGTCTCGCCATAAACGCTTTTGCTCGGTGCTTCCAGGAATGCAGCGTAGAACGTGCGCTCATGGATGGCTGTGATCGCCTTGCGCAGGGTGCCTTCGTGCTTCTGGAAGAGGGAGGATGCTGTAGCTGTGCTCATGTCTTGAATCTTTTTTTTAGTGGAGCGAGCCAAATTTAAGGACTTTCCCGGAGATTCGCCCATCGAGGAATTCACTCAGCCCGATTGCTGGAATGTGTTTTTACAAACGAAATTATCGGAATGAATTGACATGATTTAATCAGTTGGTGTTCAGGGTATTCGTTTGGGTGATTTTCCTGATTTTTTGGTTTGAAGATGTAATAATTGATTAGATTTGCATGCCCGTAAGCAGTTCGAATGCGGTGTGCCCATTGAGTATAACTGGGCGATTGCAAATCGAGCGATAGTTTCTCGTATATTGGGGAAAACCCCTTTCGTACTTCAATCTTCTTTTGACGGTTTGATTTCCAACAAAAATAAATTTCTCCTTTTTGGAATTGCATTTGGATTGTGTTTCCCGATCCTGGGGTCTGCATTGGTGTGCTGGGAGGAGGGATGCCCGGATGGAATCGTTTCCATGCACCTGCGCATGCGATTGATGCAAATCATTGATTTTGCGCCGATTGTGCTGGGCGTTTTTGCCTATTTGTTGGGGGCAAGTGTGGATCGTAGGATCGCGCTGGAGCGGACGGCGCAAGATGCGGCAGCGGAGAAGGCGAAGCTGCAAGAGGAACTTGCCGTGCGTCTGCAAACCCAAAACGACGAACTGCGGGAGTTGAACGCGACGCTTGACGGCCTCGTTTACACGGCATCGCACGATCTCAAGACCCCGGTGATCAACCTGGACAGCATGGTGCGCATGCTGCGGCAGGTCGCTGGGCAGCCGGGCTCCGAGGCGATGGTGCAGAGCATCCTGGAGCGGATGGATGCAGCGACAGCGCGGTTCAACCTTACGATTTCCAATCTGCTGGAGGTCTCTCGCGCCGCCCGCAACGAGGAGGTGCACCTGCATCCCGTGAGCCTATCCCAGACGATGGTGCGGGTGAAGGAGCACCTGCTGGAGCACCTTGGCACACAGGGAGGAGACCTGGTGCTGGACCTGCAGGTGGATCAGGTCATGGGCACCGATGAGACGGTAGAGAATGTATTTCAAAACCTGATATCCAATGCCATCAAGTTCCGAGACCTCTCGCGCCCGCCTGTGGTGCGCATCGAGAGTCGTCAGTTGAACAATGGGGTGGAGGTGAAGGTTATAGACAATGGACTTGGCATCGACCTGGTAGCACAGGGGGCCAAGGTCTTCAGAATGTTTCAGCGTATTCATGGAATTGGGGAGGGCTCCGGCGTGGGGCTGTTCATCGTGCGGCGCACACTGCAGCGTCTCGGTGGCACAGTCGATGTCGAGAGTACCCCCGGAATCGGAACCACATTTGTTTTATTGTTTCAAAACGCCAATCTGGAATGAAAAAATTGAATCATGTCCTGCTTGTGGAGGACGACGACACCATCAACTTTTACAATGAGTTCTTGTTGACTTCGCGGGGCCTCACCGATAGCGTGAGTGTGGCAGAGAATGGTCGGGAAGCATTGGAATACCTGAGCAAGGCTGGCAATGGCGAGGCCCAGGTGCCGGACCTGATCCTGCTGGACATCAACATGCCGGTGATGAATGGATTCGAGTTCATCGAGCAATACGAGCGCCTGCCGGAGCATTGGAAGTCCAAAATCCTGGTGGTGATGCTCACGACCTCCCTGCATCCCGACGATATGAACCGCGCCAAGCAGCACCCGGTCATCGCGGAGTACTTCTACAAGCCCTTGATGGAAACCAAGCTCTCCGAGCTGGTGGAGCGGTATTTCTGAGGTCCGTTTCGTTCGTTCAAGCATCAATTTTGTCTGTTCGCGCATTTCTTGAGGAATGCGTCGAGATTAGATTTGGATTAAATGCAGGAAATGGCATTTTTGTAGAATCGTGTAGGTAGGCAATCTCTCATGTCCCATCTGGGATCATTTTTGGAGTGACTGTCTCTAAATACAATGCTACATCGTCAACTGGTTTTCACCCTTTTCCTGCTTTTGTTTGGTGGTATAGTATCGGCGCAGCCATGTTGCAACGGCAACTACAACTGCACCTACACCACTGCGACCACTTGTGGAAGCACACCCTTCACGATCTCGGCGATCACACCTTGCTCGAATTGCAGCTATTCCTGGGCAGGGCCTGTTGTTGCCGGACAGGGCACCACCCTCGCCACTTACCAATACACCAACGCCGTCCCGGGTTGGGGCCAAAGCGCCTTCTACTGGGACCTCACGGTGACCGACAATACCAATTCCTGCACTTACAAGGAGTTGCATGACGTGGGCATCGGTTGGCAACCCCCCGTCAGCCTGCCTACGCTGGCCAATGGCCCGTGGAACGGTGACACCAGCAAGGTCTGGATCTACGCCCGGAGCTACATGATCGGCTTCACCAATGGCACCTACTATTTCTACCCAAGCTGGTCCGTCACGGGAGGCAACATCGTTCGGACACGCCACGTCCAAGGCGGCCCCTTCTGGAACGACTCCGTGCTGGTGAAATGGACCGGGGCGGCGCCCATGAGCCTGAACGAGGCGCAACTCACCCAGCATGCGCCGCCCAACCTCACCAGTTTCAATTGCAACTGGACACCTCCCACGACATTCTTCCCCAATCCGCCGCTGAATGTCTTCTACAACGGAGCCGTCTGCCCCAACATTGCCAAGAATTTCTTCACCTTCCCCTACCAAGGCAGCACCTACACCTGGAGCGTCACCAATGGCAGCATTCTGAGCGGTCAGGGGACGAACAGTGTGCAGATTTCCATGTCCGCTCCCGGCACCGTGACAGTGGTCCGAGACAGCTCCGGTACCCTCACCACCGCGAGCACCTCGGTCACCCCCGTCAATCCCACGGTCAACCTCGGCCCCAATCAAACCCTTTGCCAAGGTAGCAGCCTCACACTGAATGCCGGATCCGGCTACAGCAATTACCTCTGGAGCACAGGCGCCACCACGCAGACCATCAGCGTAACCAATGCAGGCTCCTACAGCGTCACGGCCACGATCAACGGCGGTTGCCAGGCATCGGACACAGTGGTCATCACATCATTGCCCACCAATCCGGTGAACCTCGGCCCCGATGTGCATACCTGCACATTGCCCGTAACGCTGAATGCAGGCCCAGGCTATGCTACCTATGTATGGAACCAGGGCGCGACCACTTCCACGATCCCAGCCGTCACACCGGGACAATACTCGGTGACAGTCACTGAAAGCAATGGCTGCAGCACCCTAGACACGGTCATCGTGTACGACAACCATACCACCGTGAACTTGGGCCCCGACCACACCATCTGTGTCCCCGGCCTCACCAACATCTCAGGCTCCACCACGCAGGTGACCAGCTACCTTTGGTCCACAGGTGCCACGACACCGACCATTCAGGTGACCGGATTGGGACCACAGACCTTGTGGCTTCAAGGCTCGAACATCTACGGTTGTACCTCCTCGGATACCTTGGTACTCACAGGTGTGCCACGGCCGACTCCCAACCTGGGCCCAGACCAATCCGTCTGCCCCGGAACGCCCGTGACCTTCACACCCGGCCCCGGATACAATTCCTACGGTTGGAGCAACTTTTCGACGCAGCAATCCATCACCGTCTCCAATCCCGGTTCCTATTGGGTTTCGGTCACAGATGGCACAGGCTGCTCCGGACGTGATACCGTGCAACTCATCAACTATCCGGTGACCCCGGTGAACCTGGGCCCGGACATCAATGTCTGTCAGCCCAGCACCGTTTTGAATGCCGGGTCCGGCTACGCCTCCTATGCATGGAGCAGTGGCGCGACCACGCAGCAGATCACCGTCACCACCACGGGAACCTACTCCGTCACCGCCACCACGGTCAATGGCTGCACCACCTCGGACGCGATCGTCGTGTCCTTCAACCCGCTCAGCTTCACACTCGGGCCGGATCAGATCGTCTGCGAGCCCGATGTCGTCGTCCTCGACCCGCAGCTCACCGGCAACTTCACCTACAATTGGAGCAATGGAGCGACCACGCCAACGATTTCCCTCTTCGTTCCGGGCACCCACCTCATCGACCTCACCGTCAGCAATGCCTTCAATTGCACCGCCCATGACACCGTCGTAGTGACCATCATGCCCACGCCGACATCCGGGCTAATGAACGACACCCTCCTCTGCCGGGACACCACCATCACGCTGGCAGTTTCCCCCGGTTTCAGCTCCTACCTTTGGTCCACCGGGGCAACCACGCAGAGCATCACCTTGGCCAATGGCGGCGTCTATTCCCTCACGGCCACGGCCCCCAATGGCTGCATCCGCCGGGACACCGTCTTGATCTCGGATTTGATCGACTGCGTCTTCCCCGGCGATGTGAACTACGACGGCCTGGTCAGTGGGACGGACGTGATCGCCTTGGGCCTCGGTATCGGATACACAGGTGCGCCACGTCCCAATGCCTGCACGCAATGGTACGGCCAATGGCTCCCCAACTGGAACGGCAACATCGTCAGCAATGTGAACCGGAAGCAGGCGGACACGGACGGAAGTGGCGTCATCACATTGGCTGATACCAACGCGATCCACCTGAACTACGGCAGCACCCATGCCCGGGTAGGGGAGGTCACCGGCGGCCCCGCCCAAATCCGCCTAGTTCCCGTGACTGTGAGCGTGATGGCAGGCGACCCCTTGCAATACGACGCCTACCTTGAGGACAGCCAAGGAGGGGACCTCGATGCTGTCTATGGCATCGTGCTGAACCTGCAGGGCGTTTCGCCGGGCATCGTAGGGATCCGCAGCGTGGACATGGCCAATGCCTGGTTCACCCTGAATTCCGGCCAATTGCCCTTCACCCGGCGCTCTGGCAACGATGTCATGCTCGCATTGAGCCGGATAACAGGACAGGACACCATGGGACATGGTTGGGTGGCCAGGATCACCTACGACACCGACCCCAGCATTCCCTCCGGGCAGAGTGTCACGGCATCGCCCGTCATCCAGCAAAATGTCCTTTACAGCGATTCATTGGCTCAGACCCCACTTTCGGTGCAGGCTTTTTCTGCCTTGGTCAATGGGCTGAGCCACCGTCAGGATCCTGTCGCATACGAGATCAACCTAGCGCCCGTGCCAGCATCCCAACACATGATGGTGCGCGTGACTGCCATCTGGACGAGCCATTTCCAGATCCTGAACAGCCTCGGCCAATTGGTGATGGCTGGTCAATGGCAAGGCGGGGAGGAGATGGACCTGGATGTGGCCACGCTTGCCGTCGGCACCTATTGTATCCGCGTCGCCACCGAACAGGGTTGGCTGCAGAAGAAATTCGTGGTGGCGCGGTAAGGGTTTCCTGATTCGCATAGCCCCATCGACCAACTTGTTTGGAGTGTAGCAACGAAAAGGCCAATGAGACACGTCTCATTGGCCTTCCTATTTTTCCCCACCCATTGCTGGGCGAGCTCCGTTCAGTTTCTCAGAGGTGGATCACCTCGTCATAAGCAGCCGCGCAGGCTTCCATGATGGCTTCGCTCATGGTCGGGTGCGGGTGCACGGACTTGATGATCTCGTGTCCAGTTGTTTCCAGCTTGCGGGCAACCACGACCTCGGCGATCATTTCCGTGACATTGGCCCCGATGAAGTGGGCACCCAGCCATTCGCCGTATTTGGCGTCGAAGATGACTTTGATGAAGCCGTCCTTCTTGCCTGCCGCGCTTGCCTTGCCGCTCGCGCTGAAGGGGAACTTGCCCACCTTGATCTCGTGTCCGGCTTCCTTGGCTTGCTTCTCGGTCATGCCCACGCTTGCGATCTCAGGCTGGCAGTAGGTGCAGCCCGGGATGTTGCCGTAGTTGAGCGGCTCCACGTGCATGCCCTTGATGTGCTCCACGCAGATGATGCCCTCGGCGGATGCCACGTGCGCGAGTGCCTGACCGGGGGTGATGTCACCGATGGCGTAGATGCCTGGGACATTGGTGCGGTAGTACTCGTCCACGATGACCTTGCCTTTCTCAACCTTCACGCCCGCACCTTCCAGCCCGATGTTCTCGATGTTGGAGACGATGCCCACAGCGCTCAAGAGGATGTCGGCTGAGATTTTCTCCTCGCCCTTGGCGGTCTTGACGGTGGCTACCACGCCCTCGCCCTTGGTGTCCACTGCCGTGACCTCGCTGCTCGTCATCACATTGATTCCGCGCTTCTTGAAGGCCTTGGCCAGTTCCTTGCTCACTTCCTCGTCCTCCACGGGCACGATGCGGTCCATGAATTCGATCAGGGTCACCTCGGTGCCGAGGGCCGCATAGAAGTAGGCAAATTCGCTGCCGATCGCGCCGGAGCCGACCACGATCATCTTCTTGGGTTGGCTCGGCAGCACGAGCGCCTCGCGGTAACCGATGATCTTCTTGCCGTCGATGGGCATGTGGGGCAGCTGACGGGAGCGTGCGCCCGTGGCGATGATGATATGCGGAGCGGTATAGACCGTTTTTTCGCCCTTGTCGTTGGTGACTTCGACCTTCTTGTCCTTGGTGAGGAAGCCCGTGCCAGCGAGGTGATCGATCTTGTTCTTGCGGAACAGGAATTGGATGCCCTTGCTCATGCCATTGGCGACATCGCGGCTGCGGCTGACGATCTTGTCAAACTTGGGGGTGATGCCCGCGACCTCGAAGCCGTAGTCCTGCGCATGGTTGAGGTATTCGAAGACCTCAGCGCTCTTGAGCAATGCCTTGGTGGGGATACAGCCCCAGTTCAAGCAGATGCCGCCCAGGCTCTCCCGTTCCACGCAACCGACCTTGTAGCCCAGTTGCGCAGCACGGATGGCAGCCACGTACCCGCCAGGGCCGCTGCCGATCACGATCACATCATAGGAGGTGTTAGCCATATTTCTTCTTACTAGATTCAGTCATTCAAAAAACCGCACAAAGGTAAGCAGCAACCGGGAATTGGCAAGCCGGAAGCTGCTGACGAAAATCCTGTCAAGGTTTGCCTGGGATTCCATAACTTCAAGGAATCATGCCTCCTGGCAGGTCAGGGTTTGCTCTGCGATGCAAGTGGACGGCAGGCGTATCTACCATTGAGCTCAGCCATTGAAATCAAGATTCATCCTTTCAACTACCATCCTTGTGCTCATATTGGCATTGCAGTCCTGCTTTGTTTACGATGCCACTAAGCGGCAGTCAAGCAATGTCTGCGACATTCATTCGAAACGGATGCACAAGGGAATTGCGAGGGTCTGTTACGGCCTGTTTTATTGTCCCAAAAAGATCAGGGAGGAATACATGAATGCGCTGACTGTCGTTTGCAGGGGCTGCGTCATCACGGCCCCTCGCAAATACGTGGCGCTCACCTACTTTTGCAGCAAATGCAACAAGGCAAGGCGTGCAGATCGGCAATATTGGCTGGATCATCCAGAATATGATCGAAAGCGCGTTGCCAAATCCCAAAAATGAAATTCACCAAACTCGTCCCCAGCGTATTCTACCACGATATCCAAGAAGGCATCCGGCTATTCGTCGATTGCCTGGGCTTTGAAATCGAGCACGAGGAACTCAAGGCGCATCAGCCCTTCTGTGTCGTCGTTCGGGATGGCCTGCGGCTGAACATCTTTCAGGACAGCGAGTTGGCGGCTGAGCATCATCCAGAGTTGCGGCTCGTGACGCCCAACATCGAGGCGGCTTATCAGCAGATATCCGCCTCGCATCCTGAGTACCTGCATCCAAATCTGCCGCGGGTGACGCGCCGGCCATGGGGGGCGCTGGAATTCGCCTTGCGGGACAGTCAGCTAGGGGTTAGGATTCAGGAGTGGCCGGAATAAACATGAGGCGAGGGGCCTCTGGCCCGAAGCCGATCCGACCTGCTGGCCTCTGGCCAGCGAAAACGGCACTACCTTGCAGGAATAGGGGGCAAGCACTATACAACCAATGCCCCACCCCCAAAGATGACCTAATAAATTTACAAAAATGATACTCGACGACTACCGCACATGCTTGAGAGGTGTGGACGAATTCATCGATCACCTTATGCAACGACGGAAATCATGCCGATTGTTTTCCCATCTTCCTTTTTGTGAATCCTTGCAAGTTTGATTGGACATGAAATCCGAAGACCTAGATCCCACAAAATTACACTCCGTTGGCGCGATTGTGAGGCACAATGCCCCATTTTATGACCTGAAGTCTTTCAGAAACGGCTTTGCGCTGTCTCAGGACTTTATTGACAAGTGGGTCGTTCCATTCTACATGAATATCAGGAAAACGGACGCCGAATGGATTGATCAACTCAATGCGGTCAAGCCTGAAATCGATGACGTCATCATTCGGCAGTGCTTGGGGGACTTCAACTGGCGTACTCGGCAAACGGGGGCCTTTTTCGCAGCAATAACGAACAGGACGGAGTTCATCGACATCATCGGCACGCATTTGCTGAAAAGCGAGGTATGCTATGCGGGAGGCGTTTATTGTCAGGTGTTTGCCTCCTTCAATTTGCCGCAATGCGTGGATGATTTGAACCGATATCTGGACCATTACCTCATGCAGCCGGACCTGTGGTTTGACCAAAGGGATGCGATGGAGGCAATTCTGTACCTGGATAAGATCAACGGGACGCATCACTTTGACCGTCACTTGGAAAACTGGATGGCATTCATCCGGAACAAGCCCTATTGGAGAAAGGAGATCGGGACGGATGATTTGGAACGGCAATTGGAGGTGATCAAAGCCGTGCGGGGATACGAGCCTTAGCAGCGACGCTTCATCAGATCACCTTTTCGCTATCTTCAACAAAAGAGGGGGGCAAACCCTCAAAAGGGCTGATTTCGCCATCGAAATGCATGTCGCATGGCGGTTTTGTCCCGGTTGGACGAGCCTCGATGGCCATCGGATTCTGTGAAAAAACATGAA
>JAXLVK010000060.1:0-40588 GCA_046329055.1 Bacteroidia bacterium
CTAGCCAAGTTTGCCCGAAAACCGAAATGAAAGGGTGGGTTAAGTGCCCCAAAACCGCTGAAATGGCCATGCTGAGGGGGCCGCGAGGCGATTCGACAGGCAGTGGGCGGGGGAATTGGTGGAAAAAGCCTTGAAAAGGTTAACAAAATAGTCACAACTGCCAAGTCGGCCATTGCTTGAATCCTCGTAAATTGCACCCCGGATGAAAAATCTGTGGGTATCACTGGTCGCATTTTGCATCGTTGCAGGTCTGCATGGCCAGTCGTTTGATGAAAAGTTCACCTCCGCTGGCAACATCGGCATGACGGTGAACAACTATGGCATCATCGGCAACGCTTTCAACGGCTCCTTCGATGTTTCCGGCTTCCCTTCCTGCGAGTATCCTCGCGGCACCGGGATCGAGCACCTCTTTGACGGAGGCCTCTGGATCGGCGCACGGATCAACAACAGCACCGTCGCGGTGACCACGGGAGCCATCGATGCTTCCTCCGGTTACACCTCTGGCCGTTCCGGCTACGAGTTCTCCGCTGCCGTAGGCTCGACTCTGCGCGAGCGCTCTACCCTGTTCGACTCCCCGAATTATGATCCGGCGGGCATTTCCCATCAGGACTTCCTCGCAGACTTCTCGGACAGCTCTGTCTTCGTTCCCGGGACCTCCATCCCCATCACGGACCACGTGAACCCGCTGGGCGTGAACGTCCACATGGAGACCTACAACTGGAACTACGCCTTCGCGAACTTCTTCGTGATCCTGAACTTCCGCATCACCAACAACAGCAGCAATACGCTGGACAGCCTCTACCTCGGCTACTGGACGGACGCTGTGGTGCGCAACGTGAACATCACACAGCCCGGCGGCTCGGCCTTCTTCAACAAGGGCGGCAATGGCTACATCGACAGCCTGATCATGGCGTATGAGTTCGATGCCAAGGGCGACACCCTTTACACGCAGAGCTATATCGCGACCAAGTTCCTCGGCTCCGAGGACAAGTTTGGATTCCAGCATCCGCAACTGCGTCCGCAGCTCAACCATCACTACACCGCATGGCAATTCAACAACAGCAACGACCCCGTCTATTTCTTCCCCTCCAATGACAATGCCCGCTACGCGAAGATGTACAGTGGTCTGAACCACTTCGCGCCGCCGCAGCAGGATTGGGAGACACAGATTCGCCCCGCATTGAAGGCCGCGAGCAACCGGACTTACCTCGTGAGCGTGGGCCCCTACGCGACCCTGCAGCCGGGAGATCACATCGACTTGGCATTTGCGATCATCTGCGCCAAGCGCCGCGAGGACGGACACTACATCGCAGAGGACACCGACGAGCAGAAGGCGAACCTGATTCAGAATGCCAACTGGGCGCAACGCGCCTACAACGGCGAAGACGGCAACTTCAATGGCATCCTGGATCCCGGAGAGGACAAGGACGCCAATGGCGTGATCACCCGCTTCATCCTGCCCTCGCCGCCGAGCATCCCGAAAGTGAAGATCGTGCCCAACAACCATCAGATCGATGTCTATTGGAGCAACAATGCGGAATCGAGCATCGACCCCATCAGCAACAAGGCCGACTTCGAGGGCTACCGCATCTACAAGACAGCGGTGGGATTCGACGTGAAGGATGTGGTGGACATCGCGAAGGAGCTGAAGCTTGCGGCTGCCTACGACAAGCCCGGGAACAGCATCTTCTTTGATACGGACTTTTCCAGTGTGCGGCTGTCGGCCCCGGTGACCTTTGACGGGGACACCACACACTATTACTATAAGTACACCTTCGACAAGGTGCAGAATGGTTGGCAACATGCGATCGCTGTGACCGCATTTGACGAAGGAGATGCCGTGAACAACCTTGAGAGTTTGGAATCCAGCACCTTGGCGAACATGGTGCGGGCATTCCCCGGCAAGCCCGGCAACGATGGCTTTACCAATGGCGACCCCTTCGTGTACCCGAACCCCTACTACGCCGGGGCAAGCTGGGAAGGCGCGAGCACATTCGAAGAGGACCGCAAGATCATGTTCGCGAACCTGCCCAATGAATGCGAGGTGCGCATCTACACCGTGGCGGGCGACCTGGTGGATCAATTCAACCATAACCAAGCCTACAACGGCGACGACATCCGCTGGTACGGAACCTACTCCGACACAGGCGCGACGAAGTTTGCCGGGGGCGAACATGCTTGGGACCTGTTGTCCAAGGACAATCAGATCATTGCACGTGGCATTTATCTCTTCTCTGTGAAGGACCTGAGCTCAGGTAAGATCTTCAAAGGGAAGTTTGTAGTCGTTAAATAGTACGGTTTGATATGAGAAAGTATTTACAACTTCTTGCGTTGCTGCTCGGTTTGGTGGGCACGGCTTATGCCCAGTACCCTACCGTGACGATCCACGACATCCAATTTGTGTCCAACGGGAACCTTGGCAGCTGCCTTGAGGCATCCTCCTTGGTCGGCGACACCGTGCAGGTGACCGGGACGTTGATCCAAAAGCCTGACTCCGCAGCCCTCACTGACAACAACAGCTTTCAGTTCTGGCTCCGTAGCGGTTACGGCGAATTCTCCGGTCTGGACATCATCGGCTTCTTCGATCCGAACCTCATCGGTGTGACTGGTCTGGAAGAAGGTGACTCCGTGCGCGTGACTGGCGTGGTGACCGAGTTTGGTCCCGGCGAAACCGAGATCGTGCCGCTGGACAACGTGAACATCTCCATCCTCGGCGCTGGTGCGACCATCATCCCTACCGTGGTGAGCGTGGGTGACCTGAACGACAACACTCAGGTGAACCAACTGCCCACAGGTGAGCAATGGGAAGGCCAATACGTCGAAATCCAGAACGTGACCGTGGCGACTGTCGATCCCTTCGGCAACAACCGCCTCAGCTTCACCGTGGTGGACGGCTCCGGCAAAAAGATCAATATCACCGACAAGTTCTACGCTCAGCGCCTGCCCGGCGGCAGCCCTGCTGGTCACTTCCTCGCTCCCAACGTGGGCGACACCTACGGCTACATCCGTGGCGTGCTCACCCACAGCCCCAATGGCTGCATGGGCGGCAATGGCCGTGGCTACGAACTGTCCCCGACCCGTCTGAGCGACTACGGCGCGAACTCCTCCGCTCCGTCCATCATCTCTGTCTCCCGGAACTACATCACCCCCACGAGCGCACAGGCTGTGACCATCTCCGCCAACATCGTGGACAACTCCAACTTCGTCGCTAGCGCGAACCTGTTCTACGCAGTAGGCGTTGGCAACACGAACTACACCTCGGTCGCGATGACCCTGAGCTCCGGCACCAACACCAACGGTACCTGGACCGCCAACATCCCCGCCCAATCCAATGGCGCTTTCGTGAAGTACTACGTCCAAGCGACCGACGACAGCTCCAACGTGGGCTACAACCACGCTGTGCCTTCCGGCCAAGACCCCTACTTCTACACCGTGCGTGACAACGGCACCACCATCGTGGACGTGCAGTTCGTGCCCAGCACCTTCAACAGCTTCGCTTCCGGCTACGTCGGCATGGACGTGACCGTGGACGGCGTGGTGACCGCATCCGCTGAGGCCACCAACCTGGGCTACGTGTTCATCCAACAAGAAAACGAACTGGCTTGGGCTGGTATCATGGTCACCGACAACCCCTCCTTGGCTTCGCTGACCGTGGGCCAAAAAGTGCGTGTCACTGGTACCGTGGTGGAGAACTTCAACTTCACCCGCATCCAAAACATCAGCTCCGTGCAAGTCTTGGGTACCGGCACCATCAACCCGCTGGACATCAACCCGAGCAACTTCACCACTTGGGATCCGATTTTGGGCGAGCCTTATGAAGGCATGCTCCTGAACCTGAAGAACCCCACCACTGGTCAACCCCTGTACGTGGTGGATGCCAACCCCGATGCACCCAGCAACTTCGCTGAATGGCGTGTGGGCAGCGACGTCTTCACCCCTGGTGATGGCTGCCGCATCCTGACCGGCCGTGTCACCACGAGCGCTTACTCCTCGCTGAACGTCTCCTACGTGAACGACCCGATGTGGGCCACCACGGACGGTATCATGAACGTGCCCGCCGTCCAAGTCTTCGCTGGCGACGTCGTGAACATGATGCGCGGCGTGCTCGCCTACACCTTCGGCAACTTCAAGCTGCTGCCCCGCAACAACGCCGACGTGACCATGATCACCGCTGTGGCTGATCCCCGCAACCTCGACGTGATGGCTTACCCGAACCCCGTTCAAAGCCGCTTCCGTCTGAGCTACGCTGGCGTGGAACTGCCTGCTGATGCACAAGCCACCGTGTACGACCTGATGGGCCGTGCCATGAGCACTGTGCCGATGAGCATGAGCGGCGAGACCCTGGTGGACATCTCCACCCTCCCGGTCGGCAACTACATCGTGAAAATCGCATCCGAGGCCGGCGGCCTGCAGGGTGTCGTCAAGATTCAAAAGGTCCAGTAATTCACTGGGCTGACCCAAGACTTGTTGCAGGTGGGGCATTCAGTGAATGCCCGCCTGCTTCTTCAAAATGATGAAGCACCGAATCCTACCCATCCTCGCGGCGTTGATGCTGCTGGTGGTTGCCTGCGATAAAGGGGAAAAGCTCCCCAATGTGGCTCCGGACACACGCATAGCACTGGAGTCCATCCACCTGACCGGGGAGGACCGCCTGCGCAGCGAGGTGACCCTGAACTGGTTTGGCACGGACGAGGACGGCTGGGTGACTGGCTACGAGATTTCATTTGACGGGACCAACTGGCAGGGCGTGGACGTGCAGGACAGCACATTCAAGTTCAACCTGTCCGTGGGCAGCGATACGACAGACATCAACTTCTATGTCCGCTCCTTGGACAATGAAGGCGACTATGATCCCACGCCCGCTTACTTGCTGGTTCCCATCCGGAACTCGGCGCCCACAGCCCGTTTTGACAGTGTGCAGACCATCCCTGACACCTCCTTCATCGTCACCACCATCTTCCTGGACGTGCAGGACCTGGACGGCGAGGACAATGTGGATTCGATCTTCCTGAAATTCAACAACGGGGCTTGGTTCCCCTTGGCGAAGGATGTGCGGACCATCACGGTGGTGCCCGACAACCCCGTTGCGAATGGCGCGACCACGGCCAAGTGCTATCTCGGTGCATCGGCGACCTTGGCGGCAGGGACATTGACCGGGGTGAACCTGAATGGTGACAACGTGTGCTACGTGAAGGCGAGGGACATCGCCCTTGCGGAAAGTGTGGAGGACACCTCCAAGACCTTCTTCATCAAGCACAAGAGCAGTGACCTACTCGTGATCGACGCGCATCCTGGTGGCACCTCGCCCACGCCGGAGGAGGTGTATGCGCAGACCCTCGACCTCGTGGAGCCCAATGCTGACCGCATCGACCTGCGGGTCAACAACGGCTTGAACGTGCCACGGCTCTGGTCGCCGACTTTCAGCACCTTCATCAACTTCTACGACCGCATCTTCTGGTACAGCGATGGCAGCGATGCTGGCGTGACCTTGCTGGAAGACGCCTCCGGAGCCCTCCAAGGCTACCTGAACCAAGGCGGAAAAATCCTGATGAACCTGAGCTTCCCGAACACGTTTGACAACAACTCTGTCCTGCAGGAATACACTCCGCTGGACAGCGTCTCGACGTCGCCGGGCAGCGCACGGCTCCCAACCGGGAACATGGTGATGCCCACGGCTGCATTTGATGCGACCTACGATTCATTGGAAGCGAGCGTGTTCCTGGGCCGCGCCACCCCGATCTATGTCAAATCCACTGCCGAGATCATGTACACAGGTGACTTCACCATCTCAGGTGGCTGGGTCGGCCCGGACAATGTGATCGCCCGCTCGATCAATGGCTCCGGTCATACCAATCTGGTGCTGGCATCGGTGGAACTGCATGTGCTCTTCGGGCAGCCCACTAACCTTCAGAACTTCTTCAACCAAGTATTGCTGAATGAATTCAACTGGTAAGCGACTGGGGCAATGGACAGCGGGCATCCTGACGGGGTTGCTCCTATTGCTCAGTGCCGGGTGGACAGCCGCCCAGACCGGCATCATCAAGGGCAAGGCCTTTGACTCGGCGACCAATGAGCCGCTGCCGTTTGCCAAGGTCACCGTCGAGGGCACCTACTACGGCACGCTCACGGACGACAAGGGCAACTTCGAGATCAAGGATGTGAAGCCTGGCGACTATACCGTGGTGGTCTTCATGGACGAATACGGCGCGACCAAGTTCACTGGCATCACCGTGAAGGCGGGCCAAGAGACACCGTTGAATGCGGGCCTCGGGGCAACGAATGTGATCGGAGAAGTGACCATCATCGGGCAGGCGGACCTGATCGACGTGACCGATGGCAAGTCCGGGGTGAACCTGGGCAAGGAATTCCTGGAGCAGACCAATTACAAGAACGTGACCGAGGTGGTCGAGAACCAAGCGGGCGTGTCCAAGACCCCTGACGGCATTCAGATTCGTGGTGGCCGGGTGTATGAGACGAGCTTCCTCGTGGAAGGCGTGAGCGCCAAGGACCCCCTCGCTGGCACTGGCATGGGCCTGAGTGTGGCTGCGAACTCCGTGGAGGAGATCGACCTCGTGACGGGCGGTGGCGATGCAGAGTTTGGCAACGGCACCGCAGGCGTGATCAATACTCGCATTCGTGAGGGTGGCGATCATCTGGAGGTCAGGGGCAGCTGGCAGCGGGACAATCTGGGCTTCAAGACCCATGGTCCCATGAGCTGGAACACCGATATCGCGAACATCGCCATTGGTGGGCCGGTGCCCTTCACCAAGAAGAAGCTGACCTTCTTTGCGAGCGGGGACATGGACCTGAGCGATGACTACTTTGGGTACTACGCGAATCAGTTGCATTCCTCGGTCTTTTCGAAGAATGACAGCATGTGGGCGCCCCGCCAAAGCAACAACTGGAGCAATACTGTGAAGCTGGGCTGGACTGTGCGTCCGGGCATGAAATTCTCGTTGACGAACCAACATAGCTTAGGCATCAATCAGAACTCTCGGAGCCTTCAAGTCGTGGGCAACAACGCCATCATGCAACCGGGCTTCCCATTTGCATTCCGCGATATGCTCGACCATGCGAACACCTATACGCATCAGAGCAACCTGACGATTCTGAACTTCAAGACCACATTGGATACGACGTGGTCGCTGGATGTGACCGCAGGGCGTCTCTTCACCTACCTGCAAGCCGATGCGAATGGCCGCCCCTTCCGGGACAGCACTGTGGATCAGATTTATGACCCGGCCTCCATCGTCACCAATCCGATTTCCGTCTTCAATCCCGGCGATTCCGTGGCCTACGTCTATCCCAGCAATGGCCTCTACAACAACAATGGCTTCGGGACGATCTGGCACAATCACCATGCGCAGGAATACACCCTGAAGTACAAGTTCACGCATCAGACCAAGAGCGGGGTACACTTCTTCTCACTGGGGCATGAGCACAAGGAGCAGGAGTACCAATGGATCGACGTGAGTCGCCCGTGGGTGGGTGCGCCGATTCAGGTGAATGACACGACCTATACTGCTAGCACGAGCATCGGGGCAAGCAGCGACTTGTGGCTGGCACGTCCGGCGCAGGGGGGCATCTTCGTGCAAGACGAGATCAAGTACAAAGGCATCATCGGCTTCATCGGCCTGCGGTACGACTACTGGGCGCCCGGCAAGTTTGCGGACAATGCCGTGAACAATCCCGACGCTCCGGTGACCGATGCCACCCGCGAGGCTTACAAGGACCATACGACCATGTTCCTGGGCAAGGCTTGGAAGGCTCGCCTCCTGCCCAAGCTGCGGGTGTCCTTCCCTGTCACCGAGAACAATGTCCTCTACTTCAACTACGGCCATGCCACGCAGCTGCCTCACCCGCGCTTCGTGTATGCAGGTCTGGATCCGGTGTATCAGGACCGCTCCTTCCTCTCGAACCTGGGCAACCCGAACCTGAACCCGGAGGTCACGGTCTCCTACGAGGTCGGCATCAAGTCCAAGATCAACAAGAACCTCGCGGTCACAGTCACGGCATTCTACAACGACAAGTTTGACTACATCGTGAGCCGCACCGCGCTCATCAAGGACCAAACGGGCCGTTTCGTCACCAAGACATTCTTCATCAACCAAGACTACGCCCGTATCCGGGGCCTGGAGCTGGGGATCAAGCAGCGCATCGGCAAGATGCTCACCTTCAACTTCAACGGCACCTATCAGATCGCCACAGGCAAGTCCAATACCGCCGCCGAATCGGCCTTGCAGATCAAGACGCAAGGCTTCGTGAATACGAGCAAGGAGAACTACCTCGCTTGGGACCGGCCCTTTGACCTGAAGGCGAGCCTGGTGCTGAAGCCCGATACAAGCGTGCGCCTGTTTGGGATCAAGATGAACGGCTTCCGCGTGTTTGTGTCCAGCACCTTGAAGTCCGGCCTGCGCTACACCCCCTATATCCAGACCGGAGTCGCCGCCAATGGCCGCCCGATCTACGAGCGCAACGACGACGAGCCGTTCAGTAAGATCGGAGCGCCTTGGTTCTGGACCGATGCCCGCCTGACCCGTGACTTCAGCTTCGGGAAGAAGAAAATGCAGCGGGCCTCCCTCTCCTTCGAGGTGCGCAACATCTTCAACAACAAGAATTCGCAGATCATCAATGGTGTCACAGGCAAGGCTTACCGCGATGGCGACCCGCTGCCCTACACCGTGCGCGACCCCTACTACCCCGATCCACAGGACAGCGGCTTGCCGCCGACCGACCCCGCCCGCTATCTCTCACCCCGGCAAATGATGCTCGGCCTCAGCTTCCAGCTATGATGAAGAAGACGCACCTCCTCCTGATCCTCGCGATGGTGGCCTCCGCTGGCTTGCAGGCGCAGCTATTGCCCCGGCTGGGTGGGCAACGCGCTGGCATCTCCGCGCTGACCTTCCTGAAGATCGATCCCAGCCCGCGCTCCGCCGCCATGGCCAGTGCGAACGTGTCCACCATGGGCGATGCCTACAGCACCTTCACCAACCCGGCAGGACTGGCCGACGTGGACAAGTTCAGCATCGCTGCCTCGAACACCTTCTGGCCCGCCGGGATCAATTACGCCTTCTTCTCCGCGATCAAGCCTACCCGCGTCGGCTTCTTCGGCCTGAGCGCTGCCTCGCTCACCACGGGCAAGATGGAGCGCCGCACCGAGTTCCAGCCCGACGGCACCGGCCAATACTTCAGCGCCAGCAATACCGCGATCGGCCTGACCTATTCGCAGCGGCTGACCGACTACTTCAGCTACGGCGTCACACTGAAATACGTGAACGAGCAGCTCGCAGAGTACATGGCCCATACCGGAGTCGTGGACCTGGGCTTCCTGTACCGGACGGACTGGAAGGACCTGAGCTTTGCTGTGGCCATGATGGCATTTGGCACTAACTCCAAGCTCAATGGCAGCTACCAACCCGACCTGCTGAACAGCAAGCCTGTGACCTTGGGCAGCTATCCGGCGCCCACCCTCTTCAAACTGGGTGTGTCGATGGTGCCGTGGAAGCGTGATGACATGAGCCTCACCACCATCGTGCAGCTGAACCACCCCAATGACAATGCTGAGAACATCCGCATCGGGCTGGAGTACGAATACAAGAAGCTGCTCTACCTGCGGGCCGGCTACAAGATCAATGTGGACGACGAGGTCTATCCCACCGCTGGGGTAGGCATCCGGGCGCATATCGGCAAGCATCCCTTGCACATCGACTACGCAGTGGACCCGACCCGCTACTTGGGCTGGATCCACCGGGTCGGCCTTTCCTTTGGCTTCAATAAACTGGATCGGGAGAAGAAAAATGAAGAAGCAGCACCTGCACCTGCCAACTGATCGCCTGGGCCTTGGCTCCCTGTTGATGGTGGCCGCCCTCGTCCTGCTGAGCGCTGGATGTGAAGGCTTCTTCGGGAAAAAACTGGACCCGAGCTTCATCGATGTGCCTGTCTATAATGACAAGCAGGTCGCCTACGTGCCGATCCAACCCGTGTGGGACGGCTTCATGCACCCGGTGGATGTGGCGATCGGCTACGATGAGCTGATCTATGTCGCGGACGATGTGGCCGAGGAGATCGTGTGCTTCGACCAAAGTGGTGTGGAACTGGGCCGCATGTCGGTGCCTGGGGTGCATGTGATCGCGATGGATCGCTCGCTCGACCTCGTGGCACTGGGGACATTTGACACGTTGGGGACAACGCTGCAAGCGATCTACCGCATCCAAATGGACAATCCTGATGGCTATGGCCTGGCCCATGCGCAGATTCAGAACAAGCTGCTGCACCCCTTCTACTACAAGAACAGCTTCGCGCCGAATGTGGACGACCAAGTGAAGCTGAACGGGCTGGCCTTCAAGGCGGACAACAGCTATTTCGTGACCCGCAGCGGCAATGCGACCTCGCCTGTGTATGGCCCTGACAATGCCGTGGTGCGTTTCACCTCCGCCGATGACTTCGAATCCACTGTCTCCGTGAACACGAGCCTGGGCATCTTGAATGACTACTTCGAGTTCCCGGTGGGCATCACGACCAAGGCGCAGCCTCCGCAGTCACCCTTTGTCAATACCGAATTTGACTTCGTGTTCAGCTCCATGTCCTCCAACACGCAGTTGAAGGTGCAGTACATCAACGTGATCGCCACGGAAGGCGGCACCGATTACCTCGTGGAGCAATTCCCGACGGGTGACACTGCGAAGGCTGAGGGCTTTCTGTACACCCCGAACCGCTTTGCGGCGCCCGTGGATGTGGCCTACAGCGGCGACGGGACCAACTACATCTTCGTGGTGGACCGGGAGAAGGACAGCCTCTACCAATTCACGAATACTGGCCTCGAAGGTGTGAAGGCGCCTGCGGGTAGCACGAGCACCAAGAACATCAAGGTCTCATTTGGCGGCACAGGTCTAGGGCTTACGCAGTTCAATGAGCCGTCGGCAGTGGCCTACTATGATCAGATCGTCTATGTGGCTGATGCAGGTAACCGCCGGGTCCTGCGCTTCAAGCTAACGACGGATTTTGACTGATCGGGTTGGTGGGGCGATTTGCTCGCTGACTTTGAATTTGCTGCCGAACTGCAGGGCTACGTTGGTGATGACCAGGGGTTTCTGGTAGTTGTGGTTGATCCTCATGCTGATGGTGGGCCAAATGAGTGGGAAAATGCCTCTCCGCAGTGGATGAAGTTGCATGAGGTAATCCGGGGCCGTGCCACAGTAGTTGCTCATTGCGACCTTGAGTTGCAGCTGGATGGCGAGGGCATTGATGGCGGCCTGTTCGAAGTTGTTCAATGGCTGCCCGATGCCGATGGCTGCTGTGGTGTCCTTGCCTTCAATGATGATGGGAAATCTCAAGGTGTCTGATCCCGGATGGAGGAAGCTGAATTCGCCGAGGTAAGGGGCGGAGCCGGAGCCGAAGGTCATTTCATTGCGGTCAAATTTGCAGACCATGCTGACACTGATCGTCAATGGACCTCCCAAGCATGTGACAGAATCCATGATGGGGAACCTCTGAGGATCGTAGGTGGTCACCTGCATGACGATGTCGCGGGCCACAATGGTCGCGAAGGTGTCTATTCCATTCCAATTTCGAGCAAAGGGCTGGGTGAGGCTGTCGGTCATAGCAGGCTGGAAATGGCCGTGGAAGGGGCCTCTGTAGCTTTCCAGCTTGAAGAGGAGGGTGGCTCCGCCGGGGTAGCGCACGATGGTTCCGTAGGGCCTCTCGATTCCGGTGAAGTTGAAGGAACTGGAAACGAGGTTGTAGAAATCGCCCGCATCCTCCCATGGGAGCTTGGTGGGGGCGGGCGCAGGGCCGTAGGTGCAGCCTTCGTAGCGGTCGCGGCGGGAACGCTGCGCCTGGAGATTGGGTGCAAGGCTGAGCAGGCAGGCGAGGGAAAGCAGCAAGGTGATGGTGCGGTGGGTGGATTGCCGGATTTTCATGCTGCTGTTGCTGGGCTGGTCTAGACGCTTAGGGTTGTTAACGTTGATCCTTGCTTCGGGCCATGACTTCCGATAGGTCGATGATGCTCTCGAAGCATAGGCTGAGTTCAATGGCGTAGGGGGAATACTCGGTCCGATTTCCTGTGGAAATGGTGATGGGGTGCCAACCGATGGGGAATATGCCTCGTTTTTCGGGATCAATGAGTTCCAGATTCGGGATTGGCGGTCCGCAATACTTGTCCAGTTCTTGCCGAAACAGGAGCTGCACCCCGATGCCCTTCAAGGCCGCGAGCTGGCATTCATTCAAGGTTTGACCACTGATTATGGTGACGAGGGTGTCCTCGCCATCCAGCTCAACTGGTATCTGCAAAGTGTCGGATTTGGGATGCAGGAATTTGAAATCATCCACGTACTCAGGAGCACCTGGAACCGGCGCGTCGAGTTGCAAGGTGTCATTCAACAGGATGGTGAACCTGATGTTCAGCGGTCCTGCCAGGCAAGTCACTTGCTCCGCATTGAGGAAATCATCTTCATCGAAGGTGGCGACGTCCAAGATCAGGTCCCTTGCGATGCTTTCCGCGAACAGGTCCAGGCCCATCCATTGCCGTTTCTTCGCGGGATCGGTGGATTGAAGGCTGTCTTCGCCAGTAAAATAGCCATGATAGGTATAATAGTGGCCGTCGAAGCGAAATCGGAGGGAGGTGCGGCGACCGATCCGCTCTACTTTGGAAACCAAGCCGAACGGGAGAGTTGCGACCATCTTGGACATGACGTAGGTGTTCAGGGCGCCGTCATCTTCCCAGGGCATTGTGTGGACGCCGAGGAAGCAGGGGGTGCCGACGACCCGCTGCCGGCGTTGCTTGCGCTGGGCCTGCATGTCCAAAGGGGCCGCGAATACACAGGAGAGTATCAGTAGCGGGAGGAGGCTATGGAGAATGCGCGGAGGGTGGTGCATGGCGGTGACGTATCGAACTGTTGATCAATGAGGACATCAACAATGGCAACGGCCGACATGGCGGTAGGATACACCAAGGTAGGGAAAATGTGGTGGATGGCAAATTTTGGGTGTGCCGTGGGCGTCGTTGGGTGCCGGGGCGTCGTTGGGGTGCCGTGGGCGTCGTTGGGTGCCGTGAGCTTCCGCTCACGGCTACCTAGAGGGGGCACCTTCGGCGCCTTCTTGGGATTGGGTTAGTCTTCTTTTTCTTCGTCGTCTAGGATGTCTTCCCAGCCTGTTTTGCGTTGGCGGGTGCGGCCTTGGGCTTTGTTTTTGCGCTGCCAGTCGTAGATCCATATCGATGCGCCGACGATGAAGGGGAGCAGGGCGCCGATGCGGAGGTAGCCGCCGCCGGGCCATTCCATCCACCGGAAGACCCATGAGAGGGAGTAGAGCACGAGGGCTGCTATCCCACAAATCACCATCCATTGTTGCCGGTCCATATCAGCGTGGTTTTTTGTTGATGTACCATCCGTCGTCCTTCTCGCGGGCGATGCCGGGTTGGATGACTTTTTCCTTGAGGAGGAATTTGACGGATTCGAGCTTGACCTTGGCGCCCCAGTCCCCCTTGTCGATGCGGCAGATGAATGTGCGGTCGTCGATGGGGAAGGTGAAGGTGGAGTTGAGTCCGGCAGCGAGGAATTGGCGGATGTACTCTTTTTCGAAGGCCTTCTTGTATTCGAGGTAGTTGGGGTCGTTGAAGTAAACGCGCTTGAGCATTACGAGCATTTCGGAGATCCAAAAGCGGTCATTGTCCTCGATTTCGCTGGCCTCTACGTGCATGGAGAAGAGGACGTGGTGGCGGAGGCAGGCCTTTTGCTTGATGATGAGGATGCGGGTGGGGTCGAGGCGGGCGGTCTCGGTCTTGGAATCGTCCTCCCAGGTGTGGTCGGTGAAGAAGGGATTGTAGCGGTCGATGACGGGCCTGATCTGGCTCTCGTCCATGCGGCAATCGCCTGAGGTCTGGGCGGAGAGTGCGCCGCAGCAGAGGAGCAGGATGGCTGCAATCAGGGAAAGGTGCCTATTCATGGGCGAGTTGGAGGCTGAGGTGGTGGTGTCGAAGGCTGCCGTGGCCGTGGCCGATGCCGGACCATGCATGGCGGATGGCCCCGTGGACGTATTCCTTGGCGAGGGAGACGGCTTCGGGGACTGAATGGCCGAGGGCGAGGTTGGCGGTGATGGCGGCGCTGAGGGTGCAGCCTGTGCCGTGGGTGTCGCGGGTGTCGATGCGGGGGGCGTCCATCCAAAGTGGGGCCTGGTCGAGCTTGAAGAGCAGGTCGCTGGCTGCGCCGTCGAGGTGGCCGCCCTTGACGAGGACGTAGGTGTCGGGGCAGCGGGTGGCGATCTTGAGGGCTGCTACCTCCATGTCCTCGCGGGTGCGGACCTCCATGCCTGTGAGGATGCCTGCCTCCTGCATGTTGGGGGTGACGAGGCGGGCGATGGGCATCAACATGAAGACCAATGCGTCGAGGGCCTCGGGCTGGAGGAGGGCGTCGCCGGAGGTGGAGACGATCACGGGGTCCACGACCAAGGGGAATCCTGCCTCGATGACGACGTCGGTGACCTCCTGGATGGTCTCGGCATTGTAGAGCATCCCGGTCTTGGCGGCTGCGATGGGGAAGTCGTCCAGGATGGAGCGCAGCTGTGCGCGGACCATTTCCGGTGGGATGGGGAATGCAGCTTGGACTCCGAGGGAGTTTTGGGCGGTGAGGGCCGTGATGACGGTGGTCCCAAATACGCGGTGGGCCTCAAATGTCTTGAGGTCCGCCTGAATGCCTGCGCCGCCGCCGGAGTCGGAGCCGGCGATGGAGAGGACCGCGATGGGAGGGGTCGTGGCCATAGGAATCGGTAAAATTAGGGGAAAGCGGGCAGAGTCAATAGGGGTAATTGACTGGGGAGGTGGTGGGTGTAGGGGAAATGGTACACATTCTTGGAGGCGAGGGGGCCTCTGGCCCGAAGTCGATCGGCACTGGCCTCCGGCGGGCGAAAACGGTGATGGCTGATGTCTGAATCAGAATTATAGAATTTCCGGAATTGCAGAACTGTGGGGTGGGGTTCGTTACAGGCGAGGGCTTCACCCCCGCCTGGGGGGATTGCGGCCCTTCGGGCCTACCTAGGGGGGCACCTTCGGCGCCTTTGCGGCCGTGCCTTTCTGATGCTTCGGGTAGCCATAGGGGCTTGGATGATAGGATTTTTTGCTGTCCTCCGCGCTACGTCATCCTGATCCCGAGCATCGGGAGAAGGATCTAGCAGGTATCCTTGGCCATTTTTTCTAGGCTGTTGCTGGATGGGGCCAAGTCGCTGGGGCTTGGATGATAGGATTTTTGGCAATGTGGGAATGGGGGCTTTGGGGCGGGATTTTTGGTGTTTGACGACGGGCCAATGCGGGTTAACTCTACGAGCCACGCTTGTGCCACGGCGGAGCCGGTAGGAACTGCGCGATTGGCGGAGCTTGGGAGAGGCTTGGGTGGGGAAGGAGGGCGGGAGATGAAAGATGGTAGTGGAAAACGGAAAGTGTTGAGGATGAGAGTGGAGAGTTGAGAGTGGGCGGAATGGCGTGAAAGTGCGGGTTTGGGATGAAAGATGAAGGTTGAAAGATGAAAGTGGATCACGCGGGGTTGGGAGAAAGTGGTGTTGGTATGCCTGAGCGTTGCGAGCGCTAGAGGCCGCTCGTAACGCTCGGCTTGAGACGCGAGGCATCGCGTCTCTACGGGGTTGATTTTTTTGGGGAGGGGCGTATATTCGTTTTCAGACAACAATTGAGCTAGCAGATGGCTGAACAGATAGGTATTGGAACTTTGCTGGGGAGTGATTTTACTGTGACGGGGTATGCTGATGCGGATGGGCGGCGATTGATCCGCGTGAAGTCCCGGCTGGACAAGCTGCAATGGAAGCGGTCGCCTACGATGCAATGGTCGCGGGAAGCGGCTCGGCATTTCGGGGCGGCTTCTACGATTGCTGGAGGGATTTGGAAGAATGTGCCTGGTGGGCTGAAACGTCTCATGGATGCTGGGGCATTTAATCGGCTGGTATCCACCTGCCGGATGTTGCAGGAGTGGGATGGGAATCTGGGGGACCTTGATGGGTTTCGGAATCTGGATCTTTCGGAGGGGAGCTATGGGCCGCATCGGGTGGTGCGGCGTGGTTCGGGTTGGGTGGTGGAGGGATTGGAGGCGTTGATGGGGGAATTGGACAGAGTTACTGTTGTTGGTCTGAATCAGAATTCTCAGAATTCGCCGAATTCTCAGGATCTGGATGGGGGATTGGGCGCGGGGCCTGAGGCTCTCGAAGGCGGCGCGCTTGGGCAGGTTGATACACGGGCGGTTGGCGGCGGCGGGTTGTCGAAGTGTGAGAGCGAGTGTGAGAGCGAGAGGAAGAAGCGGCGGAAGAAGATTCGTCGGATGGCGGGGGTGGTTTCGGAGAAGGATTTTCGGCATGATACCGGACGGTTTTGGGAGCGAGTGGAAGACGTGTATGGTCAGGAAGAGAATCCCAAGGTTCGCTATTGGGAAGGTAGGGGAATGTTTGACTATGGACGCGTTACGCCTCCTAAGGTGGTGTTTGGGCAGCGGTTTTTGAGGTCTCCTTATGTTACTTGCTGGCCTTATGAGGGGAACCTTGGCAAGTTGGATTGTCTGAATCCGAATTCACCGAATTCGCCGAATTTCAAAAATGGGGTGCGGGTTCGGCAGAATTGGGAGTCTGACGAGCGGCCGGATCGGCGCGTTCGGCTTTGGGTGCAGGCTTGTGAGATTGGGCGGGTTCGGGAGGTTGGGGGACGGAAATGGGGCTCGGTTTGAGCTGGATACAGTGGGGTGCTCGCCGCTTGGGAGTTCGGGATATGTTACGCCTTGGGCTGTTATTCGAGGCGGTCTGATGAGAGTGGATTGGGTGCTGGTTTTGATGAAGGAGCAAAGATGAAGGATGAAAGACGCTCGCTTCAACTTGATGGTATTGAGGGGGTTGGGCTATCTTTGGTTAGTCATGGGGGGACTGGGGTTTTTGTGGTGATTGCTGGGATTGAGGTGGCGGAGAAGCGCGGTAGGCATTGGGTGAGGTTGCCTTGGTGCTGTAAGGCCCGGGTGGTGGAGGTGCAGCAGAATTTACAGGATTCACCGAATTTACAGAATGAACTACGGCGATCTGAAGATTCACAGGATTCGATGTCCGAAATGGAAGGTGTGGGGGTGGATTTGGAGAGGGATGGGATGGCGGTGGAGTTCAAGGGGGGGCGACGGGACGTGGGTATTCGGCTGCCGGTGCGGGGGGATTTTGCGGTTGGTGGACGATTGGGGAATGTTTTCGGGGAGACGGGGTTCGGGATTTTGAACGCATGTGGGTGGATTGGGTTGGGGCCGTAGGATTGGGTGAGGTGGTTGCCAATTGATCGATAGGGAAAAGGCCAAAAGGTCGGTGACATTGCGTCGGTGGCGGCAAGAGATGTGCCGTGGCCAACGACGGTGACCGTGGCTAGGCACCTTCGGCTCCTGGATTGAATGGAGTTAGTGGGTTTTTGTGGCACCTCGGCCTACAGGCTTGGCTGATCGATTGGGGATTGGTTGCAGAGGAATGGAGTTCTTTTGGCGCTGGGGGATGGTAGATGGCTGGCAAGGCACTTGTGGTACCAAACCGAGGAACAGCCTAAATATTTGTGGCACTGGCCGCGATACTTTGACAAGAGATGTCAAATCGGCAATCGAACTTTGATCTGTTGGCCTTGATAACGATATTCGACACGAAGCGGTTTTGCTTCAATCAAAAATCTATACAATGGCGACAATCAAGAAAAGAAAGGTGTACTTCTACACAGCAAGAGCAACACAGGGTGTCGATTTCGAAGCGGTATTGCTTTCTGATGCATTCAGAAATGGAATGCTGACTTTTGGATCAAAAGAGGTGGAGATGAAATTCGTGCTGAAGGATGAGAGCACGGGTTATGTGCGGGGGGTGGTGAGCACGACGCGCACAAGTGGTATTCCACCGAAACATAGGCCAGGGACCAATGTATATGATGGTATTCCATTGGAGCCTCAAGAGGGCGTTGCTTATGGAAGCGCCTTCTTGTATGACCCCTCGCTGGGGGTTCTTGCCTACGAATTCAACAAATTTGGAGCGACCCTGAGTGAATTTGAGGAGTTCATCAAAGTTAAAGTGGGAAATGGAATGGCTGGTTTTCCTGAGTTCTTTCCTACCTTGGATTTGATCTATGGTGTGGATGCATACAGGCGGCTGGAAGGTCTGGCGGCTGCAACGCGGTTCAGCATTAAGGTCGCAAGCCCCAGGTCCATCCTGACAGAGGCAAGAATGGCACAGAGTTCCATCAGCGATGGATTGCGTAGCGCGCAGGAGCAGGCACAAGGCGTGATAGGAAATATGGCTGATATGGCAACTGCGTTGAATGCTCGCGATTCCATGGAGGTTGTGTTTTCATGCAGTCCCGTCCATGAGGGAGGGTTGTCAAAGGGTGTTCTTGGATCAATTAGTAACCGGCTGCGTGCTTTGGGAGGGTCTATCAGCCTTATCAAATCCATAAAAGTTGAAGGTAGGGTGGTGGATATTACAGGAAGGTTGAAGAAAGCCGAGCCTATCAATTTGCTTCATGATGTACTTTATAAGCAATTTGACTTGGAGGAACCCGCCCGGCATGTGGATATACAACCAACTGCTCGGAAGGAAGGCATCCTGAGTTCCTATCGAGATGCACTTCCGAATATTCAACAAATTCTATGAAAACGATCTATCGAATCAGAAAGTATTGGGAACGATGGTATCCCCTAATCCTTAGCATTTCTATCGTTATTGTGCTCACGATGTGTATGGGAGACTCATTTCACACTAAGATGACTCTTGCACTTGTCAAGAACGCATCGAACTCAATCACCATTGCAACGGTGCTGTTTGGGTTCCTTTTTGGAGTGCTGACTCTGCTAGCCTCGCTCTCGACTAGCAAGATCATGGACATGCTTCGAAAGGCCAATCGCGCCAAGGATTTGCTCAAATACAATCGACAGGCTGTCTATTCTTCGGGGACTACAGCGCTGCTTGCTCTGTTGCTATCCTTCCTTGAGGCTCCTGAAGCCCTTGAGTCAGGAGAAGTGTATGATTTCTGGTGGTGGTTCCCTAGGTTATGGTTGTGCCTAGCGTTGTGGATGCTCTTCACAACCTTTCGGTATGTTCACCTTTTCTATAAGATACTGGAGGTGGAGGACAGTTTTGCTGCCGCTGCTGATCGAGCCTAGCTGTCAGTCATCCAATCTAAATCTGCATCACTACAGAATTAACCCACGCCTATTACAACGATGCGGTGGTCCTTAGGACCATCGAGAACTGCGGCTCACGCTGGGCTTCGGTTGTGAAGGTGCGAATGGCATTGACTGGAAGATTGTTGAGTTCCAGGGCTTTCTCTCCTTCGCTGAAAATTGGGGGATTACCATCTGCTGGTTCGTAGTAGGATACTCCGTTCCTGACCTGGTCGATGTTGTAGTAGGTCGGATCATCTCGGAGGGAGCTTACGAGGCAGCAAGGAATGATTCGCCATGGCTCCGCATGGTCGGGATGGAAATCCCTGAATCGTGGCACCCTGGCAAGGGCGATGCTCTTAAAGGTTGGAATTTCGACTAAGGAGCAGCCGTATTGATGGGGTGGGAAGGGGAGGTTGCAGCTATCGACCAAGCTGTCATGCTCGTAATTCGCAACACCATTGTATAGGAGGTACCTAATGAAGCAGCCTGCTGAACCTTGGAGTCTCTCAAGTTTGTCCCACTGGTACTCACCATTGTGAAGTTTCTTCAAACCCTTGTAGGTGCCATCCGCACTCAAGACTTTCGCTTGCAAGGCCCACCAAACAAACCTGCCAGGGTTTGTTTCAACGAAGATGTCCATGTCGCTGCCATGATCAATCTCTCTGTGGCCTGGGTTTGCCCAAACGCCTACATTGCCGGAAGAGAGGTAGGTGTCTCGAATTTCGGCGATGATGTCGTTTGTGCGACCTGTTTCAATGAGTTGGATTCCGGTTTGGTGATTTCGAATCATGTGCTGCCATGTGTTGCTTGCGATTAGTTCAAACAACCGGCATCTTCTTGAGCCATTGAGGAACTTCATGGTGTCAAGAATGGGGTTCACCTAAAACTCCGAAACGAGCAAAATTCAGTTCGTCCCTCCAAAACCGATGGCAGTTTCCCATCTCGATCACACCAAACTCATCGCGTTTCAATTGTCTGGCGGATCCAAGGCCAAGGGCCTCGCAGATTTTGAAGAAGCCATCACCCTGTCCAGTATCGTCACTGTGTAGCACTACTGCACTTAAAAGAGGACGACCATGGCGAAACTCGTATTCGGCGACTTCTCCCAAGATTTGTCCGATTCTGGCACGGTCACGCTCAAGACTGAAGTCTAGGCCCAATGTGCCTCGGTTGTTGACCTCCGAGTAGGTGCAGCTGCCTTTTGGGGAGCGTGCTATTGCGATCAGGTATTCACGGATCAGGGTATTCATGTCAAGAAGGGGATATGGATTCCGAAAATAGACAATTATTGGAGCAGCATCCAAAGGCAAGGCCGTCTGGTAGGTGAATTTAGATGCTCTGGCGTCTGGGCGAGAGTGTAGGATGGTTCTGATACAAGAGGATGGGCTCCGACCACCATTTGGTATCTGGTTCCGCTCAGAATCTTCAATTGTAGTCTCCATTCGCTGAAGAAATTGGCGAAGCATAACTCGCTGGCTTTGGGCCTACCGTATCGAATGATTGCCCAGTGACTGCCTATTCAAGGGCGGGAGCGTATGCTCCCGCCCTTGATTGCGATCATGCTGCCTTTTCTGGCTGGGCGGCAGGCTTTTGAATGGTTGGCCATCTGGCTGCGATCTCTTGGCAGGCTGCCCTCGCATCAGCCAGAGCTTTGGTGGTTGCTCCTGTGCTGCTGACCAAGAGGCCTGTGTGGATATCGAATGCCATGACCAATTGCGGCTTCAACTTCAAAGCTGGCAGGAATGACTGGTTCTGAGACAAATGGTAGTACATCAGTGCAGCGATGCTTTTCCCTGCATCCTCCTCCATGTGGATGGTGGAGGACATCCATAGCTTGATCGCACCAATACAATTGCCTTGCTTCCCACATGGAAGTGAAAAGATGAGGTCGGGTCGAATGCTCACTTGGACGCCCTCGAACAGCAACTTGTTTTCGGGGATCCGGGATTTGATTTCTGTAAGTCCTGTGAGGTGGGCCAATTGAGGAGCTGACTGGTGAAAATTCCGCAAGTCACGGATGGCATTTTCGAGCTGTTTCGAAATGCGGGGACCACGGCTTTTTTCCATATCCTTCAAAAGCGTCTTGATGGAAAAGGGGTCAAGATCGCCGGTGCGTAGAAGGTCTAGAATAGCATGGCGACCTTGTTCATGCAGTGCAGGCTTGTAATCAGGGAACTTGGCATCTGTGACGATCCTTCGGCGTCTGCTAGGTGTTGGAGCCGCCAAGTACTCGCCAAGTTTGTTCAAAGAAATTTGGGGATTTGGACGCTCTATGGCGTCCCTAAAATGCCTTTTCATGGCCTTTTTTAGTTAAGAATTAAGACAAAGGAATAAATCGAAAAGGCTTCCGACAAGGTAGAGTGGTAACGGCGTGAGGTGTGCCCGGCAAGAAAATGAAGCCGTACACATTGACTCAAGAAGAAATTTGGTCTACCTTTGTCGGGAGCATGCGAACTGAGGCACCTTGTGGGTGGCTCAGTGGAGCACCTTCGTTGGCGCGAAGGCTCAATTAGAAGATCAGTCGAGGCTGCCTTTTTTGGCGGCCTCGCCGCATTTTGAGTGTCAGCCAAAGGTGGCTGTAGCCATAAGGTTCGGATAGCATTGGGCTATCAAGGAACCTGAAGGAGTTGTCAATGCTGGACTCGGCAAGATTGAATCCTAGAATCAATCTGCTTCACGGCAGCAATTGAACCGTCGATGGTGCAAAGCTATACTTGTGGTTGCGAATGCACTCCACAAAAATATGGGAATTCCGCTAATTGGTTGATGATAGGTGTTGATAGAAAGGTATTCGTGAGCAATTTGGACTTAAGATGTTGTATTTCAGTTGTTTGAAACCATAGGTTATTTAACCACAATGGCTTTCCACAATTGTGAGAATCTGCGAAAAGAAATGCCCCCAATCGAAATCTCCTGAGCCTGAAGAAGGATCGATGAAGGTTAAACTGTTTATGTACGCTCATAACCCTACCTGAATTGTTTTCGTCAAAGGTATCCTGTCCGGATTCACTTGTCAAATGTAACAGTTCACAAGTGTTATGATGCTGATTGTCAAAGGTTCTTTGCCTTTTTGTGTTCAGGGATTGATTCGATGCATTGACGTTTCACTGCTCGCTGTCAACTTCTTTTGGTGTGGTTTAGGAAAAATAGTCTCCGGGCTAGCAGATAAAAAGGATCAGAGTCTCTGATGTGAATTGGGTAGATGGGATTTTTCCTAAGTCACTTAGAGAAAATCGGTGCCATTTATTGGGGGCGAGCGGAATCGTGGCAAGGGGATTGATTGCAGAGGGTTGTCGATATTTGTCAAAACGAAGATTTGATATGAAACAAGGACGTCTTTTCGAAACGCTGGTGCGGTTGATGCGTGAGGCGCTGAATGAGCAGGCTGGGGTGTTGGTGAAACAGAATGAGCGCCTGAGGGATTTGACTGGGGAACTGCGGGAGTTCGATGTGGTGCTTGAGACAATGGTCAATGAGTTTCCGGCAAGGGTAGTGTTTGAATGCAAGGATACGCGGAGTCCTGTCACCGTCGGGAAGATGGAGGCGTTTATCGCCAAGATTCAATCGATTCCGGGAGTTGGGGGTGGGGTATATGTGTCCCGGAGTGGATTTCAGCGACAGGCCCAAAAGAAAGCGAGGGCCGCAGGGATTACATTGATTTCGATGCGGGTGGTTGATCAAGAGAAGGTTTCGGGTATGTTGGCGGTGTTGAGGATGCGGTTGCGTCAACTGGATTTCGAGCTGCAAAGGGTTTGGTTTCATTCGAAAGGAGTGGCCTATATTGTCAATGCCGATCGCCTACTGTACGAGGACGGAAAATTCGGGGCTTGGGACATACGAAGGTTCTTTGCAAATCAATTGTTTCCGGGGATTATGCGACGGCATCCGGACTTGCCGAGTTTGATTGAGCATGAATTGGCGATTCAAGGCGAGGATACGCCCACAACGATATCCATTGACAAGATTGGGCCGGGACTCTATTTTTATGAAGAGGAAAGGAAGTGCTACTGTTCAAAGATTGAGTTTGAACTGCGGCATCGGCAACTGGTGAGGTCGATTGACCCCAATTCGGTCTGGGAATATGGGAAATGGAATTCCACCTCGGCGGATGCGAAGGCTTTTGAGTACGACCCGGAAGGGCTGGGATTCAAAATCGTGGTGGTGGATCGGGAGAATGGACTGCAGCGGGTGTTTTTGCTGGATCAGGAATGGCGGGAGGTTTGTCCTGACTTGCCTGCATTGCTTTGTGGGAGGGAGTTGGTGGTGCGGTTGCCGGGGAGGTTGCTGGGGGTGTGATGGGGGACTGTGCCTTATTTGTGGGTGACGCGATTTGAACTTAAAATAAATTTGAAAATTAGAAGATTAATAAGAGTTGTTGACATGAAAGCGATAGAGAAAATCAAGAGTTTGAAATTGCCGAAGTCTGATCCGAACGAGGAACTGATGACAATTTCCGAGAGGGCATTTGACAAGCTACTAAATGAAACAAAGTTTCTGGTGCGAAAAGACCCCAACGATAAGGGGGTGGATTATCATATAGAGGTAAAGGTTGACGGTAGTTGCACCAATTGTAGATTCTTTGTTCAACTCAAATCGACCCAAAGTAAGAAGCCTAACAGGGATGGCAGTATTAGCCAGAAGATCTATACTACCAATATCAATTATTTGAGGTTCGGCGGAATTCCAGCCTATTATGTTTTGTATGATTCGAAGACCAAGCGCCTATTTTTTAGGAATGTGCTTGATGTGTTCCGAGAGGTGTCAAGGAAAAGTCCAAATTGGGAACTTCAAAAGACACATTCTGTGAGAATGTCTAGACCACTTGATGAAGTTGCATTGAATGAAATTTATGACGATGCAATTAATCAGGGGTTGATGAGAATGGAAGTTTTGGACAGGATATCATTGGCACAGGTTTCCCTACTGGTCGGAAACAAAGTGTTGATTGGCGATGACCTTCAGGTTACGGATGATTCTGGGATCAGAAATGAGATTCTGGAAAAGGGGTTTGGGATGATTAACCGAGGGGAGTGGAAGGAGGTTCTGGAGTTGCATAGGTCTGGATCTGGTAATGTTGCATCGCCAGCTGGGTACATGCTGATCGTAGGGATCGCCTATCACTATACTGGCAGCCTGCTGGAAGCTCAAGCGATGTTTGAGAGAGCCTTATTGCGGAAAGTTGAGCTTGATGGTCAATTGTTAGGGTTCTTGCAATACTTTGAAGCGGTAAACAATCAGGCCTTGGGGAGATTGACCAAGGAAGAATTTATGCAATCCATATCTGAGCTTGAGGAGAATACGGCCGTGAGCCTGTACGCTCGGATTCAAAAGGCGAAGGATGATTATCTTAAGGCTGTAAGCTTGGGGCAAAATGGGCCGTATGAATTCAAAAAGGCGATGCAAGGAATTCAAGACGATCCTCGGTCAATTGCTGGGATCAAACTACAGGTGAAACTCGAGGCTTCCGCAATTGAAGGTCATGCGATCAATATTGAGTTTGCAAGGGAATATTTGCATTTGCGGGCGTGGGAAGAATATGGTGGTGTGAATGTGGATGCAAGGCAAAGTCTGGTTTTTGGATTTATGAGAAGGCATGATTCGTGGTGGAACGACATCGGCAATGTGATCGATGAAACAAGGTCGGTCGATGACTTTTTTGGGTGCTGCACCGCAATTCTCCTTAGGGGCAAAGTAGTCTATGAATTCTATGCATCTGTGCCACAGCTACCTGGGATCGCCGAGATTATTTCGATGGACCAAGAACCTGTACTAAGAGAGCAGTTGCTGGCTGTCGGATCAGCACTTGCGTACTTCAAGAGTAAAGGGCATGTGGACAATAGATGTGCAGCACTTTTGTTGCAGTATGAAATCGGCCACTTGCTTGATGATATCGAGGTGGTAAGCGCTGCAAAGGATGAATTGCTTCAGATCAAGACTGAATTCCGGAATAAAGAACGGACACGAAAGATCGATTGGCTACTCAATAACGGAACTGCTCATGAACGGTGGCGGGAGCTGCTTGAATCAACTTTTGATCGGGAAAGCGAGGCCTTGAAGAGAATATACCAACAACAGAGGGAGGAATGCGAGGAGATGGATAGAATCGAGAAGACATGGAGCAATAGGGATAGGGGAAATCATCAAATTCAGTTGTTTCCAATGGGGCAATTTGCATTTCCAAAGGGTGAAGAAGAAGTCGTTTATGAGATCATCGGGGTGAAGTCGGATAGGGTGCGGAATGTGTTTGATTCGATGTTCGGCATGGGGATTGCGCCGACAGCGAACATCTACTATTCTGAAATCGTTGAGGAAGGATATCGTGATGGAGAACTTGCTAATAGGGGATTTGACAACTGGGAGAATTTGTATCGTGTGCGAAAGGCGTTTTTTGATCGGAAGTTTCGGCGGGTGTAGGGGATTGGGGACTATGATGTGGCATACGACGGATCTGTCTAAATACGTTTGCCCCTGCTGATGATTCCCGCAAGCGGGATTCCGATTCTCGGAACGAGGCAGCAGCGGTACGCGGCTCTGGGGTCATTGGGGGTATGCTGTTTACGAGAAACCCGGCGCTTCCGGGCCGGGTTTCCTTGGGGTGGCCCTTTTGGGGCGTGTGGGGAGTGGGTTTTGAGGCAGCCTGATCATGTTTCTCGCAGGTGCTGGATGTTCCACAGTACACAATGAGCTGCTGTGAGTGAAACCCAAGCCTTGCTTTGTGAGGGTCTTGGCCCTACTGTATCACCACTTTCCGGACGGTGATCATTTCCCCCTTCCCGATACTCAAGAAGTAAATCCCTGGGGCCACCGAGAGCTCAATCTGTGCATCTAGTTCACCTCCGATCAGCCGATGGGATTCCCTAAAAAGCACTTGCCCCACGACGGTGGTGACCTCGATGTGCACTGCACCGTTGCCCAAATCAGAACCATGCAGCTGAATATGCCCCTGGCTCGGATTGGGGAAGACTACCACCCGCCCAAGTGGACCTTGAGCTTCATCCATGCCTAAAATGGGTTCGGCAAAAGAACACCCATCGATCGTCAAGGTCACGGTATATGTCCCCGAAGACGCAAACTGGTGTACGCCAATCATGGAGTTGCTTGAACTTCCGTCACCGAAATCCCAATGATAAGTTCCCCCCTGCGAATTGGTCGGGGTAAAAACCCAAGTCATGCCATTGACTGTACTGGTGAAGGTGCCAACTAAGGCTGCGATTGTGGTGTCATACAATGGATATGGTACTCGGATGAATTTGGGCCGCCAAGTATCTGCATCCTGCCTTCCGGTTCGGGCACATTGCGATGGGCAAATATTCGGTGCAATGGAATCTGCCTGATCATTGACATCATAGAAAACCAGCATAGAATCGCAGCGATTGAAAAACGGCAGGGCATAGCCCCCAAATGTCTGTAAGGGAATCCCTCCAAAGCTGTCTGGGGTAGTATATAGGATATGGGGGAACTCAAATGGCCCCTGCAAGGAATCGCTTCCATAGGCCACAATGTTGCGTTGCAACCCGCAAGTCAAAGGTGATGGCAGCCATTCATGCGTGGTGATGTAATAGCGCCCGTCCAAGGCGGAGACACTAAAATTCTCCGAAACCTCAAAAATCGAAATGGGTCTTGCATTGGTTACAAGAGAGTCCCAAGCCAAACCTGTGAAGTAAAACCATGTAGCGGTCTGGGTGGCAAAATCCCTCCGTGCCACGTAGGGCCTGCGCATGCCCAAGCTATCCACTCGGCTGCCATAAGCATAAACAAGGCCGTTGGTTGAATCCACGATCACTGCTTTCCCGAAATCAATGATGGAATCATTGGGGAAGGTGCGGGTGATGTCCAGCAACGTGATGGTGCCAATGCCGATTCTGGCCTCATAGTTGCCCAGGAAAACATGGTTGCTGTCCCATCGAGAAAGAAAAATATGGGCTTCATCGTCCTTGACATAGCCATGCCCCGGAATGAGGGTCGTGGAGTCGGTAGGAGACAGCTTGAAAAACGATTTGTTTACTCCATTGTCCAAAAAGGTTACAAGAGGGCCTGAGAGACTGGTATCCTGTAAGAGGAAGCAATTGTCCACTTCCTCTGAGTCACAAGGAATGGTATTGTCGGGTGCAAGGGAATTGATATGGCTCCTTCCAAGCAGCCACATATAATTGCCATTTTGCAGGTTCAGTGCACTTTGCAACTCGCCTGCAACCCAGTGATTTATGCCAACGGTAGGGGTGCGAAAGTAGTTGGTGAATACCGAATCTGGCACAGCGGAATATTGGATACACAGCCCCCCAATGCGTGCAGGGCGCGGATGCGGGAAATTATCCGAATTGCCATTTCCCAACTGCCCCAGATTGTTTTGCCCCCATGTCCAAACTGTCCCACCTTGCTGTCTTGCTAGGGATTGCAGCCCTCCTCCTGCCACCTCCGTGATGCCTGTCAGCCCATCAGCTAAGACGGGTAGTGGTTGGTTGGTCGTGCCATCGTTTCCCAATGAGCCCCATCCTCCAACGCCCCATGCATAAACCGTTCCATCGTTCATCAATGCCATGGAGTGCCCAAAACCCGCAGCAATCGATTGGGGTGTTGAAAGCCCTACCACGGAAACCGGCACCAAAGTTGGCCCACCGCCATTTCCCAATTGACCGTAGGCATTGAATCCCCATGCCCAAACGGTTCCATTTTGCTCCAAGGCTAGGCTGTGGCGGCCTCCACTGGCGATTTGGACGATATTGGTCAGCCCATTCACTCTAACGGGCAGGGTGAAGTTGACGTTGTTTCCTGTGCCAAGCTGGCCAAATGCATTTTGCCCCCATGCCCAGACCTCCCCGTTGCTTTTGAGGGCAAGGCTATGGGAATCCCCTGCGGCGATTGCGACCACCCCGGTGAGCTGATGCACTTGCACCGGCACATGCCGGTCCAGGATGGTGCTGTCACCCAATTGGCCATTGCGATTGCGGCCCCATGCCCAAACGGTGCCGTCATTGCGCAGACCAAGGGCATGATGCCCCCGGGTGGCAATGGCCACTATGTTGGTCAAACCGCTGACCTGAACGGGTGTCGTTTGGGATAGGGTGTTGCCAATCCCCAACTGCCCAAACCAATTTCCTCCCCATGCCCATACCGTCCCATTGCTGTGCAATGCCAATGAATGGGACAATCCGGCAGCCACAGCAACTGCATTGGTCATCCCGACCACCCCTATAGGCGTGGTGCTGTTGATCATCGTTCCATTTCCCAATTGCCCTGCCACATTTTCCCCCCAAGCCTGCACGGTGCCGTCGTTGCAAATCACCAATGCATGCTGGTTCCCGCCTGAGATCGACTGACCTTGCACCCCTATCCCCATCCCCGCCAATGCCAGCAGGATGGCGATGCCCAGCGCCTTTTTCCAGAATGATTCCTTTTTCATAGATGCTTTTTTCATTTTGCTTTTACCTTGAAGGACTGGGCGCAGGGTCATGGTCCCTGCGCCCCGGAGGACATTACCGCGCTTTTCCTAGAGCTTCACTACCCGGAATGCTTTCTTGCGGCCATCGGCAGGCAAGCATTCCAGGAGATAAACTCCTTTCGCGACTGGGAGATTCACGGGGATGATGTTCTTGCCTGCAACGTAGTTTACAGTCTGTCCTTGCAAGCGCTTCCCCTCAATGGAATACAATGTCAATTCGATGGCGCCAGGTATTTCAGCGGTGAGCGCGACCTGAAATTGCTCTCCCGCCACAGGATTGGGGTAAACCTGCATTTCATGGATTCCAATAGGATCAACGATGGCGACATAGGGCAATACCATGATTTGATAAAACCGCAACAAGCCAATCCCATTCGTATTCTTGACAGGGCAATCCATCCCGCCTGCATGACCATGGTAGCTGATGAGGGTGCCTGTAGGTGCCACGCCATCGAGCTGAAGGATAATCTTGCTGCCAGCAACCATCCCGGAAATGACCGAAACACCCCCGCTGTTATGCAACAAAAAATCGGATTCCATGCCTGGATACCAATGCAAGGAATCATTCGCATTGCGCAAATGCAATGTGACTTCCAGCTGTGCAGGTGTAGTGAAGTACGCGTAATCTATCTGCGGTGCCTCGATATTCGGGAGGTTTGGCGCACCATAAAGATCACGGTTGATCACCTTTGAAAGATCCATCCCTGCTCTCTCGAAGCCATCTGAGTAGTGGAAATAGGCATTGCCATCGTGGTAGAGGCCGGTGGTGCTCAATACGTCCATGTTTGGGTAGAGATCTCCTATTTGTCGCTGCGCCTCAGCAATGTAGAGGCTGGACAATGCAGACAAGAATGGGTTTCCAGTCGTCCGCAGCTGGAAGAGGTAATCGTGTTCCCGACCCGGGAAGTCCGCATTCCAAGCATTGTACAATTGTCCAAACTTGTTGCGATAGCTGGCGACCGAATCCATCACCCCCAAGGCAGCGTTGGCCTCCCCATGGAAAAACAATATCCCACGAATCGAGTCTTGCAATCCCGCATCCATTACACGCTTCAGAAAACGACCGTAGTGCGTGGCAGAGTCCAGGTGGTTGCTAAGTGTAGGCAGCATATCAACCAATTTGACGGTATCGATCCCACCATTCAGCAGTGCAACTGGTATGTGATGCTGCTGTACGATCTGCTGTCCCAGCACCAATCCCCAAAGCCCTGAATTGAAACCCCCGTCGGGCATGAAATACTGCCTGAAATCATCGCCCTCCTTGTGCCATACGGAAGTGCTGTCCGTAACTACGTTAGGGCGATAATTCCGTACGAAATCATTGCGTGGGTCCCAATAGGGGTAAGGAACCGTGCTCGGATCAAAAAAAGACTTTAACGCCGCTGCGGTGCTGCCACCTTGGATGATGTAGGCATCCCCTGCCACGACGTCGCAAGCCTCCCCCTCGTGGTACCACAACCCATTCCGTAACCCCTGAACCTCAAAACGGTAATTGCTGAGCTCTGCATGGATAGGGGTGATAAAGCTAAAAGAGGCAGAATTTCCAGCATAGGAAAGATTGGCGGTCCTTTGGGAGATGCTTGTTCCATTTTTGAACACTTCCAGCCGCATTTGGCTATACTGTTGTGCACCTGCAAGCGCCAAGCCAGTGACATCCACTGTTGCACTATCGTCGGCTAGGTTTCGGGCATACAATTGCGCATCGACAGGCATCCGAGTGAACTGTACTTGACGTCCATTCAAATGTCGTTTGTTGAGAAGGAATTCCGTACGATTGTACCAGCGATCATCGGTCACAAATGCAAACTCGTGGCCATCAGGGCGCAATGGGACGATGGACCGGAAAATATGTTCGTGCAAAGCCGGTTGATAAAACAAGGTGTCCACATAATTGAAACCTGTATCTAGCCGAAGGACTGCATCGCGTTGCTGTGCCCATCCACCACTCGATGGGGCTAAGCGAGCACCAATCAAATATCCGCCGTTTACCTTCACGATATGGGCGCCTTCGTCATTCCCCGCGTATCCATAATCCTGCTGGGTTTGGATGGCGCCTGTGGTGGAGTTCACTGAAAAAACAAATACATTCTTGCCAAGAGGATTGTTGGCCCGGTTTCTGCTACCTGTGCCAATGAACCTTCCATTGGTTCCGTCTCCTGCCATTGAATTCAGCCAGGTATCTGGGATCGTGCTACGGCGCGTCCAAAGTGTGTCCCCATTGGAATTGCACCGGAATACATGCGCATATCCCGGTTGGCCCCAAACCCAACTGGTGCCCCCAATCGCAAAACCGCCGTTGGCTGCCTTGACGATGGCTACTCCTTGATTGAGTGCTTGATGCCGGATTTGACGCAACTGCACTAGGCTCAATCCTGGTGTGAACTTTGCAAATAAAACTGCCTGCTGGAACAAGGCAGGACTGATGGAACCGGTAAGTGCGAGATTGCCATCCGCAGCAACCAAGATATCCATTCCCCGTGCATGAAGGTCGGAGTTGCTGCTGAAAACGCCCAGCAATGTATCCTTGACCAGCACCCCTTGAGGGCTGGTCAGGATTACCCAAGCCTTCTCTGCTGTAGGCGGTTGACCTGAGGCACATCCTCTGCAATAGCCGGTAGTGGCAAATCGACCATTTGACAACTCGCAAATGCCGAACAATTCGCTTTTCGTGCCGCGGTGATAATTTTTCCGCCAGATGACATCGCCACAGGGGTCGATTTTCATCACAAAAGCCGAATCGTTCCAGGTCCCCGCGACAACAAATGCGCCATCTTGAGCAACAATTAGCTTGTTGGCACGCGCTGTATGGTCCAAGGAGTCGGAGGGGCCAAATTGGCGCCATAGTTCTTGGAAGGAATTCACCTGCGCGCGCCCCATAACGGGACAGAGCAAGAGGCAGAGTCCCCAAAGAAGGAATTTCATTTTCATAACATGATAAGCGTTAAGTGAGTAACCAAGCAAAGTGTTCTCCCATCGCAAATCGTCTGCAGCCGATTCTTGATGGAAAAAAGCATGGTACGAACCTAGCGAGTGTGGGCCTATCCACCCAACCAAATTTTCTCAAATCTCAAGAGATGGCTTCCTGTATTTGGCAACAAAATCATTGAATATGCCGATATTGAAACGTTTTTGACTTGAAAAATATCAAATTTTGGGTTCTAGAAAATGGATGCACAAGATGATTTGTTCGATCTGATTCATTGCCTTGATCCTGCCGAAAAGGGTTATTTCAGCCGTTTTGCCCAACGCCATGCTTTGAAGGACGGCAACAATTATGAACAGTTGTTCCAGCTCATGGCAAAAATGCCGTGCTACGATGCAGATGCCATTGCCATGGAGCTAAGACGCTTGGGGATAGCGACGCCCTTGTCGGCAGCCAAAAACTATCTCAAATCGATTATTCTGCGGGCAATGCGCGACTTCAAAAGTGGGCGCAGCACCCATTCTGGGCTATTGGAAGGCCTTGAAAATCTTGCATTTTTCTATGAAAAAGAAGCAATACGATTTGCTACGGAAGGAAATCAAACGTCTGAAGAAACGGCACAATTGTATTCCTGAATTGTTTATCCAGTTCTTACAAGAATTTATAATATGAGCACCCTGCAGGAACACTGTCAGTAAAAATTGCCATGAGGCAATGAGGAATCCTGAAGAAATACAAAGAGGTCGCCAAGGATTTCAACCAAAGGTACTGGCTGATCATCAAAAGGTTAATATCCATAACAACCAGGTGCAGGACAGAATATGCTAATAATGTCTTTGTCTAGCACTGTTGACAAAACAGAAGAAATGCCATTACACCCCCAAGCATTATTACCATCAAACTACAAGTATTGCCCTACAAGGTGAAGGAATATCTTGTGTTCATAACAGGACAACCTATTCTGGCAGCACAGCCCACATCTGAGGAGGGACCCACTAACAAGCAAAGGGGTACAAACTATCTCCAAATCTGAAACAATCCTGAGACTGAGGATGCATCCAAACCCTGATACCTAAGACCAAAACAGGCCTCAACGTACCAACATTGGTGCTGGGAAATCCTCAGCATTGAGCACGGAACTTAGGAGCACCAATAGTACTGGAAGCTGAAGGTCATGACAACAGGCTTCAAAGAGACAGGCTCAGGCCAGATTCCAAAACATCAGTTAAAGAATGGAGAAGCATTCTGCAACAGAGGAGCTATCTACTGATTCCATCCTGACAGAATCCATTCACAAATGACAAAAAGAATCCATGAAGGTTCTCAATGGAAGACGGGGAAGGACATTCAGTTACCTGCCAAAGCGCACAAGGTCCTCCTGATCTGGAAGAAGGTGATGGAACATCCCCAGAACATGACAATCGAGCTGTCACAGAGTACCCAGAGAATTAAGGTACATGAAAAGTCCTCCTCGATGCTCAAGGAACAGATCTGATGAGGCCAAGGTGACACTACGATATGACGTTTTGAAAAATCACCAGTCCAACCATTCCAGAATTGTTTGGAGCTGATCCCGTACCAAGCTGAACAGGCAGCCGAGAAGATAAATTAAACCCAGCAGAACTCCAATATCCCTGAAAAGGCCAATAATATATAGCCTGCCTGAGACCTTCTGCTTAAGAGCTGTTCAACACAGGCAAAGAATACCAAAATCGTGCTCCTGGGATTCCAATCAAGAACAAAGCAGGTCAAGTTTGACAGTAAAGTCAAGAAACAGTGGCGATGCTGTTGGTGGGAGGGTGGGAAGACTATGCTGATGCAGCCAGGAAACAACTGAAGAACTGATACATGAAAAGAGGAAAAGGAATGTCAAAAGATTTATGTTTGACAACAACAGGTCACTCACAGTGACTGGCTGGGGCAGGAAGAAGACTGTAACTGTCAATGATCCCTGTGGTTGCAGTGAGTTTGGGGAGGGTGACCATGTGCTGGAGCCCATCCAGGAAGTCAATCTGTCAGGCAGAGAAAGGTGACCAGACTGATCCTGCTGCCTGGCCATGAGTGAGTGATTTGTTCCTGAGTCAGAGTGGGAAGAGGCCTCAGAACCATGAAGGAAATGCACTGACTGCACGTGAGGGGACACATGGCTGAGGGAATCACGTCCATAGTTACGTTTTCAATAGATTGTGATGGGGATGATTGTGGCGATGGACAATGAGAGTGTAGGCTACTTCAAGGAAAATGGTGATACGATAGCAAAATTCGGTCTGACCTACCCTCGGTTCTATGCGGACACTACGATGGACAGAACCCCGTATGACCCGCGGGTGATCTACGATCGGTATGCGAATCGCTTCATCGCCTACAATAGCTATCGATCGCAGGATTACAAGGACTCACGGGTGCTGGTGAGTTTTTCTAAGCCTCTTGTGGGTGACACCGTGGAATGGTACACGTATCAGGTTCACTGTGACAGCATCTACCAAGGTCAGGAGGAGCGGATGTACTGGTTTGACTTCCCCTCGATAGCGGTGTCAGAAAGCCAATTGATCGTGTCGGTGACCATCGCGCGGCGAGACACTGTGTCCAATACGAATACCGTGACTACAAATGTGGTCATGCAATTCCTCAAAGCGGATGGCTACGCTGGATTGCCAACAGTGAGAAGACGGCTATGGAAGGATGTGACGAATACGGATGGTGTGAAGGATCTTGAAATCGCTGCTGCTATCGATGCACTGCAATCCCCGGGATACGATACGACGGTCTATCTCTTGTCCAATTATGACGGCAATAGCACGAAATTTTTCTGGTACGAGCTTTTAGGAGGGCCATTGAATCCCAATGCGCAATTGGTCTGCCATGAAACGGCAACCTCCTTTTATTACTCTGCCCCTGCTTATGCGTCCCAATTGGGTGGCAATGGGGGAGATCGGATTGCGATCAATGGCTGTGACGTTCAAGCATGCCTTTACCAAAACGGGAAGTTGCATTTCGTGATGATTCGGAGCGACAACGGCTGGGCACAGTTGGTACATGGTAGGATCGACCTTCAAAGCAATGGCTTTCAGGCAAGCACTTGGGGCGGCAACGGCACCGGATACAACTGCTTGCACCCAAGTATCGCTTCGGTGGGGGTGGACACGGTGGAGGAGAGCTTTCTGATCGGATTCTTGAGGACTGGCCCCAATATGCTGCCGGAGGTATGTGTGATCGGTCATGACAGCATCTGGAGCGGCACTGCCACAGTCGTAAAAGCTGGTCAGGGATTGATCGATTTGAGGATGGATGTTCAGTCTCCGTGGGATTCGCTTGAAAGGTGGGGTGACTATACGGCGATTCAGCGTCGCTACGGAGATCCGAATCGCAGGTGCTGGATGGTGGGGGCCTACCCTTTTGGGGCTGTGCCGAACCACTTCGGTATGGTGGACGGGGTGAATGGCTGGATTGCTGAGGTGGGAGACTCGCTGGCTGTACTTGGTGTGGGCGTGCAAGCGTCCCTTGGGTCGGTAACGGTTTACCCCAACCCTGTTCATCGAGGCGAGCGCCTGCGTGTGCTGTTGCCGTGTAAGGAGAGCGCCCGGATGTGTGTCAGCGATGCTCAGGGGCGACTGTGCATGACTGCTAAGGTTCAGGATGGCTGTGGGGAGTTGCAGTTCACAGCAAATGGCATCTATTTTGTGAAGGTGGAATCTAAGCGATATGTCTATGAAACGCAGCGGATTGTGGTTCTTGATTAGTCTAGCTCTGTTGACTGGTTGCCAGGATGGAGCAGATTCCAAGGCGATGGAGATTCGGTTGGATTCGACCGCTCGCCGATGGGAGGGTGTGGTGGATTCTCTTGCGTCTGTGCTGGCTCATCGATCTGGGGAAGTTGACAGCTTGCTTGTTGTCATCAATGGACTTGAATCGCGCTTGGATTCGGCGGCAGCCAAGACTCTAGCGCCGGGTAGGCCCCCTCGTAAGCCTTTGGGTGATCCGATCAAGTGGGGTGACAAATGAGGCCGGCCCGGTAACGGCTGGGGTAATGGGGGGTGGGCCCGGCCCTTCCGGACCGGGCTACCTGGTGACGGCCCCTTCGGGGCGTTTCTACCGAGGGGTGGACCTTTCAGGGCCGCTGCTGTGTGCTAGGAGCTGAGAAGGTGGCGTGGAACTGGGAGCAGAATTTACAGAATTGGCAGAATTCCAGAATTCCTGCGTGGATGCAAGCGGGCGTTTTTCGTACCTTTTGGGTGACCGCCGTGCGCCGTGCGCGGTGGCATTTAGTTGAGTATCACTTAAAAACGTCGTTCGTGTTATGAAACGTATTGCTATTCTATTGCCCCTGCTGGCTGGGCTGGCAGGGCCTTTGGCTGTTTCTGAGGTGTCGGCTGCTCTACCGAGGGGTGGCACCTTCGGCGCCTTGGCTCCGACCTTTGAGGTGGTCGCGGAACTGCCTTGGAGTACTGTCTCGGCTGTGCTAGAGGCTGTGACGGATGTACGGCCCTACACCTACGATCAACTGGTGAGCTGGTATCAGGTGGGGCGGGTTACCGTGGAGCAGGTGGGGAGCGGGTACCGGGTTACCGTACTGAATGATGATGGGATTCTTGATATTGACCTTATCGAGGGGCTCTAGGGTTGTTGCGCTTCCGAGGCGGATGCTCGCTCCCGCAGGATGGTGAGGAGCGAACATCCCTCGCGCAGCGCCTCCATCCATGCGAGGATGTCGAAATAGTCCACGAAATCAAGCGATTCGCAGGCCGCCGCCAAAGCGGACTGGTCGGAGTGGCTCATCGGCAGGGGGCTGGAAGTTCCGGAGGCCACCCACTTGCCTATGAGGTTGGTGAAGCAGTCCAACAAATCTGGGAGTCCTTGAAAGCAATCCAATACGGTGCTGCTTTTCAAGTTCTTGATGAGTCGCCGCGCCTCGGGCCAATCCTCCGACTTTAGTGCCTGTGCGAGGAAAAGAAACTGGTAAAGGCAATAATACTCCGGTCGAAAATCGGTGCGGCGAAAAGATCCCAATAGCCTGAGCAGCCGTGTCGAAAGTGCCTCATTGCCTGCGGCAAACGCACCATAGAGGGAAATGCAGAGGTTTTGGGTGATGTAGGTGTTGCTGTAGGATTGCCCCTCCTCGGCACTGAGCCTCAGGAATGCCTCAATGGCTTCGGTCACATGATTCTCTTGACCACTCAGGATTGCTACCTTGATCTTGTGTGGAAACCGGAAGAAGCTCTGCTCCTTGCGCGCCGCGATGCTCGAAAACTGCCGCCCTTCGAATTCAGCGGCTGCTATGCCCTGTTGGTCCTTGCGGTTCGTGAGTAGCAGAAGTCGTGCCTGAGTGGCCATAGCCTTCGCCTCATGGAACTCGGGATCCTCGTGAATCCAGGGGAATGCGCGTGTGTGGTCTAACAGCTGACGGACCTCCTCCAGGGCAAGATCATACTCGCGAAGGTGGGCGTAGCAGTTCAGTCGCAGCCTGCGGAAGATGTACATGGCCCTGTTGCTGAGAGCAGCGGAAGGCACAACCATTGCCGGGGCAAGAAGGATAGAGTGGATGGCAGCGAGACGCTCTTCACGACCCGGCAATGCCTTGGCCTGCTGGAACTGGTCCCAAAGTATCTCGTAGGACTGCAGGTTGTTGCGAAGCTGTAGTATCGTGGTGGCAGTGGGCAATCTTGGTGCTTCGGTTGCAGGAGGTGGCGCCGCCAAGTTCCAAAACCGCATTGCAAGTTCGAAGTCTTCCAGCTCCATGCTTGTTCGGATGCCAACTTTGATGAGGTCTTCGGCGGCATCCAACTTGTCGGCTCTGACGAGTGCGCTGGCTACAGTAAACTGCTGGGATGTTTTGACCAATCCCGCCCCGGTCGAAAGGTGGGCAATCAGAATGTCACCAATTCGCTCCATCCAATGGAAATACTGTCCCCGATTGAGGTTGAACTTGTCCATGACAACCGTCTCGGTGACATCATCGCTGCGGTGGAGGAATCGACAAATTTTGGATAATAATTCACCACTGACCTCTCTTGAGCATTGCTTGAGTAGGCCTTTCAGCCCCTTGTCGTCGAGGCTGCGAAGAATTGTCTTTGCAGTACTGCCCTTCAAAACCTGCGCTCCAATTAGCCTAACACATTGAAATAGAACAGCCTGCGGCTCTAGGTATAATAGGTCGGTGTCGAATTTACGGAAAAGTGCGGCTTGTAGGAGCGGACATGGGCGAATAATTTGGCATCATCATCAAGGAAGAGAGTTAGAGACGTTCTTTTGAAAACAACAGAGGCCCGGAAGCGGGACTCCCACCCTGTGACGACGTTTTTGGGTGGTAATCAAGACATAAAACACGGCTGCGGCTACATACGTTCGACCCCGCTGGGGTCGGCAGGTTGTAGGCAACTGACTCTCAATAAACGGCAGAAGCCACACCGGGTGGCATGGCTTCTTGACCGGCCTCGCATTGGGCTATTCTTTTGGACGGAGTACCCTTTGCGATCGAATCGATCTTTGACAAAGTAAGCAGAATTCTGAAGCAGGATTCACTGAATTCACTGAATTGTCTGAATCAGAATTTCAGAATTAACCGAATTGCAGAATTTCTTTTTGAAGTGTCGAAGATCGCTGCCTTGACTCTCTTGCCCCTGCCAGGTATGAGGGGTGGGGGGATCAGAATTAGAGAATTGACAGAATTACAGAAGCGAAGACCTAATGTTGATTGATACCTGAATTGTTGATTGGCTATTTATTGCCTTGGGAATTAGTTCAATGTAAGTGGGATGCAATGTGATGCGTCCCTGAAATCCCTGCCCTTTTTGGGCGATCCGAAAGTGTTCGTGAGGGGAGCCGCTGGGCTCCCCTGCGAACTTGGATGAAGGACGACGAGCGGCGAATAGGTAGCTCTGAGAATGGATGAAGGATGAAAGATGAAGGATGAAAGATGGCCTTCTAGTGTTGCAATCAACGGAGATACAGAGGATTAAGGTGATGGATTGGGCTGGGCTTTCCCTGCCTGTGCGTGGTGGATTTAATACTCTGGAATATGAAAGAACGTGATCGAGTTGTTCGCAGGCCTGAGGTGCAATCCTCGGGGCTGCTGGGTGATGTTTCGGAACAGGAGGCGAATATGACGGCCTCGGCGGTGCCGCCTGCGTTTTCGCTGGCGGCGGGGGCCGCCGGGGGCGGGGGGGCGCCGGGGGACGGGGATGTTTTTGCCCCGTTGGGGCTTGTGGAGGCCGATTTCTTGGGGCTGGATAGGTCGCTTGCCGAAAGGCTGGCGGCTGTGGGGGGACGGTTCTCACAGGGGGCTTGGCAAAGGCTGCGCGGACTGTTTCGGGATGGGGGGATGGAGTCTGCGCTGGCTACGGTTTTGGAGGCTTTTTACATGGATATGGCTTGGGTTTTGTCGCCGGAGGCGGAGGTTTTGGGCATGGTGGAAGGCCTTGCCTACCGCACTGTGGCGGGGTGGCGTGATGGCTGCGTGGAGGTGGTGCGGTACGCTGGTGCTGTGGGGATGCGGGCTGTGGTGCCTTACTCGGGGTTCGGGGGAAATGTGATCCTGCGGCCGGATGGGACGGCTACTGTTGTGGGAAGGAGTGTGGAGTCCGTTGATCGCGAGGAGTTCCGGTCGGAGATGAATCAGCCCCGTGGGACGAATTATCTGCGGTTTCAGGAGAATATGGCTGTTGGGAAGAATGTTGGGGGTGGGGATGTGCTGGATGTGTTGGATCGGGAGTGGAGTTGGCCGCTGAACAATGCATGGCTGCAGGCTGCGGTGGATCGGCGGGATCCTGTACGGTTTGTGAGTGATCCGTCTTCTCCGAGGACGCTGTTTAAGGGGGGTGGGACGATTGAGGACGGGCTGACGGTGACGGGGAGTGAGCTGGGTGTGCTGCTGCACAGGGGGTTTGCTCCAGACCTGGGTTCTGGAATGGTGCGGTCGCGGTTTGAACCTGGGGATAGGAAAGTCGCCAATTATTGGCGCGATGCGGAGGCCGACGTGGTCGCTGGCAAACGAAGCGATTCGAGGAAGGCAAGTGAGATCGACCATGCAGCCTACGAGTTCTTTCTGAATGCTGGCAAGGGATGCGCGAGGACCGCTAAGACGTACACCGACCCTCAGGGGAATGTGGTGGAGGTGCAAAGCAATTTCTTCGGAGGGCAGCCGGGGCTGGCTGCGGCAGCTTAAATTCAACAAGTGTGTCAATCGCTGGAAAAGATGAATAACTCCTTTCATACTGTATCGTTCGTGTCGCAGTTCATGGCCGGGTCGATCGCTCATTGCCGACTGGTCGGCCCCACTGGCGGGGGCGGCGTTGCCATCCTCTCCAATGAGCATTGCGAGATCGTCCTGGAAAACGTGGACAATGATTATGTGCGGTTCGAGTTCCGGCGTCCCGGAGAGAAGAAGCCTGTTTGGGAGCTGGCCGGGTACTTGAATTGCCGTTTCATGGCACAGGGCGGGGCGTATAAGCTGCGCCCGAAGCCTCCGGTGGGGCTGTCGGCACAAGAGAAGTTCGAGTGGTACCTGCAACGCTATGACGAGGTGCTGGTGCTGGGCTATCTGGATGCACCGCTGGGCGGGGATTACTCATGGGCGGAGGCGTATCATGCTGCTGCTGAGGAGTTCGAGCACCTGTCCGGGGCGCTGTATGACCTGCGTGAGGCAATGCACCCGGAGGCGGAAAGGCTCCTCGAAATGCGTATGGATGGCAACCGTGCCTGGATGGCCGAGGTGCGGGAGATCCTGGAGCAGGATTCACAGGATTCACAGGATTCTCAGGATTCTCAGGATCTGGATTAGAGATTGTTTTCGAATGAAATTCACTGGCACTGGTCACAGTGGTGGGTCGCCTTGCAGATAATAGGAGTGTTGGATGCTGGGCTTGGGTGGGGGTGACTGGAGCAGAATTCACGGAATTTACAGAATTCACAGAATCTGGGGTGATCTTATGGAACGGAAAGGGAAATCTGGGCCTGTGGGGCCTGTGAAGCGGGTTTTTCATGCTCGGGTTCGGGAGGTGCTGGGCGGGGTGATGGCGGCTCGGGGGCTGCGGCTGCTGAGCGGGGGGCCGGAGGGGATTGCTACGCTGGCTGCCT
>JAXLVK010000061.1:0-40165 GCA_046329055.1 Bacteroidia bacterium
CGCCATCTGGCGGAACCATCCTCGGCATTGGATCGACGACCGTGACGATGACTGCCTCAGACCTCAGCGGCAACACGACCACCTGCGCTTTCTCAGTGGCAGTCCTGGACAATGCACCGCCATCATTGACCTGTCCTGGAGCGCAGACCTTGCCATTGGACACGAATTGTTTGGCAAACTTGCCAGCCTACGACACGATGGCCATCGCCTCGGACAACTGCACGGCTTCGCCCGGGATCGTCCAATCGCCTGCGGCGGGCAGCATGCTGCTGGGCGGGGGGACGACAAGCGTCAGCCTCACCGCAACCGATGCCTCGGGCAATACCAGTACCTGCGCATTCACTGTCCTTCGGCAGGAAAATACGCCGCCCAGCCTCCAATGTCCTGCCAACCAGACCATTTACCTGGATGCGACTTGCCAAGTCAGCCTTCCCGACTTCGAGAGCGTGACCAATGCCACCGACAACTGCACCGCCAATCCAATTCTGAGCCAATCCCCCGCGCCTGGCACCGTCTTCTCTGGCCTGGGAACGGCTTCCGTTGCCATGACCGCAGCGGACAGTGCTGGCAATGCATCGACATGCGCATTTGTGGTCACGCGGGCAGACACTTCTGCACCGACGCTCACCTGTCCACCCTCCATCATCGTCACACCCACATTCGTCACCTGCCAGATGCCTGTTTCTTGGGCAATGCCTTCCGCCAATGACAATTGCTCGGTCAGTGTCAGCTCCACGCACCAATCCGGGGACGTGTTTCCCGTCGGTACCACTACGGTCATGTACACCGCGCAGGACCCCAGTGGAAACACCACCACATGCGCCTTCACGGTGCAGGTGATGCCGCCCGCGTTGTCGGGAACGACCTCCTCGACACCCGTAACTCCCTGTCAAGGCGACACCGTCACGCTTACGGCCATCTCCGGTGCATCGCAATACCAGTGGTCCACCGGGCAGACGAGTCCTAGCATCGTCACGCAGGCAGGCGGCTGGTACTGGGTGGACATCCAGCTCGGGCCTGGTTGCGTCACCCGCGATTCAGTCTTCGTTGCATTTGCCCCGAATCCTCAGCCAATGGTCTTCCAATCGGGCAATCTGGCATGCACGGGCGCATTTGCCACCTACCAATGGTACCTGAACGGGCAATTGCTGGCAGGGGAAAACGGGCCATGCACCACCCTCGGGCAGTCGGGAACCTATTCCGTGAGCGTGACCGATTCGAATGGCTGCGGGGCAGTGTCCTCGGGATTGGTGTTGGTCGGAGGGGAAGAGGCGGATGCGATGCAGATTTCGATTTACCCGAACCCTGCCGACCATGCCGTGATCGTCAATGTCCCATTTTTACCAACGGAATCCATGGCATTGGAACTGTTTGACTTGGCGGGTCGCCGATTGTTTGAGCTGGGACTTGAACCGAGGGCAGGGGATCACAGGGTGGAATTGAGCGCAGTGTCTTCGGGGCATTATTTCGCTAGGCTCAGGCACGGCTTGTCATTTCAAACTATCCGAATCGTAGTGCTGCATGAAATGAAGTGATCAGCTTGAACACGCCGATGTTATGGTACCGGAAAAGGCGGGTCATCTTCCATTTCGGAAGCGCTTCTTGATCCTGAGTGGACGATTTTTATCATTTACGGAGATGCCACCAACAGAATATAGATCGAGTTGAGTGGTTGAAAGCGCAACATTCAATGCAAGCAAAAGCGCCCTTGCCCATCTGGGAGCATGGCCTGCCACGACTCCCGACAAGGCGACTCGATCGACAGGACGAGTCCTTTGGGATTGCTCATGGCTGTTTTGGTTTTCGAGATGATGCCGCTTGCCGGTTCCTTTCGCCTTTGGGGCGGAAAATCGTGTATTGGGTTTCTTCCAAATCGGAGACTCTGACAGTGGCAATTGCACCCACCGTCATGTTCAGTGGCGTTGCTGTGATCCCTGCATCAGTGCTTATGCCCAGGTTGATCTCCAGAGGTAGTTCCTCCTTGGAGAAGAGCATGGGTCCATATTCCGTGCCGATGTAGGCGACCATGATTCGAATGGAATCGGTGAACGAAGCCGGATCCACAGCAAACTCAGCCATTCCAGAGTCATCCGAAAAGGCCCCGGCGGGCATATTTTGAACCCAGACCTTGGCCCCGATCACGGCTGCGCCTGTTTCTGCTTCGAAAACATGGGCAACGATCTGAGAAAGGGGGCCCGAAGATCCTGACTGCGTCACGCTTTTGCCGACCGAATCGCTGGGTGTTGTCGCCACCATCGAAACTGTGGGAGTGTTGCTGGATGGTTGCTGCGCAAGCAGGGCATGAGGCAAGGCCAAGGCCAACAAGGCAAAGCTCGCAGCCAAACGCCATCCGGTAGCCCTTGGTGGGATCGCATACAATGGCCGACCCAGCTGACTCCTTAGAACCCGCCCGCAGACCTCGCCCGGGGCAGCTTGGATGATGCGCGCCACCTCCGCGTCGCTCTTGCCTGTGAAATCAATCACCGACTTCTGGCAGTGCAAGCAGTAACGGCCTTCGCCATTCGGGAGCATCGCATGCCAAGACTCCTTGCAAGGGGTCGGTATCGTAAGGGTGATCGGCTTTTGTTTGGGCATAGTGGGTTCCGGATTTCAGTGCGGAGACTCTAAAATACGAAAACATTGAATTCGAGGGGGATGCAAAAAGGCGCTCAATGAAATAGTAAGTGAATCCCCTTTCGCGCAGTATTTTATGCCGATCAGCATAGAATTGGGGGCGCTGATTCCAAATTTGCGCAACTTGAGTGGTTAGACTAGGTTTCCATTAGAATTCCCATCAATAATTGCTAAACCATGAGGAAATCATTTACCCTGTTCTTCGTCCTTTTGCTATCACTGGGTTTGGGCGGGCACCTGATGGCCTGCAACCTCTCCAGCGTTACCCTCACCAGTGTGGTCTATAACTCTGGGCCTGGTAATTATACCATCAACTTCCAGCTCAATGTGGGGCAGGGAAGAACCGGTAACGTCACCGGGGCCGATGGCGATACGAGGACCATTGCGATTGCCCTGTACCGCAGCTGTGGGAACGTGGCGATCCTCAGCGTTTCACCCACTCAGTTGCCAGGCGCTTTTACAGCTTGCAACATGCCAGGCTCAAACCTGGGACCGCAGGGTCCGCCTTACAACTGCCAAGCACTCTATGCTTACATTGACCCGGGCTACTACGGGGTTCCTCCCTGTGTGAGTCAGCCATTTGCCTGCATCACCAGCACGGCGCTCTGTGGAAACGTTCAATCCGTCCCATACAATTTTTCCTTGACAGTCAGCGCCATGCCCGATTCCCTCCGCATCATGGGTGTGGAGGGAAGCAGCAATCCAATCGGCGGATGCTATCCCAACGCGGACATGAAGATTGATTTCAATCAAGGCATGATCCAGTGTCCAGGCCCGCAGACATTTGCTGCCAATCCCAACTGCCAAGGCACGCTGCCCAGCTACTCCGCCATGGTGACCTCCATCTTTGGTTGCACCAATCCCGGAGCGCCCACCATCGTCCAATCGCCCGGAGCGGGATCCAACATCGGGGGATTGGGAACCACGGCCACCATCACCATGACGGCCACCTTCCCGAACTCTAACGTCTCCAGTTGCACCTTCACGGCTACAGTGGCGGACCTCACGCCTCCCAACCTCACCTGCCCGAGCAACTCCACCGTCGCCCTCGACGCCAATTGCCAGTGGACGGTTCCCGCGCTGAGCGCAACAGCCACGGACAACTGCTCTTCGTCGCCCAACATCACCCAGTCGCCCACAGGAGGCACCACCCTCACGGGTGCAAGCACCACCACAGTCACCGTTACCGCCGCCGATGCTGCGGGCAACACCAGCACCTGTGCTGTCGTCATCACCGCGGCCGACCAGACCGCGCCCACCATCAGCTGCCCACCCAATGACACCGTCACCCTGAGCAACATCTGCCAAGGTACCGTGCCCAGCTACACCGCATCCGCATCCGACAACTGCACCGCCAACCCGACCGTGGGGCAGTCACCTGCTGGCGGCACCAACCTCACTTCCGGGGGCACCTACCCCATCACCTTCACTGCGACAGATGCCAGCGGCAACACCAGCACCTGTTCCATGAACTTGGTGGCCATCCCGCCCTCCATCTCAGGCACCACAACCGTCACCAACGCCAATCCCTGCGATGGCGACACGGTCACACTGGCCTCCACCGCCACGGGCTCGGCCTACTTCTGGTCCAATGGCGCCACCACCAACTCCACCGACGTGACCAGCAGCGGCTGGTACTGGGTGGATGTCACCATCGCTGGCGGTTGCGTGGTCCGCGACTCCATTCAGCTGAACTTCCTGCCTGCGCCTCCGCCACCCGTGATCACGCAGACGGGGAACCAAGTCTGCACAGGCGTTTATGCCGGCTACCAGTGGTTCTTCAATGGCACCGCCATCCCCGGAGCCACGAGCCAATGCCATACGATGACCCTCACGGGCGTTTACACTGTGGTGGTGACGGGCGCCAATGGTTGCACCTCCCGCAGTGTGGCCTTCAGTGCCGTCAGCGTGGCGGAGCAGATCCAAAATGAATTCACGGTTTACCCTGTCCCAGCCACGACCGAGGTCAAGCTTCGCCTGCCAGTGCGCCTGGAAGAGGCCGGGGGCATCCGCCTGTACGACCTGACAGGACGTGCCGTGCGGGCATGGTCCTTCGGCTCCTTGGATTTGGAGACGGGCCTGAACATCGATGGATTGGCTGGTGGGACCTATATCCTGGAGCTGAAGGTTGCCGACTGGGCTGCCGTCCGCAAGGTGGTCAAGCTGGATTGATCCCAATCAGGAGCAAAAGAAGCCAGAGCGGCTTTGATGGAGATGCACCCGTCTGGTGCGCCACCCATCAAAGCCGCTCTGGCATTTGGAAAGTGCCTCAGAGGTCTTTTTTCAGCATGACCACCGTCGGGTCCTCGGGCAGGTAAACGATCTCGACGGATTCGCCTTCCTTGATGCCGTCCCATGTGGGTTGGGTCACGTCGATCTCCAGGGAGGTGAATGTCCCGATGCCCCCGCCGCCCGGCTCCCACTTGTCGATGCGGTCTGCCATGCTCATGGAGGTGTCCTTGAGCACGTCGTCTTGGTGGACTTTCTTGTCCAGCTGCTCCTTGGTCAGCGCGAAAAAGGAGATGGCCAGCCTGTGCTGACGGTTTTTCGCCTTGAGGGCAGTGGTCTCGATCTTGCTGGTAACCGTGGCCTTGGTCGTGGCGCCATGGTCGCGCAGGGCATCCGCATTGCCATTGCAGGCAGCGAGGAGCAGGATCATGGCCAATGCTGGGAGGAGGGATTTCCAGGATTTCATGACGGGAATTTGGCGGGAAAGGAGATGCGAAGCAAGCAGGCAGCGGAAATCGCCTCCTCAATCCTTCATCCCAGCGATCCGCAGCAGGTCGTAGTCGCTCATGAAAAATGGACCATGCCGACGCTTGAGCATCTGCCGCTCCTCCCGTTCCCAGAAGTGCAGGTTGTGGACGGCATGGAGGTAGCCGAAATTGTAAGAAGTATGGCTGTGGTAGGCACCTGAGAGCAGTTCCAGCGGGTAGCGGTAACGGGCTTCCTGTTTCCTGACAAGCTCCAGGGCCTTTGTCCGGGTCTGCGCAGCCCTCGCCAAGGCGATTTTCAATGCACCCATGCTATGCCCGGATTGCTCGTATTCGATGGCGGCCTCCATGAGCCTCGCGCTGTGTTGTGCCCTCAAGGCAGTGACCCGCATCGCGTCAATGATCTCCATCGCCAATTGCATCCTTAGCCCAGACCCCCACTGATAGTCGTTGGTGGAAATTTGAAGGGTCACGGCCTTGGTCATCACTTGGGTCGCGAAGTGTTGCAGGCTGTCGATGGGGAGTTCGCCCAAACGCCAAGGGTATTTTTCCGCGGCCATTCGGAGGTCGCCCAGGTTCACAAATCCTCTGGGCTGGAACTGCTTGTTCATCGGCGCAGGCAGCTCGTCAGTGGGATTGCTGGGGCAGAGCCAACAGAGCAGGTCCGCACGGATGAGCCAATCCCGTTCGATATCGGCCACATTGGCAGCCACACGCAACATCGCGGGATCAGGGAACACTTCGGCGAGGTATTGATAGGGGCCGGGAGCGTTTTGCCGGAGGCCATCCGTTTCGCCCTGGAACCGATACTCCCAGCACCACCGCGCGATGCTCCAATCCACCAGCCAATACCCCCATTCCCAACCTGAGCTGAAGGTGACATGTCCGGGCACGCCCATCTCGGCGCAAGTCTGAATGTCCCTGTAGCGGGCATCGAGGTAGGGCAGGAGCAGCAGGGGAATGCTGTTGTCAAATGTCACCCAATACGCGCTCTCGGGATAAAACCAGGTTTCCCGGACTTGATTTTGCACCCGGAGCAAGTTGAGGAGGTGGGAAAAATCCTTGAGCTCATACACAGGCGCGCGGCTGTCCGTAAGCGCATAGCACATGACCGTGTGCACGAGCACACCCATGCGCGGATCGTTCGGGATGTTCAGGCTCTCCGCCCCATGGCTGCCGCCCATCTCGTCCTCGGGCTTGACCACATGCTGCCGCCCGATGAGCTTGGTGCCCGGATACTTGTCCATCTCCGCGATCACGATGTCCCGCAAGCGATTCCGCAAGCCTTCCAGCCCGCCCACAAACTCCGCCAGCGCGAACTCCAGGTTGATGAAGTCCCATTTCGCCCCCATCAGGGTCCGCAGCCGCTCCTTGACCTGACGGTCAAACGGTCGCATGTCCGTAGGCTTGAACTTCACGAGTTGGTAGCTCTTTTGCTGTACCATGTGGATGCTCAGGTCCAATCCGCAGAGGATGCCTCGGTCGTGGGCGTATTGCGTGAATTGGCTGGCGTGGCGCACCCAACCCGGCAGGTCGTCGTCCACGTCCTCCATCAAGGAAAACTCAAAGTAGTTCTGCCCATTCCGCGCCAGCCACAGGATGTACTCCTGCACCATTTTCAAGGCACCCGGCATGGAGGGATCATGTAGCGCCTCTGTCAACTCCAATGGGTGCATGGTATGCAGGTGAAAGCCACGCTTGTCAAAGCGCGGATTCCCCAGCCATTCCCAATTCCCAGCAAGGGGCCACTGAGCCAATTTGGGAACCACCGTCTGCCGTGCGTGGACGAATTTGAACCCCAGCCGCTCTTGCAGGAGGGCGTAGAGGCCGTTGGCGATGCCTTGTGGGGATGAACCTGTGAGTCTGAGCTCCATGCCATCGGCCTGTGCAGCCTGAACCCAGCGGAAATCCGCAGGCGGGAGCTTGAAGTAGGGGAACTTCCGACCCTTGGCGAAGGCGGTGGTGACGGTATCCCAACCCTTTGGTGGGCTTTCGATGCGGAAGACCACGTCGGCGTCTTGTTCCTTTCCGGCCCTGCAATGGCAAGTAGAATCCATCAATGCCGTGAAATCCGCCGCAGCAAGCCGCACGGCTGAGTAGCCCATGGCATTCGACGGGACATCGACAAAGTACTTGAAAGGCTTGCCCCAACCGGGCGAGCCACAAGCCATGATCAGAATGAAAAGGAGATAGCGGAACCGCACACGGCAATTTAGAAAGGCCGACGGAATAAACAGCCACCAAGCAGGCCGCTCAGCCTTCGCCCTTCATTTCCTTGAGCATCCGGTAGATCGTCGCCACACTGATGTCCAGCTTTTTTGCAACCAGCGGGATGTCATTGTCGTGGTTGTCGAGGAAATTTTTGAGAATGCGGTGGGTGTAATCGCGCATGGTCATCGACTCCTGGATGATGTTCGGAACAATGTCCACCGTCCCAAATCGCAGGTCGTCGGCCTCGATCTCCGGGCCATTGGCCATCACGCAGGCGAGCTCCATCACCGACTTGAGTTCACGGATATTGCCCGGCCATTGGTAGGCGGTGAGGCGGTCCTGGGCTTCCTTGGAGAGTTGCAGGTCATGCAACTGATTTTCGTTGCAGAAGCTCTCTATGATCTTCTTCGCGATAAGAAGGACGTCCTTGCCGCGCTCCCGCAAGGGCGGCAACTCGATCGGCACCCCGAAGAGGCGGTAGTACAAGTCTTCCCGGAACTTGCCCTCGCGGACCGCATCCACCAAGTTGCGGTGGGTCGCCACGATGATGCGGCAATCGAACTTGGTGACCTTGTTGCTGCCGACCCGGGTGACCTCCCGCTCTTGCAAGGCACGGAGGAGCTTGGCCTGCAAATGGATTTCCATCTCACCGATCTCGTCGAGGAAGAGGCTGCCGCCATTGGCTTCCTCGAACCGGCCCTTGCGGGCATTCAACGCTCCCGTGAATGCGCCCTTCTCATGCCCAAAGAGCTCGCTTTCGATCAATTCGGAGGGAATGGCCGCCATGTTCACCGCCACGTAGGGCCCCTTGGCACGGGCAGAATGGTAATGGATTGCCTTGGCCACGAGTTCCTTTGCGGTTCCGGTTTCACCCGTGATCATCACCGTCAGGTTGCTCTTGTAGGCCTTTTCCATCAGCTCAAACACCTTCTTGATCGCGGGGCTGTTGCCGAGGATGGTGTTTTGGAAGGAGTATTTCTGGGCAACCTCCTGCTCCAAGACATCGATCCGCTTGCGAAGGTTCTTGTTCTTGCGGAGCAGGTGGACCGTGTTCAGGAGGCGATTTTGCAGCTCGTCCGATTTCACCAAATAGTCCACCGCGCCCTGCTTCAGCAATTCGACCACGACCTCGATGTCTTCCTGGCCCGAGATGATCATCACTGGAATTTCCGGGTCAAATGCCTGGACCTTCTTCAACAAGTCCGAGCCCCGCATGTCGGGCAGGTGGTAATCCAGCGTGATGAGGTCGGGACGCTCATGAAGTTTGCCGAGGAAGCTCTGCCCATTCGCAAAGGTCACCACCTCAAACTCCGGGTCGAGGCTCAGGTTGTATTCGAGGAGGCGACGGTACCATTCGTCATCCTCGACAACGAAGATTTTGAAACTCTTTTCTTCCACAGGGACAATTACGCTAGTCAGGATCGATTTGCAAATACCTTGGCGATCGCCTCAGGAAGGCAGGGAGGCGCGCAATGCAGGCAACAATTGCCGGAGCTCCTCGTCCAATTCCGCCACTGATTTGCCCAGGTGATCCTCTGCCACACCTGCCCCGACCTGCTCCTCAAATGACCTGAGGATGCGGTGCAGGTTCATGGCCTTGAGCTGCTTGGCGGGGGCGGCGAGCTTGTGGGCTGCCTCTCCGACTTGGTTCAGGTTCTTGGACTCGAGGGCCATGTGGATGGTGCGGCGGCAGGTCTGAGCGGACTCGATGAAGAGGTTCACCATTTCCTTTACAAATGCAGGGTTTTGCCCGGACATCTGCTCCAGCGTTTGCAGGCTGAATTGGGTGGAGTGATCGTTGTGGGGCCTCGCGGCGACCTCCACCTTGCTGTGTTTCCGCAGGGCTTCCAGCAATTCGGGTTCGCGGAAGGGCTTGGCCAGGGTCATGGTCGCTCCTGCCTTCAGGCTGCTTTCGAGGGCCTCGGCTTGGGTGCTTGCGCTCAGGATGAGGATCGGGCTGCGACGCGATGCGCCTTGTTGACGGATGCGGCGGGTGGCTTCCCATCCATCCATCTCGGGCATGTGCAGGTCGAGCAGTATGTAGTCGAATGCGCGCCCCTCCGCCAGGCTCGCCGCCTCCAGGCCATTCACGGCTTCCACGCAGGTCAGTTTCCAGCTTTCGAGGATGGTCCGGAGCAGGACACGGTTGTAGGGCTCGTCGTCGGCGATCAGGGCGACCTTGCCATGGAGGGACGGGCTGCTGGATTCGACATGGGCTTCCGGGACGAAAACCGGATGCGTCACCTTGCCGAAGGGCAGTTCGAACCAGATGGTGGTGCCGCGTCCATGCTCGCTCTCGATCCCGATGGCACCGCCTTGTTGCTCGACGAGCATTTTGGTGATCGCCAATCCCAAGCCCGATCCCCCGAAGCGGCGGCTGATGCTGGCATCGGATTGTTCGAAGGCATGGAAGACAGCGTCGAGGCGCTCGGCGGGAATGCCCATTCCGGTGTCCTTTACTTCGAAGCGCAGGCGCGACTCGGCGGCTGGTGCGGTAGGAACATGGTGGATGGACAGGGTGACGCTGCCCTCAGCGGTGAACTTCAGCGAATTGTTCAGGAGGTTCAGCAGCACCTGCCGCAGGCGCAGGGCATCGCCGTTGACCATTTCGACGGCAGTCTGCGGCTTGAATTGGAGGGCGACCCCTTTCTCTTCGAATTGCGGCTTGAGGAGGTCGAGCACGAGGCCCACCTCTTGACCGAGTTGGAATTCGGCGTGCTCGTACTGGACCTGGTTCGCTTCGAGCCGGGAAAATTCGAGCACTGTATTGGCGACGCTGTGGAGGTGGTCCGCTGCCCGCTTCACGAGCGTGAGCTGCGCGGTTTGCTCTGGCTTGAGGGGACTGCGGAGCAGGCGGTCGGTGAACCCGAGGATCGCGTGCATGGGCGTGCGGAGCTCATGGCTCATGGTCGCGATGAAGCGGGCGCGGGTGTCGGCGAGGGCTTCAGCCTCGGCCTTGGCTGCCTCGGTGCTGGCATGCTGCCGCTTGGTCGTCCGCACAAATGACACGATCCCCACTGCGATCAAGGCCAGAAAACAGGAGCAGGCAACGCAAAATCCGATCATGTAGTCCCGTGCTTCACTTGCGATGCTCGCGACCTCTTGAGAGTCGGAGGCCATCATGGACCGCTCATATTGTTCGATGCCAGCGACCACGGTGCGGATGGAATCCGATACCGCTTGGGTCTCCCGGGTGGTTTGCAATTCGGCTTGCAGGTTTTCGCGGTAGCGAGCGCCTTCGGCTTTTTGGAGGGCTTTCAGTTGCAGCTCGATGGCTTGGGGCAATGCGATCGCTGCCTCTTTCGCAGATGGCTGGCTCGCCGGAAGCCTTGCGGGGGCGATCCGCTTGACGGTGTCCGCGCTTGCTGATGCGGGCTGTTGCAGGGGTTGTGACTTGGTTCCGGAACCCATCATCCATTGGTAAAGCTGACGAACCCGGGCTTGCTGATCCTCGGGGCTGCCTTGGGCATGGAGTCCGCCGTCCTTGGTGGAGCCTTTCGTGGGGAGGGACGCGACCTGCGACGAGTCGGCGGAGAGGCGCTTGGATTGCGGTGGCATCAGGGTCGGTTCGGAGCTGGACCTACGGAGGCTTGCGGAGAGCTGACTGAGGACCTTGTCCGTCCGGTTGACTTCGCCGCGGGTGATTTGGTCATCGAGCAAGTCGAGCTTGGTCAGGCCGAGGCGGCCGAGCTTGGCACTGAGGCTGGAGATCATGTCCTTGCCGTAGGTGCTCCTCAGGGCTTGGAGCCGGGGCTGCAGACTCGCTGACACGCTCAAGTAGTTGTCCCGATGGGTTTCCGTCCGGTCGATGTTGTATTGGGTGGCTTCGTTTTCGGCATCGTAGAGGTCTGAGATGAGGCGACGCACCTCGAGGAGGCGGTTGTTCTTGGGCTGGCTGGCATGCTCGGCCGTGTTCACTATGCGCTCCAGGCGCTTGTAGGCAAACATGCCGAGGCAAGCGACCGTGATCAACAGAGCCGCCAACCACAAAAACGCGGAGACGGGGTAATGCCTTGAATGTCCTTTTGCAACGCTTTCCATGACCAAATAGAATGGACGTGTTGCAATCATTACGCCTGAAACGGAAAAATGGATTTTGGATGTAAGTTATTTCTGACACCTTCAAAAAAACGGGGAGGGCGCTGATGCCCTCCCCTGCTCACGGAAAATTGCCTTGGAACCACTACTTATTCTTGGTAGGTGATCGTGCCCACGTTGGTGATTTCACCGTCCACGATCACGACAGATTCGATTTTGATGGGCTCAGGGTCTGCCAGAGCACCCTCTGGGCGGTTGGGTTGGATGCTCAGTTCATAGACTCCGTCTTCCATGCCGCGGATGAGGAAGTCACCTTGGGCGTTGATGTAGGTGCTGAAGCTGCCAGAGTCGTTGCTCACGGTTGCGGCGGCACTCACTGCTCCCTCCACGTGTCCACGTACTCCAGTGCGGGCATCCTCAATCACGGTCAGCATCGGTTGGACCACGAAGCTGTCGGCGTACTGGTGCACGGACTGAGCCACGTTGAAGTCGAGCAGGACCTCGGCGCCAGCTTCAGCACTGACCTCTTCATTGATGTCGATCTCGATGGCGTGCTCGCCTTCCAATCCCAGGTCGAAGCTGACCGCCCCGCTACCCGTGATGCCGCCGAGGGCAAGTGCGGATTGGCTGTTCAGGGTGACATGGTTGTTGGAGCCGAAGACGATGCGCAGGTGAGAGTAGAGACCGGCCTTGGCTTCCGCTTGAGTGGCGGCGGTCAGTTCAGTCTGTACGCCGTTGGTCAGGGAGAGGACGTTGACGGTGCGGGCTTCGCTGTTCAGAGTGACCCAGCCTTGTCCCTCGATGTAGGCTTCGACACGGACAATTTCCATGTCCAAGGATTCGTAGTCGCCGGGGCTGTCAGTCATATAGACCTTGAAGGTGCCGGGGTCGGGCTTGGTGCCGTCGGGACCCATGTCCTCCTTTTGGCAGCTGGTGGCGAAGAGACCGAAACCGAGGGCAAGGATTGCAAACTTTTGATAGGTTTTCATAGTGTTCTAGATTTTTGGGTTGACGAAGATTAACGTTCTGTTTCCTCTATTTCCAAGCCCGTGCCAGTCCTGCCAAAAGTGGCACGAATAAGGCTTAATGTATTGAATGTCAAATGTTTGAAAAGATTCCGACAATTTCTGGCATGCCAAAAGCCATGATTTTCCTCTCATTTTGAGAAACCCGGCATCAAATTGAGAAGGGGCAATCCGGACAGCTTGAGGGGCGGAATGGGCACACCTTATATATAGGAAAGGCATCGGCGAATCGGCGAACACTCCGGATCGAGTCAGGCTTCCGGAAAATCCGAGATCAACCCACCGCCAGCCCAGACCAAGCAAGTTTCGTCGGCAGCAGGTGGCCACATCCATCCGCCCAGATCGCGGCGCAGCATGCCTAGGACGAGCGAATCTGCCCCTTCCTTTCTCAAAATGTTTCTCAGATTCTCAAAATGAGAGAGAAATCGCCTATACCAAAAAGGCTAATCATTTGATAATGAATAAATTGAATGTTTTGGCACGGCGTTCGAAATGACCTTGGCAGATGGGCGGCCCACTCGGGGTGCAGCCTGAACACCAAGAGTATCCAAAAATCGAAATAGCTATGAAACCGAAATCCCAAAGAATCCTGATCGAGCGTATCCTGCTCCTCCTCGTGACCGCAGGTATCGGCAGCATGATGTTGTTCTCCTGCGAACGCCAATCCGAAACCGCCGACACTCGCGGCTCGGACAAGACCATCACCGCCATGCAACAGACCATCGCCGCCCGCGATTCAGTCATGGATGAGTTGCTGACCGCCTTCAATGACATTGACGCCAATCTGGAGACGATCCGCGAAAAGGAAGAATCGCTCCGCAAGTGGGCCGACAACGAAGAGATCCCCGGCAAGCGCGAGGATCGCATCATCCGGGACATCAAAGTCATCAACACCTTGATGGCCGACAACCGGGACGAGATCGCCGCCCTCCGATCCAAGCTGAGGAAGTCTGGCCTGAACATCACCGCCCTGGAGACCCGCCTGAACCACATGGAGATGGCCGCCCTCGAGAAGGATGCAGAGCTGACCGAACTCAAGGAGCACCTCGCCAATGCCGAGACCAGCCTCGCCAACCTGAATGACACCCTCAATGTCCGCGAACTCCGCGTGGCCCTGCAGGAGGATGTCATCAACACCCAATCGGCGGTGATCAAGCAGCAGGACTGCATGATGCATGAGGCCTACGTCGCAACCGGATCCTACAAGGAGCTCAAGGAACGGGGACTCGTGGACCGCAAGGGAGGCTTGCTGGGCGTGATCGGCGGAGAGAAAGAGTTCACCGCCAAGACCGACCCGGACGAGTTCACCGCGATCGACCTGCGTGACCAAGTGAAAATCCCGGTCAGCTCCAAGAAGGTCGAACTGATCACCCCTCACCCGGACGGCTCCTACGCCCTGGAAAAGGACAGCAATGGCAAAGTGAGCGCCATCGACATCCTGGACCCCGAGACCTTCTGGAAGAGTTCCCGCTACCTCATCGTAGCCACCGAATAAGCGCAGTAGTAGCAGTAGTTCATATTGACGACGTTGCAAAACAGTAGCAGAAAGGAATAGGTAGGATGGATGTTTTGTGGTCGAGATCCGCGGGTATTGCGCCCGCGGATCCGTTTTTTGTGGTGGGTCGGTGGCGATTCTGCCTTAGATTGGGTCAAAATCAGCTCAATTGATGCAATCCCTGCGTGTGCGATGCCCCAAGTGTTCCTGGGTTCCCGATGGGAATGCCCACTGGACCTGCGTTTGTGGTCAGGCTTGGGCGGTATTTCCGGAGATGGGGCGCTGCCCGGCTTGCAAGGCACGGCATGAGACGGTGGTTTGCCCGGAGTGCATCACGGAATTGCCGCTGCTGCATTGGTACGAGGATGCACAGTCAGCATGGGATGAGTTGCTGGCGGATGAGGATGTGCCGGAATGGCTGTGGTATGGGGATGTGCGGTGAGGATTCGAGGAAAAAGCAAACCATTTCTTAAGGATTACTCCATCGAATTTGGGCGTAGTTTCATCAGCAAACAATTGTGATTCATTTAGTTAGATACCGAGTGATTCTTAAAAATGCTCGACAAGAAATCCTCAAAAGTCGTTGGTAGCGAATGAACGAATCCGTACTGGTAAATTTCTGAAAATCCCAAGCGCATTTTGTGCTTCATGTCTGGCTGATATGGCCGAAAATGAGCTTGTAACCCTTTGTAATACAGCGCCGTAACCCATCACCATTGCAGGTACAGTGGAAAATGAGGGCTGAAATTTCTAGTCTTCTTCCTGTCATCGCAACCACCGATCCAGATAGGAAATTCGCCGCCAAGCCCTCTAATTTGTCACATGGATACCCTCAAGGCCATCTGGAACGACATTCCGCGCCTTCGCCGACTGGCGGGCTTGCTCGTGGCTTTGATCGTGATCGGCTTGAATGCCGGCATCCGGGGGACCATCACCCTCGATTGGCAGCACCTGTACAGGCCGGAGGATTTCCATACTTGGGGCGACCTCTGGAGCTTCATGGCTGGCCTGCAGACGGGGATTTCGCCGTTTTGGTCATTCCTTGAGGTCTCCTGCCAATTGATTTTCGGAACGACGGCGCCGTTTTCCCTTGTGCTTTATCCGCTGGCGTTGGGGTGGAGCTTCTACTTGGGCGTGACCCTGTTTTCGCGGACCAAGCTACAGCTTGTCGTTGCGGCTGGCGCCTCGGTGGTATTCGCGGTGGCGATCCGCTTCCTCCACAAGGCCAATCCGCAGATTTACGATGTCCTGATGCCGGCATTGATCCTGAGCTGGGTGGCGGCAATGCAGCAGCTGCAAAATGCGGCTCCGGTCAAACAGGCGAAGTGGGCCTTGGTCGCTGGGCTGCTGCTGAGTGTGCTGGAACTGACGCGGACCTTGGTTTTCCCGCTGATGCCCTTCCTGCTGCTGCTGTCCTTTCTGGCGATGCGGCGGCTGCCCATCCGGTATTTCGCGATTTACCTGCTGCCCATTTTGATCCTCTCCGGCTCTTGGCACCTGAAGCAAATCGTCGCACATGGGCAAACGCACTGGAGCAACCACGATGGCTTCAACATGCAAAAGAGCTGGGTGGACCTGACTGGGCCGCTGCCCACGGACTTTGTGGACGATCCGCCGCTGTACGAAGGTGGCTTTGAGAACATCAATACCGACAAACACACGGCCTATAACAAGGTGGTCCGCAAGATGGTCCGCGCTGCGGTCATGAAGCAGCCGGGTCAGGCGGTCGGGCATTTTTTCAAACGGCTTTTGGCTTTTTACAGGCCCAAAACGGAGCTCTTCGTGTCCAGGACGCCGGGATGGTTTGACTTGGCTTATCGGCCACTGGTGTGGTTGGGGGGATTGGCGACGCTGGTTTTGCTGGGCTTGGCGGGTTGGCGGATCATTCGGAGGCCGCGGTCGGGTGTGTCATGGCTGGCATTGGGGGAGCCGATGGTCTTGGTGGCGGCGTCAACGGCTCTGATCAGCGCGGTCTTCGCCGTGGGCGAGATCGGCGAGGAGGCGCGGTTCATGATTTCGCTCCTGCCCATGTTGGTGGCATGCATCGCGGCGGCCTGTGGCCTGTTGCTCAAAAAGCCGAATCCCTAGATCCAGCTGTTTTCAAGACCAAAATCTTGGACGAGTGCGCTTTTGAAGTGGATAGCGTCGGCATTTTGCAGTGCCGAAATCGGATAGTTTTGCCTTGGAAATGAAACGATTGCACATAACATTCATCCTTCTGTTTCTAGGAATACTGCCGGGGCTTCTGCTGGGCCAGCGCAAAAATTTCCATCAGGTGGGTCACCGCGACACGGTGCAGTGCAGCGGGCAAACCTTTGTCTTGTCGATCGGGAACTGTTGCTGTGAGATGGAGCATTGCAGGGAGCTGGGGATCGCGCGCATCGCACCGGGGCCACGAAAGTGGGTGAAGACCCTCTCGCTGGATCAATTCGTGGGCGATTGCAATTCTGTGCGGTACCAACTCAGTAATTACGTGGTCGGTCCGAACTCGATCACGCTCTTCACTGCCTACACCTATGAAGGTCAGCTGTCCATGGCCCCGGTCGGCGTGCGCAAGCAAGTCTGGGAATTTACCCCCACTGGACAACTGAAATTGGTGAACTCCGAAGTGAACGTGAACGACAATGTGCCTTGCCACGACCACGCGACCTACATGGACATTGCCAAAGAGAGCAACCCAAACGCAACCTCAGATGACGGGTGGCGATTGTACCACAAGTGCTACCAAGATGAGTTCAATGCCTCGCCTGTTTCCGGAAAAGACGCCGCCCAACTCCGCTGGGAGGTTTTGCTCCAGTTGAATCCCAGGATGGAAGACCTCTACAAACACGCCATCTATCCGATCCACCGCATTCGGTAGCGCGGTTCGGTTTTTGGAGGCGGTATCTTCCGGGGCGTGATGGCTCAGTCCTTGAGGAAGTAAAACGCCGATACCGACCAGCTTTGCACCACGCGGTACTTGCTCAGCAACGGGTACCCGATGATCCCGTCAAACTCACCAAGTGACTTCATGTGGCTCAGATCCGAAAATGTGACCTTGTTCGGCCCAAATTCCAGATCTCCGAGACGGAATCCACTGATGGTACCTTTCTCGACATCGAATACGATGGGACTTGCGCTTGACATCTGATCGGCCGCCATCTCCTCCACGCAATCACTGAGCTTTTCCCGCCATTGTTGGTCGATCAAGACCTCCTCGCAACCTGTATCCACCAGGAACCGCAGCGAATGCCCCCCGATTTCCAGCATCAATGAAGGCAAATGATGCCTGTATTGAACCCGCTCCCGGTGAAGGATATTCAGGTTTTCCTTTCGTACTCGATCCCAAAAGGTGATTTCCCCCGTCCCATAGTCCAGCATCCAATCGTAATGGATCAGGTGCCTGAATCCCAAAATGCCATGGATCTCCACCTTGAACTCCTCCTCCAAGTGCGCGTGATCAAATGCGATCAACTCCAGGTTTTCCATGGCCCAATCCCCAAACCGGATGGATTCCACCGGACAATACGTGCCCGGCGTGAAGCCTGTCGCACCCTGAGCGCCTTGCCCTTCCACAGCTGTAGAGGGATCGACGTACCGCGCATTCAGCGACAGGTCTTGGCCTCCAGAGTCGAAGAGGAAGCGACAGGTTTTGCCATTCCATTCGCCCATGACAAAGGGGATACTCGCGTGGAACTCAGCCTGTAGGGTGAATTGCCTAGGCAGGGTGATGCGTGGGAGTTGTGACATAGATGAGGGGTGATTTCATGAACAGATTCTCACTCCAATATAGGAAGACCTTTGGCAAAATTCTGCCAAGCACTTAATTTGTTGAAGCTCCGTGAATGGATCAAAAAACCCGAAGAAAGCATGAAAACCACCCTGAACCTCTGTCTGATTTTTCTGGTCATCGCACTGGTGGTGGGTTGCACCGCGACGAAGAAGACCACGGCTGTGCAGCACCCCTTGGACGGAACTTGGATCCCGTATCGCAGGAGATGGGCGGCAAGCCGTTTCCCCAAGCCATGTTCGCCACGCAGAAGCTCGTCCTCCAAGACACGAACTACACCATGGTCGCTGAGAGCGTGGACAAGGGCGTGACCCGACTCAGCGAAGGCGGCAAGATGGACATCTACGGCCGTGAAGGCGTGAACACAGGCAAGCACTTCTCCGCCATCTACAAGCTCGAAGCCGACCAACTCACCGTCTGCTACAACCTCATGGGCGACAGCTACCCAGCGGAATTCGCCACGGCTGGCAAGCCGCTGTACTTTATGTCGGTTTTCAAGCGGGAGGGGAAGTAGGGTGATACTTTGTCCAAGTCCCTTATTCCGAATTGGACGCTTTGAATCTGTGTAGCCAGGATGTGGGCAATAATTCGAAGAGGATTTCCGTTGTTTCACCGGGAAAGCCGGTGGAGGCTGGCAGGAACCATCCTTTTGATCATGAAAAACGGAACCATGTATGGGTGGCGAATATGTCGATGAAGTTTACGGAGAATGGGACGGACACTGCGATGCCGTGGCCGATGAGCCCCCATGCTTGGAATCAACCGAAAGGTTGACTTTTCGTGATCACGACGAGTACTTCCAAGGATACTGGAGAGGTTATGAGGAAGGGCAATCCGTCAGGCGTAGGATTCTAAGAGCATTTCCGCCTCCTGAACATGAGAAGTTCATAGCAACCTATCTGAGCCTATACCAGCACTCCATCAACAAAAGACGATCAAATGGCTGGAAGCCGGCGAAATTCCTTGAACACCTTGAACGCTGGAACGACCTCGCGATTCCCAAGACGATTGCCGATGAGAGTTCAGTGTTGATGGAGGCTGGACGATTGCAGCCTGCGATTCAGAGATTGGTCGATCATTACCATAGCCTTTATGCGGCATTCGGATTCCTAGTGGCTTGGGAATTCAAGGAGTCGTTGCAATCGATTCGATATGCCAATCGAAAGGTTTCCGGGTCAACTGAGGCCGAAGAGGCAAAACGCCAACTCGCCGAAAAGGTCCGAGAATGGATTCGCCTGCACCAAGCCTAACCTACCGCCGCTTCCCCACCACCTCAAAAGCCTTTTGCAAGCGCTCGCCCTCATCATCCACCAAGGTAACCGTATGGCTACCCGGCGTCGGATTCAGCGCCATCTGGTGAAAGGTCTCCGTCGTCCCGACGAACTCCCGGTCCAGGTGCCAGTGAATCTTGCTGCCTTGCCGTCGATGCGCAGCCTCGAAGACCACGCTGCTCGCATTCCCCTCGAGGTCGATCGGGACATAGACCCGGCTCATGGTACGCGGATAGACGAATTCCATGTTGGAGCTATTCCCCTCCGCCTCAGCAGCCTCCTTGCAGTCCGCCCGCCATGGGGGCAGGTTCATGTAATCGACGTGCTTCTTGCGGTACCATTCCTCCATGCTCGGCGTCAGGACAAACCACGCCTTGTGGGTCATGTTGTAGGGGGACTCGCAATCGCCGTGGACGCGGAACTGCCCTGTCGGGTCGAGGTGGACGAGCTTGTGGTAGGGGCAGGGATCAGTATTGGTGCCGCGCTTGGGGACCCACATGGTCTCGAGTTCGTCGCAGACCTCGCTTGCCCGGTGACCGCTGCGCTTGCAGACCGTGACCTCCTCCATGTCATCGAAGGGTTGGTCAAACCAGGCATTCGGCGTATGGATCTTGTCGAAGAGGTCGAAGAGGATGGGCGCCGCCGCATACAAGCCGATCAATCCTGGTCGGCCCTCGCCATCCGCATTTCCCGCCCAGGTTGCGACCACATGGGTCGGCGTCACACCCACTGCCCAGGCGTCCCGGTAGCCATAGCTCGTCCCAGTCTTCCAAGCGACCCTGCGGGATGAGCTGAAATTCATCCATTCGCTTTCGCCCTCGGGCCGGGCCAGTTCCAGCAATGCGTCCAGAGTGGAATAGCAGGCTCCGGCACTCAGGACCGCATCGTCCACGAGGACAGGCTTGTAGTCTGCCATCTGCGTGATCGAGGAGTCCCAGCGGAAATTCGGGGCGCGGAATTCGTTTTGGATGTATTTGCCATTGAAGCGGTGGTAGTCGTTCACGCAGCGGGCCATGCTTGCGTACATGCCAGCGAGGTCCCAGAGGGTCGCCTCCGCGCCGCCGAGGATCAGGGACAGGCCGTAGTCATCCGCGGGGCGGTCCAGGGTCGTCATCCCGATCTGTTGCAGCCGCTGCAGGAAGCGGTGATGCCCATAGTCGCTCAGCATCCGGATGGCCGGGATGTTCAGGGAGCGGGCCAGGGCCATCTTCGCCGGCACAGCTCCGTCGAATGTCCGATTGTAATTTTGCGGATTGTAGTTGCCGTAATAGGTCGGGATGTCCGGAACGAGGGTATTGGGGAGGAGTTCGCCATCGTCGAGCATGGAAGCAAAGAGGAAGGGCTTGAGAATGCTCCCCGTGCTGCGCCGGGATTTGATCACGTCCACCTCGTGGCCGCTCATGCTGTCCGTGGCGGTGGTGTTTCCGACATAGGCAATCACGTCCCCGGACTCGACCTCCATGACGATGGCGGCGGCGTTGTGGATGCCATTTTCGAGGAGGCGGCGTTGGTGCATGTCGAGGATGTGGGCTGCGCGGTCTTGGAGGTGGACATCGACCGTGGTGCGGACCCGGCGGCCTTTTCTGGTTTCGGCCAGACTGCGGTCGAGGAGGTGCGGGGCCATGTCGGGCAGGGGATGCGGCCGGTCGGGGAGGGGTTCCTGGATCGCGGTGGCAAATGTCAGCGAATCAATGGTCTCATCTTCCCACATGCGGCGGAGCAGGCGGTCGCGTTTGGACTTGAGCGCCGTGCGGTTGCGACCCGGGTGGATGAGGGCCGGGGCATTGGGGAGGACGGCGAGTGTGGCACTTTCGGCCCAGCTCAGTTTCTCAGGACCCCTACCAAAGTACCGCCAAGCGGCCGCGTCCAGCCCGACCACATTCCCGCCAAAAGGGGCATTGGAGGCATACATGGCGAGGATTTGCTCCTTCGAATACCGCATCTCCAACCGCAGGGCCATGGTAGCCTCTATGGCTTTTTCCCAGATGTTGCGCGACTTGCCTTTGCGGCTCAGGCGGATCACCTGCATGGTGATCGTGCTGCCCCCGCTTACAACCTCCCCGTTGGTGACGTTTTGGATCAATGCCCGACCCATCGAGATCAAGTCCACGCCGGGGTGGATGTTGTAGCGTTTGTCTTCGAATGCAACAATGGACTTCGCGAATTTGTTGGGGACGGTATCACTCGCAGGGAAGCGCCATTGGCCGTCTGCGGCAATGCGGGCGCCGAGGAGGTTGCCATCCCTGTCTTCAAGCACCATGCTGAGCGGGTCGCGGAAGAGGTCATTCGGCAGGAGGAAAAACTGCCACCAGATAAGGAACAGCCCAAACCAGATGATGACTTTCCAGCGCGGCCGCACCAACCACCGCCAGATGATGCCGAGGATGCCCCAGGCCTTGCGGCGGATTTCTCCGAAAACGCGCCATCCACTGCGGAGGGATTGGGTGATATGTTGGAGGCGGGACATGTTGGGGGTTGTGAATCAAGAAGCTGGGTTGATTCAAGGCTTGTATTGTAGGGTTGCTGTAGGGACAGGTCGCGACCTGTCCCCTACAGCAACTGGATCAACTATCGCTCGGTTCCACCACGGTCACCCATTCGCCGGGGATACGGGCGGAAATCGAGTTGTCGTACATCGCCTCGACATAGACTGTGGGCAGATAGAATTTGCCGAGGTAGGAGGCATTCAGCAGGATGCGGAAGGTCTTCTGATTCGGCTCGGACTTGCGGGTCGGGTAGGCCCAAGGGTAGCGGTACTTCTGGCCAGGGGAGCCGAGGTCGAAGTAGGTGAGCACCCGGTCGTCGCGGATGTCTTGGTACTCGGGGATCGAAACTGCGCTTTCGAAGTTGGTGCCGTCGAGGCGGGTGTTGTGGATTTCCAGCCGCTCGGGAAGATTTCTGTCAGTGCCAACTCGTCGAGGTCGCCCTTCGTCCCAGGATTGGTCAAGGTAATCTCGACGTCAAGTCAGTGCCCTGCTCAAGGCTCGTCACGTCGATCGCCCCGCCTTCCATGTCCAAATAGGCAATCTTAAGGGTGATGTTGTTTTGGCGGGCGTCTTGGTCACCTACCACAGGGTGCCTTCGGAAATCACACGGGCGAAGACGATGCTGCCGCCTTTGTTCTTGACTTCGACCTTGCCTTCGGTGCCATTGCCTGCTCCTAGATCGACTTGTGCGATGGGTTTGCTGCTGCTACCATCCTTCCATTCGCCCCCGTTGATGCGGTAGGAGAATTCCATCTTCGCCATTCTGGTTGTTGACCCCGGCGAATTTGGCCATGGCGATGAGGCTGTAGCCCGTGGTCTGCGTGCTCATCCATTCTTGGGAGGACAATGCCTTCGCGACCTTTTGGACAACTCTGCCCCGCGCACCCGGTTGCCAATCACGCCGATGCATTCCAGGATGATGGCTTGGTCACGGATGTCGTCGCCGTAGGTGAAGCCCAATTCTTGGTAGGCGGGGACATTGATGGCGAGGTCTTGGCTCAGCTTGAGGGCCATTTCAGGGTTGTCCGGCCAACTTGTAGGCTGCGGCGGGCCGCCACTTGGCTACGTTGTCGAGACCCGGCAATTCGCGGAGGCGGTTTCATTGCGCCCAACTCAGGCGAGCCAGCAAGGGCCAGCAGGTAGAGGCGATCGCCTTGGATGACTTGATCCGGGCGTGCCGTTGAGCTCAGTTCTTGGCCGCCTTCTTCTGGAAGGCGATCCATTTGGTCACGAAGCTTTGGGAGACGCGGTAGCCCTTGTTCTTGGCCTCAATGATGAAGTTGCCCGCGTAGTTCGTTCCCCATTCACTGACCTCCCCTGTGCCGGGCCAGTAGGAAAGGCCGCCGCTCGCCTGTTGGAAGGTCTCGAGACGGTCGATGCCCGCGCGGATGTTCTTGTCGATGCGGTTCTTGGCCTCCTGCGGCAGGTCCATGAGGTTGCCCACGTAGAGTTGCGGGAAAACGGAGCTCGTCGTCTGCTCGACGCAACCGTGGGGGTATTCGAGCAGGTAATGCAGGCGCTTGCCCAAGTTGATGGGTGGGATGCTGCTGAGTTCGAGGGTGCCTTTGTTGGTGCCGGACATGCCGGGATAGGCGAAGGCATAAGCCCAGCTTTGATTCGCATCGACTGCTTTTTCCTGGACGTTGACCACCTTGGGATTCGGGTTGCGGACGTCGATGTCGATGTGGTAGGTTGCGACCTCGGTGCCGCTTTTTGCCGTCACCTTCACCGTTCCCTTGCCGATGCGTTCCTTGACCTTCAGGTCAAAGGTCACGAGTTCATCACCGGGCCGGGCAAATTGCAGGTTCTTGCTGGTGCCGCCATTGACCGTGAACAGGTCGCTCGCTTGGAGGCTGACGGAAACGTCCTTGATATTGTTTTCCATCGCGAAGACTGAAACGGGCAACCTCACCTCCTCGCCAGGGCCAAGCACGCGTGGCAATGTCCCGATGACCATGAGCGGCTTCCGAACAGGTGTGGCTTTTTCGGCGGAGCCGTAGGCGCTTTCATTCCGGGCCACAACCATGGTGCGCACCGAGCCGACGTAGTTCGGCATCATGAAGCTGTGGCGCTTGGTCTCTCCCGCTTTGAGCGTAAAGGGGCCCATGAATTTCACGACGGGCTTGAAGCGGTTTTGCTTGGTGCCCTCGCGGGGAGCGCTTCCATCATCACCACCGATGCCGAGGAGCTTGGTTAGGTCGGCACCATAAGCACCAATGACCTTGTCGTAGATGTCCCAAGTCTTGACGTCGAGGGCTTCGCGGGCATAGAATTCCTTCCATGGGTTCGGGGTCTCGAAGCGGGTCAGGTCGAGGAGGCCTTCGTCCACCACGGCGACTGTATAGGTCATGGGTTTGCCCGTCGCCTCGCTCACGCCAATGTCCACGCGTTCCATGGGGGCGAGCACATCCGCGCAAAGGATTTTGGGCTTGAGTTCCGTGGCGGGGTTGGTGACCTCGATGGGGATCACGCCGTACATGCGCATTGGAAGGTCGTTCACCGTTTGGGCATGCGGTTGGATCAGGCTCACGTGGGCATAGATGTTCGGGGCCATTTCCTCGGTTGCGACGAAGCTGTAGGTTGCGGCGTCGAGGCCATTGGATTGGACCCATTCCATGTCCACGACTTTGGAGCCGGACTCAAGCGAGACGAGGGCGCGGCCTTCCTTGCCAGTGGGGATCGTGAGGGTGACCTTGTCGCCGACTTTGTAATTGGTTTTGTCAGCGGTGAAGGTGAGCATGGTGGCGCCGCCGGGGTTGTCCTTCTGGGCACGGCCCGCCCATCCCGGCCAGTCGATGTAAACGACCTGCCCAGTGCAGTGACCACCTTCGTCGCAGGCGCGGACCATGTAACGACCCCATGAGGGGTACTTGACCTTGAATTTCCAGCTGCCTTCCCCGCCCTTGAGCGTGATGGTCTCCTTGGCGAGTTCCTCGGTATAGAACTTCTCATTGTAGGAGGTCTCGCTGCTCGCGGTTTGGTCCCACCACCATTTCCAATCCAATTTGTACAGGGCCATTTCCACCTTGCGGTCACCCTTGGGGTTGCCGTCGGCATCGACAGCCACGACTTGGACTTTGTGATCGGTGTCGGTGAGGAGCATTCCTCGCGCCTTGTCGCCCTTTGGGAGGCGGATGCCCACGAAGCGCTCATACGGATAGTAGGGAATTGAGAAGCGGTCAGTGGAGAATGCGCCGCCGGGTTCGAAGACCTTGGTCACGAAGTTGGCGTTGAGCAGACCGGGGGCCTCGCCGTCCATCGCGATCTTGAGGGGCACCTGAGCTTGGCCGTTTTCGTCCACTTCGCCCTCGAAGATGGTCTGCTGCTCCGCCTCGAAGGTGCGAACCGGGTCATCGAACTCGTAATCGAGGTAACGCTTGAAGGAGGTCGGGATGCTCGTGAGGGAGACATTGACATCGGCCTTGAGGTTCTTGGCGATGGCACCGTGGAGCCAACGGACTTCCATGTCGCCCTTGAGTTCCTCCATGCTTTTGCTGAGGAATTCGCGGCCAAAGTCGATTTTGATCTTGAGCCGGTTCGGGGTGACGGTCTCGATCTTGAGGGTCTTTTCAAATGTCGCTCCACCCACTTCCACGCGGAGGTTGTAGTTGCCGGTTGGGGCGCTGCTCGCGGTTTCGGTTTGGTAGGTATAGACGCCGTTCAGATGTCCGGTCTTCACGGTTTTGTTCACGAGCTGCCCGAGGGAGTTCGTCAGAGTAAAGGTGACCGGGTGGTCTTCGGGCAGGGTCTTGAGTTTGTCCTCCAGCATGAAGGTCGTGAAAATCGAGTCGCCGGGCCTCCAAACGCCGCGTTCGCCGTAGATGAAGCCCTTCACACCCTTGTAATACCGCGCCCCGCCGATGTCAAATTTGCTGAGGGAGAGGGCATAGCCGTCGCCGAGCTTGAGGTAGCCGCGTTGGTTGCCTTGCCGGGCGATGACCACGAAGGGCACCGTGCCGATGTCGGCTGTGGCTGTGCCGTCGCTGTTGGTGGTGACCCGCTTGAGGAGCTGCTGCTGATAATCGTAGATCTCCAGGTCCACGCCCGACATGGGGGCGGTCGTGTGGAGGTTGTTCACGACCAAGGTCATGCTGCCATCGGTGCCGCGCTTGGCCATGATGCCCATGTCGCTGGCGAGGATGTTGCGGGCGGCTTCCTTGCTTTGGTAGGTGTAGTAGGCGACGTGGCAGGGGTTTTCACGGTTTTCCCAAGCCTCGCCCCAGTCGTATTCCTCGCCATAGTAGTCCCAACTGCTGTACTCGTCGTCCATGTTGTCGCTCCACGCGCCGTCCTCCTCGGTTTTCTTCTTCTTGTCCGCTTCCTCTTCAGCGGCTTCAGCCTCGCCTTCACAGGTATAGACGGAGTACTTCTTGGAGAAATTCACCCCGACCCGGTAGATCGCGCCCGGTTCGGAATTGATCAGGGAACTCAGGTCGATGATGTGGCGGTTCCATTGGTGGAGGTTCAGGCTCTTGTCACCGTCCAGGCGGATCGTGCTTTCATGCACGACCTTGCCGACGCGGGCGAGTTCGCGGTCGCCTTCCAGGTCATTGACTTGGAGGAATTGCAGGATGTTGTTTTCGTAGATCTTGGTGATGCGGATATCGACAGCCTTAAGGCTCACCGCTTCGAATGCGAAAGGCAGCGAATTTCCGGAGCGCGGGAGGATGTTGCCATTTCCGGTGATGCGAACCTCCGGCTTGATCTCTTCGAATTGGATGTCGAATGTCTGCAGGTTCTTGAGCTTGTGGCCGAGGATGTTCTGGACACCCGGAGACACTGTGATCGTATGCTCGCCAATGACCCTGGTGAGCGGGAAGACCTTGACATCGTTGCCTTCCACCAGGTAGCGGAGGTTCATTTCGGGGATGGAAATGAGGCCATTGAGGTCCTGCGAGCGCCGGATGGGATCGCTGAACGTCAGCACCACATATTGGTCGGGGTTGTTGAAGGTCTTGTACTCGACCACCTTGAAGTCTCCCAATGCCGGGACGCTCACCTTCGTCTTGCCGTCCTTGTCCACGTTGATCTCGTCGCCGTCCCATTCGATGTTGACCACGGAGGGTGAAATGCTGCGGCGCACACTGTCCAGGCGGAAGGTGTGCTCGCGCCCGTCCATGCTGTGCGACCATTTGATCTTGAAGGATTTGTCCTCTTGTTCCGCGCTCAGGGTCTTCTCCACGAGTTCGGGAAATTCATAGTCCGCCGTGGTCAGAGTGCCATTCACCGCCTGCCAGATGAGCTTGGTTTTGTCGATGGTCTCGATGCCCACCACGCTCACCTCGAAGTTTTGCTTCTCTGTCTCGAATTGGAAGGGGAACTGCTCGAGCTTTTCGTCCAGGCCCTTGATGTAGTTCCCGAGTTGGAAGATGCCCGTGTAGAACTGGTCGGTGGGCATGGGTTCGGTAGGTTCGAACTGGATGGTGCGTTCGTCGAGCCATACAGACTTGCCTTCGATCGCCGGGTCAAATTCGAATGGGCTTTCGCCGAGGGGGACACCTATCTGCGCCTCCTGGACCACGTTCTCGTTCAGGCGGATTTTGATCGCGCTCTGCCGGGAGATTTTGCCCGTGGTGTAGGCGGAGATGTAGGGGGCAAATGCCTCGTCGAACTTGTATTCGCGGGCTTGGTCACTTTTGCCACATGCTGCGAGGAGCAGGACGGGCAGCACCAACAGCCATGCTGTCGGGAGTCGGAGGGAGTAAAACGGTTTCATGGGCGTAGCTGAAAAACGGATTGGCAATGAACAAAAGCCATTGTTTGAATATACCCACGGCGGGTGCCTCGGGTTCCGCTTTAAGCTAGCAATTATTGGCCAAGTTTTTTTGAAAATCGGCCAAGGATGAGGGGCGAACTTGGAAGATGGGGTGGCTGGTCAGACCGTCTTGCCCAAGATCACAGAGGTCATTGTCAGTGAGCCTGCGACAGGCACGTCATTGAAGAAGGCGAGTTGGTCGTCCTTGCCTTGGTTCGCCAGTATATAAAGGAGTGGGAGGTAATGCTCCGGTGTGGGGATCGCGAGTTGCGCGGGGCGGCCCAGCTTTTGGTAATCGATCAGGGCTTGGTGGTTGCCATCGAGGATGTGCCGCTTGAACGTATCATTGATCTCCTGTGCCCAATCGTATGCGTAGGATTCGTTGAGGCGGTTCCAAGCGACCATGCCCAGGTTGTGGACCATGTTGCCGCTGCCCATGATGAGGACGCCCTTTTGCCGGAGGCTCGCGAGCTCCTTGGCCAGTTCGTAGTGGTACTGCGGCGGTTGCGTGTAGTCGAGGCTCATCTGCACAATGGGGATGTCGGCGTTTGGCCACATGTTGCGGGTCACGCTCCAGCAGCCGTGGTCCAGTCCCCAGTTCAAGTCGCTGCCGACTTGGGTTTTGTGTACTGCAGCCTGTGCCTCGGAGACCAGCCATGAGCTGCCCTTGGCCGGGTATTGAACGTCGAAGAGCTCCTGTGGGAAGCCACCAAAGTCGTGGATCGTGGGAGGAAGTTCATTGGCCGTCACCTTGGTGCCCTTGGTCTCCCAGTGGGCGCTCACCATGAGGATGGCCTTGGGTGTGGGGAGCTTGGAGGCCACACTTCGCATTTCACGTGAGAATGCATTGTCCTCGATGGCGTTCATCGGGCTGCCGTGGCCCACGAACAATGCGGGCATGGTCTCGGTGGCATCCAATCCGCCGAGGAGTTGATGGAGTGCTTTCAGATTCATGGTGGCTCCCGCGAGGGTGGTGATGCCGGCGATTTTCAGAAAGGTCTTGCGATCCATGGAACGGTCATTGCATCAGCGCAACGTCCTCCTAAAGCAAATATACAAATAATTACATGTTGCAACATGTAATTATACTCAAATGCGACTTGACCCTGTGGAGGGCCGCTGCCATCACCTCAAAACAATGTCTGGATTCCGCTTTGGCTGCTGACGTAGCTCGCGAAGCGGCGCATGGTCTCATAGAAGTCCTCGAACTTGGGCGTCGCGCGCAGCTTGGTCATCCATTCGGCGGGGATCGCGTCCACACCCAGGATCAATCCCGCCACCTGCCCAGCGATCGCACAGTTCGTGTCGGTGTCGCCGCCAGCTGCGACGATCTCCTTCATCATGGCCTGAATGCCCAAGGCCGGCGCCTGCTGCGCTGCAAACAATGCCAGTGGCACCGAGTCCACCACATAGCCGCTGCTCCCGAACTTCTTCCCGATGTCGCGGATGCGCAGGCCGGGATTTTGCGAAATCGCCTCCAAGCGGTCCCGCACCCTGGTGTCCGGCAATGCCTTGATCACCGCTGGGATGAAATTCTGGTCGGTATTTTGCACCAGCCTCAGCGCCCATACCACCGCCAATGCGCCTACGTAAGCCTCGGTATTGTGGTGGGTGATGCGGCAGACCTGCTCGATCAGCTCCCGGTCGGCGTCGCGCTTGGGATCCAGGATGAATGCCAGCGGCCCGATGCGCATTGCCGCGCCATTGCCAGCGGCCATCTCACCCTTGGCGCCCACCGAGTTCCAATGCCCGCCACCGACGAGTTCCACCAACGCCTTCAGCGTGGAGGCGCCCAGCCCGGTGAGCCTGCGGTCGCGGTACCACCGACGGAATGTCTGCGCCAGATGCTCCGGGTCCACGCTCCCGCGCTCCATGATGGATTCGCAGGTTGCCATGGTGAGCTGGGTATCGTCCGTGAAAAACCAAGCACTGTCCCCCGCGGGGATGTCGGTTTGTTCATACTTGCTCCCGTAGGCATCCCCGAGGGCGCCCATGAGCAGACACGCTTTGACCTTTTCGTCCATTGTTTCGCAGCAGCTGACACATCAATGGTTCCCACCTTGCCAGCAGATTGGCGATAAAAATAATGTGTGGCGCGAGCGCCTCGCCGGGCATTTTTCCGCATGTGGCCGGGCCGCCGACCTAATCACTGTGCAGGGACGGGAGATGATTTTGTAAGGGGAGGCCAATTAATTGTTGAATGGGTGTTGTCTCACCGATGAAAATTGAAGAAAATTGAGAGTGTACCAGATTTAGTGGTTCACTTTCATCACAACATGGCAGCATTTAATGCGGTGGACAGGCTCAAGGAGGTAATCCAAGCCAAGGATGTCATTCTTGTTACGGGAATTGGAACCTCGATTGCAACCCTGGGAAAGCCGGATCCGAATGGATTCGTGACTTGGAAGGGCCTTCTACGTAGCGGGTTGGTTAGAATCTTAGAGACAAAAGGCGAGGGTTTCCGAGCAAAATACGATCGCAAAACAAGAGATCTAGAAGAGGGGGATGTCTTTGACTGGATGTCGATAGGCGACGTGATCTCTGAAGAGCTACAGCCCGTGGGCATTTACCGAAAGTGGCTGAAGGAAACGATAGGAAGTCTTCCTAAGGATGAATTGAAGGAGGAGCTGATCACTACCCTAGCGAATACAGGCTTTCCAATTTTGACTACCAACTATGATGACTATTTCAATCTTGTCGCTGATTTGAACCCTGTTCTGTGGACACAGGATGATCATGCAAGAGAAGTCGTAACGGGAAAGAGGAAAGGGGTATTGCATCTTCATGGACACTGGGATCACCCCGATTCAATCGTCTTGGGAAGGCTGCAATACGAGAAGTTTCGAAATAGTGCTTTTATCAATTGGTTAATCCAATCCATTCTTATTCATAAAACACTGGTCTTTGTGGGGATGGGTGACGGGATCAATGACCCCAACTTTATTCGATTCAGAAATTGGATCGCGACAGTGCTCGCAGATACCACGAATGAGCATTTCTATCTCTGCCTTGATGAGGATGTTGAGCCAGTTAAGGAGAAGTTAAACGCGGATGCACGTGGCAGGATCACTCCAATCCCTTATGGTGAAGGCTTCGACAAACTGGTGCCGTTTCTTAAGACGGTTTTTCAGCCTGCAGACAGTGAAAAACAAACTCTTAACATTTCGCAGCCCCCGCTCCCGAAGGGATTCATGTGGCTTCAAAGACAAGCTTCATCTAAAAAGGCAAATTCCTTTCGTGACTTCTTGGACAGCTCGCATTTGCCTTATCTAAGTCGAAAAGCATTCAGGGCAAATTTGGGATTGGATGCCAATGGCTTGGAAACGGAGGATGATTGGTCGGAGATGCTATTCTCAGACGAGAACTCCGGGATCGGTGGATTGATTCACGGAGAAGGCGGAATAGGGAAAACCCGATTGATGTTGGAGCTGGGATTGATGGCTATAGACCGAGGGTTTCAAGTGATAAGGGTTCTCCCCCAAGCGACAACATTGCAACCATTGTGGGATCACCTCAACCTCCAAGAGAAATATCTGCTGCTGTTCGATTACATTGAGGAAAACGAAGCTTATTCCTTGGATGAGTTCGATGCTCTATTGCAGAGATTTCCAACTACAAAATTCCTTGCCAACTGTCGAACCTCAACGCTAAGCGGGCACCGAGTGGATTTTGGAGATCGTATCCGGAAAATCGATCTTTCGACGGAGGGGGAGATGGCCCAACGGTTTGAGGAAGGCTTGGTTCGACATATCATTGAAGACCTCCTTCCCGAAAACCATTCTCAAAAGGACTTTTTCGAAATAAAGCCAGCATTTGCAGTCTTTCTACGGTATCTAGCTGCTATTGGGAAACTGCAAACAGATGATCTTAGGCAGATTGGAGATTTTGGACAATGGGTGAAGCATCGAATCTTGTTACTTTTCGAAGCCAAGGATTTGCTAAGGATCCCAGATCGCTTCGCTGGATTGATTGCTTCCTTTCCAATTGAGCGGGGCAAGGAAGCGGCATTGAGGGGAGACCAAGAACTGGACAACTGGTTAATCAAATTAGAGACAGATGGTTGGATCGATCGCTTACCAGAGGAGGAGTACTATTCTTTGGCGTTTTCTCATGACACTTTGGCCGATGAGATCCTCCTGCAGCATCTCGCCCCAAGAAAAGTAGCGGTCCAGCAAACGGTCAGCAAGACCTTGGATTTTGCGCTTGAAATGAAATGCCTGCAAGGTTGGATTCGAGCTCAAGAAAGGATCGCTCCGTTTTGCAAAATCGACCAGAAGCATTTCGCCACAGCTTTGAGGAGAGCTATCCCTCGGTATCCGGATGCACTGAAAGGGGTGGAGTGGCTAATCGGAATGACGAACTTGATCTCAGAGGATGAGCGACTGTGGTTGTACAGAGAAAACGTCAGCCTCTTTTCAAAGCAGTTTGGCAGCAAAGCATTTGGTGGGAATCTGGTGTTTTCGATTAATTGGTTGTTGAAGGGAAAGATTGAAGGCGGCCATAAGGAATTCCTTTCGGACCTGTTGCGTGATTGGATCGGAAGAAACCCTGACTATTTGGACTTTCCTTGGCTCGCGCACCGAATATTGTCGATCAAATGGCGACTGTGGGGATTGGACAGTGGCGCTGAATCCGATCTAAGGGGGTACGCTGCAAGGTACATTCAGGCAATCCAGGCCAGTTTCGTGATTTCAGTTTGGATTGAATCTGGAGGAAACATCGATGCTATACGTGCCTATGTAGTGGATTATTTGCAATTCAATGATGTAGCTCCAGAGGCACAATTTGTCATGGTTTCTTGGCTGTACGCAAGCAGAGAATACGCAATCGTGGAGGAGCACCTATTGAAGTACCTGTCGCGGCACAGCGAATCCGCCGAGGCTCAGTTCGCGCTGAAGGCGTGGCTTGACGCTAAGGGGAGCCCTTCAGTTGTGGAGGAGCACCTATTGAAGTACCTGTCGCGGCACAGCGAATCCGCCGAGGCGAGTTTTGTTTTTGCGTCGTGGTTCAGGATGCAGCTTCCCTTCGATAATGTAATGGCCTTTCTACATCTTTTTTTGAGGCGAAATGCGCAGCACCGAAATGCAGGCTTTGTCCTGGCTTCATTTGTGACTGGCCCGTATCATTTCATGGAAGTACGAGAATATATACTTGATTACCTTGATTCTAATGCTGGGGAGAGCATCGCAGGCTTGATAATGGAGGCTTGGCTGAACAATAAGCAGAGCTGTGAAGAGATTCGAATAGCATTCTCAAAATGGCGGAAGAATTGGGCGGGAAAGATCAAAAGTGAGCGGCTATCCAGCCGCTGGCTCCAAACGGAATGCGCCAGAAGTAATTGATTTCCTTTAATGAATTTGCCCCCGATTGCTCGAAGGCTACCGGGGGCAAAGTACATTGGTCTGACCCATCAGATCAGTTTCCGGGCCACTTCAGTGGTCTTGAACTGCTCGATCACGTCGCGCTCTTGGATGTCATTGTAACCATCGATCTGCATACCACAATCGAAGCCTTTCTTCACTTCCCTCACGTCGTCTTTGAAACGCTTGAGAGACGAAAGCTTGCCTTGGTGGATCACGATGCCGTCGCGGATGAGGCGGATCGGATCCTTGCGGTTGATCTCGCCGTCCACAACCATACAACCTGCGATGCTGCCGACCTTGGTGATCTTGAAGACCTCGCGGATTTCGGCGGTGCCGGTGATCTCTTCCTTCTTCTCGGGAGAGAGCAATCCTTCGAGTGCATCCTTGACCTGGTTGATGGCGTCGTAGATGATGGAGTACAGGCGGATGTCGATGCCTTCTGCCTCGGCCAAGCGGCGGGCATTCGGGCTAGGACGCACCTGGAAGCCGATGATGATGGCCTCGGAGGCGGTTGCGAGCAAGACGTCGGCCTCGGTGATCTGACCCACAGCCTTGTGGATGACCTTGACCGCGACCTCGCCTTGGCTGAGCTTGAGCAAGCTGTCGCTGAGTGCCTCGACGGAGCCGTCCACGTCGCCTTTGACGATGATGTTGAGCTCCTTGAAGTCGCCCAGTGCCTTGCGGCGTGCGATTTCTTCCAGGGTCGGACGCTTGTTCTGACGGAGTTGCTGCTCACGGTAGAGCTCACTCCGGCGGACTGCGATGTCCTTGGCCTTGCGCTCGTCCTCATACACCACGAAGCGGTCACCAGCCTGCGGGGTACCCGCAAGACCGACCAACTGCACCGGAGTGGAGGGGCCGACTTTCTTCACACGCTTGCCACGCTCGTCCATCATGGCGCGAACGCGACCGAAGTGGACACCTGCGACCAGCGAATCGCCGATTTCGAGGGAGCCGTCCTGCACCAGCACCGTGGCGACCACACCGCGACCCTTGTCGAGGCGTGCTTCGATCACCGTACCCTTCGCAGGCTTGTTGGGATTGGCCTTGAGGTCGAGCATTTCTGCTTCCAGCAAGACTTTTTCCAGCAACTCGGGAACACCCAGGCCGGACTTGGCGCTGATCTCCTGGCATTGGAACTTGCCACCCCAATCCTCGACCAAGATGTTCATCTCGGAGAGTTGGAGGCGAATCTTTTCAGAGTTCGCACCTGCCTTGTCGATCTTGTTGATGGCAAACACCATGGGCACACCAGCGGCTTCCGCGTGGTTGATGGCCTCCCGTGTTTGGGGCATGACTTGGTCGTCCGCCGCGATCACGATGATGACAAGGTCGGTGACCTTGGCACCGCGGGCACGCATGGCGGTGAACGCTTCGTGACCCGGGGTATCGAGGAATGCGATCCGGCGTCCATCGTCCATGATCACCTCGTAGGCACCGATGTGCTGGGTGATGCCCCCGGCTTCGCCGGCGACGATGTTGGCCTTGCGGATGTAGTCGAGCAACGAGGTCTTACCGTGGTCAACGTGACCCATCACGGTGATGATGGGAGCGCGGTGCTGCAGGTTCTCGGCGTCATCAGTGTCGGCATCGGCCTCGTCGAAGTCCTTGTCGGCGATGTCCACGAAGCGGACGGTGAATCCATACTCCTCTGCGAGCAGCTGGATGATGTCCGCCTCAAGGCGCTGGTTGATCGAGACGAAGAGTCCGAGTTCCATGCACTTGCCGATGATCTCCGTGACGGGGATGCCCATCATGTTGGCGATCTCATTGGCAGTGATGAATTCGGTCACCTCGAGGATGCTTTCCTCCTCGGCACGGCGTTGTGCCTCGGTCTCGCGGCGGCGGGCATCGCTGTCCCGCTTGCTCCGCTTGAGGTGCTGACGTGTCCGGCTGGGACCTGTCTTCATCTCAGCGAGGGTACGCTTGATGACATCGTTCAGCTCCTTGTCGGAGACCTCTTCTTTTTTCTTCCTGTCCCCACCGGGCAATGGACGCTTGACACCAGGGCCAGTTCCGGGCTTGTTGGGGCCGCCGCCCTGCTGGGTGGTCGGCGTGCCTGGAACAGTGGCTGGCTTCTTGCGGTTGCTGCGGCGGCGGCGCTTTTTCTTCTTTTCGCCGTCCTCGCCACCATCTTGGGTGCCGGAAGCGGTACCGGATCCGCCTGCTGCCGTGCCTGCGCCGACTGCGGTCTTGGGCCGGGGACGTTTTCCGGAGAGGGCGTCGAGGTCGATCTTGCCCTTGATGTTGAGACCTTGGAGCTTGGGGCTGTGGTCGGATGCGCGCACCACGGTGTTTTCCTCGGGCGCACTTGACTCCTCCTCGACCTGCGGCTGCTTTTCGACCTGCGGGGTCTCGACCCGCTCCTCGCGGACCGGCACCTCAGCGACAGGAGCCTCTTCCTTGACGGGCGGGGTATGGACCACGACGGGTTGCTCCTCGCGGACGGGCGGCTCCTCTACCTTGGCGACAGGCTGCACGACCACAGGCTCTTCCACCTTGGGCTGCTTGACCTCGACCACGGGGCGCTCTTCCACCACGGGGGCGACAGGCTCCTTCTTCACCTCTGGGGTGACCACCTTTTGCTGGGGCTCCTCCTTCGGCTTCGGTTTCTTGCCAGAGAGAGCATCGAGGTCGATTTTGCCCTTGACTTTCAGGCCGAAGCGGTTTTCCTCTTCTTTCTCTTCTGTCTTGGGCTTGGGATGTCCAGTGTCCTTGCGGGCACTGAGATATCCACTGCGCAACTGCTCAGCGGACAGCGGCTCATCGTCGTCCTGCTCCTGCGTCTCCTCGTGCTGCTGACGCTTTTCCTGCTTGGCTTCCTTGATCTGATCGACCTTCTGCTTCAAGCTCTTCTCGGACGCAAACTCCTTCAACAGGACGTTGTACATGTCGTCCGACAGCTTCTCATTGGGATTGTTGCTGATGTTGAAGCCTTTGGATGCCAAAAACTTCACCAGCGTCTCACTCCCAGTGTTGAGCTCCTTGACTACTTTGAAAAGTCTATGTTTCGATTTCTCCTCTGACATAAATGGATTAGGTCTCCCACCCGATTAATCTTCAAACTCGGCCTGCAGGATGTTCATCACTTCTTGGATGGTCTCCCTGTCAAGGTCGGTCCTGCGCTCCAAGTCATCGACGGAGAGTTCGAGCACGGCCTTTGCGGTGTCGCAACCGATGGCCTTGAGCTCGTTGATGATCCATTCGTCGATTTCGTCGGTGAACTCGTCCAGATCCACGTCCTCCTCATCATGTTCCATTTCGCGGAAGACGTCGATTTCGTAGCCGGTGAGGCGGCTGGCAAGCTTGATGTTTTGTCCGCTCTTGCCAATCGCCAGTGACACCTGGTCGGGCTTCAGGAAGACCTGCGCCTTCTTGTTGCCCTCATCGAGCTTGATGGAGCTGATCTTCGCGGGGCTCAGTGCCCGCTGGATGTACAGCTGATCGTTGCTCGTGTAGTTGATAACGTCAATGTTCTCGTTGCGCAACTCCCGGACAATGCCGTGGATACGTGAGCCTTTCATGCCCACGCATGCACCCACCGGGTCGATGCGATCGTCGTAGCTTTCCACGGCCACCTTCGCGCGCTCGCCTGGCTCGCGCACGATCCCCTTGATGGTAATCAGGCCGTCGTATATTTCGGGTACTTCTTGTTCAAACAGTTTCTCCAAGAACAGGCCGCTGGCCCGGGAGATGATACAGTGCGGGTTGCCATTGCGCAGGTCCACGTCGATGATGACTGCACGGATGGTGTCACCCTTCCGGAACTTGTCTTTTGGGATCTGCTCGGACTTGGGCAGGATCAACTCGTTGCCCTCGTGGATGACCATGATCTCGTTCCGCCAAATCTGATAGACTTCGCCAACGACGATCTCGCCGATGATGTCCTTGTATTTTTCGTAGATGACCTGCTTCTCGAGGTCGCGCACTTTCTGGGTCAGGGTCTGCTTGGCGGTTTGGACCATCTTACGTCCAAAGTCCTCGAAGCGGATTTCATCGGCCATTTGTTCGCCGATCTCGGAGTCCTCGTCCATGGCAAGGGCCTCGGACAGGGAGATTTGGGTGGCTTCGTCTTCCACCTCACCATCCTCCACGATCTCCCGCTCACGGAAGGCCTGGATGTCACCCTTGTCCACGTTGATGATCACGTCAAAGTTCTCGTCAGAGCCGAACTTCTTGCGGATCATAGTGCGAAACACTTCCTCCAACACGCTCATGAGCGTGGCGCGGTCGATATTCTTGAACCGGGCAAACTCCGCGAAGGACTCTACCAGGCTCTCTTTGTTCTCGCTTAATTTCCTTCTCGCCATGTTTCAATCAAATGAGATTTCAACTTTTGCTTCTTGGATGGCGTCAAACGCCAATCTTGTATCTGTGTTTTCTGAGTTCTCAGTCTTCTTGGGCTTCTTTTTCGGGGCTGTTTCCAGCAAGATGCCCTCATCGTCCACAGCCAGGAGCTTGCCCACAACCACCTTGCCTTCGGTGGTCTTCACCTTGAGCTTCCGCCCAATGTTCTGTGGGTACTGCCTCCGCACCTTGAATGCACGCCCGATTCCCGGGCTGCTCACCTCGAGGTTGTAGGGGAAGTCGAAGGGGTCATTCTCCTCCAACCATGCGCTCACCTTGCGGCTGAGTCGGGCACAGGTGTCGATCGTGATACCGGCGTCTGTGTCCACCAAAATAGAAAGAACGCGGCTCGGCCCTTTGGTCAGGGAGAGTTCCACGATGAATACATCGGGATAGTGTGTTGCAACTATTTCCCGGATTTGTTGCTCTACCGCTTCGAATTCCTGCATCAGCACCAAATAAAAAAGGGAGAACCTCTCCTCCCAATCCTGCTCACGTGAACGTTAATTCGTTGCAAAGATACCATATATATATAGAAACTCAAAATGTGCATTTGCTCTAATTCGTCAATTTTTCAAAACCCGCAACATCCGCTCCCTAACCGACTTGGCGAAGCAGCACATTTTGGAGTAAGTTTGCCGCCCTGCCCAATCCCTGATGGAAAATCAAGACATAGAAGGAACGGCCCGTCTGCTCCAGAAAAACTGGGACTTGACGCCCCCTCAGGACATGGACTGGGAGACCCTCCGTCAGTCACTGGTGTTGCAACTCGGTCACATGATGGCGCACGATGTGGAGCGGCTGGTTCAGTCCATGTACCGTCTGGACGTGAACGAGGGCAAGTTCCATGCTGCCATGGCCCTGCCGACGGCCAATGAGCGGGCTGTGGCACTGGCGCAGGTGGTGCTGGAGAGGGAGATGCAGCGGCTGGCGACTTGGCGGAAATACAGCAATCCCCGAAACGACGCATAATGTCACTCCGCAATCATATCCGTGAGACCCTGGTACTCGCAGGCCCAGTGATCGTGGGGCAGATTGGGCACATGCTCATCGCCTCGGCGGATACCATCATGATCGGCGAGCTGGGGTCGAAGGAGCTGAGCGCTGCATCCATTGCCAATGGCTTGTTTTTCCTGATCGCCGTGATTGGGATCGGGGTTTGTGTGGTGATTTCCCCGCTCACGGCGCAGGTGATCGGTGCCTCGGGGAGTGAGGAGCGGCTGCGGCAGCGCCTGCATTCGGGGTTGTTGGTGGCGTTTTGGCTGAGCCTGGCGTCGATTTTGGCGGTGTACGGCCTGTCCATGGCGATTCCTTATATGGATCAGCAGCCGGAATCGGTGCCACTGGCACAGAGTTACTTACGCATCCTCTCGCTGTCCCTGCCGTTCATGTTCATCTTCATGGCATTCAAGCATTTCCTGGATGGCTTCGAGGCGGTGGTGCCGGGGATGGCTGTGACGGCCTTCGTGGTCGTGTTTCACGTGTTCTTCAATTGGGTGCTGATCCATGGAAAGCTAGGCTTCCCGGCCATGGGCTTGGATGGGGCGGGATGGAGCACGGTGGTGTCTCGGATACTGGGGGTCGTCATCATGGTGATGTACATGGCTTGGTCGCGACGGTTTAGTATCTATTTCCGGCTCAGCGAATTGCTGAAACATCGCTGGGGCGTAATCAAGGAGATTTTGGCTGTGGGACTGCCGAGTGGCTTGCAGTACTTCTTCGAGGTCGGTGCGTTCGCTGGGGCAGTCTTGTTGGCGGGGAGGATCAGCAAGGAGGCACAAAGCGCGCATCAGATTTCGATCCAAGTGGCCTCGTTCACCTATATGTTCTACCTGGGCATCTCGTCGGCGGTTTCCATCCGGGTGGGCAATGCCCTCGGCCGGAAGGACGGATCGGCGATCCGTCTCGCATCGGTGGCGGCGGTGATCTGTGGTCTGGGCTGCGTGGTGGTCTTCGTGTCGGGGATGTTGGCCCTGAGATTTGACCTGCCGCATCTCTACATCGACGAGGTGCCTGTGCTGGAAATCGCATCGGTGCTGCTGATGGTGGCGGCGATCTTTCAGCTCTTTGACGGGATGCAGGCCATCATCATGGGGGCGTTGCGGGGTCTGTCGGATGTACGGGTGCCCACTGCGATCACTTTTGTGGCCTACTGGCTCGTGGGTTTGCCGGCCGCGTATGTATTTTCTGAGCCATTGGGCTTGGGGGTGGAGGGCATCTGGTATGGCCTCACGACCGGGTTGGGCTTCTCCGCGGGCCTCCTCGCGATCCGGCTGGTATGGCGCACCCGCCGACCAAAACTTGCCGGAACCGATGCCTCTGGCACATGATTTGCGATGCTCCGGACGGGCAAAGATTCCTCCGGGCATTGCAGTTCCGTCAGGATTGCCGATATTTAGAGTTCATTTTCAGTAAAAAGGAAAATCGATATGTACCGTTCGCTGATGACAATGGCCCTGCTGATCGGGCTGGCACTTGGGGTTTCCGCGCAGGTTGCCACACCCGCTGAGCATCCGGTTGGCACACAAGTGGCCACACCCGCAGCCCACAATGGCCCAAAGATCGAGTGGCTCAGCTGGGAGCAGGCCGTCGCCAAGATGGAGAAGCAGCCCCGCAAGATCATGGTGGACGTGTATACCGACTGGTGCGGCTGGTGCAAGCGCATGGATGCCACAACCATGGAGGACCCCAAGATCATCAAGATCATCAACGAGAAGTACTACGCCGTGAAAATGGACGGCGAAGGCAAGAAGGACATCACCTTCCGTGGCCGTACCTACAAGTTCATCGCGCAGGGACATCGCGGCTACCACGAACTCCCCGCCGAACTCCTGAGTGGCAAGATGAGCTATCCCACCCTGGTCTTTCTGGATGAGGACTACGGCATCATCCAGCCACTGCCCGGCTACCAAGACGTCCCGACCCTCGAGCCCATCCTCGCTTACTTCGGCGGCGGCTTCTACAAGACGACCCCTTGGGAAAATTTCCAGAACGATTTCAAGGCAGGCAAGGTGAACTGAGCGGCGGAATGCCACAAGACATAAGGAATCCCGGTCA
>JAXLVK010000062.1:0-39402 GCA_046329055.1 Bacteroidia bacterium
GGCCCTTGGGCCTGCAACCCATCGACGACCTGCGCTACCAATTCGAAGTCAACGTCTTCGGGCAAATGGCCGTCACCCAAGCCTTCCTTCCCCTGCTCGGTGCCCAGGAAAACCCCGGCTTCCCTCCCGGTCGCATCATCCAAATCAGCTCCGTCGGCGGCAAATTCGCAGGCCCCTTCCTCGGCGCCTACTCCGGCAGCAAGCACGCCCTCGAAGGGCTCTCCAGCGCACTCCGCATCGAATTGCAGCTCTACGGCATCGACGTCATCGTCATCGGCCCCGGCGCCATCAAGACCCCGATTTGGGACAAGCCCTCCGCCCAAGAAGTCGGCATCTACGCAGGCTCCCCCTATGAACCCATGATGCGCAAGTTCCAGAAATACTTCGTCACAGGAGGACAGGATGGCCTTGATTCAGATTGGCTGGGGGAACGCATCGCAGACATCTCCGAAAAGCGCAAACCCAAAGTCCGTTACGCCTTCGTCCCCGACAAGCTCCGCAAGTGGACCATCCCTCGCCTCCTCCCCGTCCGCATGGTGGACCGCATCATCGGCAAAGCAACAGGACTGCTCAAGAAATAACCCGAGTCCCCAATTGTCACTTCGAAGGAGCGAAGCGACTGAGAAGTCTCAGGAAGAAGAAACACCCACCGTAGTCACCACCCACAGACTTCTCCCCGGCCTACGGCCGCCTCGAAGTGACAGCACCCCCCAAAAACCAACCTTCATCAGAATTGCCCACACCATCCAACAATTCTGTAAATTCGGTGAATTCTGTAAATTCTGCTCCAGTGAATCAAGGTGCCCAACTCGCTATCAAGGTCGTCATCGTTTGCGCGATCTTCATCCCCTACAAATTCGTCATCATGAACGGCGAAAAGACCGGATTCCTCCAGGACTTCCTCGTCGCCCTCTTCGCCTACGCCCTGGCTTACGGCGTCATCGCATTGATCCAGCGCGGAAAGCAAAACAACTGATGCCCAGCTACCTGCACCTGTCCCTCGATTGGCGGGATGCCGCAGTTGCCGATGCATTTGACGAATTGCCCCTTTGGTCAGCCGCCACAGGCAACCTGCTGCTCGAGCATTTCCCTTATGCCCATGGTCTGAACGTCCTCGACATCGGCTGCGGTGCGGGATTTCCATTGTTGCCCCTCGCCCGTCGTTTGGGTCCCAGCGCCCAGCTATGGGGGGCCGACACCTGGGAAGCCGCCATGGCCCGCGCCCAATCCAAAATCGATGCTTGGCAAGCCCCCAACGTCACGCTGCTCAATGCGGATGCCAGCAAAATCCCCCTTCCCGACGCATCCTGCCACATCATCACCTCCAACCTCGGCCTGAACAACTTCGACCAAGTCCCAGCGGTATTGGCCGAATGCAAGCGCCTGCTACGGGAAAACGGAAGGCTCTGCCTAGCCACCAATCTGAACGGCACCTTCGCAGAATTCTACACCGCATTCAAGGAAGCAGTCGCCGACCAGCCAACTCTCCTTGCGGCCGTCGAAGCCCAGGAGGCGCATCGTCAGACCCCAGGTTCCCTCACACAATTGATGGGAAACAACGGGTTCGAACTCAGCCGCAGCATCTTGTCTTCCTACACCATGACCTACCTCGACGGCACAGCCTTCCTGCACGATGCCTTCATTGGCATGGGTTTCCTTCCGGGATGGACCGCATTGATCCCCGCCGCAGTGCAGGAGCAGGTCTTTTCCCGCGTCGAATCCCTCCTGAATGCCCATTCACAAAGCGCCGGTAAGCTCGTCCCCACCGTTCCCATCGGATATTTCGAGTTTGTACCTTCGTGAAATGGAACCCACCAAAATCCTATTTGTCTGCCTCGGCAACATCTGCCGCTCCCCCATGGCCGAGGGGCTGATGCTCCACCTCGTGAACCAAGCCGGTGTCAACGACAGATTTCTCATCGAATCCGCCGGCACGAGCAGCTACCACCAAGGCGAACTCCCCGACAAACGCATGCGTGAAACCGCCCGTCAACACGGCATCGACCTCACCTCCCGCGCCCGCCAATTCCGCAAGCGCGACCTCCAAGAATACGACCACATCATCGCCATGGATCGCTCCGTCCTCCACGACATCCAGACCATGAACACCTACGGCGAAGCCGCCCGCGCCCAAGTCTATCTCATGCGCGACCACGACCCCAATCCCGGCTCCCCCGACGTCCCAGACCCCTACTATGGCGGCCCCGACGGATTCGAAGAAGTTTACCAAATCCTCCACCGCAGCAACGCCACCCTCCTCCAAAAGCTCCTGAACCCACAAAGGGACTAAGCCGCTGCGCCTTTTCGAGGTCCATTGCGGTCCTCTGCGCCCTCTGCGCCCTCTGCGGTTTCCAAAGAATCCCAATGCTCCCAAAGCCCCTCCAAGCAGCCCTCAACCCGCACCTCCCAAGCCCCGTGATCTCCGTCACCCCAGTAACCGGAGGCTGCATCCACAACGCCCTCAAACTCACCACCCAATCCGGCCCCTTTTTCCTGAAATACAACAAGATCGCCGACGCGCCCATGTTCAATGCCGAGGCGGACGGGCTGCGCACCCTGCACCAAGCAGCTGCCATCGAGGTTCCCCTCCCCATCGCCCAAGGTGTGGGTGGAGACCATGCATTCCTCCTGCTCCCATGGATCGAATCCGCACCCAGGGCCCACAACTTTTGGGAAGACCTCGGCCAGAAGCTCGCCCATCTCCACCGCCACACGCAGCCGCAGCACGGCTACCACCGCGACAACTTCATCGGATCGCTCCCACAGGTGAACCGCCCATTGGAGGATTGGAGGCAATATTTCGTGGAAAGGCGGCTCATCCCCATGGCAGGCATGGCACGGAAGGCAGGATTGCTCGATGCAGACACTTCCTCTCGATTGGATAGCCTGTTAGGCAAAATCGATGATCTGATCCCCGCAGCGGCACCCTCCCTCCTGCACGGCGACCTCTGGCAGGGCAATGTGATGACCGGGCCCGATGGATGCGCCGCACTGATCGATCCAGCGGTTTACTATGGGCACCGCGAAGCGGAAATGGCCTTCACGAGGTTATTCGCAGGCTTTCATGAATGGTTCTACCAGGCCTACAACGAGGCTTGGCCCATGGAGCCGGGATGGCAGGAGCGCGTGGACATCTACAATCTCTATCCGCTGATGGTGCATTTGAACCTGTTTGGCCGCTCATATTTACCGGACATACAGGAAACAGTGCGGAAATTCACTTGATATGCTAGTTTTGCACTTGATTTCTGGGTAACCCCATGCGCAACACCGTCATCTATACCGCCCTCCTCCTCCTGCTGCTGCAGGTCGCCGCCTGCAAGCCGGGCAGTGGACTCGCTGCTGACGAAGAGGCCAAAGTGAAGGCATTGGAAAACCTCCCCCGTGCGGACTACAACCGTGGTGGCGTGGCTTTCAGCTTGGCGGAGATCGAAGGCATTCGCCGGGTCGAAAAGGACAGTGTACCCTGGGCCTCCTATGTCCAAGAAACCGACGACAATGGCCAACTGGGTTATTACTTCTTCCCGGGTTACGACCGGGACCTGAGTGCCCCGCAGGTGCGATTGGAGTACATGGCACGTTCATTGAAAGGCTGCAGTACAGTGGACAGTTTGTTCACTTGGCTCAAGGGCCTCTTCGTGAACGATCAACGCCATGGCGTGGTCAAGAGTGAGGCGCCCGTAGGGACATTGGACGGTCAAGAGATCAAGATCCTCGAAATCGAGACCCCAAAGTTCACCATGAATGACACGGTGACCTACGCGGAAAAGTTCATGGCCTGGGCCTACGCCGAACATGGCGACCGCTTCGTGGGCTTCAACTACACCGCGGTGAACAAAGACGATTACAATCAAGGGCTGCCCCTCTTCAAGGATCTCGTGAGGTCCTACCGCGACAGCAAAGAATAGGTTTACTTCCGACGAAAAGGTATTCGCGCCTTTCTGGGAGTAGATGTCCCGGAAAGGCTTCGCCCGTTCATGGCCCCGTTGACAATTCACGGGCCTAGGCCGCTTAAAATCAGTATATTCGCCAAAAGCCACCACTGCACATGCAAGAGCCACAGATCACCTTCCAGCCCGTCGTTCCTGTGCGGGCAACCGCCTCGGACGCGTCGGAGATGGTTACGCAACTGTTGTTCGGGGAGGAGGTGCTGGTGCTGGAGCGTGACAGGCAGTGGCTGCGCATCCGCGCCATGGCTGACGGCTACGAGGGCTGGATCGACGAGAAAGCGGTCTTGGCGGCCCCCAAGGCTTGGTTGGATCAGGTGCCGGGCTGGACCTTGGTGGAAACCGACCACGCGATGGCTTTCAAGGAGTACCAATGCAACACCCTCCCCTTGCGCCTCCCCATCGCCGCCAGATGGCCCCAGGCCCAAGACGGAACCCCCATGAGCAGCTTCACCCTAGGAGAATGGACCTTCCGCCTCCCCAGCGACCAAAGCAGCAACATGGGCCGCACTCCCCCCCCTCCGACCCTGAGGCTCTCAAAGCGCCAGAAGCAAAAGAAAGGCAAGAAGCCCCACTATCCACTATCCACTATCCACTGTCAACTGAAGGTGGATCCTTCCTAGGCACCCCCTACCTATGGGGAGGCAGGACACAGTGGGGCATCGATTGCTCAGGCTTCACCCAGGCGGTCTATCGCCTCAGCGGCATCGCCATCCCTCGGGACGCCAGTCAGCAGGCTGCGCTCGGCCGGGAAGTCGCATTCACAGACCGCCAAGCGGGCGATTTGGCCTTCTTCGTCAATGCCAATGGCAAGGTCCACCATGTGGGCTTGGTACTGGCAAACGGCGCACTCAGGCATGCTCACGGGCATGTTCATGACTGCACGCTCACGCCTGCGGGTGTGGTCAGCCGTTACACTCAACTGCAGACGCATTCACTATTATATCTCAAACGAATTGTTTAATTTTTCACCATTATGGCCTCTAAAGTATTGGTATTGAATCAAGATTATCAGGCAGTAACTGTCTGCTCCGCCGAGCGCGCGTTTGTGCTCGTCTTCTTGAAGAAAGCCGAGATGATCAGTGAGAGGACCGCCAAAGTGATCCGTTCGGTTTCCAAGGAATTCCCTTACCCGTCCATCATCAGGCTGAATCGGTTTGTCAACCTCCCCTTCAAGAAGGTGGCATTGAGCCGCATCAACATCTACAAGCGCGACGGTTACTCCTGCGTGTATTGCAACGCGACGGAAAACCTGACCCTCGACCACGTGATCCCGCGCTCGCGCGGTGGTCGCGACCAATGGGACAACCTCGTGACCGCATGCCAGCGCTGCAATACGGAGAAGGGCGACCGGACCCCGGCAGAAGCGGAATTGACCATGCGTCATCAGCCCTTCCGCCCCAGCTTCATCATGTACCTGCGTGACTTCCACGGCAAGGTGCAGGACGAGTGGCGCCCCTACTTGCTCATGAACTGACGCGGCTACAGCTGCGTACCCCCAACACTGGTGAAAAGCCGCCCTGCAACCGCAAGGCGGCTTTTCCATTTTCAAGGCAGCAGGGGCCCTGAATTTTGCTTCCCGTTGCAAGCGTTCAGATTCCGGCCTTTTCCTTATCTTTGCGCGATTTGTTCTCTGTGACTTGGAAAAGTAAAGACTTGAAGACCCACACCGCTTATAAACTAGCGCTCGGACTTGCATTAGGGTGGTTGCTGTTGGGTGGAGCCGTGAATGGCCTCCAAGCCCAGCGGTTGAGGAATGTGCTCTTCAACACCCCCAAGAAGTACCAGAAGCTGGACATCCCCGTTGTGCACATCAATCCTGACTCGGCCCGTATGGCCTCAGGTTATGAGCACCGCATCCAAGTGGACGACCAAATCGGCATCCGTTTCCTCAACAACCTCGACATCACCAAGGGTCTGACCCTTGCCGAGGGCAGCACACCCACGGGTGTGCCCTTCCTCGTGAACAAGCAGGGCGAGGTGGACCTCCCACAAGTGGGCAAGCTCAAGGTACTGGGCATGACCAAGCAGGAGACCAAGGAGGCGATCGAAGCCAAGTATGCCATGCAATACCGCGATCCCAAGGTGGAAATTGCCATCCTGAACCTTTCCGTTTCCGTGCAAGGCGACGTAGGTTCACCAGGTGTTTATCCACTGCTGCGTGAGCGCACCACCCTCTTGGAGGCGTTGTCCGCAGCAGGCGGCATCGGACCCTACGGCAAGCGCAGCGTGATCAAGGTCATCCGCAACGTCGGACAGCGCAAGGATCCGGAGATCCTCATCTTCGACCTGCGTCAATTGGAAGCGATCCGCACCGAGGACCTCTACCTCCGCGACAAGGACATCATCTACGTGGAACCCCGTGACGTGCGCGTGATCTCAGAAGCCGTGCAACCCTATACCACGGTGCTTTCCCTTTTCTCCACTTTGGGCAGCATCACAGTGCTCCTCGTCAGCTTGGGCCGGAGGAACTAGTACATGAGGCAAGTTTTCCAATCCAAGAACACGAACAACGAGGAAATTAACCTCGCGAAGATCGTTGACCTGTTCCGGAAGCGGTGGTACTACATCGTGATCTCCTTCGTGGTCGCGGTCATTGCCTGCAAGCTCTACCTGCGCTACACCAAGCCCATTTTTGCGGCTGAGGCGACCGTCCGGGTGCAAGAAAACCAGGCCATGACCCAAAACCTTGGCCTCATGGAGGCATTTGGATTCGGGGTCATGCAGGACGACATCCAGTCGGAAATCCAGCTCATCCAGAGCCGCACCATGGTCAGCTCCACCGTGGAGAAGATGGGTTTCAATTGCCTCTATTACCTTGTAGGGACATTGGTCACGGCCGAAATGTACAAGGACGACGCACCGTTCCTTGTAGTCTATGACACCGTAGGCCAAGCCATCCCCTACGAGCAGTTGTTCTCCCTATACTACCTCACAGGAAACAAATACAAGCTCGGCTATCAAGACGGCCCCAATCGGATTGAAAACCAGTACTACTTCGGTGAGAAGGTGGACATCAATGGTTTCAAATTCCAGATCATCAAGCGCGAAACCTCCCGCTACCACCTGACCCCAGAGGTCGAGTACAAGTGGCAAGCCATCCATTGGCAGACCATGGTGGGCCGGGCGATGGGCGGACTCAAGGTCGAGCAATCGGGCTACCTGGTCCCGATTCTCAAGATCTCCTCTCAGGACAATGTCGCCAAGTTCACCGCCGACTTCCTGAACCACCTCGTCGAGGAATACCGTGCGCAGGACATCATGCGCAAGACCCAAGCAGCCAACCAAGCCCTGCAGTTCATCCAGGACCAGATCGACACGATCAAATCCAGCGTGAACGTGGCTGAGGGGCTCTTGCAGGCTTACAAGCAGGAAAAGGAATTCTTCAACGTGGAGATGAAGGTGAGCTTCGACCTTGACAACCTCAAGGCCGAGGAGGACAACCGCATGCTCCTGCTCCTGAGGAAGCTCGAAATCGACCGACTGGAAAAGGAACTCAACAGTGGCGACACCATCGCCGCCGTCTCCTACGCCACGGAAGGCTTTTCCGATCCGCTCCTGTCCTCATTGATCGGCTCCTACAACACCGTTGTCCTCGAACGCTCCGCCGCGATGGCGCTCTACACCGAGCGGCACCCCAAGGTGCTCGAACTGGACTCCAAGATGCGTGACCTGCGAGGTTCCATCCTCGACAACGTCTCCTCCTTGCGCCAAGACAATGAGACCAAAATCAAGTACTTCGACAAGCTCCTCGAAGCTAGCAAGGAAAGCCTGAAGAGCCTCCCCGAGGCACAGCGCGTCCTTCAGAGCCTGAGCCGCGAATTCGAAGTCAAGGAGAAAATCCTCCTCACCCTCCTCGAAAAGCAAGCCGAGGCAGAGATCGCCAAGGCGTCCATCGTCTCCTCCGTCCAGATCATGGACAAGGCGCTCTCCCCCAACTTCCCGATTTCCCCCAATCCCCGCCGCACTTACATCATCGGTTGCGGCCTAGGGGTCTGTTTGGGCTTGCTGCTGATCCTCATCGCGGGCATCCTCAAGAACACGATCTCCTACCGCGAGGAAATCGAGTCCCTCAGCTTCACTCCCATCATCGGGGTGGTGCGCCGGGCAAATGAAAGCCTCAACCACAAGTATCCCCGCCTCCTGAGCGTGGAGAACCCCAAGTCGGGCCTCTCGGAGTCCTTCCGGACCATCCGTACCAACCTGCAGTTCCTCGCGGCGGACAAGTCCACCAAGGTCGTGGCCATCACCAGTACGGTCTCCGGCGAGGGCAAGTCCTTCGTCACGATCAACCTCGCAGGCATGCTGTCCCTGTTGGACATCAAGGTCGTGGTGATCGACATGGACTTGCGCAAGCCCAAGCTGCACTACTCCTTCGGCAATGACAACAGCGTGGGCCTAAGTACCCTCCTCGTGGGCAAGAGCAAGCTGGAGGACACCCTCAAGCGCACCGAGTACGCCAACCTCGACCTCATCACCTCCGGGCCGATTCCGCCGAATCCCTCCGAGTTGATCCTGAGTCAGAAGATGGCCGACCTGCTCGAGGAACTCAAGACACGCTACGAGTACATCCTCATCGACACCCCGCCCATCGGCCTTGTGACCGATGGCACCACCATGCTGATGAACGCGGACGTCGCCCTCTACGTGATCCGTGCCGATTACAGCAAGCGCGTATTCGTCCGCAACCCCGACCAATTGGCCGAGGACCACAACATCCGCAACCTCTACATCGTCTTCAACTCGGTCAGCACTGCCAACAAGCGCTACGGTGGCTACGGCTACAAGGTCTATGGCCAAGGCTACTACTCCGAGGACCATGCCCCGCCCAAGTGGTGGGAAATCTGGAAGCGGTTCAATAGAAAAAAATGACATGGGCATCTTTCAGCGCATTTTCGGGGGAAAGCCACAAGAGGCAACCAGCCTAGGCACCCTCCATGCCGATGTCCACTCCCATTTGATTCCTGGCATAGACGACGGCTCCTCTAGCCTCGAGGAGAGTATGCTCATGATCCGTCGCCTGCACGAGTTCGGGTACCGGAAGCTCATCACCACCCCGCACGTGATGTCCGATGCCTACCGCAACAGTCCCGAGACCATCCGTGGTGGATTGGAAAAGCTGCGGACAGCCATCAAAGACGAAGGCTTGGACATGGAAATCGAGGCGGCTGCTGAGTATTACCTCGATGACGGATTTGCCGCCACCATGGGGACCCGGGAGCTGCTCACCTTCGGTGGCGACAAACGCTACATCCTCGTGGAGACCAGCTACGTCGCCCGCCCCATGGTCATGAACGACGTCATCTTCGAATTGCTGACCAAGGGCTACAAGCCCGTCCTCGCCCACCCCGAGCGCTACCAATACCTCTGGGGCGTGGATGCAGTCGAGGAAGTGCGCACCTTCAAAAACCGGGGAATGCTCACCCAAGTGAACCTCACATCATTCGGTGGGCGATACAGCAAGCAGGCCACTACCATCGCCTGTGACCTTGCAGCCGAGGGTTTGATCGATTTCATCGGAACGGACCTGCACCGCCCTCAACAATTGGACACGGTGACCAAAACCTTGTCAGGCAGCAAAGAGTTGAGACAATTGATCGAGAGTGGCAAGCTGTTGAACGCCACCCTTTGACGTGACACGCATATAACGCTCAAGGATATGTACAAAGGCCAGCGAATCGTTGCATTGATCCCTGCCCGAGGAGGAAGCAAGCGACTGCCGCGCAAGAATGTACTTCCCCTCCGTGGTATTCCATTGATCCAGTGGTCCATCGCGACTGCCCGTGCCAGCACCCTCATCGACGAGGTGATCGTGAGCACGGACGACCCTGAAATCGCCCTGCTCTCAGCTGAGGCAGGTGCCGAAGTCATGGACCGGCCGCCAGGCCTCGCGCAGGACACCACTCCGAGCCTGCCAGTCTTCCAAGACGCGCTCCAACGCATGCGCCCCGAGGTGGGCCTGCTCGTGGTGCTGCAACCGACCACACCCTTCCGCCAAGTTGAGGTCGTGGACCAAGCCATCCGCGATGTGATCGACCAAGGCGCGGACGCCCTGGTCGCCGTCTCCAAAGCCAAGATGGGTCCCGAGTGGCTGCTCGAAATCCGCGACGGATACCTGCAAATGCCGGACTCCAACAGCCTCACACGCACGCGCACCCAGGACCAGAGCCCTCATTTCCAGATCAATGGCGCGCTCTACCTCTTCCGGCCAGACACCGTGATCCAGGCGGAGCGCTACGCTTGGGGGCCGCGCACCCTACCGCTCATCCTCGAAAAGCCCTGGGACATCGACATCGACGACCTCACCGATTTCCGCATCGCCAACGCCATCGCCCATGAATTTGATCTCCATTGCTGACAGGCTCATCGGGCCGGGGCAGCCATGCTTCATCATCGCCGAGGCCGGCGTGAACCACAATGGCGACCCAGAGATCGCCAGGTTGCTGATCGACGCAGCAGCGGACGCAGGCGCGGATGCCGTCAAGTTCCAGACCTTCAAGGCCGAGAAACTCGTGACCAAGTCCGCCAAGATGGCTGACTATCAGGTCCAGAACACCGGAGTCGTCGAGTCCCAACTGGAAATGCTCCGCAAGCTGGAACTTCAATACGCCGACCATGCAGAGCTCCGCGACTATGCGAACGCCAAGGGCTTGATTTTCCTGAGCACCCCCTTCGACGAAGACGGCATCGACTTTTTGCGTGACTTGGGCGTGGCCGCCTTCAAGGCTGGCAGCGGAGACCTCACCAACCTCCCCTATCTCCGGAAAATGGCCGCGCAGGGCCTCCCGATGATCATTTCCACCGGAATGGCCGTGATGCACGAGGTCCGCGACGCAGTGGACGCCATCAACGAGACTGGAAATCCTGGATTGGTGGTCCTGCATTGCACCACCAACTATCCCTGCCCGGAAAACGAGGTGAACCTGCGTGCGATGAACACCATGGGAAGCACCCTCAACTGCCTGGTCGGCTACAGCGACCATACCGATGGCATATTGGTGCCACAATTGGCGGTGGCTGCGGGGGCATGTGTCATAGAGAAACACTTCACGCTGGACCGGAACATGGAAGGTCCTGATCATCGGGCATCGTTGGAGCCGCATGAGCTCAAAGAAATGGTGCGCATGGTCAGGCACGTCGAGGCCATCATGGGCCATGGAGACAAGGTTCCGAATGACAGCGAGTTGCGCATCATGCAGGTTGCGCGGAAGAGCATTGTCGCAGCGGTGGACATCCCCGAGGGGGCCACGATCACAGAGGAAATGCTGGAGATTAAGCGGCCCGGCACGGGTATTTCTCCTAAAAAATTGCAAGATTTGTTGGGCAAAAGGGCCAAGGGCATGATCGCCGCAGAGACCATCCTCACATGGGAAATGCTGGAGTAGTGCCAACCCCTTAAGGGCAACGATTCAGGAGGAATTGCCAAACTCCATATTGTTCTTTTTCCTTCATTTGCCCTGCCTGTTTCATAAATTTGTCCTGTTCAACTAAGGAACTGAAAATGAGCATTAGAAAGATTTGTGTACTAACTGGGACGAGAGCCGAGTTCGGATTGCTGCGCCCAGTCATGGAGGCCATTCAACAACATCCCGACCTGGAATTGCAAGTATTGGTGACCGGCATGCACTTGGAAGCCCTCTTTGGGATGAGTGTGAAAGCCATCGAAGGTGCTGGATTCACCGTTTCCGCTCGCGTGCCGATGCACCCCGTCGAAGATAGCGGCAAGGGCATGGCACTCGCCATGGCTGATGGCATCCGTGGCATGACCAAGGCATTGGTGAAGCTCAAGCCGGACATCCTCTTGGTATTGGGCGACCGCACCGAAGTCCTCGCCGGCTCAGTCGCGGCCATGTACCTGAACATCCCGATCGCCCATATCCATGGTGGCGACGTGACCAGGGGTGGCACCGACGAGAGTACCCGCCACGCTGTCACCAAGATGGCGGCCATCCACTTCCCCGCAACCCCGATGAGCGCTGAGCGCATCCGTAAGATGGGCGAGGAAGACTGGCGCATCCATACCGTGGGCGCACCTGCACTGGACACGATCCTCAAGGTCGCTCCGCTGAGCCGGGCCAAGCTCGCCCGCCGCTTCAACCTCCCCGAAGACCGTCCGTGGTTCCTCGTGCTCCAGCACCCGGTCACCACTGAGGCCGAAATCTCCGGCGAGCAATTCGCTGAGACCTTGGCTGCACTGGACGCGTTCGACGTGGAGAAAATCTTCGTCTATCCCAACTCCGACGCTGGCGGTCTGCAGATCATCGCCCTGCTCGAGCGCATCAAGGCCGAGCCCGGCAACCACGTCTTCGCCACCATGCCTCACCGCGAGTTCCTGAGCCTCATGAACCACAGCAGTGTCATGGTCGGCAACAGCAGCAGCGGCATCATCGAAAGCTCCAGCTTCAAGGTTCCCGTGGTCAACATCGGCATCCGTCAAGAAGGCCGCGAACGCGCTGCCAACGTGGTGGACGTGCCGCATGACCGCCTCGAAATCGAGAAGGCCATCGACCACGTGATCGCCGACGAGTTCATGGACAGCCTCGAAAACATCGTCAATCCCTACGGCGACGGCAATGCCAGCCTGCGGATTGTAGAGGTTTTGGCCACGGTGGAGCTCGACAAGCGCCTCATCCAGAAGAAGCTCGCCTACTGAGCCATGGCAGAGGACCGCTTCAGGGAATGGAAGCCGCCGGTGATCGAGGAGGGAGTGCCCACGAAGTGGAACTGGGTGGTGCAAGGCGTTCCGGGACTCGTGCTCGGATCCCGCACGGACATCGGGGCATTTACCTACATCAATGCCCGTCACGGCGTCGAAATCGGTGATGAGGCCCAGATTGGGTCGCATTGCTCGATCTACTCCCTCAGCACCATCGATGGCAAGCACGGAAAGGTCACCATTGGGAAAAAGGCCTGCATTGGCTCGCATTCCGTGGTGATGCCCGGCGTGACCATTGGCGAGAACAGCATCATCGGTGCATTCAGTTTTGTGAACCGGGACATCCCCGCCAACGTAGTGGCCATGGGGCAACCCTGCAAAGTCGTAAAACCCCTGCCATGAACGTACCCTTGTCACAGCCCTACTTGGGCCAAGAGGAAATCGATGCCGTCACAGCTGTCCTGAAATCGGATCGCTTGGCGCTGGGTCCAGTGACCGCCGAGTTTGAACAATTGTTCGCACAGGCGATCGGCGCGAAATACGCCCTCGCAGTGAACAGTGGCACTTCCGGCCTGCACCTTGCTGTGCGCGCACTTGGACTTGGCCCCGGCGACGAGGTGATCACTACCCCGTTTTCATTCTTCGCGAGCAGCAACTGCATCCTCTTCGAGGGCGCCACACCTGTCTTCGTGGATGCCGATGAGGAGACGTTCAACATCGACCCGGGCCTGATTGAGGCGGCCATCACGCCCAAGACCAAGGCCATCCTTCCCGTGCACGTCTTCGGCGAAAGCGCGCAGATGGACCGGATCATGGACATCGCCAAGCGCCACAACCTGCGGGTGATCGAGGACGCCTGCGAGGCCATCCAAGCCACCTTCAACGGGCAATGCGCGGGCACCTTCGGCGACGTGGCCGTTTACGGGTTCTATCCGAATAAGCAGATCACCACGGGCGAGGGCGGCATGATCGTCACCAACGACCCCAAGATCTACGACTTCTGCTGGAGCACCCGCAACCAAGGCCGCGCAACCGATATGCAGTGGCTCACCCACGTGCAACTCGGCTACAATTATCGCATCAGCGAAATGACTGCGGCCATCGGCGTGGAGCAGATGAAAAAGCTCCCGCAGATCATGGACCTCCGCCGCCAAAAGGCCCTCAGGTACATGGAACTGCTGAAGGGGATGGACGATGTGCGCATCCCGGAGGGCTGGGACCAACCGAGCCACAGTTGGTTCGTGTTTGCGATCAGGGTGGATGCATCCCTGCGCGATCCCTTGCTGGACCTGCTGAATGCCAGCGGCGTCCAAAGCAAGGCCTATTTCTACCCCTGCATCCATTTGCAAGAATTTTACATGCGGGACTTTGGCTACCACGAGGGCATGTTCCCGGTGGCAGAGCGTCTGAGCAAGGAGACCATCATCCTGCCCTTCTTCACCACGATCTCCGAGGAACAGATGGGCTATGTGGTGGATCAATTGCGCTTGGCGCTCAACAAGTTGAAGCAACCCGCCTAAGGAACCATGGAGAACATATTTGAAGGCAAGGTGATCCTGGTGACCGGGGGCTGCGGCTCCATCGGTTCGGAGATCGTGCGGCAGTTGCTGCAGCGCAATCCCAGCCGGGTGCGGGTGCTGGACAATGACGAGTCCGGGCATTGGCGGCTGAGCCAGGAATTGCAGACACCCATCCTACGCAACTTGATCGGCGACATCCGCGACCGCGACAGGGTGCGCCGTGCCATGGAGGGGGTGGACATCGTCTTCCACGCCGCTGCCCTCAAGCATGTGCCCCTCTGCGAATACAACCCCTTCGAGGCCGTCCAAACCAATGTCGTCGGCACCCAAAACGTCATCGACGCGGCCATTACCCACGGGGTGAAGAAGATCATCGGCGTGAGCACCGACAAGGCTGTGAACCCGATCAATACCATGGGCGCGACCAAGCTGCTCAGCGAGCGCCTGATCGTGAACGCACCCGTGGGTTTCAGCAACATCCAAGTCGCTTGCGTCCGCTTTGGCAATGTCCTCGGCTCGGTGGGCTCAGTGATCCCGATGTTCCATCAGCAGATCGCCAAGGGTGGGCCGGTGACCATCACCACTGCGGACATGACCCGGTTTTTCATGACGATCCCACAGGCGGTGGGCCTGGTGCTCAAGGCGGCAGCTGACATGGTCGGTCACGAAGTTTTTGTCTTGAAAATGGACGTGGCCCGTATCCAGGACATCGCCGAGGTGATGATTGAGGAACTTGCGCCGCGATATGGGTTCAAAGCTGCTGACATTGCCATCGAATACATCGGCAAGCGGGCAGGGGAAAAGACGCATGAATACCTCTTCACGGAGGACGAGGCGCCCTACATTACGGTCACGGAGGACATGTTTGTGATCCGCGACTCCCCATTTGACCCGCTCAAGGCGGAAAACAACAACCCGGAGGAGGTCATGCGTCTGGGCATGGGGCAACCCATTGACAAGCAGACCATTCGACATATCTTGCAATCAAACGGATTGCTGTGAGCATCAAAGGCCGGATCGCCCAGACTGAAATCGTGCGCACCATGCAGCGCACCTTGCGGCTATTGACGCCCAAGGAGCGGCAGCGGGCGTACAGGGTCGCGGGCTATTCTTTGATCTCTATCCTCATTGACATTGCGGGTCTGAGCTTGATCGTCCCTGTGATGATCGTCGCCAACAATCCCAAGATCCTCAACGAGCCGGGCATTTACCGCGACCTTTTCCAATGGTCCGGCATGCACAGCCAGAGCCAGTTCCTGATGTTCATGGCCGCGATCCTGCTCGCCGTATTCATCATTAAGAATTCGATCACCCTGCTTTCGGGTTACGCACAGTCCCGGTTTGCCTACGATGTGGGCGCCAATCTCGCTCGCCGGCAATACTTCAAGTATTACAACCTCGGCTACCGCTATTTCAAGGAGCACAACTCCGCCGATATCGTGAACAACATCCTCAATATTCCCGTGTTTTTCGCGGGAGGGGTGCTTGTCTCACTGATCAATTTTCTGGTTGAGATCACGGGCTTGATCCTCATTGTGATCCTGATCGCCGTGGCTGACTATCGCCTGTTTTTTGCGATGATGCTCAGCTTGTTGCCTGCTGGAGTCCTGATCTATTCGGCAACCAAAAACAGGCTCTACAACATCGGTTTGAAGCAACTGAAACTGGGGGTCTCCACGCATACCAAGCTTTACCACTCGATCCACGGCCTCGTGGACGTGCGCCTCACCAACAAGGAAAACTTCTTCCTGAACGCCTACATGGACGAGCAGGTGAAAATGAACGACTCGCACAAGATCAAGCACGTCTTGAACATGGTGCCGAGCCGCGCATTGGAGGTGATCGCTGTGATGGGAATCCTGGTGATCTTCACCTTTGCCAACATCACAGGTGACGATGGCTCAGAGGCTTATGAGTTCCTTGTGATCTTTGCTGGGACCGCATTCCGACTGCTGCCGTCCCTGAACCGTGCCCTCGCTGCCATCATGGGCATGAAGAGTCAGCTTTCGACCCTGGATATCCTGGAAGAAGGCACCCTCCCTACGAAAATTGCCCGTACCGAGATCAAACCGCTGGATTTTGAGAAAACTCTTGAGTTCCGCGACTTGAGCTTCCGCTTCGCCGAAGGGAGCAACCCTGCCGTCGAGAATCTGAGCTTCACCATCCAAAAAGGGGATCGCATCGGGGTTATCGGGGAATCGGGATCCGGCAAGACGACCCTCATCAACATCCTCCTACGCTTCCTGATCGAAAATGAAGGCGGAATTTATGTTGATGGCAAGAAGCTGAACGACGAAGACATCGCGAGTTGGAGGGCCAAGGTCGGGTATGTGCAGCAGCACGTCTTCCTACTGGATGCGAGCCTGAAGGAAAATGTCGCCTTTGGGGAACGCCCCGAGGAGATCGACGAAACCCGGCTGCGGATGGCCTTGGAACAGGCGAGCCTCATGGACTTCGTGAATTCCCTCCCCGACAAATGGGACACCCCCACCGGCGAGATGGGTGCAAGGCTCAGCGGCGGTCAACGGCAACGCATCGGCATCGCCCGGGCACTGTATTACCAATCCAGCGTCTTGGTCCTCGATGAGGCGACAAGCGCACTGGACAACGAGACGGAAAATTCGATCACGGAATCCCTTCAAAACCTGAACCAGGATGTCACGGTGGTGGTGGTAGCGCACCGCATCACAACGTTGCGACATTGTGACCGGATCATCGAAATGAAGGATGGACGGCTCATCCACACCTGGAGCTACCCCGACCTGGTTCATGAAAAAATGCTGAAATAAGCCCATGGAAGCGACTAGGATCATCGCCCGGCTGGACATCAAGGGGCCCAATCTCGTGAAGGGCATCCACTTGGAAGGCTTGCGGGTGCTGGGAAAACCGGAGGAATTTGCCCGGCACTACTACGAGCACGGCGCCGATGAGCTGTATTTCCAGGACGTGGTTGCCAGCCTCTATGAGCGCAACAGCCTCCATGAGATCGTGACGCGCATCGCACGGGAGATTTTCATTCCACTCACCGTCGCAGGCGGCATCCGCACCTTGGAAGACATCCGATCCGTCCTCCGGGCCGGGGCCGACAAAGTCGCCATCAACACAGCCGCCATCAAGAACCCTGACATCATCCGTCAAGCGGCATTGGACTTCGGCAGCAGCACCATCGTGGTGGCGATCGAGGCAATCAAGGAACGCGACGGCCGCTACCTCGCCTATACGGACAATGGACGCGAGTACACCGGCAAGGAGGTGATCGCATGGGCGCAGGAGGCGGAATCCCTCGGCGCAGGCGAGATCGTGATCACGAGCGTGGACCGCGAGGGCACGGGCGAGGGCTACGATCTCACCCTCACCCGCAAGCTCGCTGATGCCGTGCAAGTCCCCGTGGTGGCCCACGGCGGGCCGGGCAAGCTCGCGCACCTGCGCGATGCATTGGCTGAGGGCGGCGCTAGCGCGCTTGCCGTGGCAGCGATGCTGCATTACGACTACATCGCCCGGTTCAGCAGCAGCGCTGCCACCGACCGCGAAGGCAATACTGAATTCTTGCGCAGCGGTCGATCCTATGGCCGCTTCGAGACCTGCACCTTGCCCGAAATCAAGGCCTACCTCGCCGAGCAAGGTCATACCATCCGCCCATTTCACCCCATCGCGCAGCCATGAGCAAGAAGGTCGTCATCGTGGATTATGAATTGGGCAACCTGTTCAGCGTGCTGCAAGCCTGCCTGCATGTGGGAATGGACGTTGAGATTAGCAATGACCCTGCCAAGGTCGCGGCTGCGGATGGCCTGATCCTGCCGGGAGTGGGCGCATTCGGAACGGCCATGGAAAACCTGCGCAAACGTGGCATCGAGGAGCCGTTGAAAGCGCAAGTCGCAGCAGGGAAGCCGTTTTTGGGCATCTGCCTCGGCTTGCAACTCCTGTTCACGGACAGTGTGGAGTTTGGGAGCAAGGGCGGACTGGACCTGCTGCCGGGCAAGGTGGTGCGAATTCCGAGTGAAATGAATGGCCAAAAGGTGCGTGTCCCGCAGATTGGTTGGAACACGATCCATGCGCCACGACCGGGTGCCTGGCAAGGAACGCCCCTCGCCCACCTGCAGGAAGGCGCCTATATGTATTTCGTCCACAGCTACCATGTGGTGCCGAGCCGCCCGGAGGACATCCTCACGCTGACGAACTATGTCGGGTTGGAATACTGCTCCGGCGTGAAGCGCGACAACATCCTCGCATTGCAATTCCATCCAGAAAAGAGCGGGCCGGAGGGTGTGGAGGTGTACCGGGATTGGGCCCGGGGCAATGGGCTGGTTTGATCTGAAACACTGGCATTTTTCGGTTAATTTCGCAGCTGAGATTTTGGTTGATGAAGAGTAATCGCTGGCATCGTCATCTGCGTTTCCTCCTTCCCTTGTGGGGAGTGGGCCTCGTTTTGCTGATGCAGCCGATTCGTGGATGGGGGCAATGCGGCTCGGTTTCCCAATGGGGGGACGTGCCCTCCGTGGTGGCTGCGCGGGCTGTGCAGGCCCATGACCAAGGCGGTACTGGCAGGCTCAAGGCCATCGAGATCCTTCGCTGCGCGATCGAATTGGCGCGGTCGGGGTCCAAGGCAGATTCAACCTTCCTCTCCGACCTCTACTTTCAGCTCGGTGGCTACCTACAGGAAGTCGGCCAATACGATGAGGCCATCCAAGCCTTCAGAGCGGGACGGGAGGACATCCTTTCCAAGGCGGATTCCTTGCGCCCCTCGGGGGCTGCGCTGATTTTGGCGCGGGGGACGGTGGAGATTGCGAAGTCGAACCATGCGATGGGCCGACTGGAGCTGGGCAGGGACATGGCGCTCGCGGTGATGGACAGCCTGATGCGGCAAGCTGGCTGGGGCAATGAGGCCACAGTCGCGGCATTGGAAGAGGCGGGGGCGAGCATGATGGAATTGGGCGACCTCGCGGGTGCGATCAAGGTGGCAGAGCGGGCTTGGCGGACTTCGACGGCGGATCAGCAGCGCGCCCGTTTCGCGGCGGCAGGGCTCTTGGTGGATGCATTCCTCGAACAAGGGATGACGGATTCGGCACTGCGCTACACCTCGGCGGTGGGTTTGCCTGGCAACCGGGATTTGGCTCCTCCCCTCTTGCAATTGCAGCATGTCCGCGCGCTCACGCTCTCCGGCAAGTTCAGGGATGCGACTGCGCTTTTCGAGGGCCTGATGCAGCTGGCCGATACCAATCAGCGATTCCAAGCAGGGTTCAAGGCAAGGGCATTCGTCGAATTCGCCGAGGCATTGCACCGCAAGGGCCGCGACGAAACCGCCCTCCAATACCTGCAATGCGCCCTCATGGAGCAGGTCCCGCAGTTTTCGAACACCTCCGCCGAGACCAATCCCGACAGCCTGCTCTGGCAGCCGGATCCGTGGATGTTCAGAGGCTTCCTGACCAAGGCCGGCTGTTTCGCTGCATTGGGACGGACGGAAAATGCGATCCAAGCCTACAACCTGGCCTTCAGGCACCTTCACCACCTGCGGCAGCGGCTCCATGACCCGATTTTGCTCGCCCACCTCAAGCGCATCGAGGTGGCTGCCTATGAGGAGGCCTTGGATTTTGCACTCAACCTTCGCCGCAGCACTGGCAAGCGCGAATACGTGGACCTGAGCCTGGACCTCATGGAACGCAACAAGCTCGAATCCATGCTGGAATCGATGCGCAAAATGGAGGTGCAGGATGCAGCCCTCCGCCGACCTGTCCTCTGGCAACAGTGGCGGTTTCAACTCGCAGAGGTGGAGCGCTATCAGTCCCAAGGCACCCCCACGCCAAGGTTCGAGCTGCAACGACTCGACAGCCTCCGGGCCATGGTCTTCCCGATTTCGGACAAGGTCGCCCGCTTTTCCCTGATCAGTCCCGCTTCCGTTCGCAAGCAATTGCATCATGGGGAAATGCTCGTGGAGTATTTCATGGGGGACCGTTCATTGCACATCGTGGCGATTGACAGCAGCCTATACGATGCGACGGCCCTGAAGATGGACGAGGACTTCCAAAAATCCCTCCAAAAGCTGTACCTGAGCATCTATTCTGAGCCTGGCGACGACATCCGCAGCTGGGACCGGTACGCGCCGCACAGCCTCCGGCTGTACCAAGCTGCGTCAGCGGCATTGCGGGAGGCTGGGTTCCTCAAGCGGCCACCCAAGTTGCTCACGGTGATTTCCGACTTGCGGTGGGGATTCCTGCCCTTGGAGGCGTTGCTCACCAGCCCCATGAAGATTTCCCCCGCATTCCTGCATGCGGATTATCTGGGCAGGTACTGTGCCGTGCGCTATGGAAGCACGGTCTCCGCGATTTTGGAGCCTGACCGCAACCACTTTGATCGCCCACAAATGGGGGCCATGGCATTTGCAGCCTCACCGAAGCGCCTGCCGGAGCTGGAAGACGCAGACGATGAAGCCTCTGCAGCCACTCAGCGGTTTGAGAACAGTGTGCGCAAGCGTGGCTCCTCCGCCAACCGCCGCACTTTCCTGCAAATGGCCGCCGAATTCCGCATCCTGCATTTTGCTTGCCATGTCCTGACCGACTCCTTGACGCAGACCACTCCTTGGATTGCATTGGAACGCGCTGGCGGCGAGACGGACACCCTCAACGCCATCGACCTGTGCCGCGATACACTCTACTCGGAACTCGCTGTGCTTACGCAGACCAACCTGGGTCGCTATGGCGTCCAAGTGCCCCTGATGGCCCGCGCATTCCAGACGGCGGGATGCCCCACCACGGTGATGAGCCTCTGCCCCATGGGCAAACGCTCCGCCATTCAGATGATCGACCGGTTCTACGCACATCTCGAAAAGGGCGCATCCTCCAGCCAATCCCTGCTCAAGTCTCGCGTGGAATACCTCCATGACCCGTGGCTCGCCGACAATCCTCGCTGGGCGCATCCGCACTACTGGGCGACCCTCGTCACCATTGGCAACGAGGGGCCGCACCTGCCGCAATTCGAGTACAATTACCAGAAGTGGATCATCTGGGGTGGCATCATCGCCGTGGTCGTCGCCTACCTGCAACGTCGTCGCAGGAACCGCAAGGCCAAGACGCGCTGGAGGTAGCCTCAGCCCTACAAATCCAAATCCTTGATTTCGAGCAAGCAATGCTCCCGCACCTGCTGCGGCGTGAGCGGAGCGTCCATCCTGAACCAGTCCGCATGGCCACGGTCCTTGCGGGCGCTGTGGACGGCATGCTTCACTGCGAAATAGACGGTATTCGCCAACACCAAGGGCGGCTCGCCAGTCTCCTTGCTGCCAAGGAGGAGGTTCTTGTCCTCAGGCACATTGGCGTCCTTGCGTGGGAACAGGGAGACATTGAGCTGCAAGGGGATCGTGGTATGCGCCGGAATCTTGTAGCGCCAAGTATTCAGGGTATTGAGGCGGCCCTTGTTTTCTCCATCCATTTCATAGACGAGCTCCTCCGTGAGCATGTAGCCGACACCTTGAATGAACGCGCCCTCGACCTGCCCGATGTCCAACGCCGGGTTCAAGCTCTTGCCGACGTCATAGATGAGGTCGGACCGGAGGATGGTCGTCTCACCCGTGAGGATGTCCACCTCGACTTCGCTACAGGCGACGTTGAAGGTGAAGCCCACAAACTCGTTCACGACCTCAGTGGGGGCGCCCTCATGGAAGCCCAGCCCGGTATCTACGCCCTTGCCGCCACCTTGACGGAAGCGGGTTTGGCAGCTGAGGTTCACGCGGTCATTGTAAGCCATGGAGACGATCGTTTGCCAGATCATCTTCTTGGTCTTGGTGGAGGTCGCCTGCCAGCCGCCTTGGTCCTTGTAGTTCCAGAAGTCGATGCCTTGATTGACACACCATTGCTCGCCATTCTTGAGCCGCGCTGCCTCGCAGTATTCCTCCAGCCTGCGCCGGAGCGTCTTGGCGGCCTCCCTCGCTGCGGCTGCATTGTAGGCTGTACCAGTGCTCGCGCCCGTGCTCACAGGGTTGGGCACCACGCGGGTGTCGTTTTCTCCGATGTCAATGAAGCCGATCGGGATGTTCAGGGACTCAGCTGTCATCTGCGTGACCATCGTGTTCACGCCCTGTCCCATGTCCACGGCACCATGCCGTACGATCACCGTGCCATCCTCCGAGTAGATTTCGATCAATGCCCCGCCTTGCTCCAAGAAAACAGCATTGTAGCCCGCTCCATACATGATGGGGATGAGGCTGATGCCCCTTTTGGTCCAGCGATTGGCCTGATTGAACGCCTCCACGTCCGCTAGCCTGCGGTCAAATTCGACATGCTTGCGGGCATAGTCCCAGACCTGTGGCAAGTAGTAGCTGTCGAGCTTTTGGCCATAGGGCGTGGTTTGTCCGATGGCGTACAAATTCGCTTGCCGAATTTCCTCCGGACGAACGCCCAGTTGCCAAGCGGCCGCCTCGATCCCATCCTCCAAGCCAAGTGTCCCCTGCAACATCCCAAATGCCCGGAAGGCGGTATTGCTGCTGATCTGCGTTTGCACCACGTCTCCACTGCTTTGGTAGTTGGGGATGTAGTAGCCGCTGCTTGACCGCAGCTGCATGCAATCCATCACCGTGAAGGAGCAGTCGTAGGTATTGCCGCCATTGAACACCCAGTCGATTTTAAGGCCAACAATCTTGCCCTTGTTCGTGGGATCATCCTTTCCGGTACCCACGGCAATCTGATAGACTGTCCGCGTTGGGTGGCGGTGACCGACCATGGCCGTGTCGTTCTCGCGGCGCATCATCAGCTTGACCGGGCGGCGGTGCTTGTTGGCAGCGACTGCAACCGGGGTCGCGACGAATGGGGAACGTGTGGTCTTGCCTCCGTAAGCCCCCGCGAGACGCTTGATGCGGATGTCCACATCGTTCATTTGCAGGTCCAGGGTATTCATCACCGCAGACTGCACGCTGTCGGGGCTCTGCGAATCGGGGTGAATGGTGATGTCGCGGTGCTCACCCGGCACAACCAAGGCGGATTGTGGCCCCATGTAGAAATGGATTTGGCTGCCAGCCTCCTGTGTGCCTTGAATGATGAGGCAATCGATGCCATTCACCACGGCACTCTGTGTGACCACCTTGTCACGCTTCTGGACATAGCCTTGGATCGTGGCCCAGTCGAGGTTGGAGTCGGCCCGGGTGATGGTGTAAATGTGCGTGGGGAAGGAGGAGCCATTGGGGCCGTCCACGAAAAAGCTTTGGGCCTTGATGCCGTCAGAAATGGTGATCAGCGGGTTGCGGCCCTTGGTATCGTAATCGATGCAATGCGTGGCAACATGGTAGGCGATTTCTTGTGCCAGGATCGGCTCCTCCGCCAAAATAAGGCCGATGCTCTGCCCATAGGAGGTGACTTCATCGATCACAAAAATGGGGTCATCATGCCCTTCGCCCTGCTTGATGGCTCTGGGATTGGGGATGTCCCTCCATGTCACATAATCGACGTAGCCGGGATACTTGTTGGCCAAGTAAGCTTTCAACTGATCCAAGGTCGCAGGCTTTGGTTTGCCCTTGCTGGGGATTTGGTAGGAGATTTTCGCATAGGCTTTGTTGCTGGTCACCCATGCGGCGTCATAGCCCCGGACGCTCCGCTCCATGTCTTGGATGTAGATGGCCTCACCCGTGGCCTGTACGAATGCCTCAAGCTTGATGAACGGCTCATTGATCGGGTACTCCAATGGGTACTTTTCAAAATTCTGTGTGCCATTGGAGACAGGGCGGACGGGTTGCAAGCCTGCCGACCAAATCGAGCGCGGCACGCTGCCGGGGTTCGATTGTTCGAGGGCGTAAACGAAGTGCTTGTAGAGGTAGGACTCGGCGAGGTGGGTAATGTATTCGGGCGTGAAGCCCTCATTGGGGAGGCCGGCCATGCGAGCCTTGTATTGCTTGAGGCGGGCTTTGACCTCCTTGCGCAGGGTTTTGAGGGCTGCGTTCAAGGTGGCATTGTCCAAGGATCCTCCATTCAGGACGGCTTCGGTTTCCTCGGCATGGAAAGCGATGGGGCCGATGCCTGCATAGACAACGCTGGATTTCCGGATCTTTCCGGATTTCCCCAATTCGAAAACGATGCCGCCATTGACGATGGAGTGGGCATTTTCGGAGCGCAGGGCGACCTTGTAGGTGCGCGCGACGGCGTCGTTGGGGAGATAGGGGATCTCGTAGCCGAGCAGGACACTGTGCCGGGAGAGCGCCTTGTCCTTGGCATAGTGGTGGGCAAATTCGAGCAGGGGCATGGTGCGGGGCTCGTCCCATTCGCTGGAAAGGACACGAACACGGGTGCCGAGCGCCACGAGTGCGGTGAACAGGTCGCTGGGAAAGGGCGATCCCTTGTCGATGTGGTGGACGACGAGCATGGTGTTGCCGCCGAGGCTAGCCGCATTCCGCACGATCATCCCCGCAGTGCGCTTGGCCATGTACCACAGTGCGTCCAAGGCTTGGCGCTTGCCACCCTGGGCATGGTCCCGAAGGTCAGTCACTCGCTCCAAGAACTCGCTGTAGGTGGTCGCCGCTCCGACTTCCAATCCCGACTTGGACTCCTTCCAGACATGCAATTCCTTGATCCATGCGATGTCCACGAAGTGGTGAGGATTGTAGTAGTCGGGTTGGTCGAGGGGAAATGGATTGTAAATGCCGTAGGATGTGTTGCCGACGACGAGCTTCAATTCCTCGGGGCCGTAGCCATGAGCGAGGATGTCCTTGAGTTCTGCGAGGTTGGTGGGGCGGTACCAGGTATATCCGTCCTTTTCGAAAGCATTGGGTTGGGCCTTCTGCTTCAGTGCGTCGGGCAGGGTGATGACGGCATTGGCGACCGGTGGTTGTTCTGACGGATCGACGACAGTTTTCATCACGCCCTTCTCATCATCCGGTCCAAAGTCGCTGGCAAAATGCCGCATGGCGTACAGAATGGGGCGGTAGCCCGTGCATCGGCAGAGGTTCCCGTCGAAGATGTCCTCGATCTCGGCTTGGGTGAGGTTCTTGCCTTCATTTTGCGTGAGAAAGGACTTCATGTTCATGACCCATCCGGGCGTGCACCAGCCACATTGGGAGCCGTTGCAGGTGGCGATCATGTTCTGAACCGGGTCAATCGCAGTGTCCACCGAACCCACGCCCTCAACAGTCGTGATCATCATGCCATCCAAGGAGCAGATGGGCCGCAGGCAGGAGTTGATGCTGTGGTGTTTGACGGATTTCGTCGGGGCATCATAGTAGGACAGCATCACCGTGCAGGCACCGCATCCACCCTGTCCGCAGGACTTTTTGGTGCCCGTGAGTCCGATCTCATTGGAACGTAGAAAATCCACCAATAAGGTTCGGGGGTCGGGATCCTTGACAGTGTAAAGTTGGCCATTGATGTAGAAACGCAACAGCTTCATGGGTTGAAGCCCGCCCATAGGCGACTCGGAGGAGGACCTGCTCTTCATTGATATTCCCTAGTTTAGTGTGCAACGCCGAGCAGCTGGACGAATGCCCAAACTGCAACGGTTTCGTCCTAAGATGTCGGTTTTCCGGCGGAAATCCAACTCCGAAAAGGAAGGCGCGGCATGTCAGGCTCATGGATTCCTTCTCCCCGGTTCAGATTATTTGTAATTTCGCCCCCTTCTGGCCCGGGTCAGGAGCGATGGATTATGTCTGAGAAATCTGGAAACCAACCCTTGGAGGCGTACTACGGCCTCCCGCAGCATGTGAGCTGGTGCAGCCGCTGTGTGATGAGCAACCAACGCCCGGCCTCCGCCGTGGAGTTCAAGCACACCCTGGACAGCAAGAAGGTCACGCTCAAAATCGATGATTCTGGTCTCTGCGATGCTTGCAAGCAGGCGGATATCAAGGAGAGCATCGAATGGAACGCCCGCGAGGAAGCCTTGCTGCGCCTGCTGGACAAGTATCGCCGCAATGACGGCTACTACGACGTGCTGGTTCCTGGTTCAGGTGGCAAGGACAGCGCCTACGCTGCGCATATCCTCAAGTACAAGTATGGCATGAACCCGCTCACGGTGACCTGGCCCCCGATTTTGTACACGGACTACGGCTACCGCAATTTCAAGAATTGGGTGGACGCGGGCTTCGACAACGTGAGCTTCAACCGCAACGGCAAGGTGATGAAGCTGCTCACCCGCTTGAGCATTCTGAACCTGCTGCACCCCTTCCAAACCTTCATCCTCGGCCAAAAGAACCTGGCTCCCAAGATGGCAGCCAAGTTTGGCATCCCGCTCGTGTTCTACGGCGAGAACGAGGCTGAATACGGCAACCCCATCGCCGACAATGCCGCCTCCCTCCGTGACAAGAGCTATTACAGCTTCAAGCACCTGGATGAGATCTACCTCGGCGGTGTGAGCGTCCGCGAGCTGCAAGAGAAGTACGATGTCCGCTTGAACGACCTGATGTCCTTCCTCCCCGCTAGCGGCGATGAGCTGGAGAAGTCCGGGATCGAGGTGCATTACCTGGGCTATTACCTGAAATGGGTGCCGCAGGAGGTGTATTACTACGCCGTCGAAAACACTGGCTTCAAGGCGCGCCCATTCCGCACACAAGGCACTTACAGCAAGTACAACAGCATCGATGACAAGATCGATGACCTGCATTACTATACCACCCACATCAAGTTCGGAATCGGCCGGGCGACCTACGATGCCTCCCAAGAGATCCGCAACCGGCACCTGACCCGCGAGGAGGGTGTGGCCCTCGTCAAGCGCTTCGACGGCGAGTTCCCAGACCGCTATTTCGACGAAGTGATGGAGTACCTGGAGATCAATCCCGACTACTTCCGCACCGAACTCGTGGACAAGTTCCGCTCCCCGCACCTCTGGGGCAAGAATGACCGCGGCGAATGGCAGCTCCGGCACACCGTGTTTGGCGGCGGATTGGATGATTGAGGGCGACGGCCATCGCCTCAGCTGTCCAGCCGATTTCGCTTCGTACGGTAATGTTTGATGTAGGTGTTCTTGGACGACTCCGTCAGGAATGAGCGCTCCGTCATGAGCTCGACCTTGTTTTGCAGGGTCTGAAATGGCTTGAGCAATGCATCCATCCGCCTTTCGAGGATGCCGATTCGCCTCCCGAACTCAACGAAGTCCTTTCCCGTCGCTGGAGGAGCGGGGACTGCGTGTTTCGACAAAATCGTATCGGCAAAGAGGCCCTTATGCAAGGCGAAGTCGGCATCGCTGACATGGATGTACGAGTCCATCAGGTCATAAGCAGGGCTGAGTCGGTAGTCGCCGTCCACAGTTTCCAGCAGCGAAAAGTTTTTCAGGTGCGCATCTCCGTTCGAGAACAGATAATTGAACACGACGATCGTAAAAAACCGTTCGATTTCAATTCTCCATGCCGGAAGCAGGTTTTGGATCAGCAGCCCCATCTCCTCGTAGCTGCTGTTGAACTTGAAGTCCTCCCCAGCATTGTCCTGCGTGAAATTGCTGAGTGATGCGAAGTCTTCGACGCCCCATTTCCTGCCATCTGGACGCAGATCGAAGCGCCTCGTGATGTAAGCCGGGGTGCCGTCGGGCGAAAAAATCATGGCATTTTCTGCCGTATGGATGCCGAAAACCTGCCTCGCGATCTGCATGGTCAAGTGCTCGTTGGCGGGGATCTCCTCGGGCCTACGCAAGGGGTCGTGGGGCGGCGGCTTCAGGATGAAGGTGCCCTGCTCTCCCTGCTTCGTCAGCCTGAGGCGGTTTTTCTCCAAAACCAAGCTGTACTTTTCTTGGAAACCTGAGATGGAAATGCGCCGCCGATTTTCGCGAAGCTTGTCCTGGACATCCTCGTCGTTTGTCGCCAGATCAAAAGGCAGAGTGCCTCTAAAGGCACTTTTCATGTAGTTGAGGGATTGAAAGTGACAATTCAACCCCATAAGTGCCGTGAAGTGCACTTTTTGAGTAATCTGACACCCAAAAGCACCCATCTTACTCGAATAGTGCCTTGCACGGCACTATTCGAGTAATTCAACCCTCCAAAACACCCATTCTACTCCAAAAGTGCCGCTCAAGGCCCCCATGATGTAAAATCTACCCTGTGTGCAGCACATTGCACTTTCCTGCCGTATAACCGTATTTTCGCAGGCAACATGTGTGGCATCCTCGCATATTTCAAATCCAGCGGCCTCAGTTCTGCTGACATCGCTCAGGTGCAGCAGGCACTCCAAGCCCTGAAACACCGCGGCCCTAACGGGGAAGGCATCGCCCTCATCGACTCCAAAACAGGAAAGTCCTGGACCCTCTGGACAGAAGGCACCCCCGAGGGGGTGGTCGCCGATCTGCAACTCGCCGATTACCTCAACGGCAGTGCCGACCTCCTCATGGCGCAACGCCGCCTGAGCATCTTCGACCTGAGCACGCGCGGCTATCAACCCATGCGCGACCACAAGGGCAATGCCATCATCTTCAACGGCGAGGTCTATAACTGGTGGGAGCTCCGCGACGAACTCAAAGTGCGCGGCCATGCCTTCCAAACCGAAACCGACACAGAGGTCATCCTCGCCGCATACCGCCAATGGGGCCCGGACTGCCTCAAGCGCTTCAATGGCATGTGGTCCATGGTCATCTGGGACGCGATACAGCAACGGATTTTCGTCGCCAATGACCGCATCGGCATCAAGCAGCTCTACAAATGGGGCAATGAATCCGAATGGATGCTCGCATCAGAGATCAAGGCGATCCGGGTGCTTCCAAGTCCATCGAAGGATTTGCACCACGAAACCGTGGATTTTTTCCTGCGCTACGGACAGATCGACTTGACGGAACAGACGACCCTCAAGGAGGTCAGAAGGTTTCCCGCAGGACACTTCGTCCACACCAAGCCGCAGTCCGTGGCCACCCTCAGCCCAACTGCCTACTGGGAGCTGCCATCGTCTGGTCCAAGGGACATCACCCTCGAAGATGCCGCGCACGAGCTCCGCAGCCTGCTTGACAGCTCCATCACCCTGCGCATGCGGTCGGATGTCCCTTGGGGCACGACCCTCAGCGGCGGACTGGACAGCAGCAGCATCGTCTATGCCGCATACAAGCTGCGACTGGCGCGAGGCGAAAAGGGCCCCATCCACAGTTTCACCGCGATTTTCCCCGGCAAGGAAGGCGACGAGTCCGCATTTGTCCGGTTCATCGAAGGCGACTTGGGTTTGAATGCCCGCTACACCAACCCACTCGACCACTTCGATTTCGAAGACTTCGAGCGGTTCATGTACCATCAGGATCAGCCCGTGGTGAGCACCTCGATGTACGCGCAATGGTCGGTGATGAAGGCTGTGGGCAATTCCGAGGTCACAGTGCTGCTCGATGGGCAGGGCGGGGACGAGCTTTTCGGCGGCTACCACCACCATTTCTACAAATACGCACGGTCCCTGATGCTCCGTGGGCAGCTCGGCGCTTGCAACGCGGTCATTGAGGAATACTGTGCCCTCAAGGGCTGGAAAGCCACCGAGGTTCGCCGCCACGTCCGCAATGATGTGAAACTGTTCCTCAAGCTAAAACTGGGTGGCAAGCTGCCCGGACCGCCGCAGATCACCGCATGGAACGCCGCGAGCACCCTCATGGACACGCTCAAGATCGACCTGCGGAGCTTCATCATGCCGAGCCTGCTCCGTTACGAGGACCGCAACAGCATGGCCTTCGGGATCGAGGCACGTCTGCCCTTCCTGGACTACCGCATCGTGGAATTCGCGCTCACCCTGCCGGACCACCTCAAAATCCATGATGGCTGGCAGAAATATGTTCTGCGCCGCGCCATGACGGACCTTCCTGAGAAAATCCGCTTCCGCAAGGACAAGAAGGGATTCACCACACCCCACGACGAATGGCTCAGGCAGTACCGTCCTCGTTTTGAAGGATATGCCAAGGCGGCATTGGATGGAGGGGTCAAAAATCCGTGGCCAGGCAAGAGCCTTTCCGACCTCGATTCCGCCCAATTGTTCCGACTGTCCTCCCTCGGGGCTTGGATGCGTGGCTGAGCGGATGTCCATTCGCTGATCTCAATCATTTGCTTGGCTGGCTCGCCCGCTCGTAACTTCGCCGCCTGAGCAGCTTGCTCGCCTTTTGGATGGAACCGAAGAAAAAAGTCCTCTTCATCGCCCACCATTTCCCGCCATTGGGTGGGCCGGGCGTGTACAGGGCGACACGGTTCGCGCAGCACCTCACGGAGATGGGCTATGACCTGCATGTGATCACGGTGGCCCTCAGCGACATCCAAGAGGGCACATACCCCAGCGACGCATCGATGGAGCGCGCCGTCCCGGAGGGGCTCAAGGTCACCCGCATCCCCATCGCCTACAAGCGGCAGCTCCGGTACAAACTTGAGCGATTGCACCTGATGCGCGTTTTCTGGAGCATCTTCTACTTCGAATGGTGGGAGCCGTCGGCGAATTGGCCAAAGCAATGCTTGAAACCGGCATTGGAGATCATCGACCGCGAGGGAATCGACTTGGTTTGGACCAGCTCCGGGCCATTCGCGGCGTCCTTGCTGGGTTACCGCATCAAGAAGCGCCGCAAGGTCAATTGGATCGCCGACCTGCGCGACCCGTTCACCGAGGCATATTTTTGGACATGGCCTTCACGCATCCACTGGCTCACAAGCCGCTGGATTGAGAAATTTCTCTGGAGCAAGGCCGACAAAATCGTGGTCACCTGCCCGGCACTCCGCGACCGCTACATCGACCGGGGCATCACCTCGCCCGACAAAATCACCGTCATCACCAATGGGTTCTGAAAGCAACTCCATCCTGCGCCTGGGCTTTGGGGGGACGCTTTTCAGCTACCGTCCGGGGGTCGATGACCGAAAGGGGCTGGTGAAATTTCTCCGCGAATGGTTCTGGGAATACCGCCCGGACTACCTCATCCCCACGTCGCGCTGCGGATTTTACCTGTTCCGAGGCATTGCGCGATTCAAGGAGAAGTATCCCGACATGGCCCATCTCCTGAAGGTGGACATCTGGGGCAACATCGCCGACGAAAACCTGAAGCAGGTCAAGGAACTGGGCATCGGGGACATCGTGACGATCGAGGGCTACATGGAGCGGGCGGCGTCCCGAGCAAAATTGGATGCTTGCGACGCGCTGTTCTTGCCGCTGGAACTGGCGAAGCCAGGTTACAAGCCGCTGATCATCCCCGGCAAGGTCTTCGAGTACCTGCAGGCGGGCAAACCCGTGCTCACCATCGGGCAGGAGAGCGACGCCTTGGACATCATGCAGCGGTCTGGCTTGGGCATCGTACATCAGCCCGAGGATGTCGAGGGCATCGCGGACAGCCTGCAGCAATTGATCCGGGACCGGTCCAAGCTCGCGGAGATGTACCGGGTGCACGCCGCCTACATTTCGCAATTCGACTTCCGGAACCTAGCGGGTCAGTTGGCTGGGGTATTTGAAGAACTGAGTGGGAAATGACGGCCCCCAGCCTTTTGCGAATTCCGATTGTCCGCCATTGCGAGTCCTGCGTATCTTTGTGATGATGAAGAAACAATTTGTCTTTTTCACGGGGGTCTTGTTGCTGGTAACGGGCTGGGCGATGGCGCAGAAGCCGACAGGCACCAATTTCAAGCTCAAGGTTGCCAAGCTGCAATACGAGGGCGGCGGTGACTGGTATGCCAATCCCAGCTCTGTCCCCAACTTGATCACCTTCATTTCGCAGAACACGAATATCCAGCTGGACAAGGAGGAATACGTGGTCAAGCCCAGCGGTACGCAGATTTTCCAGTACCCCTATGTCTATATGACAGGTCATGGCCGCTTTCTGCTCACGCCCGAGGATGCTGCCAACCTCCGGACCTACCTCACATCAGGCGGCTTCCTCCACGTGGACGACAATTACGGCATGGACAAATTCGTCCGGACCGAGCTCAAAAAGGTGTTTCCAGAGCTGGAACTGGTCGAATTGCCATTTGACCACCCCATTTACCACCAAGCATTTGACTTCCCCAAGGGGCTGCCCAAGGTCCACGAGCACGACAATAAGCCTCCTCAGGGCCTAGCGCTCATCTGGGAGGGTCGCGTGGTCTGCTTTTACACCTTCGAATGCGACCTCGGCGATGGCTGGGAAGATCCGCAGGTCCACAACGACCCCGACGATGTCCGGCAGCAGGCCCTGAAAATGGGCGCCAACATTTTCATCTACGCCCTCAACAACTAGCCCCTCGAAATGCGCAGCCTTTGGGTACGGCATCGATGGCTGGGTAGATTGGGATTGCTGATCCTGGTTTTGTGCTCCGGAAATGCGATCCGCGCACAGCAGGTGCAGTGGACGCAGCATACCCTGTCCAATGGCCTGACGCTCCGGCATTGCCAGGACACGACCCGGAAGCTCATGCACTTGGGGCTGACCATGCGGGGCGGCACCCGGATGGACAGCATGGGGAGGCAGGGACTCGCCCACCTCTATGAAAGGCTGTTTTTCCAAGACCTGCCGGATCAGACACCCATTCAACAAGCGCCCGATCAAGGCATTTTCACCGCACACAATACCCAGATTGGCAGCCATTTCTTTGGCATCAGCCTGGACGGCAAGCAAATGCGCCTCGCCCTCCAAATGCTCGCCAGCGGACTCATGGCGGAGACTTGGTCCGATTCGGCCATCGCCACCGCCAAATCCGGCATCGCCAACATCCTGCAGCAACAAGACCTCGATCCCGGCCAACACCTCGACGGCGAACTCCGTGAACGCCTGTGGCGTACAGGCGCCCCCATCCGCAACCGCCTCGGCAACTATGCGGACATCCTGCTCCTACAAGCCAGCACCCTCGCCCGAGCGACCCGCCCCTTCCGCCAACCTGCGAACTGCATGCTTGCCGCAACTTCGCCAGAGCCCGCCGACAGCTTTTTCGCAGCCGCAGAAGCCGCATTGGGATCATGGGAATCGAGCAGCAATGCCCGCATCTCCTCCGGCGCGACCGCAGCCCTTGGCGACAATTTCTACTTCACCGTCGTCAATGAGTTCGCCAATCAGCCCACCTTGATGGTCGCATGGCCTGTCCCCATGGGCAAGCAACCCGACATCACCCTCCAAAACGCCCTCTCATTCTGCCAACTCGCCAACCTGCGCCAAGGCCATCTGTACCGTTCAGTCGTCGCAACGGGCTTGGCCACCAGGATGAAATGGAGCTTCGCAGGTGGTGCCATGCCCGGCCAATTGATGGTGCGCCTACAGCCCGTACGTGACAGTCTGGCGCGCTGCATCCAAGCCCTGCACGACGGCCTCTGGCAAATGTCATCCGATGGTGCGATCCGCAAGGAAGATGTCGCCGCCGCCAACCGCCAAGTCGCCCTCCAAGCCGCCCACCGCGCCGACCAAAGCATGGGCCGCCTCATGGCTGCGGGCGAGGCATGGCTCCTCAATGCCGATATCGAAGCTTCACTTCCGTCGATGACTGCCGAGCGCTTGCGGGCATTCTGCTCCCAATTCATCACGCAGCAATCGCACATCGCCGGATTGCTCCTGAATTCCAGCGACCTCGCCATTGTGGAGGCCCACAAGGACTTCCACGCCCCTTCCAAGCCCACAGCGGTCATCGCAGCTGCCAATCCGCAGCCCAAAGTCGAGCCAGTCACCACACCCGTTCCCAAGACGGAACCCATTGCCACGACGGTCACCGACCCCAAAACAGAGCCAATGGCGTCGTCAGTCACGGAACCCAAGGTAGAGCCAGTTCCTGATCCCAAAACCGACCCCGCATCTGACCCGATCGCGATCAAACCTCGTGACGGCTCACTCGCCGAAGCGGGAGGATCCTCCAATCCCAAGACGGAGCCCAGCCCCAAGCCGGAGGTCACCCCCAAGGCGGCCCCCGATACTCTGCCTGCCGTCGTCGCCAAGCCTGAGGATAGCGTCGCCACAGAGATCACCACCTCCATCGCCATTGCTGCGAAGAGCGAAGACCCTGCGGTGCTGCGTTCCTATCGGCTCTATTTCGAGTCCCAAGGCATCAACCTCACCCCTGGCAGCCTCGAATTGCTCGTGGATGTCGCGAACATGCTCAAGGCACACCCTGACAAGAGGGTCTTCCTGAACAGCTATACCGAGGGGGACGGCGACGGTGTCCAGAATTACCAGTTCTCGGTGACCCGCGCCAAGCAGACGCGGCAATGGCTCCACGACCAACTGGGAGTGGAGATGGACCAAGTCGTGATCCGGGCCTACGGCGAGGCCTTTCCGGAGTTCCCCGGTGAGAGCGACCTGCGCAACCGGCGAATCACCTTGGATTATGCCCCTCAAGATGCCACTGACAATGCATTCTGAGTCCACCCCAAATCCCATTTTGAAGGTCCTGGGGAACTTGGGTGCTTGGGTATTGGCATTTTCTGTGTTGGCAACGATCAGTGGCTGCCCACGGACAACCAAGGTCCCCGAGCAACCCAAGGTCGGCGGGATGATGACCTACGATTACAGCGGTCTCAAGGTCATCCACCAAGAGTCGGCTCGCGATTACGTACACATCCGGCTCCATTTCGGCTGGCAACAGCCCGAGGAGAGTTCCTACATGGCCCAAATCATGGCGGTCCAGGGGGCATTCACCTGCGGAGCAGGCTCGGATTCTCCCGAAGCATTCGCTGCAAAACTGGAGGCATCCGGCGCGACCATGGAATTCGGCACTGGCTTGGATGGCCCGGTCGTGTCGGTGGAATGCCTGCCTGCACGGCTCGATGCCACATGGGAACTGGTCATGGCCTGTATCGCCGAGCCAATGTTTGACCGCGCTGCCTTCCAAGCCATGCGCGACGAGCACATCCAACAGCAGCGCCTCCTCGCCAATGACCCAAGCCATCGTGCCAAGGTCGCTGCGATACAGGCAGCATGGCCCCAAATGGGCCTGGATGGTGCCATTGGAGGGTCGGAGGAGGCGGTTCGTGATGTTTCGATGGCTACGGCTCAGGAGACTTTCACCCTGCTGATGCGGAAACGTTGCAACCTCAGGCTGGTCGTGGTCGGAGGGATCGAGTCGGAGCGCATTTCTGATTTGCTGGAAGGAAGCATCGACAAGTTGCCTGAGGGAGAATGCGCGACCGCGAGCGCGGCGGCAAGCCCCCAATTGCAGCAAGCACAATTGGTGCAGGAGGAGGAGGGCGCGGAGGCATTTGCAGCGATATTCCCTGCGCCGGGTCCTGCGAGCGTGGAGGCGACTTGGATGCGGGTGGCGATGCAGGTGCTGGACAGGCGCATGCGCTTGCACATGGTGGACCGCGACCACGTCGCCACGTTTGCACAGGCAAGGTACCTGAGTTCTCCTACAGGCGTCGGGATGGTGCAGGTCGTGGGTCCCAATGCCTTTCGCTGTGCGGAGTTTTGCCTTTCGGAGATTCGGATTTTGAAAACAGAAGGGGTTTCCGAGGCGGAATTGCGGATGGGAAAGGCGGCGGTCGGAGCGGTGGCGGCCCTGGAATACGAATCGGCTCCGGCGCTGGCTTCGAGACTGGATGAGGCGGCGCAGGTGGGGGCCCTGAATTGGGCGGGAAGGGAGCAGGATGCACTGGCGAGGGCAGGCACCAAGGAGGTGAACGCTGTGATCGGCCAATACCTGACGGGAATCGCCTGGGGAATCGTGGGGGATACGTCCCGGATTGACCGCAAATCCTTGTGGAGGCTTTGATTTCCGGCGATTGGTGGTTAGTTTCATTGCGGATTTTGGATGGGAGTATTGGCGACTAGAATCGCAGGTTAATAGTAGTGTCCAACTTTAAACGACTTCGCAACTGGTTGTTCCTTGTCGGCATTGTGCTGGCAGGCTGCCGCTATGGCTTGCCCGCGAGTGAGGTGCAAGGCATGGAGCAGGTGGAGCAAGGCTGGGAAAAAATCGTGGATGGCGAGGAGACGGAATTCCTCAAAGTCGCCGTGGGACACGAACAATTCATGGGTGCCTTGGAGGACACGAGCAACTGGCAGCGGCGGCAGGCGATCGCGCAGGATACGGCCCTCAGGCTGCAAATTCACCGATTGGACGAGGAGTACGAGGGTGCGAAGCGCCGCCACATTTACAACATGAAACGGATGCGGACTTTCCTGGACGATACCAAAGTCTGGCTTCGCCGTGTGGCCACAGAAAGCAGCGCAAGGCAACTCGCGCGCCGGAGTTGGCAGGCGAGGACCACCACTTTCAAGACGCTTTACGCCCAAGTCACATCCACTAGGCAGGGATTTGCCACGATCGAACCGCATTATGGTCGGATCACCAAATTGCTTCCAAGCCTGGAATCACTTGCCCCCGAGACACCATGAGCACCTGTCGCGATTGGGGGACTTGTCGTAGCTTTGCATAGCCCTCTGGATAATTGAAGCGCGGTATGCATCGACACACATGTCTGGCGATATTCTTCTTGATTGCGGCGGCAGCGATGCCGGGCTGCAAGAAGGTGAGCTCGCGCCAAGACTTGGAGAAAATCCACGAGTTGGAGGGCAAGGTGGACCAAAACCGGGAGACAGTGACCATGGGTTCGACGACGCTCGACACCCCGCTGGTGAAGCAACTCGGAGCCGCCTACATGGCTTGGGCGGACAAGTATCCGGATGCGCCGGAGACTGCGGAGTTTCTGTTCAGGGCCGGCGAGCTCTACTCCAATGAGTTGCAGGATTTCCGGAAGGCCATCGACATCTTCAAGCGGAATTACCAAACCTACCCCAACCACGAAACCGCCGCCAATTCGCTGTTTTTCATCGGCTACCTTTACAACAACTCCCTTGGGGACACCGAAAATGCCGAGAAGTACTACAACGAATTCCTGGAGCGCTACCCCAATCACAACATGGCCAAACACGCCAAGTTTGAGCTGGAATCCTTGGGCATGACTGCGGATCAGGTCTTTGATCGGATCATGGCCAATGACAGTCTGGAGAGCGATTCAGCGAAAATCTTGGAATGATCCAAAGCATGCACGCCTGCAAACTCTGGCATGGCGGTTGCATGGTAGCCTTGGTTCAGGCGCTTACGGTCGGGTTGTGTTTAAGGATTTTTTCGTAAATTCACCTCCGATTTTTCCCAATTCAACCTCAGGAACACTGATGAGAAGATTGTTCGCTTTTTCCTTGATCGGAATCACCCTGCTGATGGCTGGCTGTAAAGATGATGATCTCAAGCCCATCGACCGCGGGCGGACCAATCTTCACATCGTCGGAGCAGTTCAGGACTCCTTTGACCTCACCTTTGACTATTTCAATGGCGACGACGTGGTCATCAAGGACTTCTACTTCAACCGGAATTTCCCCATCATCGGCTATGCTGATATGGAGGCAGGCGGCACACCGGATGAATTCGGCAACGGCAAGCTCTACCTGATGGCGAGCAAGCAGCCCTTCATCAACATTGCAGCCGACACTGTCATGGATCCCCGCGAGATCGAACTGCTCAAGGATGAGAAATCCACGGTGGTGCTCGCTGACAGCATGGGCTCGGTGCGCTTCTTGAAGGTCAAGGATCAAATCGATTTCCCGACTGATACATCAGCCGCTGTTCGCTTCATCAACGTCTCCAACAACTATCCGACGGCTACCTTGGCTTCTGTGGACGGTGCCGTGGCGATCAGCAACATCTCATTCTGGAACGCCTCCGACTTCACCTACGTCCGCCATGGGCAGTATGTGGTCGAGTTGCGCGACAGCAACGGCGCAGTCGTCACCTCCATCAACCTGTGGCTGGGTGGACGTAGCTCCTACACTTTCTTCACTGCTGGCAATGCCCTGGCTTACTTCAACAATTGATTTCGCCATCGATTTGAAGAGCTAGCGAGGCATCACCCCAAAGTAAAAGTCCGCCGAACGCAGGTGCATTCGACGGACTTTTAGCTTTATCAGACTAGGCAATGCTGCTCACTTGGGCAGCGGATACTTCTTTGCGTAGTTCTTCGCCACCGGGATCACCTTCTTGAGTCGTTCGATGCGGGTGCTGTGCGCAGGGTGAGTGCTGAGGAATTCGGGCGGGCCGCCTTTGGAGGCATCGTCCATCCGCTTCCAGAATGCCACAGCTTCCTCGGGATTGTAGCCTGCCATCGCCATGAAAATGAGGCCCATCTCATCGGCTTCGGATTCGTGCATGCGGCTGAAGGGCAGGATAGCGCCGACATTGGCGCCCACCCCGTAGGCCTTCATGAACAGGTCTTGGGTCTGTGGGGACTTGTTGGAGAGGGCGACCGAGAGGGCGACTCCGCCCGCCTGCGCGGCGAGTCCTTGGCTCATCCGCTCATTGCCGTGGTTGGCGATGGCATGGGCGATCTCGTGGCCCATCACCACAGCGAGGCCGTCGTCATTGGCTGCGACGGGCAGCAGCCCGGTATAGACCACGACCTTGCCGCCGGGCATGCACCATGCGTTCACGGTTTTGTCCTCGACAGTGTTGAACTCCCATCGGTATCCGGCGAGGTATTTGGTCTGCCCCTTTACCTTGAAATAATTGGTGACGGCCTTCTGAATGCGCTCCCCCACCCGCTTGACCTGCGCTGTCTTGGCCGGGTCGGTGCTGAGTGTATGGGAGCTCAGGAACTGCTTGTATTCGTCCAGGGCCATGGAGTTCAGGGTTGACGAAGGCAGGAGCTTCATTTGCCTGCGTCCTGTGATGGGCACCTTGGTGCAGGCTGCAAAAACCAGCACCAGCCCCAGCAGCATCATCCAACGTTGTTTCATGCGAATTGTCATTTCCCGCAAAATACGGAATTGGGTATCGAAAATGTTGCATCGACTGCCGCGGCGGCAAGTCAGGATTTCCCGACAATTAACAAAATCTTAATGGCGTCACCATAAAATCGATATAACGCCGAGGCACCTTTGCACTAAACTGAACAAGATGGCAGGAAAGAAGATTTTGATCGCTGATGATGAGCCAGATATCCTCGAAATGCTGGAGTATGCCTTGCAGCGCGACGGCTTCGATGTGATCAAGGCCAATGACGGCGAGGAGACCATTCGCAAGGCCGCCAAGCACTCCCCGGACATCATTCTCCTGGACATCATGATGCCCAAAATGGACGGCATCGAGGTTTGCCGCCACCTGCGCCATGATCCACAGTTTGAGAACACCATCATCCTCATCCTCACTGCCCGCAGCGAGGAATACTCGGAGGTGGCTGGTTTCGAAGCTGGCGCGGACGACTATGTCACCAAGCCTGTCAAACTCCGGTCACTCTTGTCGAGACTCGATGCCCTGCAGCGTCGCGGAGGCAGCAAGGCAGCCGCCGAGGTCCTGAAGGTGGGTCCATTTGAGATCGACCGGGAGCGCTACCTGATCGTGAAAAACAACGAGGAAATCAAACTGCCCCGGAAGGAATTCGAACTGCTCTACCTCCTCGCCAACCACCGCAACAAGGTGTTGACCCGAGAAAAGATCTTCGAGGAAATCTGGGGGCAG
>JAXLVK010000063.1:0-39042 GCA_046329055.1 Bacteroidia bacterium
CTGCGCCGGCAACTACACGGTGGTCCGCACGTGGACGGCCACGAGTCCGACGGGCGCCGTGCTGGGCACCACGACCCAGACGATCACCGTGGTGGACAATGTGGCCCCCGTGGTAACCTGCCCGGCGAACATCACCGCGACCAGCACCAGCGGCTGCAGCGCGCCTGTGACCTACGCGGCGACCGCGACGGACGCCTGCTCCGGCGCGACGGTCTCCCTGAGCCCGGCGAGCGGCAGCGTGTTCCAGGTGGGCACGACGACGGTGACCGCGACCGCGACCGACGGCTGCGGCAACACCGCGACCTGCACCTTCACCGTGACGGTGGGCGGCTCGGCCCTCTCGGTCTCCTTGGCGAGCCCGGTTGACCAGTGCGGCTACAACGTGAGCGCCTGCTGCAACAACGGCGGCGGCAATGGCGGCGGGTCCGGCAGCGGCAGCGGCTCTGGCAGCGGCTCCGGAAGCGGCTATGGCTCTGGCAGCGGCTCCGGCTCCGGCAGCGGCAGCTCCAGCGAGGGCCATGGCGGCTCCGGCAGCGACGCGGGCTCCGGCGGCTCCGGCTCCGGCTCGTCCACGGGCGACCACGGGCACGGCTGCACCGACCGCGTCTGCGCCCAGAACGGCCACAGCGGCCACGGCGGCGGCAATGGCGGCCACGGGGTCGGCTGCGGCGGCAACGGCATCGGCACGCATGGCGGCGGCGGCAGCTGCGGCCACGGCCAGCTTGGCGGCAACGGCTCGGGCCACGGCCACGGCGGCACCGGCGGCGGCAGCTGCGGCGGACACGGGCATGGCGGCGGCGGCACGGGCAACCTGGGCTGCGGCCATGACGGCCAGGCCACGGCGACCGTCAGCGGCGGCTGCGCGCCCTACACCTACCTCTGGAGCACCGGCCAGACGACTGCGACCATCACCGGGCTCACCCCCGGCCTGTACCTGGTCACCGTCACCGACGCCAGCGGCCACACCGCCGTCCAGTCCATCGTCCTGACCCAGGCCGCGCAGCTCACCGCGACGGCCACGGCCACGAACGTGGGCTGCTTCGGCGCGCACAACGGCACCGCGACCGCGCACGGCGCGGGCGGCTGCGCCCCCTACACCTACCACTGGAGCAACGGCGCGACCACGCAGTCCATCGGCAACCTGGCCCCCGGCGCCTACGGCGTGACCGTGACCGACGGCTACGGCTGCACGGCGACGGCGGGCGTGACGGTGGCCCAGCCCGCGAGGCTGGTGGCCGACGCCGGGGCGCACAAGGTGGTCTATCCCGCCTACGCGCCGCAGGCCTGCGCGACCCTCACCGGCTCCGCCAGCGGCGGCACTCCGGGCTACAGCTGGCGCTGGACCCGCCCCGGCAACGTGCTGGTGGGCACCACGCAGAGCGTGACGGTCTGCCCGACGGTGACGACGGTGTACACCCTGACGGTGACCGACGCCGGCGGCTGCACCTCGGTTGACTCCGTGGCCGTGTGCCCGCGCAACATCAGCTGCGGCAGCAACAAGGTCCAGGTCTGCCACACGGTTCCGGGCCGCTACGCCTGCCAGCAGACGCAGTGCATCCCCGTGAGCCAGGTGGCGACCCACCTCAACCACGGCGACCAGCTGGGCGCTTGCGGCAGCACGGCGAACTGCACCTTCCCCAGGTCGAACACCAATGGCGGCAACTGCGGCCCGAACAAGGAGACCCAGGCGCAGGCCGGGGACGGCCAGGCCGAGCCGCGCGAGATGTCCATGAGGGCGTTCCCGAACCCGACCAACGGCGAGGTGACCGTGGAGCTGGCGTGCCGCAACTGCGCGCAGGACGGCATCTACACCCTCAAGGTCAGCGACATCTACGGCCAGGAGGTCATGCTCACCGACGTGCCGGTGGTGGCGGGCGAGGGCACCCTCAGGGTTGACCTGTCCAAGTACGCCGCCGGCGTCTATCTCCTCACCGTCGAGGACGGCGAGGTCAGGATCGTCGAGCGCGTCGTGAGGCAGTGAGCAAATAATTGAGAATTCGGATGGAGCGGGCTGGCAGGGATTCCCTGTCAGCCCGCTCTCTTGTTTCATTGGTGGCGGACAGGGACGGATGCCGGATCGCAATCAGGCGGTGCCGGATTTCATCTTCTCTGCATTGTCCGCCACGCGGAGGGATTCCACGATTTCGTCGATGTCGCCGTTCATGATGGCGCCGAGGTTGTAAAGTGTGAGGTTGACGCGGTGATCCGTGACTCGGCCTTGGGGGAAGTTGTAGGTGCGGATTTTCGCGCTGCGGTCGCCTGTGGAGACGTAGGTCTTGCGCAAGCGGCTTTGTTCCTCGAGTTTCTTTTGCAATTCGACGTCGTAGATGCGGGCGGCCAAGATCTTCATCGCCTTTTCGCGGTTTTTGATCTGGCTTTTTTCGTCTTGGTTCTGTACTTCGATGCCAGTCGGAATGTGGCGGATGCGGACGGCGGACTCGGTCTTGTTGACGTGCTGCCCACCAGCACCGCTTGCGCGGAAAACGTCGATCCTGAGATCCGCGGGATTGATTTCGACATCGACCTCGTCCATTTCGGGCATGGCGGCCACGGTTGCAGCGCTGGTGTGGATGCGTCCTTGGGATTCGGTGGCTGGGACACGTTGCACACGGTGCACGCCGGATTCGTACTTCATGATCCCGTAGGCGTCCTCTCCGGAGACGGTCATCACGATTTTGCTGAACCCGCCTGCTTTCCCCTCCTCGAAGTCGTTCAATTCGGTCTGCCAACCCTTGCGATCGGCGTAGCGGGCGTACATCCGGTACAGGTCTCCGGCGAAGAGGCAGGCTTCGTCGCCTCCCGTTCCTGCGCGGATTTCAAGGATGACGTTGTTGCTGTCCTCGGGGTCCTTGGGGATCAGGAGAAGTTTCAGGGCCTCCTCGGCCTCAGCGACTTGCGGTTCCAGGATGTCGATTTCTTCCTTGGCGAGCTCCCGCATTTCGGGATCCTTTTCTGTGTTCAGGATTTCGCGTGCGCTTGCCAGGCTTTCCTCGTAGTGGCGGAGTTGGTGCCAAGCCTTGACGATGGGGCCGAGTTCCTTGTATTCCTTGCTCAGAAGCTTGGTGCGCTTCATGTCGCTCAGGACTTCCGGCTTCGTGAGTTCATCGCCAACCTCATGGTAGCGCGCCTCAATGGCATACAGTTGGTCAAACATAGTTGACAGTTGAAAATTGAGAGTTGATAGTGGAATGGGGGAAAGCTAGGATAGTATGCAGTGCCTAGTTGTGTCAACTATCAACTGTCAACTATCCACTGAAATGCGCTAATGCTTAAAACCCTTCATTCCTTGGATTTGAGTGTGTGCAAATGTACTTCATTTTCCCAGAGGATGTAGAGGAAATCTTTGCCTCCGACGGCATCGATGAGCTTTTGGCCGCTGTCCAATCGGATCACTTGCCCCTTTTTGCTGAAGAGATTGTAGGCAAATATTTTCGATTCCCCGAGGAAGAAGAGGTTGTCGTCGAAGATGCTCATGCGCTTCCAACGGAAATCGAGCGGGAAACTGAGGCTGTATTGGTAGGTGCCGTAGAGGTCGTAGATGCTCACCCGTTGGTTGCTGCTGTCGATGGCAAAGACCAGATTCGAGGGGTTGAGGGCGATGTCATAGGGCTCCTTCAGGCTCCCGGTCCCATAGTCCACTCCGCCAAATGCCCGCTCCAAAGTCCCGGCGGTGGTGAATTTGTAGATTTTGATATCGTCCTGATTCAAGAAATACAATTCTCCCGACGGCCCCACGGCAAAGCTGATAGGCCAAAATGACTCGACATCCGCGCTGAGCAGGTTGGCTTCCAGGGTCAGGAAATTGATGTCCTTGACGACCCGGAGGTTGGTGTTGAGCTGCACCAGCCGGCGATTGTCTTGATCGAGGACAAAGACGCTCTGCCGATTCGGGACGGTGATTTTGTTCGGATAGTTGAAGCCCTCGTTGCCGATGCCCTTGCCGCCAATCGTCTGCACCGAATCATAGCCCGTCATTTCGAAATACTTGAAAATGCGGTGCTTGGAGGTTTGCAGGAGGTAGAGGTTGCCCTCCTGATCGGCTTCGAGGTCGGTGACTCCTTTGGGAATGTTGGGGATGACGAGGCTAGGCTTGCCGAAGACGGTGTCAATGCTGGCCTGCGCCCGGATCGACAAAGGGAAGGTGCTGACCGTCACGAGTATAGCGCAACAGGCGAGGGCCATCCGCATCCAACTCCAAGTAGGTGAAGTGTGAGATCCAGTCTCCCAGGTTGATGTATGCCTTCTGTGCTTCAATGCTGCGGAATTGGGGCAGGTGTCGGTGACCAAATACAAAGTAATCAATTTCAGGCCTTTCCTTCAACGTCTGCCGCGAGAAGATCAGGAGGTACTCATTTTCTCCATGGTCGATGGCATCCATGTGTCCCGTCCTCGCCCGGCTGCGCTTCGAAAGGAAGTCTGCAAGCCCGATGCCAAAGTTCGGATGCAGCCGATGAAATGCCCATTGGCAGAGTGGATTTCGGAAAATGCGCTTCAAAATCTTGTAACTCCGGTCACCCGGCCCGAGCCCGTCCCCATGCCCGATGTAATAGGTCTTACCGTGAATTTCGCGCACCACAGGGTGGTAATGGATGCTCGCGCCGAACTGTTCCGTGAAATAATTCCGCATCCACATGTCATGGTTGCCCACGAAGTAATGGATCATCACCCCAGCGTCTGCCAGTTCCGCGAGTTTGCCGAGGATGCGACTGTAGCCCTTGGGGATCGCTTTCCGGTACTCGAACCAGAAGTCGAAGACGTCGCCCATGAGGTACAATTCGGATGCGCTGTCCTTGATCGTCTCCAGCCATTTCACAAAATGCCGCTCTCGCACCAGACTAGTGGCAGCGTCAGGGGCACCCAGGTGCAGGTCGGAGGCGAAATAGATCTTCTTGCTCGAATCCACGGGGCGGCAAGTTACACAACTCCTCTCATCCCGATCAAATTCCCGATTTCTAACAGTTTCTCCCGAATACCCCGAAAAGTTGTTACATTCGGTTGGCTGGAACTTATCTTTTCACAAACGCTGTTGGAATGACATTGAAGATTTTCACCAGCTTGCCTTTGCTACACGATCGCCCTCGCCGCCTCAGATGCGGCATGCCTTTCACGCTCCAATCCATTTCACGCGAGACAGAGTAGGCATGTCTCCTTCACCGCTCACTGGAAAGACGGCCGTGGTCACGGGCGCCAATTCCGGCATTGGCTATGCGCTCGCTGCAATGTTGGCGGCGCAGGGTGCCCATGTCGTGATGGCCTGCCGCGACATGGAACGCGGCCGTCGCGCCTTGCAGGCCCTTCAGAAGGGTCAGCCGGGCGCCAAATTCTCCTTGCTCAAACTGGACTTGGCGGACTTGGACTCCGTCCGGCGGTTGGCTGAGACCTGCGAACGCGACCTGCCATGCATCGACTTGCTGGTATTGAATGCAGGCATCATGGCCCCGCCGCAAGGATGGACCCGGCAAGGCTTCGAATTGCAAATGGGGGTAAACCACCTCGGTCATTTTGCATTGACGGGGCTCCTGCTGCCGCTGCTGCGCAACTCAGGAATCGCACGGGTGACCATCGTCGGGAGCAATGCCGCCATGGACTGCAAGCTGGAACTGGACGACCTTGCTGGGCGCAGCGGCGGTTACGATCCCGTGCGTGCCTACTGCAAGAGCAAGCGCGCGCAGATGCTGTTTGCAACGGAATTGTCCCGCCGTGTTGATCCGGATGCGTTCACAGTGACCTCCGCTGATCCCGGCTATACCCGCACGGCATTGCAGCGACATGTGCCCGACCTGCTCCGGCGCATCCATGCACGCTACACGCAGTGGCGGTACGCGCATCCTGCGCAGGTGGGGGCGGAGCGGGTCATGCGGGCGATCACGGATCCGCATGCGCGAAATGGCCTCCTCTTTCAGGGATTGGACAGCGCCCCTGTTGCGCTCGAAGTTGCATTCCCCGACACCGCCGAGGCAACGCAGCTTTGGCAGCAATCAGAACAGGTCACGGGCATTCATTTCAAATTCTAAAGCCATGAAAATCGGATTGATTTATCCCAATCAGGGGAGAAAAGAGAAGGCCTTCCATGTGGGCCTCGGATACATCGCTGCTTATGCGAGGTTGCACCACCAGGACCTCGAATTCACCCTGCTGGACACGAGGATCGCCTCCAAACGCGTCACAGAACGCTTCTTTGCCACCCAGTTCGATCTCGTGGGCATCACGCTGATGAGCGGCATTTTCAAGGAGGCGCTCGCCCTTGCACAGCGCATCAAGGCCCGGTTTCCTGAGACTCCCATCGTTGTAGGCGGCCCTTATGTCTCCACGTTAGGGACAGAAATCATGGACTTCGACGCATTTGACTTGGCGGTAGTAGGAGAGGGGGAGGCGGCATTCAGCGAGATCATTGGCTGCCTCAAGGAGGGGACCTCATTGGAGGCGGTGGACGGACTCATTTTCCGGGACAATGACGGCAAAACGCGACAAACCCCAGCCCGAAAGGGCCTACGCAACATCGATGAATTGCCCATGCCGGCCTACGACATATTCGACATGGATGCCTATCCCATCCACCGGGTGGTGACGAGCCGGGGCTGCCCTTACAAATGCGCGTTTTGCAGTTCGGCGGCGGTCTGGGAGTTCAAATGGAAGAAGCGCAACCCCCGAAATCTCGTGGACGAGATCGAGTACCTCGTGCGCACTTATGGCCGCAAGACCTTCTTTTTCAACGATGACAGCTTCAACATGAGCTTGGACAGAGCGGAGGAGATTTGCGACGAATTGATCGCGAGAGGGCTGAACATCCTCTGGTCCACGCCCCTGCGAGCGGACCGCATCAACCCCGAACTTGCCCAGAAAATGCGGCAAGCGGGCTGCTACAATGTCGGCATTGGCATCGAATCCGCCAACAACCAACTGCTGGCGCAGATGGGCAAGCAGATCACCATCGAGGACATCACGCAAGGAATCCGCACCTTCCAATCCGCGGGCATCGAGGTCCTCGGTCAATTCATCATCGGCAATCCGGGGGAAACCAAGGAGACGTTTGAGGAGACCTTGGCTTATGCGCAGGGTGCCGGGCTGGACTTTGCATTGTTTTACTCGATGGTGCCTTACCGGGGCACACAGCTTTGGGAGTTTGTCGAGCAACACGGCCGGTTCTTGCACACGGTCATGCATGAATTCCACGAAATCAAGCCCCGGATCCTCTTCGAGACCGATGCCTTCACAGCTGCCGACCGCGCAGAGGCCATCAGCCGCGCACAAGCCGCTGGATTCTACGTGGACGACAACCGCATGAGCTACGTCTTCGACTTTGGGCGAAATGCGGCCAAGCATTTCCAGGCCATGCTGCCCTCCAAGATGGGAAATTGGCTTTACCTGCAGATGAAGGGCTTCTACCGCAGACGGCTCCGAGGAAAGATGATCAAGCAATGACCGCACCCCCAAAAACAAATTGCAGCTCCCGGAACACCGGAAACTGCAATTTGCCAAATACTCACTGCGCTTACTCTGCGCTCGGCGGAGGCGGCGGCAGGTCAGGAATTTCGTTTTTCGGCTTTGCCTCAGGAGATGACGGAGCCTCTGCGCTGGGTGCCTCGGGTGCCGCCGGAGCGTCCACGGGCTTGTTCAGGCTCACCTTGGGGGCGGCTGCTTCTGCTTCCGTGTTGGCGCTCACCTTGCTTTCGGGATCGCTGGGATCCGGGAAGGGGCGGGGGCCGATCAGGGTGTAGAGGTCGTCCTTGAAGATCACCTCTTTTTCAAGCAGGGTCTTGGCCACGATCTCCAGGGCGTCGCGGTGCTTGATCAGCAGGGCCTTGGTGCGCTCGTAGGCGCCATTGATCAGGGCGCGGACTTCCTTGTCGATCTGCGAAGCCATCTCCTCGGAGTAGGGCTTGCGGAAGCTGTACTCACCGTCATGGTCCACGAAGGAGACATTGCCGATGTTGGAGTTCATGCCGTAAACGGTGACCATGGCGTAAGCCTGTTGCGTGATGCGCTCCAGGTCATTTTGTGCGCCGGTGGTGATCCGTCCAAAGATGAGGTCTTCCGCGACGCGACCGCCTAGAGCCACACACATCTGATCCATCATTTGCTCGGTGCTGTAGAGGTATTGCTCCTTGGGGAGGTACTGTGCATAGCCGAGGGCGGCGACACCGCGAGGCACGATCGTGACCTTCACCAGCGGATGCGCATGCTCCAGGAACCATCCGGCCACCGCATGACCACCTTCGTGGTAGGCGATGATCTTCTTCTCGTCCGGGCTGATGATCTTGTTCTTCTTCTCCAGACCTCCAATCACACGGTCCACCGCGTCTTGGAAATCGGACATATCGACGGAGTCCTTGTTTTTGCGCGCGGCGATCAAGGCAGCCTCGTTGCACACGTTCATGATGTCCGCACCCACAAAGCCGGGCGTTTGCGAAGCCAGTTTGGAGGCCTCGACGTCGTCGCTGAGCTTGATGTTCTTGAGGTGGACTTTGAAAATCTGCTCGCGGCCCTTGAGGTCAGGGCGGTCCACGCTGATCTGACGGTCAAAGCGGCCCGGACGCAACAATGCAGGGTCGAGGACGTCCGGCCTGTTCGTGGCGGCCATCAGGATCACACCTGTGTCGCTGTTGAAGCCATCCATTTCCACGAGGAGCTGGTTCAGCGTGTTCTCGCGCTCGTCATTGCCTCCGGTGAAGTTGTTGCGGCCACGTGCCCGGCCGATCGCGTCGATCTCGTCGATGAACACGATGCAGGGAGCCTTGTCCTTTGCTTGCTTGAACAGGTCGCGGACACGGGCAGCACCCACACCCACGAACATTTCCACGAAGTCGGAGCCGCTCAAGGAGAAGAAGGGGACCTTGGCTTCGCCAGCCACTGCCTTGGCGAGCAGGGTCTTGCCAGTTCCGGGAGGGCCCACGAGGAGCACTCCTTTGGGGATATGGCCACCCAAGCGGGTGTAGCGGGCCGGCTCCTTGAGGAATTCGACGACCTCCTCGACCTCGACCTTGGCTTCTTCCAAGCCAGCCACGTCGCTGAAGGTAACTTCGACCTTGTTCTCTTTATCATACAGGAGCGCCTTGCTCTTGCCGATGTTGAAAATCTGTCCGCCGGGCCCTCCGCCACCGATGCGGCGCATGAAGAAGATCCACAGCGCCACGATCACTGCCAGCGGCAGCAGGATTTGCAGCAAAGTGCCGAAATAGTCCGTCTTGGTAACCGGAGTTACCATGATGTTCATCTCCACGCACTTGTTCGTGATCGTCTCCGCCGATGCGCCTGCACTGAAATGGTACTGCGGGCTGCGGTCGCGGGCATCGGGACGGTAGTTCGGGAATTCCTTCTTGAACGGTTCCGCCTGCATCGCCTCCGGCGTGAGGAAGATCTCAAAGTCCTCCTTGTTTACAACCACCACGCTGTCCACATAGTGATTGGGAATCAGTGTGTTGATGAAGTAGCTCGGGGAAATTTGCTTGGTGCTGCCACCCGTCGGGAACAGGTAGGTGGCCACGATGATGAAGAGCAGGATCAGTGCATAGATCCAATACAGATTGCTCGATCCCCTCGGGAACTTACTCCCGCCCGATCCTCCTTGATTTTCTGGTTTTCCAGCCATTCGATTATTACATCAAAATTGTAGTCTTTCGCCGCTTCCAAAAGGAAAAGCAAGCAAGTTAAGCTTTATGGTTGGTATAACGAAGAGACGCCCACCTTGTTTATTCTGGGATTTGAGAATCGAAATTAGGCTGAGGTTCTCCAAGCCAACTTTCGATTCGCAATACAATGCAGTGAAGGTAAGCCCGTGGCCTAGGGGTCCCTGAGGGACTCGAAGGGGGCCACAGGGCTACCCTGCTCGAGCCTCAGGCGGAAGCACTCATGTGTGAAAAAACGACATTCAGGAAGGAATCCGCTGGAGGCTTGCGCAGGGTCGGCATTCGGCGGGACGCCGATACCTCTTATTTTAACTGCATTGAATCTCAATTCTCAATTTTAGATTTGCACAATGCAGGTCATGAAATTTGGTGGTGCGTCGGTCAAGGACGCTGACGCCGTGCGGAATGTGAGCCGGATCATCGGCAATTTTCTCCCTCAAAACCGTCTTGTTTTGGTGATTTCGGCCATGGACAAGACGACCAATCACTTGGAGAAATTGGCTTGGTCGGCGCGGGATTTCCGGGAATCGGAGACTTGGGAGCAGTTTCGCCGCATCCGCGATTTCCACCTTGGCGTGGTAAATGGGCTGTTTGGTGATGATGGCGCGACCGTCAAAGACGAAGTCGAGCAGTATTTCTTGGAGATCGAGCGGATTTGCAAGGGCATCCTGCTCTTGGGGGAATTCCCGAACCGGACCTATGACCGCATCGTCGCTTTCGGCGAGTTGCTCTCCGCTTGCATTCTTTCTCATTTTCTGAAAAAAGATGGTCACCGCGTGGCGCTCGTGGATGCCCGTGACATCGTCAAGACGGACGCGACCTACACCCAGGCGACAGTGATTTTCTCCCTGACCAATGAGAACCTCCAATCCAAAGTCCTGCCGCTTTTTGCGGAAAATGATGTCGTTGTGACCCAAGGCTTCATTGCCAGCAGCACCGAAGGCAAGGTGACGACCCTGGGTCGGGAAGGCTCTGACTACACGGCTTCCATTTTTGCCCAAGGCTTGGGAGCGGAGAGTGTCACGGTTTGGAAGGACGTCGAGGGCATTCTGAACGTCGACCCCCGCATCGAGCAGGACACGATCAAGCTGGACGCCCTGAGCTATGAACGCGCGGTGGAAATGACCTTTTACGGCGCATCGGTCATCCATACCAAGACGATCAAGCCCATTCGCAACCTCGGCATTCCCTTGTACGTCAAGTGTTTCAAGGACATCAGCCTGCCCGGAACCGTGATTTCATCAGCAGGAGCCGAGACACAGAGCGACGATGTCTGCATCCGTGTAGTCAAGAAGGCACAGATCCTGCTCCGCATCCAACCCCGGGACTTCAGTTTCATGGAAGCCCCGCAGATTGACCGGGTGCTCGCCGCCGCAGCACGGGCACGGGTGGACATCAGCATGATCCAAACGAACGCCATCTCCCTGTGGATTTGCGCCACCGACCAGAGCGCGGCTGTTGGTGAACTGCTGAGCCTGCTCTTGGAGGAATTCAATGTCACCACACAGACGGGCCTCATCCTCAAGATGTTCATCAACTACGGCCCCGCAGAATGGGCCGCCGTCGCGAATGCCCTCCTGGTGCAACGCGCCGAAAACAAGCTCCTAGCGGTGATGGAAGGCTGAGGCGGCGGCATCTTGCCGCACGCCGAACGAACCTTTGCCTCCGGCGAAAGGAAGTGATTGGAGCTTCAAAACCCTGCAGCATCGTTTTGCATCGTGCCACCCCCGCCAATGCTTCCCGCGAACCAGGCGTGCATTTGGGTGAAGGTGATATGGTGCGTCGCCTTTGGCTATACACGCTCGACCCCGCTGGGTGGCTCGGGGGAGACCTTCGGATTTTGTCTTGCATTCGCCCTCCGTCCTCATTCTCCCCCGCTTCGCGGATTTTTCTATCTTGGCCTCAAATCATCGAATTGCATGAGCAAGATCACCGCCACCCCTGATGGCAAAAAAGCACTGAACCTCCTGGACGCCACCCTCATCGTAGCGGGCTCCATGATCGGTTCGGGCATCTTCATCGTCTCAGCGGACATGGGGCGCATGGTCGGCGGGCCAGGTTGGATGCTCCTGCTATGGGTCATCACCGGCATCATGACGATCTTCGCGGCACTGAGCTACGGCGAGCTCGCGAGCATGTTCCCCAAGGCGGGCGGCCAATACGTTTACTTGAAAGAGGCCTATAGCCCGCTCGTCGGTTTCCTATATGGTTGGAGCCTCTTCGCCGTGATTCAGACGGGCACGATCGCGGCGGTAGCTGTCGCATTTGCCAAATACACCGGGCAGATATGGCCTGTATTCAGTGAGAAGAATGTCCTTTTGGAGCTCGGCAGCTTCAAGCTCACTGCTGCGCAATTGCTGGGCATCTTCTCCGTATTGGTCCTCACCTTCATCAACTCGATGGGGATCAATTACGGCAAGATCATCCTCCGCCTCTTCACCAGCACCAAGCTCATCGCCCTCTTCGGCATCATCCTCCTCGGATTGATCATCTTCCGCAAGCCCGATGTCTGGAACATGAACATGCAGGGCTTCTGGGATTTCGGAAAATTCGGAACGGATGAAAATGGCAATGGCACCTTTTCCGCGCTCACGACCATGGGCTTGCTTTCCGCGATGGGAGTGGGGCTCGTTGGCTCTCTATTCAGCAGCGACGCCTGGAACAATGTCACCTTCATCGCTGGAGACGTGCAAAATCCCAAGCGCAACATCCCCATGAGCCTGCTCTACGGCACGGTGATCGTGATCGGATTCTACTTGCTAGTGAATGTTGCCTACCTGAATGTCCTGCCCTTCCACGGCGCGCCCAATGCAGGGGACGCATTTTCCCGGGGCATCATGTACGCTGAAAATGACCGGGTTGCCACCGCCGCCATCTCCCAGATGTTCAGCGACAATGCCGTCACCATCATGGCCGTCCTCATCATGATCTCGACCTTTGGCTGCAACAATGGCATCGTGATGTCAGGCGCCCGCGTCTATCAAGCCATGGCCAATGACGGCCTCTTCTTCGGCTTCCTCAAGCGCAACAACAGCAAAGGTGTCCCCGGCGCTGCCCTGTGGCTGCAATTCGCATGGGCCTCCGCCCTCTGTCTCAGCGGCAAATACGGCGACCTCCTCGACTATGTCATCTTCGTGGTCGTCCTATTCTATATTCTCACCATCGCAGGCATCTTCATCCTCCGCCAAAAGGCCCCGAACATGGAGCGCCCCTACAAGGCCCTTGGCTACCCCATCGTCTCGGCGATCTACCTCCTCATGGCCCTCGCCTTCTGCGTGAACATCCTCATCATGAAGCCCAATTACAGCTTCCCCGGATTGGTGATCGTCCTCATCGGAATTCCGATTTATTTCCTCTGGAGCCGGAAGGCCAAAGCCTAAGATCCAATTTCTTGTCTGTATAAACGCCGAAGGGACAGGTTGCGACCTGTCCCTTCGACGTTTAAAATCAGCGAATTGTGCCTCAGTTCCGCACCACCACCTTCTTCGCTACATGGAAGTCGGCGTTGCCGATTTGCAGGTGATAGACCCCATCGGCAAGGTTCTTCGCCTCGAAGAACACCCGCGTCCGGTACACATCCACCAACCTGCGTTGCTCCACAATCTGCCCGAGGTTGTTGTAGAGGCGGAGGTCCACGTCTTGGTGCTCGGCCAGATGGATGGTCAGGAAGAAGCTACCGTCATTCGGGTTGGGCCAGAGGGTGACTTCCGCGCCACCCATGCTGCCGCTCACGCCGACCACGGTGGTCTGCACGTCCACAGTGGTGACTGCGGAGCAGCCATTCACGTCGGTCACGGTGACCGTGTAGGTGCCGCCGGGGAGCCCGGTTTCGGTGGCTGCTGTGCCGCCGCTGCTCCATTGGTAGGTGTAGGGCGGGTTGCTGCCTGTGGCGTTCACGGTGGCGCTGCCGTCATTCGCGCCGGGGGCAGATTCATTGGTGCTGCTCGTGGTGAGGACAAGCTCAAGTGGCTGGTCCACCACACCGAAGGCGGTCACTGAGCATCCGCTGGCATCCGTGATGGTCACGAAGTACAGACCGGGCACAAGGCCATTGATCTGGTTGGTGATCCCGCTGTTGCTCCACTGGTAGGTGTAGGGCGGGTTGCCTCCGGTGGGGTTGGCGACCACGGAACCGTCGTTCTGGTTGTAGCAGGTGGCATTGGTGGCGACCACGTTGGCGGTCGGGTTGGAAAATGCCTGCAGCGTGGTGCTGGAGGTGGAGGTGCATCCGGCTTGATCGGTGACGGTCACGGTATAGGTGCCGCCTGCAAGGCCGTTGATGGTGGCTGTGGTGCCGCTATTGCTCCAGGCGTAGCTGTAGTTGCCGGTGCCGCCCGTCGCTGTTGCCGTCGCGCTGCCATTGTTTTGGCCGCAATGCGCATCGGTTTGGGCGCTGATGCTGGCCGTGGGGGCGGAGGAGCTGTTGATGGTCACGCTGGTGACGCTGATGCAGCCCAACTGGTCCGTGACGGTGCAGGTATAGGTGCCGGGCGCGAGGTTGGTGATCGCGGCGGTGGTGGCGCTGTTGCTCCAGGCATAGTTGAGGTTGCCGGTGCCTCCGGTGGCGGAGGCGGTTGCGGCCCCGTTGTTCAGGCCGCAGCTGGTCTGGGTGGTGCTGGAGACGGTCGCGCTAGGCCCGGTGCTGTTGCTCACGGTGGCGACTGCTGTCCCGGTGCAACCGTTGCCGTCGGTGACCGTCACGGTGTAGGAACCTGCTGCCAATCCATTGATGGTGGCCGTGTTGCCGCCGTTGCTCCAGGCGTAGGTCAGGTTGCCGGTGCCGCCTGTGGCGGAGGCTGTGGCAGTTCCGGTGGAGGAGCCGCAGGCCGTGGGCGTAGTATTGGAGATGGTGACGGCCGGGCCGGGCTGGTTGTTCACCGTGAAGGTGTTGGTTCCGGTGCAGCCGGCGGCATTGGTGGTGGTGACGGTGTAGGTGCCGGGGGCGAGGTTGCTGATGGTGGCTGCGGTGCCGCCATTGCTCCAGGCATAGCTGTAGGGGCCGGAGCCGCCGGATGCTGTGGCGGTGATGGAGCCGTTGTTGTTGCCGCAGGCGGCGTGGTTGATGGAGGCGGTTGCCGTCGGGGCTGCGACCACGGTGATGTAGCTGCTGCGGGTGAAGGTGTTGCTGCTCGCGCCCACGGTGACTGTCAGGGTCACGTTGTAGGTGCCGGGCGTGCTGTAGGTGTGGTTGGGATTCTGCTGCGTGCTGGTGCCGCCATCGCCGAAGGTCCAGCTCCATCCTGTCGGGCTGCCGGCGCTTTGGTCGGTGAAGCTGACTGCTGCTCCTGCGCAAACGGTGGTATTGTTGGCCGCGAAATTGGCAACGGCGCAGGCTGGCGTGTTGAAGTTCTCGGTGCCATCGGTGCGGCTGTTGGTGCTGCCTTGGCTGGCTCCGGTGCCGAGGCCACGCTTTGCAAATGCCTCCCAGATCAAGCAGCTGTATTGGCCGCCGTAGAGCATGGTGTCGGCTTCAAGGATCGCATTCCGCCCATCCACGAATCCGGGGCTGCAAGGCTGCATTTTCAGACCCTGGATCACGAGCTTCATCGCGATGTTGTTGCCACCCGTGCCATTAATGAGGTCGGGATCAAATCCGTAACGGTTCACCAATTGCCAAGTCATTTCCCAGAGCATGTTGCACCAGAGGAAGCCGATACCGTGGGGCTGGGAAATCAGGGTGGTGTTGCTGATGTCACCGTAGGTGAAGTCGTTGACATTCATGTCGGTGGTATAGGGCGCAGGGCGGATGCCGGTGCCATTGGTGGGCTGGAAGACGGCGTAGGTGCCCACGCCGCGGATGGTCGTGCCCACATCGCCAGGCTTCATGGTCATCATCAAGCCAAACCAGTCGCTCCAACCTTCGCCCATTTGCTCGGCATTGTTCAAGCAGTTGCTGTTCGCGGGGCCGCCTGTGAGGCGGGTGCTGATGCCATGGCCGTATTCATGCGCGATGATGACGTTGTCGAGGTCGCCGTCGCGGTCGTAGGCCACGCCGGGGCTGCTCAGGGTCACGTTCACTGGGCTGCTCAGGTATTGCTTGAGCAGGTTGCAGTCGGCCAATGAGATCATGACCGAGGGGATGTTGATCGTGGTGCTCGTGCCGCCCATGGTGATGGGGCTGCCCGCGACGTTGTTGCAGACCACGCAGGCCACGGCTCCGGCATTTTGCGCGTTCTGGACCTTCTGGACGAAGGTGCAGGTGCCCCGGTCGATGAGGGCGATCTTGTTGTTCAGGGAGGCGCCGTTGGTGAGGGCGTTGCAGCCGAGGCTGGGGCTGGACGTGCCGTCGCTCACGAGGACGAGGTCGCGGGTGAGCGGGATGGTGGGCACTGCGGGGCCAAATTGCGCGGGAACGGCTGAATAGCTGCCTGCGACTTGGGTCGGGCTGTTGGCCACGAAATTCACCGTCGTTTGACCGGTCCAGAGGTACATCTGCATGCGGGGACGGGTGCCCTCCACCGGGGTGGCGAAGTTCGCATTGTCCATGCCGCCGCCGTCTTGGGCGTCCGCGATCACGTAGTCAGCGCCTGTGCCGCCTGTGCCGTAGTTGTTTTGCTGGAAGTTGCCGCTGGGCGCGTCGAAGCCGTACTTGGCCCAAACGTCGTGCATGCGGTTGTTCCAATAGAAGAGGTTGGTGATGGCCGCATTTTGGTAGGTGCTCGGAGCGGCATTCAGGTTCAACGCGAAGTTGAAGTCGAGGGTCGGTCCGCCATCGGGGGAGAATCCGGTGCCGTCGTTGCCGTTGGCGTCCTCCATGGCCCAGACGTTGTTGCCACGGGTGATGGTATATTCCGCGCCAGCGGCACCGTTGGTATCATGCCATCCGTAGGGGCTGTAGGCGACGACCCAGGGGGCGGTCACCACGGTGCGCACACCATGGTTGGGGCTTTCCACGGGGTCGCGGAACACGTTGTAGGAGTTGGCGATGGGCGGCAGGAATGGGGCAGCAGGCTCGGGCGCATTGGCTTGATCCACAGGCACACGCAGCGCAGGCGCATCGTGCTTGTCAAACTTGCAATGTGCCGTCCAGTCGAGTTGCTCGAGGACTTCGCCAGTTTGGGCATCTACTTTCAGGCTCCACCAATGGTCGGTCTTCATGGGCAAGATGCTCAGATCCCAAGCCAGGCGCAGATGGTCGGCGTCGGATTGGAAATAGACGAGTCGGGCGGGGATGTCCTCCGGGCTCCAGTTGCCACCTGCGAAGCGCACGGCTTGGTCGGGGGTGCCGAGGTCGGCGGTCTGCTGCAGGTCCACGGGTGCTGTCCAACCGAAGTGCTTGGCCGCTGCCTCGATCGCTTGGCGCGCCGACAGGGCAGGGGAGGAGGTGTTGACCTTGTTGTGCGCACCGGGCACGGCATGTTGCCATTCGGTCACGGCGCGGCCATTGGCATCGTAGGTGATGCCCATTTCTCCGCCATAAACCCCGATTCCGGCGATGCCTTGGCGCAGATAGACGTGCTGTATGCCCCCCTCGGAGGGCGTCACGTCGGTGACGATGAGTTCAGAAACGTCCTTTCGGCTGAGTCCATGCCGCTCGGCGCTGTTTTGAAAGTATGTCATGGCCGCTGCGGAGCGGTCCTGTGCCTTGAGGTCGGCACTTCCCAGGCCCCAAGACAGCACACATGCTGCCGCGGCGCCCCCGATATAGGCGAAAAATTGCTTCATAGCATTGACGATGAATACATTACAACGTTTTACCACCAGATACAAACAATGGACAAGATAAGAATATCCTGAGTGGATTCCGAATCGGATTGCGGCGGAGTGTCGGGGAGATTACGGTGGAGGGTGATCCAATGGTGTCCTCAACCGAAAAGCATCCCAAGCGACGTTTGCCCAATCCATGAAAAAAAAAGCCCGGCTTCGCAACCACAACTTCTGCTGAGGAGATCCCTCCTCGGGCATGCTGTGGCACTATCGCCAGGCTAATACTTGAAAAGACTTCCTTACTTCTTTACTTCCTTACTTTCTACACAGTGAATGGTCGTCTTTGGGTAAAGCAGTTCGTTCGCTGCGGGATTGATGGCCATGGGTTTCAAAAAACATCAAGGACGGATTGAACCATACTGCAAATGTATGGAGGTAGATGTATATGTTTTTATTTATATTTGATATTGAAGCCATTCGATTGTCTTATGAATTATACCTTGAACCAATTGCAGGTTTTCCTCAAGGTGGTGCAAACCGGGAGTGTGACCCGCGCCGCCGAAGAACTGCACCTTAGTCAGCCTGCGGTTTCGATTCAGCTCAGGAACCTGCAGGACCAATTCGACATTCCCCTCACGGAAAATGTCGGACGGCGGATCCATATCACGGACTTTGGCAGGGAAATCGCGCTAGCAGCTGAGGAAATCTTGGAGCAGGTTCACGCCATCCAGAGCAAGACCATGGCCTACAAGGGCTTGCTCACAGGCCGACTGAAGATCTCGGTGGTCTCCACAGGCAAGTACATCCTGCCCTACTACCTCTCAGGCTTCATGCAGCAACATGCCGGGGTGGAGCTGGTCATGGACGTGACCAATCGCCAAAAGGTGGTCTTGAGCCTGGAAAACAATGAACTGGATTTTGCGCTGCTGTCCATCCTGCCCACCTCCTTTGGCACCGAGCACGTCGAATTGCTGGACAACAAGCTTTTCCTCGTGGGCGGAGGCGGTACGGTTGACGGCGGGTCTGAGCAAGTTCCGATCGGAGGCGGCAGCCTTCCACTCATCTTGCGGGAATCCGGGTCAGGCACACGATTGATCATGGAGGACTACCTGAAGCAGATGGACATGCGCCCCGGCAAGCGGCTGGAACTCACCTCCAATGAAGCTGTCAAGCAAGCGGTGATCGCTGGGCTAGGCTACTCCCTCATGCCCCTCATCGGACTCAAGCACGAACTCCAATCCGGAGAAGTCGCCATCATCCCTTCGCCCGGCCTGCCCATTTACACCAAATGGTGCCTGGTATGGCTGCGCGGCAAGCGTCACAGCCCTGTCGCCCAAGCCTACCTCGACTACCTCCACCGCGAAAAGGACGCCATCACCCAAAGCCGCTTCGATTGGTACCAGCGTTATTGAGCCACGCTCTCGGCATGTCGCAGCAATCGGGCTTGGGTTTGAAGGAGCATTTGTTCCAGCCATTTCATCTCGGCGGTGCTGACAGATACCGAGATCTTGATTTCATTTCGCTCACCGAAACGGATGTGGAGGGATTCCTCCGTATCCTCGCCATTTTCATAGACGAAGTACAAGATCAACTTGATATCCGCAGTTTCTCCCTCTTTCCGAAAGTGCAAACCTAGGGACTTGCGATGCAAGACAAGTTTATTCCGATCAAATTCAATCGTGCGTTCCAGATGGCCAACATACATCCCGTGGCCTATGATGAAGCATGCTGTGCCGATTGAGACGATGTATTGTAAGGCCTCTGGCATGGAAATTTCTTTTTCCACGAAGGGAAGGAACGGACAGATCAAGAGGATGATTCCCATCGCAATTCGAAAGACCGTGGGTACAGTTGCCATTCCCGTCGGCATCCTCACCCGCAGCCGCTCCGCCTCCAGTTCCCATTCGATTTTGGATTTTTGGGGCAGTTCAGGCTCTGGCAAAATCACGGTATCGTCACGCCGTGCTTGCACCATTTTCCGGCAAGTCGGGCAGCGCCGCCTGAGTGCCAGCAACTGCGGCCGATCAGGTTCAAATGCTTCTAAGGTGTGGTCACAGGCGAGAGGAATTGTAGAATTGTTTGACTTCATGTTCTTATGGTTTGATACGAGAATTTGCCCTATCTTGGATGAAAACTGACAGGAATTTACCCGGAAAACTGCATTCAAATGAGCCAAGGCCTCGAGAATTTGAACTCACATCGTCCTGGTACGGCAGCCCTCCGCTTATTCATTCCGTCCCTTCTTTTGGGCATCGTTCTCACGAATGTTTCATGTAGAAATCACGAGTCCAAGCTATTAACTACCGTGGACTTCAAACTGCCAGTGCTGATGGATACATTCGACCTCCCTTCCGAGCCACAAGAATTGGAATGGATGGGGCACCGCAATTATGACATCTATTACATTGGCCCACAGATGGATACCCTGTGGTTGGAGTCTCCTGTCGAAGCGATGCATACCTATCAACACTTGCAACTGGATTGGGACCGCAACAAGTACCCAATGCCGGATTCTGGCGATGTATGGGTGAAAATCGACCATCGTGCGACGACCAAGCAGTTGAGCGACTTCCTGAATTTTGGCACGGGCGAGAGGGGAACGACGGCCAAGGATGGACGTCCTGTATTTGTTCTCAACTGTTCCACCGATACCCTTACAATCGGGAGTTCCGGCGATCTACCCTTCACGATGCAGGCCAAAAATCCCAGTGGCAAGTGGATGCCCATCGAAACCAGTTTTGCGGATTGTGGCACGGGAACACAGGATATTCTCCTGCCTCCGGGCTACATCGTGATGACGGTCGCACCTATTTTCAAGGGCGATTACGAGACAAAGCTTCGACTGCAATTCGGTGGAGCCATCTTCTCCGAAGAATTCCCCGGTAGAATCAGCCTGAATCAGTTCAAGAAGCAACCATTCGACGCGGAATAGGAGGGAGGTGTCACGCTGGACTCAAGCCCGCCCGCCCCGGATCAGCACCACCTCACGGATCGCCTGCTCCTTCAACGGTAGCAATTCCTGCCTCCGAGGATCCGCTGAAAATGCCTGAAATGCTGCCTCATCGGGAAACCGCACCACATGCACCTCGTCCGGCGCGGCCATGATCCCATCGACCCAGGTCCCGACTCCCGGCTTCATCCGCCCCACCAATTCGCCCCCATATTTCGACATCAAGGGGATCACCTCCGCCTCAAACGCCTCAAAGGCAGCCTCTTGGCCGGGATGCAGATAGACAAGCTGAGTCAAGTACAACATGAGGGAAATTTAGGAAATACGCACCAAATCCAATCGGCCATTTTCCAGTTTTTCAATCCAAGGCGCGGCACCTGCGGGCCATCTCGAAACCCAACACAAAGGCATGCACCACGATGGATCTGGTTCTAAACGACTCTTCGCCAACCCTCATGGGTGTCCATAGCCATGCCCATGCTGCCCAAAAGATTATTTGGAAATATCCCTAGATATCTCATTATTGGGGTGCAATGAATCGAACCTTTCGCCTCACAACCTTGTTTTTGCACCGTTTTTTGATCCCCTTGCTCATGTTCATGGGCTGGCTATCCTGCGGCATCGCCCCGCTCAGGGCGCAATCCGTCAGTCTCCTCAAGGACATCATGCCCGATCAGGCGACAGATGGCAAGATGAAGCTAGGGCACTTTTACCCGATTGGGAACAAAGTGTTGCTCACAGGCTACAGTGAGCCGGATGGTTACAACCCTTGGATTGTGAATGTGGGCTCCCAATCCTCCGCCATGCTTGTAGCCTATTCCAAACCAGCGAACAACAACTCAGGCACGCAATACCTGGCGTGGCGGGGCCATTATTACTTCCATGGGTCGAATTTTCAGGGCGTTACTGGCAGTGCTCTTTGGCAAACGGATCTCAGCGCTTCCAGCACCCAACCATTGGTGACGCTGCCCACAATGGGATATACGCCGCGAGCCATGGTGCCGACCGATTCAGCGATTGTGAGTTTTTGGGGTTTCTATTACCTCGACCGACTCATCGTGGTGCGTTCTGATGGGACGCAATCAGGCACTTGGAGGGTGGATTCGCTCGGAGTCAAGGTGGATTCCACACAGATCCAAGTGATTGGGAACAAGGTCGCCTTCGTGGCTTCGGGCGCACTGCATCTGACCGATGGCAATCCGGGTGTGCAGAGCATCGACCTGTGGCCGGGCGGCAATGAGGATGTCCGTGACCTTGTGGCATTTGATGGCAAGTTTTGGTTTTCAGCCAATGACAGCGTCCATGGCCGCGAATTATGGGTTTCAAACGGCACTGTCGCCGGCACCCACTTATATGAAGATTACAATCCCGGACCAGCGGACGGTATCCCTGGTCGTGGCAGGATCGCAACCACGGGACATCACCTCTACTGGGCCTCGGACGATGGCGGGATCGCGCATGGGAAAGAAATCCGCATGACGGACGGCAGCAATCAGAGTCCCACACTGCTGGAACAGGTGGCTGGCCCCCAGGGACATAACACGACCTCTTACGCTGCAGCGGGCAATCGGGTGTACATGAAGGACGCGAGCATCAACCGCATCCTCATCGTGGACAGCACCGGCATCGATACCCTGCCCACCTATACCTTCCAGAATTATCCCCAATTGCCCGTCACGGCCGCCATCGGGGATACCCTATTGGTCGTGTATGACGGGTTCGTTTACCGCATCGATGGCACGTACGCTGGGACGTATCCGCTTGTCACGCCACAGGTTTTTGGAGCCAAAATTGACTTGCGCGGCCGGGGCGATACCGCATACTTCGCCATCAACCAATTCGGATTGTCCAAGCTCTACCGCACGGACGGCAGCCTGAATGGAACTGTTCAAGTCAATCCCTTCGCTGGCAGGCCATCGTCTAGCAAGCCCCACTTCCTAGGTCGCGCAGCGCACGGTGTGGTGTTCATGGCGGATTCGCCCGGCAATGGACGTGGCCTTTGGCGGACAGATGGCACACCCGCGGGCACCTCAATGCTCATCAACCTCATCCCCTGGGGCGGATCCATCACCGTGATTGACTCTGTCATGTGGCAGGACAACCTCTACCTCAGCGTGGAGGTGCCCAATTCCGGCTACAGATTGTTGCGCACGGACGGCACTTCTTCCGGCACCCAGTTGTTGTGGTCGGGGACGGATTTCATCCCGGACAGCCTCTACGTGGACGAGAGCAGTGGTGTCTATTTTTCCGGCGAAAACCTCAGCGGGCAGCAGGGCGTCTGGCATACCGACGGCACCCCAAATGGCACTGCATTCTGGGCACGGGCGCAGGTTGGCGGCAGCTACATGCAGACGGTCATCGGACACAATGCGCACTGGATCTTGATCGGCGTCCGCAACAACACGAGCCAGATCAGCATCTGGGCCTGCGATCGCAATGCAGGGGGGCTCCATCAAGTGGTCCAGCACCAAGACGTATATCTGGGCCACTCCACCAGCATCCACGACAAGATTTTGTACTTCACCAACGACAACTCTTGGAGCGGAAACCTATCCACCATCTATGCCACCACGGGTGATAGCGGGAGCATAGCGATCGGATCATTTTCCCTGCATGGGAACTACTTCCCCCACTTCCAAGACACCGCTGCTGGCAAGGTTGCCTTCTCGATCAGCCGTATGAACGCTGCGGGGGCTGAACTCATGTTCACTGATGGCACGCAGGCAGGAACCGTAGGATTGGTAGGAACCGGGGGCATTTCCTCCATGCCTTATGGGGAGGTCAGCCAAGTGGACGACCAGCATTTCTATTTCCTCGCCCGTGACGCAGCCCAATATGGATTCCTCTACCAGAGCGACGGCACGCCGTCAGGCACGGCTGTCCTTGGTCCGGTATGCCCCGGCGAGAACTATGGCATGCTTCAGAGGGGTATGTGGATCGGTACCAGGTTGCATTTGCCTTTCTACTGCTACAGTGAAGGCGACGAGATTTTGGCCGCAGATTTGGCGACAGGCAGCCTGAACCAGCGCATTTATTGGCCGGGGAAGCACGAAGGCATACTGGGAATGCACGGCAGCAGCGAACAAGGCGTCCTGCTCAGCGGTGCCTCCACTGCCATGGGAAGCCACCCGTTGCGCTACAATCTCGGCACGTTCACACCATTGCCCGATCCTGTGCCTGGGCCCCAATCTTTGAAGGTCTATGAGTCCATCCCTTGGGGAAATGGATTTGTCTTGAGTGCTGAGTGCAACGCAGTGGGGCACGAACTCTACTTCGTGGACAGCATGCCCAGTGTGTTGCTGCAAGAACCGGAGGCAAGGCCTCGTGCGTCGGTTTCTAAGGGAATTGTGGTTTTTCCTGTGCCTGCCCGTGAGCACCTGAGCATCCGTCTGGTGGATGAGCATGACCTGTTGGTAGGGTATGAGCTGCTGGACATCGCAGGGCGCAGCCTGACGCTGCATTCCATCCCTGCGACTGCCGAGGCAGCTGTGGACTTGGCGGGAATTCCCTCCGGAATCTACCTGCTCAGGGCCAGGCTGCGCACAGGCGAATGGGTCACCGAGAGGGTCGTGGTAGGGAGGTGATCTTCAATAAAACTGCGCAGCCCACTTCCGATACAGCACCACAGGCCCATCACCCTGCGCCAGGTAGGGCGGATGGATATACACCTTGTTGTTCCAGACCTTGAAATCGTCGCTCACGTCCTTGCAATAGCCGTGATAATAGCCGTTCACCACCAGCTTGCGGATCAGAGCCGTAGGTAGCAGGCCCAGCAGCGGATGGATATTCCGCGGCTTGAAATCCAGTCGCACACTCACCCCGATGCGCAAAAACATCACCTTCCCATCGATCGGGGAGGACAGGACAAAGTGTCGGCTATGCATTCCATAATTCACCACATAAGCCTCCACGAGCGCAAACCCCAAGCCATGCTGATGGATCGTGAATTCGATCTCCACCTTCTTTCCCCACTTGCCGATGAAGTTGGTCATCCGAGCCATCCCATACTTGCCGTACAGCCTCGGCCCGTCCGTCCGGATGTCCTCGATCTCCTTCACCTCATCATAGCCATGCACATGCCGGAAATGCCCGATGTCCACGCTGTTTTCCGCAACCTCCTGCGGATGACTGGTCAATTCCCATTCCTTGAACCGCGTCGGCGTCCAGCCGTCCCAATTCCATTCCGGAATCTCAAAATCCGGCGTGGATCCGATCTCCCCATTCCATGCCATGATGAGTCCATTCCGCTCGATTGTCGGGAAAACCTGCAGGCGTGCCTGTGGAGGCACCTTGGTCCCGTAGCCTGTTTGGGCGCATTTCCCCTCCGGATCAAAGCAAAACCCATGAAAGGGGCATTTCAAGTCCTCACCCACCACCGTGCCGCCATGCGCGAAATGCGCCCCCATGTGCGGGCAATACGCCTCGGTGAGCAGGGCACGGCCACCCACGGTCCGGTACAAGACCAATCGTTGGCCACAAAACTCGACTTCCCGGATTTCGCCGGATTTCAAGGAGGAGGACACTGCCACCACATACCAGCTGCGAGGGTAGGGGTGCAGGCCCAAGATGCGCTGGGCTACTGACATGTTTCTAGACACCTGATCGATCAAATTGCCGCAAAGGCACTTCAAGATACGGGTGGCACCCGCTGCTTGGATCACAGGTTCAGACGATTTTTTCTGGATTTTCTGCAAATGCAGCTCGAATTGGGCTTGTCTTGGCATCCTGATGATGAATCGCCGGAAATGAAACAGGGGCCACCCATTCGAGCGGCCCCTGCGATTTCGTATTCCTCTTGGTTTACTGAACCACCACGCGGGTCCAGCTGCGTCCGAGGCTGGATCGCACGCCAATCGTGTACACGCCGGGAGCGACGCTCAGGCTCAACACTTGGCGGCGGTCGCCGGTTTGGGTCATCACCAGGCGGCCCGTTGCGTCAAAGGCCTGAACCGTCAGCGGCTCGCCAGCGGCGCAGTTGAGGCATTCCACGGTCATGTTGCCTTGGTTCGGGTTCGGATAGACCGACACTTGGCCAGCGATTGGGTTGGTCACAGCAATCACCACATCCACCGTTGTCGTAGTGGTATCGGAGCCACATGCATTGGTCGCGATGAGGGTGACGGTGAATGTGCCAAAGTTGGTATAGGTATGGCTCGGGTTCGCCGCAGTGCTGGTATTGCCGTCGCCAAAGACCCAGAACAGGCTGGTTGCATTGCTGGAGCCGTCGGTGAAGTCCCAGGAAAATTGACCTGTCTGAATCTCAGTGAAGGCGGCAATCGGGGAGGCGAGGGCCGTCACCACGATGGTGTCCATGCGGGTCTCGTTCATGTTGGTGTCGGTGACTGCCACGGAGTAGGTGCCTGCGGCGCCCACAGTGATGGTCTGAGTCATGGCACCAGTGCTCCACAGGAAGCTGTTGCCGGAGTTGGAAGCGCCCAGCACGAGGCTGTCGCCAGCGCAGAGTGAGGTGTCAGCACCCAGTGCGGCCACAGGCAGGTACTTGATGTCCGCCATGTAGCGGGGCAGCAGTTGGTAGCCGCTCGTGTAGGGGGAAGAGTTGTCAAACTGACCACCGAGGCCGCAGACATGGAACTCGCCCACAGGCGCGGGCTGTGAGTACAGGTCCACGTCGGCATCGATGCGGACTTGGATCGTGTTGGTGCCGTCGGTCACATCGACATTGAAGCCGGAGCCCGTGCCCGTCCATTGAGCGGGATTCACGAGGTGTGCGTAACGGAAGACGACGAGGTCGCTTTCGGTGACTTCGCCCAGTGTGGTCACCACGTCGGCATTCACCAGGGTGTTGCCAGTGCCGAAAAGCACCACGCTGTCCACGTTGAGTTGGGTCAGGCCATTGAATTGGGCGACGGTGCCGAGGATGGCCACGCTATCGCTTTCGGTCACGGTATAGCCGAGGTTGCCAGCGCCACGGAACACGCCGATACCGCCGCTACCATCGATGATGGTGAATTGCAGGCCTGCAGGGCGCATGTTCACACCATAGACCACGCCATGGACCCAGCATTTCAGACCCAAGGAATCGGCCACGCCCACGCTGTCCACGGTGTTCACAGTACCGATGGGGTAGGTGGGGAAGTCATTGTCTTGGATGGTGAGGGTATGGGTGGAGGTACCGCCGATGGTGGCATTGTTGGTGGGGTTCATCAGCTCCAGCTCCACGGTCTCGTTGCCTTCGAAGATGGCATCGTCCACCACGGTGATGGTGACGGTCTGCGGGGTGCTGTCACTGGCCGGCCAGGTCAGGGTATCGTTCACGTATGTGAAGTCCACGCCACCGCCAGTCGCGGTCGAGGCGCCAGCGTTCAGGGCCACCACCACGCTTGTGGGGCTGATGCTGCTCACGTTGGAGATGTTCACGGTCACCGTCACGGTGCTCGTAGCTTCACCGGAGAGCGTGCTAGCGGTGGCAAATTGGATCACAGGCGACACCGGAGGGATGCACGGCGTCATGCTGTGTGAGCCCAGGAAGGTGAATGTATTCTGCGGATAGACATCGTACTGCGTTGCAGCCACGGACCAGTTCGTGGTGCCTTGGTTGATGCCGATGTTGCGGACCAGGGTGACTTCGCTCGTCGCACCAGTGCCCACAGGCCAGTTGATACCGGGGTCGTTGCCGATCAGGCCGATCACGTCCAGAGAAACGCGGGGGCTCTTTTGCACCAACTCCATGGCGTCGTCACCGTTGTAAAAGGTGATCGTGTGGAGGGTGTCAGAGACCGAGAGGATATTGGTCACGGCCGTGGGATTGCCTGCCACGAACACAGCACCGGGAGCAAGCGTCCCCTGCATGTGCAGGCTGTCCGTGGGGGTGGGTGAGCCGTTGTTGTAACGGTAGATCACGTAGTTGGTCAGGTTGACCGTGTTCGGTGTGGGGTTATAGACCTCGATGGCCTTGTTGTTGGAGGAACCTTCGAGGTACTCCGAGAAGAACAGATTGGTGCATTGAGCCTGCAGCGCCGTCGCGCCAGCCAAGATCGCAGCTGCCGAAAGTAGTATTTTTCTCATATAGAAGAAGATATAGGTCAAATCGGCCGCAAAGTTCGGGAATTGTAGCATGCGGAGATATTAAGGTTTTATTAACGAGGAGGGCCAATGCCAGCCATGCCCGATGGGGCGTCGTGCCAACACGCTGATTTACAGTAGTTCAAAGCAGATTTTCTTGCCAAAAATACGGCTGTGGCTCACTTGGCCTTCTTCCGGCTCTGCAGCTGCTCCTCCCGGAGCTTCTTCAGGTCGATCGGCGCGCAGTCACGGATGAGCGCCTCGGCGACCGCCAACGGCAGCTGCGAGGGCTCCTTGAAGTTGATACAGCCCTTTTGGAACTGCGCATCGGGCAGCAGGGCCACGTAACGCGCATGGATCGCCGCCGACCCGTACATGGGCAGCACATGCAGGGAGATATAGGCCTTCACGCTCGACAGGGCATACTTCATCATCCCATGGGCCTTGTAGATGATCATCTCCTTGCCCATCATCGGCTCCACCACGGGCGTGATGCTCGCATCGTTTTCCTGAATGATCCCATGCAGCGCCCTCAAAACCTCCTGTCGCTCAGGCAATTGCTGCTCGATGTATTCCAGTGGTGTGGCCATGACCTTGCTTTTTCCGAAAGATAGGAAGAATCCAGACGCGAGGACGCTGGCATTCCAAGGCGCGGATTGTCCGCCGCATCCCTGATGTCCGTCACCTCAAAAGAAAAAGCTTGGATTCCGCAACACTCTGCCACACATTGGGTCTCGAGCTGTATCCAGAAATTCATCGTCGGCGAAAGCAAATCATCGATCGGCAACACAACGGCACTCACCCGAGGATCAATATCGATCAAGTGGAGCCACTAATTGTTTCCGATGTAAATGTCGTTGTTCCTGTCCATCACATCCGTCCAGCAAATGCTTGCAAATACATCACTTTCGGCTGTCTTTCGATGCTTTTTCGAATGTCCGCATCAGTGAATTTCTTCGAAAACAGCAGCCTCAATGCATTCACATCCTCTTGAGCATCAGGTAATCCCGCGACTTCATCTGCATATTGGATCTCCAGGTCAGTGAGATGTTTCATTTTGCCCAATCCAGCGGGCAGGCGATCAGGGCGTTGGACATAGAGGCCGTCCAGGCACAAGGATTTGATTGGCAGGTGTGCGATCGGCGCAAGCGAAGTCAGCGAGCGTGAAAGCGGCAAATACAACTCCTTGAGCTTCGGCAGCTTGGCGATCACCAACAAGGCCGCATCCACATCCAGCTCTGCGCAGCCATTGAGCATCAGCTTGGTCAAGTTTTTTGCGCATGCCAGCGACTCCGGCAAGGATGGAATTGGGAGGCTCCGCAATGACAGAAACCGCAATTCCTTCAAATTGCCGATGCCATCCGGCAAAATCGCCATAGGATTGAAGCTGATATCCAGTTCCTTGAGTTCCTTGGCCCGCAAAAGGGAAGGAGGCAAATTCTCCAATTTGTTGCTGCTCACATCCAGCTTCCGCAAATCCGGCAGGTGATCGAAGAAATTGGGCACTTGTCCGTTTTTCGGAGATCATCCGCACATACTCTTGCCCTTTGGTATGGCTTCAAATCCTTTTCCAGTTCCGCCGACAATCCAGCATTACCAGCGCTTACAGGTGGATTCAAGGCATTCACCTGATCCACCGTCGTGCACGCCACCAGTGTCATTTTGGCCTTGGTATCCTCCACCACCAAGAGGGATCCCGTCGCGTCAGCATAATATTTCCTGTCAGCCCCACTCGCCTCGGCGATCAATTTCAATCCGAGCCTTCCTGAGAGCGCTTCGCCTTGCAAACCCTTCATTTCCAAAGTAGTCTCGCCCCTTGAAAAGACCGCGTCCTCTAGCAATATCCGGCACATCATCGCCTTCCCATTCTCCGCAAACTGCGCTGCCTTGGTGTCCTCGATCGTGTCCTGCGCATAAGCCTTTCCCTGTGCATCGAGGAAATAGATCACATCATTCGGCGAATACACCACCGGCACAAGCTTACGCGCCTTGCTGCCCCCACGCGGAGCCACATGCGCCTCCGATGTCAGGCAAGCATACGCCCCAAACAGCCAATAAGGCTCATCCTTGTCCAGTACATTCCCCTCGTCCGGCAGCAACAAACCGCCAAATTCCTCCTCAAAATCAACCACAGACGGATGCAAGACATAGTCATGAGCAGCGCATGCCTTTTCCAAATCGATCCTCGATCCACGTTGATCCGGGTCCATGACACCACCGCGCTGCGCCAGCAGCCTGTCGATAGGGGAGGGGAGATTCAGTTTCATGGTACCAAAGTTAACAATTCAGGAGTTCGTTCACCGCAAGGATGATTGCTTCTGTGTTTTGCCGTCAGGACCTGTGATTTTGCGCTTCGCCACGGTAATTGCGAAGCTGAAAGGCGCAAAGCCTCTGACACTCAATCGATCAACAAAGCGTGGACTGGCCGAGATACACATGAAAAGTTCGATTCCTGGAACGGATCGGGAAGATTTTCATCCTTGAAGGATTCCAGAATGCAATCTCACCTGATTCCGCTCCGATTCACTTCTTTTGGAGCAGCCAATATTGACCGAGACCTCCAACATTTCCTCGGGTGATGTTTCCGTTTGGATCAACCGTGAGTTGAACCTCAACCCCAACATTTCCGCAGTCATGGCAATCTTGCTTGAACCCAGCCTTTTTCAGGCACTTGCCCTTGAATTCCTTTAGAAACCAACCATGAGTGACCTTGTCCCAAAGCAAGTGTTCCTCAGCCGTCAGCTCTGTATTCGCCATTGCGGGGCGTTCATGTACGGCATCGGCGGACATTCCAACGCTCAAAATGCATGCGCCTACCAACAGCGTGAGATGTAGCAAAGTTCCGAGCAATAGGGTATGGCTTTTCGATTTCATAATGGCTGATTTTGAAGAAATTCATTCACCTCATGCACGATCAATGCAATATCGTGCTGGTAAAATCCCGAATCATTGAAGCAATTGCATTCCACAATCTTAAATTCCCCATTCCACAGCGCTATATCCATCACGAACACCTCCGCAGGAGTGAACATGCCGCAGCATTCCAGCGCAAATGCAAGCATCTTCCGACGGCAAGTCCGAAGCATCCACACTCAAATTCCCATGCATCGTATATCTGCAAGCAGAAATAACCTTCCGATCGATCACAAACAGCCGCCATTCCTTCTCAATCGCCTTTGGCGCGCTGATCGCCACCAGCGTCTCCGTCGTCAAGTACGGATTGTTAGACTGCTCCAGCTCATTTTCAAATGCAACAATCTCCTCAAACGAAAACACCTTCCCCGAAAATGCCTTATCATCCTCAATCGGCCGCACAAACCACTCGCTATCAAGATCATGCCCCAGCAGAACGATGTCCTGAAACCGGAGGATTTGACTGTCAGCGTTGAGCATCCGATTTCCCCATCGCTCCAAATAGGTTTTCATGCTGAACCGCTCCTGATCGAAGAAAATCCCCTTGCTGCCCCCAAATCGCTTGTAAGCATTCAGAACCAGCGTCGTTGACCCATAAAACACATTCACCTCCCCCAGCGTCAGAATCTCCGGCAACTCATCCGAAAACGGCACAATCTTCACCTCCTCCACCGAAATCCCATCCGCCACCAAGGCCCGCTTGATGCGATGGAAAGTCTCCTCCCGGATCAGATTCGCCTGCAGGATCCAGTGAATTTTCGGCAGCACCACATTGTCATTCATCAAGGACATGATCAAATCTAAGCAAAAACTGAATGACATCTCTCCTGAGCCTTGCCCTATTGGCCGATCCTCCATCCCGATGGACTGTGTCGAGGCTCCGGCAAGCCCACGTATAGCAAAATAGATTGCCTACCCAGTCGGCAGTGCAGCCAGTGGCGTTTCCCTTCTGATTGCTTGCTTGTTGAGAAGGATCAGCCACTTGCCAGTTTCATCATCTATTCGACCACAATTTTGCCAGTTTGCAAAAGGCTGCTTGCGGAATCGGTCACGCGATAAAAATAGAACCCACTTGCAAGAGTGGACACGTCAACCGTCACATGCAGATCAGGGAGTTCAGTGGCCACGATCAATTGACCTGTGGAGGAATAAAGGCCAAACCCTGCACCCAACCATTCTGATGGAGTGTCGAGTCGCAATTGGTTGTGGACAGGGTTGGGATAGACTGTCACAGCAGGGGAGGGGAGGCGATTTTCCGAGGAGGCCAGGATGCTCGTTGCCTGCGGATAATAGACACGCTTCATCACATTCGATCCAGTGGACCATAGATCGCTGATCGTAAGGAGAGGGATTTGGGAGGTGGAATCCCACCAATCATAGGTGTCAAATGTCACCATGAATCCCGAATCGAACAGGGTGTCCAAGGTATGAAAGCGCATTACATTTTGAATCGTACCGTAGGGGATCAACAAAGTCCCGTATGCATCGTAACTCACGGAGGTCGATCCTGTCAATTGCCCGAGTCACATTGAGTGGCTTCATCATTAATCGACAAATGAACTGCCAAATGTCATCGGGCACTGCAGTTTGACAGCGGGGTCGCTGTAAATCGGAACACACCTGCGGCCCATTGTAATTGCCATAGCACTGACCGCGGTGGGGTGATAGCTGTAAATAGGAATACCCAGCGCCTTCATACCAAGAAACTTCAGCATCGGGATAATAGACACCTCCCTGAGGCGTTGTCAGGATCCACGTAGGGACGATAAAGCTGATTAAAACTCAAATCGGTGAGGTTCGAAAAATCCCAGACCACCATCGCCCCTGCCGGTCCTTCCGTTACTCCAACGGTATCGCAGCGATGCGAATAAATTCAACCAAGGTGGTGCCGATCTGGGTCCATTGCCGCACGAATTGTAAACGGGTTGTGCCATGCCAGAGACAAAGGCCAGCACGCCAAGTGTGCGCATGTCAGGAAGGTGGATTTCATACCGACAAAATGGGGATTTCGCTTCATCTATTTTCACAATGATAGCAAAAAAGTGATTCGGTGAATTCCGCCTCGATCCGAATTCCAGGGCAATCGCTAATAATTCGCCCGGAGGTGGAGCCCCCATTCACCGTTCTCCCACAGCAAAATCCACAAACTTGCGCCCCAGGCGCCCGGAACGGGCCGCCTCTGCAACCCGGCGGCAGCTCCGGGTCCCCCGTGTACACTGCCAACATAGCTCAGCGTCATAGCAAACCGAAACCCCCACCTTCACCATCCCCCGCCAAAAAAACCACAAATCCCAGCCCCAGGCGCCCGGAACGGGCCGCCTCTGGGTAGCCTGCGCGGCAGCTCCGGGTCACCCATGCACATCGCCAACATAGCTCAGCGTCATAGCAATCCGAAAGTCTCCACCTTCACCGCCCCCTCGCCGTAAAATCCACAAATCCCTTCCCATCGTACCGAGACACAAGCCCGTATTCGCCGCCAAACCACATCCCACCATCCCAGTCCTCCAGCATAATAAACATCAGGATTTTGCGCCACAATCCCCTCCAGCCTTGGCAACAGCCAAAGTACCGCCTTCGACTCATAACAATATACCCCCACCTCGTCATCGATCGCCAGCCATAGCCTGCCAGCACGATCCTCGATTGCCGACTGATGAACTACCCTCCAGCCCCAATTTGTTGCTGATATTTTTGAAAGACTTTCCATTGAACCGGAACAATCCCTTCCCCTGACTCACCGCCAAAATGTCCCCATTGGCACGTTCCAAAATCGCTCGAAACGTCCCAGCCCCATCAGGGCGATACGCAACAATCGACTTCCCATCGTACCGGCACAAGCCCTCGCCCGGCAGGTCTCCCGAGGCAAACCAGATGTTCCCATTCCGATCCTCCAGCATGTCCAAGACCACTTTCAGCCCCAACCCGCTGGGATTCGCCACCTTGTCATCGGCCAAAAAACGTTTGAACCGCGGAGGATTTTCATCCGATTCGACAATGTGATCATAGAAATACACCCCCTCAGTCGTCCCAAACCATATCCTTCCCAGCCTGTCTTAGTGCAGCATGCTCCAGACAAAATTCTCTACGAATCCAGTGCCAATTTCTCCGGAACTACCATCCATTGCATCGGAGTTCGCCCCCGTCAAATGAATGCTCAAACTTCCGTTTGCCACCATTTCCGCCTTGCGGTTCGTATTTACACAGTCCACCCCGCGTCCCAAACCACATATCTTGACCGAAACTCTCCGTATATGTACAAAGCACATATCGATATTGCACAGCCCATATCCTCCAGTTAGCAGGAAACGACTTCCATCACATCCGACAATCCAATCCGTCCTCCAACCAGAGATTGCCCGCCTTGTCATGCAGCGCACATTGCACATGCCAGTAGGAGGGAGGATAGCGCTTGTTATCAGTGTAACGAGCTTGGAAAGTCCCCTTCCCGCCAGAGTTGATGCCCACTATCCGGCGGCGCCACCGTTCCCATCTGTGCATGGCAAACACCCGATGCCAAAGAAGCGCCAGAACGGCCATACACAACAAGGACAAGGCATCAGCCACCATCTTTAGGTGACAGGTTTACCAAATAGTTCCTGAGTTTCAAGTGGCATCTGTCAAATGAAGGGAGGCTACCCCAAAATTACGCAAACAGACGGCATTTGTGGATCAAATCCTCTGATCGGCGGCGCAGGATGCAGCTCTGTCTCCCATTCCTCGTAGGGAGGATCCACCACAAAATTCCGGTCGGCACGGGCGCGGAGATCCGTTGCCTGTTTCTCAGCATATTTCATCTAGCACTTCTTCCATTTTTCGTCCAGCCCGATCACATTCGCATAGATCGCAACACCATCTCGATGGCACCTCATTCTCCCCATATGAAGAAATAACGATGCCCTCCAGGGTGTATTGACTGCCACTCATGAAGTAGGCAAAACGTCCTCAGTGCCCCACTGAACGAATCTCCCAGTTTCTTATGCATCATCCCTCAATCAAAGTCGATACAAATTCCACGATCAAGGCTTGAATATCCGAAAATCTCGATTTCCCCCAACCAACCCACACCAAAACAAGTCTTCCGACCCTGAAGAACCGCAACCCAAAACACGCATGCCGCATCGCCAGGATCATTCCCAATGACGATGCGGCAAGTGTGAAACGGACAATTTCTGTATGCGCTCCAGGGATCAAACCATTCCCAGTCCCCCGAACCCGAATCCCGTTATGAAATCAATGCAGCAGCGCAATCTGCCCACTGTGGTACTGCAAATGCGATGTCCTTGTGACAATGATATCTCGTTTGTTGCGAGATGCGGCTCCTTCACAAAGTCCTCCTCCGTGACCGCAGTATGCCGCGCAAACCATTCATCCACCGACACCTGTGCGAATGTTGCCTGCAAATGATCACAATGCCGCGTCCACATCTCCCGCAGGTCCGCCGCCGAGGGGACCTGAGTCGCCACCTTATCAGCCTGCTTGATGAAAGGCGCTCAAGCAGCCCGGAAAAAGCCGGTCACCCATCCCTGCGCAAGCATCAGCAGCACGTCATGCACCGCGATCAGATGTCCCAGAATATATGTTCCGCGGTTTTTCCCCGGGCAACTTCCGTCTCCAGCTGTGCATCCGTCAGCGTGCCCAGGTGCTTGTTGAGGTTGGCGACCGAGCCATTCCAGCGGTCCAGCACCATTTTGATAGCAATTTCTACCTGTGTCATATTACTTTCGAATTGAATTATGGCACAAATCTATGGCCATCCCACCAACCACAAGCTGTGCAATTCAGACATTCTCAAGGGTTGATTTGGACAAATTCCGAGGCTAAATTTGCCCAAAAAAGCAGCATGAAGCACCTCTCGATCCTCGTCCAGGATGACCAGACCAGCCTGAGCACAGTAGCCTGCATCGTGGGCGCATCCCAGGTGTTCAGCGAAGCAAACCGCTGCTGGATTCAAGGATCAGAGGCCAAATTTGAAATTGCCTTGGTCGGTGCCTCTGTGACCCACCCACTCCAAAACGGATTTATCACTATCCAGCCCCAGTTGGCCATCGCCGACATTCACCAGACAGACCTCGCTGATTCCCGCATCCACGATCCGCAGTTATGAAGGCGCAACCCCACGCAACCGTCAGCTCATCGATTGATGTCCCAGCAATACAAATCCCCGGCGTTGAGGTTGCCAGCATGTGTGTCGGGAGTTTCTGTTGGCCGCCACGGGATTGCTTTCTTCCGGCAAGACCTGCTCCACACATTGGGCCATGGCCGATCAGTTCAGGACCTGCTTCCCCGACGTCAACCTCCAGACAGACAGGCTCATCACCCACGAAAATGGCTCCTATACGAACGGCGGTGCCTATTCCTTCCTGCATTTGTTGATTCACTCGTCGAGAAATATTACGATCGGCAAGCAGCCCTGCATTGCGCCAAATATTTCCAGATCGACATCGACCGCCGATTTCAGGCAGAATTCACCATTTTCAACGGCCACAAGCAGCACCAAGACGAGGAAGCCGACCGCCCAGACCTACATCGAGGAAAATTACAAGGGCCGCATATCCGTCGAGGAGCTTTCCGCCAACCTCAACATTGGCCGCCGCAATTTCGACCGCCGCTTCATCAAAGCCACCGGACTCACCCCCATCGACTACCTGCAGCGCGTCCGCATCGAAGCCGCTAAGCGGGCCTTCGAACCACCCGCAAGACCGTCCACGAAACCATGTACGACGTCGGCTACAGCGACACCAAAGCCTTCCGCACCGTCTTCAGCCGCGTCACCGGCCTCTCGACTACAAACCAAATACAACAAAGAAGGCACCTATCTCGTCCATACATTTCACGCGCGGGCAAATGTTGCCATTCTTGCGCCATGTCATCCTGATCCCGAGCATCGGAGAAGGATTCAGCACAAAACGCTGACCATCTTGGTGTCTCAACAGGATGGTAGCCATCCGTAGGACCCATTGGCCCGCACTTCCGACCAGACTTCGACAAGCTCAGCCTGTCAGCTCAGCACAGGTAACAGCCTCAGGTTGAGGCACCAGTAAAGGGTAGCTAGTGACCGCGCGAAGTAAAGCCGCCCAGCCCCAAGGCCCCCAGCGAACTCCAACACATGTAACCCAAAGGCGAAACACAGCCCAGCGACCTCATCGACCCCCAGCGGCGTCGAATGTATGTAGCCCAACGGCGCCCCCCACTCACCACCCGACCCCAGCGGGGTCGACCCATGTAGCGGGGTCGAACCGCAAAACACCACGCCACCATCGTTTTACGCATCCACAAGCAAAGAAATCCCCTATCTTCCCGCCAAAGTGCTGAAAATCGCCCGTACGAAGAAAACCCAAAAATCGACATCGCCCCGAAATCGGCACCGTCTCCGCCATCCTCCAAAGCCCGCCGACGCCACCGCCATACTCGTATTGCCCACGGCGCCGCCGGTAGCGGCCACCACTTCATGCAAACCATCGCCGACCGCTTGGCCGAGCACCACATCGCCACCCTGCGATTCAACTTCCCCTTCATGGAAAATGGCGGCGCCCCGGCGGAATCCCCCAAGGCCCAAAGCCATCCGCCGCCCTCCAGACCGCCCCTCAAGCACGCCAAGGGCCCCACCCTCCCCGCCGGCGGTAAATCCTTCGGCGGCCGTACATGACCCAATTGGCAAAGTAACCCGGGCGGTCTTCCCCCAGAAGCCAAAGGCACTGCCCACGTGGCCTCCCCTACACGCCCCCGGCAAACCCCGGCACCGACCGCGCCGCCCACCTCCAGGACATCACCCTCCCCAGCTCTTCCATGCAACGGCGACACCCTCGCCCACCTGACCTCATCCAGCAAGTCTGCGCCACCTCCCCAAGCCACCCTCATCCAATCCAATTAAAGCCGACCACAGCTTCAGGACCCCGCGCTCCGGCATCAGCTCGGAATCCATCATGCAGCGGATGGTAGAGGAGATTGCGAGGTTTGCGGGGGCGGTGGGGTGTTGTGTTTGATGGCATTTCTGTGGTGGCAGGCCTCCCTGGCGAGCTTCGAGATTGCTCCCCATTTTGCGCCGTTTCATTCGCTAAGGCATTGCCTCGGAATGAAGGACTAGATTTTCTCATGGCGGCAGTAGTTTCCGCTTGTACCGGAATCGTAGCCCTTGTCGACCACACCGATACATTTCGAGACTGTTGCACAATGAAACCGCTCGGATTGCCGTCTTGATCGCCGCCTGAACTTGCAGTTCTGCAAATATCCGTGGCGCTCCTTGAGGTTGTAACAGATGGCTTCCAAGAAATGCTGGTCTGCTCCTGAAGCTAACCCGTTCCGGCTGAGGTTTCCACCCAAAACAAACCGCCCGAGAGTCAGGCGTTAAATTCTTTACAAACGTACTGATTCAAAGAACGTCGACCAAAGCGCTGACGCCTGAGCTACCATTGACACCCATTACGGCAGTCAAGGAGTCAAGGTAGCCCAGCATCACCACTACCCCCCATTCCCGGCCACGATCCAATCCAATTCCTCTGAAATAGCCAGCGCCAATTCCACCATCATATCCGCATGACGCTGCATCACCTCCTCACGAACTTCCGGAAGGATCGCCCTCAGCGAATCCCTCACCTGTTCGCTGGGCAACAGCGGCTGATTCGGTGAATATTCCCCGAAATACAGCCTCGACCTGACCACCAAAGGCCACCAATCCAGCGCGTCGCTCTCCCGAAATTGCACCACATCCTGCTTCCCATTAACGAGTGCTGCAAGCTGCTTGATCTTCTCATAGACCGCTGATCGATCGATGCCTCCCGCCTTGAGATTCAGCCAGACCCCAAAATGAGGATCGCGGTTCATGTGCCCCCAAGTGATCGCCAAATCCCATAACCGTTGTTTCGTTGCAGGCCATTTGTCCTTGGTCAAGGCCATCGTCCACCATTCACTCGGATAATCATTCATGTGCAGTCGCCATCCCGCAGAATGGATTTCCAGCCGCGATTCGACTCTAGACCGTACTCCTTCCCAAAACTCCTCCAGCAAGCGGCGCTTCACCATCTCGTAGTTCTCGAGCACCAACAGCATGTGCTCGAAATTGCCAGCGGCGCTCAGGAACTGATACATTTCCTGCTCGTAAGCATTCAGGGATTTCATTGTAACAGCGAATAAAGGGTACTGATGTATTGACGAATCACGGACTGCACTTTGGGGGCGGCGACATCATGCTTGACGGCATGCAACCAAGGCAGGATGTCCTCCTTGTAGGAAATGTATCGCAGCACACGAGCGGCCTCCAGCTCCTTGCGGCGCTCTGCGGGGATGGAAAAGGTCTCTGCCTCTCGTCTAGGCCACAGTGTCAGGTAAAAGAGCCGGATTTCGCTGTCATCAAACCCAAGACTGCGTGCATAGTCGTAATAGCGACTGAGCTGATCCTTTTGGTCTCCCGCAAATACCTTGTTTTCGATGATGATACAGAAGCGTCCGCGCTGCGCATGGTTGCGAATCCAGATGTCGATGAATCCATCCCCCGTGTATTGCTCGTCCACCACATCCAGCCGCTCCCACTGATGGAACAGCTTGTCTCCCTCCTCCGGCAGCACCCGATTCACAAATGACCTGTAAAACAAGGCCCCTTGCGCATGGGAGCCATGAGGCGACAGCAGATTCACCAGGAAGGGGCTATGCACTCGCGCCTCATAATGCCGGATTTTCAGCACCTGGAACACGTTGTAGCGCGGAGCCTCCTGCCGTCGCGCCTCCATCATCGGCGCATTCAGCCGCCCCACCTCCGGCAGGAACGCCCACAAGGCAGGGATATCCACCGCGATGCGATCAGCATGAAGGCGGGTGCGCAAGGCGCCTAGGTGGGTGAGGAAGGCAGCTAGTCGGGGTTGTAAGGTGGCGAATTCTTCGGCAGTGATG
>JAXLVK010000064.1:0-38675 GCA_046329055.1 Bacteroidia bacterium
AGCGGTGTTTCTGGATTGCGGACAACCTGTGAACGGCACCACCATCGGCGCGACACCAAGCACCTTTTCCAACAATTCGCCAGACGTATGGTACCGACTGACGAACGTGTCTGGAAATGTCACAGCATCGCTCTGCGGCGGGACGCAATGGGATTCAAAAATCTATGTCTTCCGCCTGAACAGTGGCAATCCCGCATGCGGTACGATGACCAGCATGGGTGCCAATGACGACTTTTGCGGCCAACTATCCCAACAGACGTGGTTTGCTTCCGCAGGCGAAACCTACTATGTGGTCGTCGCCGGTGCCACCTACCTCGACTACGGCAATTTCACATTGACGGTGACATGCACCACAGTAGCTCCTCCCAACGATGACTGCATTTCCCCAAAGCCTATCACCTGTGGCCAAACGATGGTAGGCTCAACGGTGACTGCCTCCCCTGACCAAGGATTTCCGTCTCCTGGAGTGTGGTACTCCATCGTCGGAACAGGTGGGCCGATCACAGCTTCGCTTTGTGGAAGCGATTTCAGCACCAATTTGGTGGTGTATCAGTCAAACGCCTATTGCAACAATCCTCCTTTTGTCGCGCAAGGGACTGGCGCCTGCCCCCAAGGGTCGGAAGTGACTTGGAACAGCGTGTACAATGTGACCTATTGGATCCTCGTCAACGGTGTGGGCAATTCCCGCGGAAACTACTCTCTGTCGGTCAACTGTGTCACTCCTCAGGTGCCGTCCAATGACCATTGCACCGGAGCCATTCCCGTCACTTGCAACAGCACTCAATCTGGAACTACCATCGGGGCGACGGCGGACAATGTGTTCTCTTCACCCGGCGTATGGTTCCAATTCACTGGGACAGGCGGCATTGTGACCATGTCGCTTTGCAATGGAACCAATTTCGATTCCCAGCTCAATGTCTATCGTCTTGCCAATGGCTCCCTTAGTTGCTTGGGCCCCATTCACGGCGTAGCCAACAATGATGACTTCTGCGGGGAAAATGCCCAAGTGACTTTCGCGTCACAATTGGGGGTAAGTTATTATGTCCTCCTGAATGGCGCCGACGCGAGCGACTTTGGCAACTTCACCTTGGAAGTAAGCTGCCCTCCCGATGCAACTCCTTCCAATGACCTCTGCGACAATCCGGTCACTGTATATTGTGGGAACGACTACTCGGGCACGACAATTGGGGCTACGCTCGACGAACCAACGGGTGTTTCCGGCACCTACGGAGTTTGGTACTTCGCAACAGGAGACGATACGCAATGGACCGCCGACCTGTGCAAGACGTTCAGCGGCTGGGACAGCCGGGTCTGGGTCCTGACCGGGAAATGCGATGGAGAGCAGCTGTTTGAGCTTGGCGACATGGACGACAATTACCAGAGCATCGATGATTTCTGTGGCCCAACCGGACTTCATGGTATGGCGACGTGGTTCGCGAAGCAAGGGCAGCAATACTATATCCTCGTGGGCGGCTTCAAGAACGCCACCGGCAATTTTACCCTATCGATCACTGGAGCCTGCTCCAACCCCAAAATGGCCGGCCCTACAGCCGCTGGCGCAGAACCTGCAACCGCTCTCAGCGTCACCGCCCTGCCTAACCCTTCCACGGACTTCGTGGACTTCCAAGTGGCTGTGCAGCAGGCAGGTGATGCCCGTATCAGCCTCATGAACTTGGCGGGTCAGGAAGTCGGCACTTTGGACTTGGGCATGATCAAGGAGGGCAACCATACCATCCGCCATGAGTGGAAGGGCGTGCCTGCTGGCATCTACCTTTACAGCGTGACCGTGGGCTCGGAAAAGGCGCATGGCAAGCTGCAAGTGATGCATTGATCGCATCAATTAAACCGCAATGATGCAAAAGGGCCGCAAAGCTCACCTTCCAATGGTGGGTCTTTGCGGCCCTTGCCGTCTTTGCGATTTTAGGAATATCAGTACCCCAGCAGCCACTCCAACTGCTTCGCGACCTTGTCGGCATTCGGCAGCATGAGGCCCTCAAGGGTAGAATTCAATGGGATTGCGGGCAATATCTCGGCGCCCACGGCGCGGACTGGAGCATCGAGGTGCTGGAACAGCTCCTCGGAAATGCGACCCGCCAAGGATTGTGCGAAGCTGTTCTCGACGGCCTCCTCGGTGAGCACCAATGCCTTGCCATGCACCAACACCCGCTCCTTCACCATTTCCCAATCGTAGGGCTGCAGGCTGCGCAAGTCCAAGACCTCGACACGACCGGGGAAGTTCGCCTTCGCGGCATTTTTCGCCCAGTGTACACCCATGCCATAAGTGACCACGAGGCAGCTTTCGCCGTTTTCGATGGCTTCCTCGTCGGCATGCAGGTAGGTCCGCGCCTTCCCAATCGGCACAATATAGTCGTCATCCGGCTCGATGCAGCGCGCCTCCTTGGAGCCGGGCACCTTGCCCCAGTATAGACCTTTGTGCTCAAAAATGACCACAGGATTCGGATCCAAGAACGCGGCCTTGAACAGGCCCTTCATGTCGGCGGCATTGCTCGGATACACGACTTTGATGCCCTTGATGGTGACGATGGCGCTCTCCACGCTGCTGCTGTGGAAGGGGCCGCCGCTGCCATAAGCTCCGATGGGAACGCGCAGCAACATTTGGACAGGCCATTTGCCATTGCTCAGGTAGCAGCTCCGGCTCACCTCAGCATACAACTGATTGACGCCAGGCCATATATAGTCCGCAAACTGCACCTCGACCACGGGCTTGAGGCCCACGGCACTCATCCCAACAGTAGATCCCACAATATAGGCCTCCTGAATGGGCGTATTGAAGACGCGGTTGTCGCCGTATTTCTTGGCCAAGGTCGCGGCTTCGCGGAACACGCCGCCGAGTTCGCCGCCGACGTCCTGCCCGTAGAGCAACGCCTCGGGGAATTTGGCGAGCATTTGGTCCATGGCATGGAGGGCCGCATCGACCATCGGGATCTCTTGTCCGCCAACGGGTTCGCGCACGCCCAACTCCTCGGTCACGGTTGTGGGAGCGAAGATGTGGGTATGCAGGTCCTCGGGACCGGGCTCGGGCTCGGCGAGGGCACGTTGGTAGTCGGCGGCGACGAGTTTGCGGGCCTCCTCTTCGATGGCGAGCAAATGCTCCTCCTGGATGCCGATTTTGGAGAGCTCGTTGCGGAGCTTGGGCCACGGGTCATTTTTTGCGTGGGCCTCAAGGTCTTCCTTCGGGCGGTACCATTCCTTGCGGACGCCGGAAGTGTGGTGGTTGAGCAGGGGAACCTCCGCATGGACGAGGAAGGGTCTCCGCTCGCGGCGGATGGTGTCGAGCACCCGCTGGATGGTGTCGTAGCTCTCGATGAAGTCGCTGCCGTCAATGCTGATCGCCTCCAGGCCCTTGAATCCTTGCGCGAACTCGAAGGCATTTTGGGCCCGTGTCTCGTCGGAGTGGGCGCTGATGTCCCATTGGTTGTCTTGGATGAGGTAGAGGATGGGGAGCTGATTCAGCACCGCCTCCTGGAATGCCTCGCTGACCTCGCCCTCTGTGATGGCCGCGTCCCCCAATGAACAGACGGCGACGGGGGCAGGTTGTTCAGGTCCCGGATGTTCCAATCGGCGAGTCCGGTCTTTTCCATGTATTTGAAGCCGTGGGCCACGCCGGTGATCGGAATGGCCTGCATGCCTGTGCTGGAGGACTGATGCGGGATCTTGGGCTTGTCCGCGTCCCGCAAGCTGGGGTGCGCATAGTAGGTGCGTCCGCCGCTGAAGGGGTCGGTCTTGCGGGCGAGGAGTTGCAACATGCATTGGAAAGGCGTCATGCCGATGCCGAGCAGGATCGAGTCGTCCCGGTAGTAGGGCGCGACGTAGTCTCAGGCAGGGTTGCATGGCCAATGCTAGCTGAATGGCCTCATGGCCGCGAGAGGTGGCATGGACGTACTTGGCGGTGACCTCCTTGTTGGCTTCGTAGAGGGCGGCCATTTCCTTGGCCGTACACATGAGGCGGTAGGCGTCAATCAATACATCCAGCGAGATTCTGACTTTCGTGAGCATGTGCGAGCTGCTTTTTCCCAACTTGGTCAAAGTTAGTCATGGACAGCCAAACGGCCAAGGTGCATGGAAATGGCCACAGCAGGAGGATCGGTCATGGCGGTTTAGTGTTATCCATTAGATTTTCATTTGCAATACAATCGACTTAGCATAGCATTTTATGGAAACACCCTTCGATATTGAGTGGGATTGGAGTGCCATCGCAGTGGGTTTGCAGTGGGGATGGAGTGCATTTGCGCTGAACTGAAGCCGAAGGGACTCCGGGACACTTGTCGGAACTGCCCTGAAAAACCTCATTGGTCGGACTGACCATTGTCAGGCTCCCAGGTGCTGGAGGGGGCTAGATTTGTCGGGATCAAAGTAAAGCACTATGTCCTCTCTCAACGAATTGCACAAGGATCACGTCCACTGGATGGGCCAATTGGATTTCTACCAGGATGAGATCAAGATTTTCCAGCAGCGGCTCTTTTCGGCCATCCTTGAGGCGGATCACAGCCCCATGACCGAGGAACATGTCGGGGAGTACCGGGAGCTGTTTTTCCTGAATTTGAAGCGCATCGACGACATCCGCCACCTGATCCTGCAGCACGAACTCATGATCAAGCGGGAGGGACGCGAGAGCTTTGACCGGAATCACGACCACGATCACCTGCACGAGCAGATGGAACACCTCGAAAAGGCCTTCATGGACCTGAGAAACCGGTTCAAGGCGTTTGCGAGCCACCATATCTGAGAGGCGGGCTAGATCAGGCATCAGTTGGACCGAGCGCGGAACTGTGTAATGCTCCCCTCGCAAATGGGTTTGGATTCCCAATGATGGAATCTCATGTTTGTTGTCTAGCCCGTTGACCAATTCCGGTCGGGGCCAATGGCAGCTTCGGTAGATTCCATGCACACACATCGCCGCTTTATCCTCATCCTTGCCCTACTGGTCTGCCTCACTGGAGCAGCCTCCGCTCAATCGGGCTACACTTGGCAAATCCCGGCAAATTCTCCTTCGACGGGGTCGGTCAAGTTTGACGACATCTACTTCATTGACAGCTTGACCGGGATGGCCTGCAATGGCGATGGGGTTGCCTACAGGACCACCGACGGCGGCGTGACTTGGGTGAATGTCCTCCAAAATTCCCAGTCGTACTTCCGCTCAGTGGTGATGACGGATGCATTGCATGCCTGGGTGGGCAACTTCGGGAACTTTCCGGGGAGCACGAATCCCGATACCGTGCCGCTGTATCAGACAAGTGATGGAGGAAGCACCTGGAGCCCGGCGCCGATACCGACGAACACGGACATCGGCATTTGCGGCCTGTTTCGGGTCGGCAGCCAACATCTGTACGGGGTTGGCCGCGTCCAGGGGCCATCGACTTTTGTGCGGAGCACCGATGCTGGGGTCACTTGGAGTTACACAGATATGGCGCCGTTCGCCGACTTTTTGGTGGACCTCCATTTTTCGGGCGTGGACACCGGAATCGTGATCGGTGGGACAGATAATTCGCTTCAGACATCCCACCCATTGATCCTGCGCACCGTGGATGGCGGCATGAGTTGGGATACCGTTTACATCGGGGGAGGAGCCCCGGAAACCTGGTGCTGGAAAGTCGATTTTCCCAGTCCCAACATCGGCTACGCGAGCATCGAAGGCGCATCCGCTCCTGTCCAATGCTTGAAGACAACCGACGCGGGCCTGACTTGGAACGTCCAAACCATTTCCAATTCGCAATTCAACCTTCAAGGGATCGGCTTCGTGAATGAATTGGTCGGCTGGGCAGGCGGCTACTACGGGAGCCACCTCCACGAGACGACTGATGGTGGCGTCAACTGGACGCCATCCTCGACCATTCCCGTCAACCTGAACCGCATCCGTAGGTTGAGTCCGACCTTGTTATGGGCTTCCGGGATTCGGCTCTACAAGATCACCCCGACACCAGCGACTTCCACGGCTCCTCCGGAACACGAGCAATTAGATTGGCAACTGCGCCGCTGCAACTCCGGCCAATGCGTGATGATCGACATCCCGAATCCGGACCCGCTGCTGCAGTATGAGCTGCGGATGTACGATGTGGTCGGCCGTGAAATGCGTACTCAGCCCCTGACAACGCCCGCAAGCACGATGATATCTTTGGAAGGTGTCCCGAATACCTTCATTTACTTCGTGGTGACGGAGGGACAAAGGCAGAGTTGTCGGTTGTATGCGAGGTGAGGATTGGCCACGGACAATTCGGCGAGTCAAAGGCAGTTGCACCGCGTATCTTAAATGAGAGGACAAACAATCATGCTCCCCTATTGCCCATCAAACCCTGGAGCTCCTCCCGTCACGAATCGAAATGACTTGAATCAAACCTTCATTTGGAACGCGGTAGTACAAGATCGACTTGTTCATGATCACGCACTTTCGCCCGCCCTCGAAGCGATCGGTCGGAGGGTAAATGTATGGGAAACTGGAAATCAACTCGATCTTCTGCACGAAGGCCGCCATGAATCGCTTCGCTGAACTCTTCCCGCCACTCTCTTCCAAGTATTCCAGAATTTCTCGCAGCTCCAGTTCCACACCTGGTGCCAGGACGACCTCACGCTTCATATCGCGCAAACCGACTTCTGAAATCCCCCCAAGAGATCCCCTGTCCCGCATCAAGATCCGTCAAACCTTGCTTGATAGCCACTTCGTCCGCTTCCGTCCAAGGTGTCTCGGCATGTTGCAGGGCGACCAATTCCCTGATGTATTGTTCTACCATCATGAGAATCGTCTCATTATCCACGCCACTCAATTGCTGCATGATCACAGTTCGCTGAGCGGCCAACTGATCCTGAATATTCATGGTATCAAAGATAGCCACATCATGTCGCAATGACAATCCCGTCCACGCAGCCCGCCTTTTCCGTAATTTCCCGGCATGAAACGCCTCATGACCCGATTCTCGGTGGTGGTCGCGCTTGCCTGTGCGCTGCCGATCGCTGCATTTGCCCAAGCCTACAACTATACCCTCTCTTGGACGCACGCTGCGAGCCATTTGTATGAGGTGAAGCTCCGCACTGCGGGTGCTGCCGGGGCTTACAGCGATTTCCAGGTCGCGGCTTGGCGGCCGGGGCGGTACTACATTCAGGACTATGCGGCGGGCATTTCTGACTTCGAGGCGGTGGATGCCAATGGCTCCAAACTGCCCTGGAACAAGGTGGACATCCACACCTGGCGGGTGATGCATGGTGCAGGTGGCGGGGACATCGAGGTCCGCTACAAGTTCTATGCGAACACCATGGACGCAGGATCGAGCGTGCTGAACAAGGCGCAGGCCTACTTCAACCCGGTCAATTTTTTCATGCACCTGCGCGACACCTATAGCCGCCCATGCACGCTCACGGTCGCATCCTTGCCCAAGGAGTGGAAGGTCGCATCCGCCTTACCGAGGGTTGCTGGGACGCACAATGCCTTCGCGACTGCCGACTACCACGAGTTCGTGGACTGCCCGACGGTGCTCTCCCCCACCCTCAAGACCCTGCACAGCCGCATCGATGGGACAGATTTCTACTTCCATTTCCAGGGTGAGTTCCCGGACAGCAAGGAGGTCGAGGATGCGTTTCAAATGAACATGGGCAAGCTCATCGCGGAGGAGAAGACAATTTTCGGGGAGTTTCCGATGAAGGAATACCACTTCATCTACCAACTCCTCCCCTATCAGATGGGCCATGCCGTCGAGCACAAGAACTGCGCGATGTTTGCCATGCCCAATACCGTGGCCCAAAGCGCGGCTGCAATCGGCAGGCTGAACAGCATCTCGGCCCACGAATTTTTCCATCTCTGGAATGTGAAGCGCATCCGTCCGGCGGCGATGTGGCCCTATGACTACCAAAAGGAGGCCTATACCACCCTGCAATGGTTCACCGAGGGCGTGACCGACTACTACACCTCGCTCTGTCTCACGCGGGCGGGCCTCTACACACGCGAAACCTATTTCAATATCCTCGCCCGTACCATCCAATCGCTGGAGGGCAACTACGCCAGCCAAATGATCTCCTCCTGCCAAAGCAGCTTTGACTCCTGGCTGGAGCGGTCGGATTATTTCCCGCCTTACGCCCATATTTCCTACTACACCCTTGGGACCCGGGTTGGCCTGCTGCTGGACCTGGGCATTCGGGCAAAATCGGGAGGCAAACTTTCCCTCGACGACGTCTTCAAAAAGCTCTACGCCGATTTCTACAAAGCCGACAAAGGCATGCCCGAGGACGCGGTGCAGCGTGCAATTGAAGCCCTGACCGGACAACCTTGGCAGGATTTCTTTGACCAGCATGTGGCGGGTGTGAAGGCGATCGACTATGCCAGCTTTTTCAGCCCATTTGGATTGGAATTGAAGGAAAAGGTGGCGGATGGGCTGACTTGGGAGCTGCTGGGCATCGAGAAGAAAAGCGAGCAGGGTGGCGGGTTGTTCATCGAGTCGGTGCGACCGGGGACGGATGCAGCGAATGCCGGACTGGGAGACGGGATGCTGATCATGGAGGTGAATGGCAAATCCTACAGCGACTTCGACGCGAAGGCCTTCTTTGACAAGGGCAAAAAGGGCAAGGAATTGACGCTGCTCGTGGCATCGGAGGCTGGCGAGGAAAAGGTCAAAGTCGAATGGACTGCGAGCTGGGCACCGAAGACGTACAGCCTGAGCATCATGGAAAAGCCCTCCACGCAGCAAGCCGGATTGCTTGAGGGGTGGCTGAAATCCAGGCAGTAAAATTGAGAAGGTGAGGACGCGGCGTCCCGCCGCAGTCCTATCGGTGTTGCCGCCTCCCGGCGGCGCGGAGAACATTGGGCATCATTCTCGCTGGCCTCAGCCATCAAAAACTCAAGTCGGATACCCCAAAAGACTTTTGGAGTATCCGACTTGTTGATTTCGTCTGGAATAAGGGCTTGGCCTTTACCTACCCTTTGATCACCTTGCAGCCGGAGGCTGCGTGGTCGATCGGCGTGCGGCCAGAGGCCGCCGCCTCTAATGGGGACGCCGCCGCCTCTGTTGCGGGCCTATCAGTGACCGCCTGCGGGGGTGGGCTGGGCCTGCTGCTCGCCTTCTGGGACCACGACTTCACCGGTAAAGGTGAGGCGCTCGAGGTGCTCGGTGGTGTTCAGCGTGATGGTGATCTGCTTGATCTGCGGGCCCATCTTGCCGGAGCTGTTGAATTGGGCTTCGATCTTGCCAGTCTTGCCAGGGGCGATCGGGTCGTGCGGCCAATCGAGGGCGGTGCAGCCGCAAGAAGGCTTCACGTTTTCCAGGATCAGCGGATTGGTACCTGTGTTGGTGAATTCGAAGACGTGCTTCACGGTCTCGCCCTGCTTGATTTTGCCGAAGTCGAACTCCACTTCCTTGAAGGAAATGGTCGTCAGGGGAGCGGCGGGAGCTTGCTCTGTTGTAGGGCTGAGGCTCACGGTGCCGTCATTTGCTGGGGCTGGGCTCACTGCGGGAGCAGCTTCGGTGGTCTTGGGAGCTGTCTCAGTGACGGCGGGCGTGATGGTTTTGCCCTGCTTGGCAGCCTCGGCGGCCGTCACTGGGACGGTTTCCGATGTTGCGGATGTGGGCTTGGTGTTCTTGGCGACAGCCTTGCGCTTTGACTTCGATTTTGTCTGCTGCTGTTGGCTGACTGGAGTCGAGGAGGAGGTCTGAGCGACTGCCACGGAGCCAAAGCCCATTGCCAGGGTCAAAAGCAGGGTGGGAACCAGTGTTTTCATTGTATTAACGTGTTTTTTCAAATCTAGCTTCGGTGAAAGTTACAAAGCATGTGCGATCGAGAACAAATTTTGGGCCAAAATTCCTGCAGCCACACATCGATGACCCGGCTCCCAGCCGCAGGCCGATCGAATTCGCCGCCGAACCCTACCCTGAGCATGGCCGAAGGGGGCGGTAGGGACCGATGACCGAGTCTTGCCACCCTTACATCAACTCTCCCCCATCCCAAACACATCCAGCGCCGTCGCATTTGTCACTCGTGACACCTCCAAGAGCGTCACCTCCTTCACCTCGGCAAGCCGCTTGGCGACCAAGGGGATGTAGCTGCTTTCGTTGCGCTTGCCGCGATGGGGGACTGGCGGCAGATAAGGTGAATCCGTCTCCAGCACCAATGCTTCCAAAGGCACCGACTTCAGCACCTCTGGCAATTCGCTGGTCTTGTAGGTCAGCACCCCGCCGATGCCCATCACAAACCCCAGGTCTTGAACCTGGCGCGCATGCTCAACAGTTCCTGTGAAGCAATGGAAAATGCCCTTCAGGCGGCCATCCTGCCCCTCACGAACCAGTTCGATGACATCGTCCATGCTGTCCCGGCAATGCAGGATCAGCGGCAGCCCCATGGATTTGGCCCACTCGATATGAATGCGCAAGACCTCCTTTTGCTGCGGGATATGCGTCTTGTCCCAGTAATAATCGAGGCCACATTCGCCCACACCGACGAATCCGCCCCGGTCCCACGCCCGCTCAATGCCGTCCATCACCGTACGCCAGTCGTCCTTGACGGAGCTGGGGTGCAGGCCCATCATCGGGTGCAGGAATGTCCGGTCACGGTCGGCGAGGGCGTGCATCTCGTCGATGGATTCCAAGTCCACGTTCGGAAGGAAAATGTGTTCCAGCACCTCCTTGGCGCGGGCGACCACGGCGTCCATGTCGTTGTGAAACTGCCGCCCGTAGAGGTGGGAATGGGTATCGATGAATTTCATTCTCAGAGTCTTGAGAGGAGGTCGGCCTTTTTGCCTTCGTATTCCAGCAGGCTGAGCTTGCCATCCTGGAACCGTTCGTACAGCAGGTCGATGGTGCGCATCACTTCATCGCGAAGCAGCAACCAATCGAGCGCCTGCCCCTCGAACTGCTTATATTTCTCGGGATCGGGGGCGGTTTCATCCTCCTTGTCCTTGTCCCAATAGGCGAGGTCGTCCAGAACCTTGGCGATGGTGGAGGCTGCTTGTTCGTCGCCAAGCTTGACCTTCTGACTGTAGGTGCTGCCCATGCCCGAGATCATGAAATCCAGGGTCTTACCGTCCGCCTTGCAGCCGCGCAGGGTCTCCAAGTCAAAGGTGCCGCCGTTGTAGAAGCACTTCGTGTCCGTGAGCAGGAGATAGGTGCTGCCAAAAAATCCCGAGTCCAAGTACATGGCGACCACTTCCGTGGGTTGCTTGACCTTGGTCTCTTGCATGAGGATTTTGCCCAGCTTGGTGGCAGGCATACGCGGCGCGACGTACAGACCTTGGTCCTCGTTGTGGGGGAATTTGCGCTTGATGAAGTCCCGGTACATGGCATTCTCGGTTTGGGGCCAAAAATGCGGATTCGGGCTGCAAAAGACAAGGCAAGCAGCCTAGCGGTGTGCATGAAATCGTGCAATGCCTGCGAATGCGCCTTGACCTGTGCAAAAAATCTCCTGCTGCGAATTCGAGGATTTCCCGATTTTCGTGCTGAGTACTTCTCGTGTCCTTCACCCTCACGCCCCATGCGCAACCTGGCCAATATTGGATTTGAGGCGCACAGCCTGGAAGAGTTCCAGCGGCTGGCGGAAATGGCCTATCGGCATGGCAAGGCGTACCGCAGCGGCAGGGTGCAGTACTACCTGTTCCAGGATCCGTCCGGTGCCGAGCTGTGGGTTCAGATCGACGAAAACGACGAAATCGCAGGGATGAACTGCCACTTTCACACGGACCGGCAGATCGACGCGGAGATCCTCCATGCGCAGGCTTACGAGGACCGGCCCATGGACGGCTCTTTGGAGGCGAGGGCATTGCGGGTGGATGCGGGACTTCCGGGAAATGCCGCCCGGCCCGTTTTTGCCTTTGACCTGCCGGATGCCCAACTCGTGCCGCCTGTCCACCTGCCCGTGATGGGACATGTGAATTTGGTGGCATTTGCGCGGGAGGTGCATGTCTATGAAAACGTGGAGGACTATCGCCAAGCCCATCCTGGCAGACCCTTGGAGGGCCTCCGACCGATCGAAGGCGACTCACAACCGGGCAAAATTTCGTCGCTGATGCGCCTGGACGGCATCGTGGAGCAAGCGCAACGCAAGCACAACGCCAAAACAGGCCGGGACTTCATCTGGCTACAACTCAAAACTTCCATCGGGCATTTGGATGTGGTCGTGGCGACGCGGTCGCTGCCATTTTTGCCGCAGATGGGGCAGGTATTCGATGGGGATGTGCGCCTGTCGGGCCGGGTGACCTTCGATGCCGCCGCGCCTAGGAAGCCCGGATTGCTGGAGCGGATGCTCTGGGGGGCCGCGTCGAACCTGCGGACGGAGCATCAGGCGTGAGGCGAGGGGCAAATTGAAGCGAGGGGCCTCGCTCGCCCTGAGGCCCTCGAAGGGGGCCCAACGCTGATCGACCACCCGCTGGAGCCTTTCCCGAGCAAGGTCGAAAGGGCGGACAAAATAATTCCAATGATTCATTAAGGCTTTCACCGATTTCTCGCGCCAGAGGCGCGCGGTCGGGTCGGCATTGGGCCGGAGGCCTCTCGCCTCAATGCTTGGGCCGGTACACGAAGAAGCCGTTGACCTTTCCAGCCCGGCTGCGCATGTACATTTCCAAGTCTTGGCCCAAAACGACCTTGCCATAGAGCTGCGAAGCGTGGTTCACCTTGGGTTCGTCGTCCTCGACGGTGACGATGCCACAATGGCTCACGTCCAAGCCGGGTTCCGTGGAGGCAAATGCGATGATGTCCCCGTCCTTGGCCATGGGGTAGTACATCTCGCGGTGCTGCGAAGGGTAGAAGAAACGGGGTGTCTTGTTCAGGACGGCCTCGAAGCTCTTGTGTTGCGGATTGGTGGCGAGACCGCCGTAGATGTCGCCGTTGTTGCTGATGTAGTTGATGGTCTTCTTGAAGGGGAAGCCATTGGCATACGCGACGTTGAAGGCGAGGCCGCTGCGATCCAGCTCCTCCAGGGCTTGCGTGAAGTAGTGGATACGGAACTCGATGCCGCAGTTTTCGCCACCGAAGTAGCGGATGCGGTCCAGGTTCCGGACAAAGGCCTGGAAGGTGTCGTCGTCCTTTTTCAGCTTGCCGCTGTGGTATTCATACAGCGTGTAGGACATGGCCCACCACGTCTCCACGAATGTCACGCAGTCGAAACTCTGGAAATTCACGAAGGTCTTGTCACCGGGACAACCGCCGCCACCGGAACCGTAGGGAACCCCACGGAACATGGGAAGCAGCTTGTGGGTGAGCTCTTCGTAGTAGAAATAGCCGATGTCCCGCCCCTTCTCGAAGATGGAACGGAAGCGCTCCTTGGAACCAGCAGTGGCAAAGTGGTTCTCGGGGGCCTTACCACTGGCAGAGCCTCCCGGTGCCACACCTCCTGAAGCCCAGGCTGCAACGGCAAATACATTGAATATCAACGCGCAAAAAAACCTGCGTGTCATACACTCCAAACCAATTCGCAAAAAGTAATCTTAACTCTTCCGGACCAGCGAGGCCGGATCCTATCCAAATCCGATTTGAAGTTAAAAGACGCCTAGGAATTTCGCAAGCCTAAAGCGTGAACCAATAATTCAGCTTGAGGACGATGGCGCGGTTCTTCACATTCAACCCCGGCATGGCATAGTTGTCCGTGAGCACCAGGAACAGGTCACTCATGGGCTTGAAGCGCCATTGGAGGCGGGCGTTGATGTTGAAGTTGTGGGTCTGGGTATTGAATTGGAAGAAGGTGGTAAAGAAGAGGCTGCGGGTGAAGGAAAGCTCCATCCGCGGGCTGATGAGGCTCAGGAAGACCGTGGTATCCGGGAGCGCGATGCGGTTCAGGTCAAATTCCAGGGAGAAAATGCCCCAAGGTTGGACACGGAGGTTGACGGCTCCACTGAGGGATGCCTTGGAGCCAGTAAAGTAACCGCCATAGCCCCAGCCTGCGTTGAAATTCAGCTTTTTGCGGAAGTCGGAGCTGTAGTCGCCCCAGATTCCATTGAATTGATAGCCCACCGAGTCCGACAAGGGAGTGCTTCCGGTGTTCGTCGGGTCAAAGGGGAATTGCAGGTAGATGTAGGTATTCTCGCCGCCCAGCGCGACGGAGCTTCGATTCCGGAAGGTGACCCGATATCCCAGCGCCGTGTACCGCTCGATGTTCCGCCAACTCAGGTTGTCCCAGTACCAGCTGGCATAGAATTCGGGCCCATGGCGCAGGATGGAGGTCTTTTTCGAATACAGGAAGGCACTGCCATTGGGTTCGAGGCGGAAATACTGCTTCCTGGGCACAAAGCCGACCTCTGGGTTGTAATTGGCATCCACCCATTCGTGGTTGTAGTGGAGGTCCAGGTTCTGGACGCTGTAGTTCATCCAAATGCCATTGGCTGAGGTGCGGCGCGGATTGCCGGGTTGGAAGGAGCGGTGGTAAAAGCCCTTGCCTTTCCAGCGGTTGTCCTTGGAATTGTAGATGTAGTCCAGGCCAGCAACGGTATTGAAATCCTTGAAGTCAGGGCTGTTTCCTGCGAATCCGACCCGGTTCACCATCATGGCGCCGATGCTGCTGCGGTTGAAAATTTTGCGCTGCACCGCCAAGACGGAGTAGTTCTGCGGCCGCAGATTCAGGGTACCCACGCCCTCGGTCTGCATGTCCATGACGCCGATGCGCCAATTGGGATTGAGCTTGCCACTGAGCCGCGCGCCGCCCAGGATCGGGATCGCCTGCCCGCTGGCAAGGCCGATGCGCCGGGAGAAGAATGGACGGATTTGCGAAAAGCCGTTTTGGGCGAAGAGGTCGCTGTTCTCGATGAAAAACTGCCGCCGCTCCGGGAAAAACAGGCTGAACCGGCTCAGATTGGTTACTTGGCGGTCCACCTCGACCTGCGAGAAGTCGGGATTGACGGTGAGGTCGAGGTTCAGGGAGGAGGTGATGGCGACCTTGGCATCGAGGCCCACATTGGGGCGGAACTTTTCTTCTCCCCGGCCATAGTCGCCCTCGTAGCGCCCCAAGACGTAGGGGATCAGGGAAACGTTGGGTCCGGAGCGCCGTGGCGCCGAGTCGAAAATCATCTGTCCTGTGAAGGCAAGCGTGGCCACGTTGTAAGCCCGAGGGACCGGAATCCAGCAGGAATTCTCGTTGCACTTGAGGTTGTTGCGGGAAAAGTTGATCCGCCAAGTGTCCACGCCATCGTTGAAGCGCAGGGTCTTGAAGGGGATCGCCATCTCGACTTCCCAGCGGTCCTTGTGCTGCGAGACCTCGGAAAACCATTTGTTGTCCCAGTTGGTGGTCACCCCGAAGTTGCCGCCATTTTCCAGCACGCCCTCCCGCTGCACCCCAAAGGGCGACACCGTGAAGTTGAAGCCATTCGTCTTGTCATTGAAGGGGTCGATATAGACTGCAAATGCGTCCGTGACCGGGTAGCTATAGTCGCGCTTGAGCGACTGCACTGTGTAGTCGCCCGCCTTGTCGTCCCAGCAGACCGCGCTGATGTAGAGGTAGTGGTCATCGTAGGCGATGCGGACATCCGTATGTGAAATGGCGGCAGCGGTATCGTAGGGGAACTGTTGCCAGAAATCCGTCGCCAGCTCAGCCCCTTTCCAATCCACCTCGTCCACATGGCCGTCCACCTTGATCTCGCCCGTGGTTTTGTGGATATGCAGGGACCGTCCGGGCAGGGCGACGGAATCAGAGAGGGCGGGCTGGGCCAGCAGCGGCAGGGACATCGCCAGCATGATCGCTCCCAGCAGGTAGTTCAACGCTTTCATTGGAGGAATCGAAATTAGGGAAAGTCGGAGGAACGGAAGGGAGAGAAGTTGCTTTTCCAAATCTCCCCCAAAATCGGTAGATGCCTTCCCGGCTAGCGGTGTGTTTTCGCGGGGCGCGGGGCCGGAACTTTGTGAAAAATCAATGAATACAATGGGACATCAACTCTATTTGGAACTACAGTCTAGCAGCTCAGGCTACCAGCTCAAGGTGGTGGCGACCTTTGAAGGCGAGGGCTTCACCAACGGTGGGCACATTCAGCACGGATGGAATGAGGAGACCCAGGAATGGACGGTGGATGTGATTGCCGCCGCGGCAACGCCTGGTGTTTCACGAACCATCTACATGGTCCCCTTCGACGGCGGAAATCCCATTCCCAATGCCAATCAGTCGATTCTGGTGCGGCTCACAGACGCGGACGGCGGGGAGCTCAAGAGTGCGAGGGTTGGGGGCGGGGGCACGATCCTCTCTGGTGGAGACACCAATGATGGCACAAGACCATTCGAGGATCCGGAATTCATCCGAAAATGATCCAATGATCAGTGACCGGAGCCCGCTGAACCCGTAAGTTCTGCGATCCGGGAATTGAGGCATCCTCCCAGCCCAAGCACCTCCACATACCCATTTTTTGTTACATTTACATTCATCCACAAATTACAATGAGGTGTTTTTGCGCCATTGCAACGTTGGCATGCCTTCTTTGGTTTGGGCAGAATTTGCCAGCACAGACCAAGGTGGACAGCCTGGAAAATCTCCTGCGGCAGCATCCCGCCCGAGACAAGAAGCGTGTATCGCTGCTGCTGGATTATGCATGGGAGATCCGCGGCGGGGACCTGAACAAGCGGATCCAATCCTTGAATGAGGCGCTCCACCTCTCCTTGGCCCTCGGTTTTGAACAGGGGATTGGTGATGCGGAAATGCAACTGGGCAACTGCTATCAGACAAAAGGCGAGCTGCAGTCTGCGGAGGAGGCCTTCACGCGTGGGATCGCCATTCGCCAAAAATTGGGTGATGTGAAAGGCGTTGCAAGTGGGTACAACAACCTTGGCGGCGTAAAAAGATTGATGCGTCGGCCAATGGATGCCGAAAGACTTCTTGCAGGCGTTGCGATTGTTCGAAAGCCTCAAGGATACAGCCGGAATGGCAACAGAGTTTACACAGCTCTGCCGAATCAGACGCATGTTGGGAGATTTTGACATGAGCCTGAAATTGGGTTATCAGGGCCTGAAACTTCGCCTCGCCATGCAAAATCCGCCCATTGATGAGATTGGCAGGTCCTACGACGCGATCGGGTGCCGCGTACATGTACATGGGGCAAAACGACCGGGCGAGGGAGCTTTCGACTCGGCACGCGTTTGCTTCCAAATCAAACCCAACCAGCTCGACCTCGCGATCACCTTGGGCAACCTGGCCAGCGGCGGAATACCAAAACAAACTCGAAACCGCCCTGTCCATGTCGCAGCAGAGCTACCATCAATTCATGGTGCTGCACGACTCCCTCTCAGCCGCACGGACCCTCAGGAACATGGCGAGAATCTATACCGCCCAAGGCGATCTCAACCGTGCCCGTATCGCGCTAGGAGACGCCACGGAAATCCTCAGGGAAAAAGAGAGCCTTCCCTTGCGTGTAATGGTACATGCGGACCTCGCGGAGATTGACCTTTGGGAAGGCAAGCCCAAGTTGGCCATCAAAGCCCTAGAGGCCCTGATCCCGCAACTCGACTCGTTCGCCGAAACCTCGCAGCGCATCCACCTGTTGCAGATGTCCAGCATCGCACTTGCCGCTGACCAACGCTACAAGGAAAGCTTCTCCCAATTTTTCCGTGCCTACCATTTGCGGCAGTTGATGGACCTCAAGGAACATGCCAGCATCTACCTCTACGACCAGTTCCTGGAGGCAGACCGTGACCGCAGGCTGTTCGAAGGCAGGCTCGCGCTCGTTGATGAACAGAAGCATTCGCAGCGGGTGATGTTCGTATCGATCATCATCGGCCTGGCGTTGCTGCTCCTGCTCAGCCTGCAGGCGCTGCGCAACACACGGAAGCTCAAGGAAGCCGAGCGCATCCGCTTCGAGCTGGAAAGTCGCGCCAAGAGTGTGGAATTGCTGGTCGAGGCTCACGAACTGCGGGCAATCAAGGGCGCGATTGAAGCGGCAGACAAGGAGCGTGAACGCATCGCGCTGGACCTGCACGACAGCGCGGGCGCCCGCATCACGCAGGTGGCATTTGCGATCTCCAGACTCAAGGAGGAAGTGGCCGCTGTCCACCCATCGGCGGTGGACATGGTGGACGATGTGATCCGAGACATCGAAAATATGAACCGCGAAATCCGGGCAGTCAGCCACAACCTTCGCAGTCCGACACTCCAACAATTCGGGCTGGTCACCACCCTTGAAGGCATGCGCGACGCCATCGTGAAGTCCGGTCAGCTGCGATTTGAGTTGGATTTCCACGGTCTGCAGGAACGGATGGAATTCGACATCGAAAATGCATTGCACCTGATCGTGAAAGAGCTGCTGAACAACGCCATCAGGCACGGCCATGCCGAGGAGTTCTCCGTTTCGGTGATCCGGGAGGAGGCTGCAGTGCTCATGATCGTGGAGGACGACGGCCTGGGCTTCGACGCCAAGGACCAGAGCCTCCGGCGCGGCAACGGCCTGCAAAGCATCGAAAAGCGCATCAGGAGTCTGCATGGCACGCTGGACATCGACTCCCAGCCCGGCCGAGGGTCCATTTTCAACATCTCCATTCCCACCGTTTGACAACAGAATTCGATCGATATATGGAAAAAATCAAAGTCATTCTTGCCGACGACCATACCGTGGTATTGGATGGTCTTCAGGCCGTGTTGCGGGACCAACCAGACATCGAGGTGGTGGGTATCGCCACCCATGGGGAGCAAGCGTTGGCATTGCTGCGCTCCACGGAACCGGATGTCGTGGTCCTCGACATCTCCATGCCGGGCTTGAACGGGAAGGACACGGCCCGCGAAATCCTCAAGAAGCACCCGAAGACCAAGGTGCTCATCCTCTCCATGCACGCCGAGTACAGCTACATCCGTGCATTGCGGGAGATGCATGTGCACGGGTACTTGCTCAAGGGCTCCAGCAGCAAGGAGGTATTGGACGCGATTCGTTCCTTGGCGGAGGGGCGCGACTACTTCAGCCGGGAGGTGAACGAAATCTACCGCACCGGCCCCAAGCCTACTTCGAATGGGGAGATGCCGCATTTCACCAAGCGCGAGAAGGAGGTGCTGAGCTGGCTGGCAAAAGGGCTGGACAACCCCGACATCGCAGACAAGATGTGCGTGGGCTTGGCTACCGTGGAGTCCCACATGCGCAGCCTCCGCAGCAAGATCAATCAGTCGGGCGCTCGTGCTTTGGTGGTATTCGCCATCGAAAATGGATTCGGCGACCTGCATGAAGCGCGGGCCTAGGTTCTCCCCCAAAACAGGCAGAAACCTTCATCATTAACTGGGAAAAATCCCCCATGGAATTCGGGGACATTTGTGTGGATCGCACTGATTGCGGTCCACACTTTTTTCATGAAGAGAGCATTGGTTGTAGGAATCAACGACTATCGGGTCGCCCCGCTCAGAGGCTGCATCAAGGATGCTCAAGAGATGCACGCCCGCCTCTCCCGCCATGGGAACGGCGATCCCAACTATGACACCTACCTGCTCACTTCAGAGCGGCAAGAGGTCACCAGAGCAGTGCTCCTGGACAAGCTCAAGGCCCTGCTGATGGAGCCTGCGGAGTCTGCTGTGTTCTATTTCAGCGGGCATGGCAGCAAGAATCTCCTAGGGGGTTACTTGGTCACCCAGGAGGCAACGCGAGCGGATCAGGGGTTGGCCTTTCATGATTTGCAGACCCTCGTGCTCAGGTCCCCCATTCCTGAGATCACCCTGATTCTGGACTGTTGCTACAGCGGAGGCATGGGGAACGAGGACAGAGACGATGCAGTCGTGGAAATGCGTCAGGGGGTGACAATCCTGGCCGCCAGCCAGCCCGAGCAACTCGCCCGGGAAACTGCGGAGGGAGGCATTTTCACCACATTGCTCCTGAGCGCTCTGGATGGAGAGGCGGCGGACTTGCTGGGCAACATCAATCTTGCAGGACTCTACCACAACATCGCCGGGTTGCTCACGGCCTGGGATCAGCGTCCGATTTTCAAGCAGCATGTTTCCGGATTTCACCCGATCCGGCAGGTCGAGCCGGAATTCACGTACAGCGAGTTGAAACAGCTGAACAGGATGTTTCCCATCCTGGACCACGAGCTTCAGCTTGACAAACGCTACGAACCGACTGTGGAGCCCAAGGATCCCCAAAAAGAAGCCGACTTCTCGCTGCTACAGCGGATGCGCCTCGCAGGCTTGGTGACTCCGATGGCACCGCATATTCACCTGTATTACGCGGCCCTCCATGGCGGGAAGATGGTGCTCACTCCAAAGGGGCGGTTCTACTGGAAAATGTGCATGAGAAGGGGCTGAGCTAGTAAGGCGACGGCACATCTGCAATGACCACCTCTTGCGCGCCGCCGTACATGTCCACCTCCTCCCACGTGAGCTTATGAGAGTGATCGGGGATAGGGCCTTCAGGACGCAGCAGGTTGTTGAAGATCGCCTGGAACATGCAGCCGATGGGTGACAGGACGCAAAATGCCACCAACAACGTATCCAAGATCCGAGATGGTGATCCTTCTGGGGATCCGATTCCGTTCACAGACAGGAGAACCGCCATGTTCACCGCGACGGAATAGGTCAACATCTTCCAGGGGCCATGCAACTGACGAAACAGGTATGCCACCACTGGAAGCGCAACGAATGAGAACAGGAACATTTGCAAGACGACCATGGCATTCGCTGGGACGCGCTTGTCAGCCAATTCGCGCCCCTTGTGCCAAATCTCCACATTTGGCATTACATTTGCGCCCGGATGATTCAAATTTTCGTTCACGACATGAAATATTTTCTGACTCTGACCTTGCTGCTTGCCATGGGCGTTTGCGGCCTGAAGGCACAAAAAGGCACAGCCCTCAAGACCAATGCCGACAGCCTCGGGTACGCCATTGGGATGAACATCGCCGCCGATTTCAAGAAAAACGGGGTGAACCCGAACCTGGACGCCCTCCTCGAAGGCCTCAAGGCCTCCATGGCGGGCAGCGAGACCTCCATGACCGATCAGCAAATGCGCGACGTCCTCAACCGCTTCCAACAAGCGCAGCAGGCCAAGATCGCGGCTGAGAAGAAAGCGAAGTCCGATGCCAACATGAAAAAAGGCCAAGACTTCCTCGCTCAAAACAAGTCCAAGCCCGGCATCAAGGTGCTCGACAACGGCCTCCAATACGAGGTGATCACCGAGGGCACTGGCGCGAGCCCCAAGTCCACCGACAAAGTCACGACCCACTACCGCGGCACCCTGATCGACGGCACAGAGTTCGACAGCAGCTACAAGCGTGGGCAGCCGGCGACCTTCCCCGTGAATGGCGTGATCCAAGCTTGGCAGATCATCCTGCCCATGATGAAGGAAGGCGGCAAGGTCAAAATCTACTCACCTTCGAACCTCGCTTACGGCCCGAGCGGCCAAGGCCCGACCATCGGTCCGAATGAGGTCCTCATCTTCGACATCGAGCTCATCAAGGTCAACTGATCGACCTTATTTTCGACACCAAGTTCAAGGGCAGGCTGCGGTCTGCCCTTGTGCATTTTGGGCCATGCCGCAACCGCTCTTCCAGAAAAAACAAGCCCGTTCAGGAACGCAAATTTCCCGTCCCCTACCCGATTCTGACCATTCAATAAAAAAATCTCGGGTTCGGAAAACAAACAGTGAATCTTTGACGTAAGATGTCAAACTCACTACCGATCTTAACAATAGAAAAAGAAAGGAACCCAGCGGCAAAAAACTCCAAGGAGTGAGACCGCAAAACGAAACGGCAACCGCAGTCAAATCGACGCAAAGCCCTGCTACGGTGCCCGACGCAAACGCGCGGCACAATGCTCCAGGACGTGGACGATACCATCATCTCCCAAGATGGAACGTCGCTCTGTCCAACATCCATGATACAATGAGCAACGCAAAAAAATTGCTGCGCTTTTATTCAAATCGCCATTTTTTGAGGATCGCCAAGACCATTATTGGGTCGCAGGTCTAGCGAGCGCATCCGACTTGTACAATTAGGTGTCGCCCCGAGCGGCAAGAATCAACCAATCCATTTTTCTGCTCCTCGCCAATTCGGCGGGATGCCAGAATCACGCCTTGCCTCCATCATAACCTGACGAGGTCATGGAGGATATTGCGCGCCTCATAGCTGCCGGCAAATCGCCGAGCGGATGGGAATTCCATGCAACTCTTTTACTCAACATAATAAATCGTATGAAAAACCAGTTCTCTTTCCGCCTTTTCCTTGCATTCTTCATCGGTCAATTCCAATTCGGAAGCCGCGCAACTCGCGCCGCAATCTTGACCTTGATGCTGATGGCGGCCGCCTTCAACGCAATCGGTCGTCCTGCAATCGCAGACACCTGTGAGGCTCCTTGGGCACAAGCAAGCGGCTACGCGTTCTACGCAAGCGCAACCCTTGCAACACCCTTCAACGGAAGCGTTTCCATCAACATTATGCCAGCATTCGAAGACTATGTTGGCTTCGAAAACGCGCAAATGGAAGCCGTCTTGAGCGGCAACGGCGCAACGCTCTACGTGACCATCAACAATGTCAGCACAAACATCTTGCCGCTGAACGCGTTCCTCGGAACGATCACCATCAGCGACGGCGACCAAGAGGTGACGTTTACGGTCGCAACGGATGGCGGTGGTGGCGTCTTCATTGAAGACAACATCTAAGGGCATCGGATCGCACAAAGAGTTTGCAGGCTAGTCGGATGCGATCCTACTCCAAGTCTGCCGGAAGATTGAAAGCCAACCTGGGAAAATTCACCTGGCGACGCAGGCATTATTTGATCCTTTGAATCAATGCCTGACGAAATGATCCTTTGGAGGATTTTCCCCGGATTATTTCAAGGTGAAGACCAGTTTCCAATTCTCGACAAACACTTTTCCTTCAAAACAATTCAATATGAGAAGGTTCAAATAAATTACACCGACCTTTCCTGTTTAGTCACTTTATGAACCTGCTGCATCAACCAAACAAGAACGTTTTCTTTTCTCAATTCCTTAATTTCATTTTCGATTTTCAAAAATTTGCCAAGCACTTTGTCTGGCGCATCCAGCATTGCAAGACACATTCGTCGAAAGAATCGAGTGAAGTAAAGGTGATTCTCGCGCTGGATTTTGCCAATCGATTGACTTCTTCGAATAGACTGCCTTAAGGCTTCAATGCTTGGCAGAAGCCACTGAAATTCCCCCATTTCCCACATGGCCCTCAGAATCAGAACTCTAGAAATTAGCCAAATTTCAGACTCATCCAAAAGCCCCAAATTTCGATATAGAATCTCATAGGCCGTCCTAAAATTATTCCGATGGTATTCAATGAAGCTTCTATTGTAGGCGTATACCAATCCGTTGGGATCCCCAGCAACCCTTCCTTTGAATGCTTCCAAGAACCACTCGGACCACTCAATATTTCCAACCCGGATCGTATTTGAAATTGCATTATGATAATATTGCCAAGGAATCATTCCAGACCCAAACAAGACTCTTGAGTTGAAGAACTTTTCATACAACCAAGTAATCATTGGCCTGAATTCACCTCGGCCCAATTTGAGGTTCAGCAGGCAATAGCTTTGAGCATATGAGAACAAGTCACGAGATTCGGAGGCGTCGTCACATAGCTCCCCTGACAAGAACTTTTCCAGCTTCTTCATCTCCGCAGGATCTGAAACTTTGCCATTCTTGAGCTTCTGGAAGAGATTGAATACAATTTGGTATCCAAGCGTTTCATGATGATGCGGCTCCATCTCAACCAATCCAATCTCCGACTCTGCCCTTAGTCTTATTTGTGATAAGCCGGGAACCCCTACGAGTTCTTTGGATAGAACTCCGGCACCGTACTTATACCTCAAGTGGGCATCATAAAGGTCCATCCGGGCGTGCACCTCTTCCAAATTGGTATTCTGCTCGCCTGCGTGCCGCTCCGTCAAAAAATCATTCAAGACCACGATCCGCCACAACCGATACATCAAATACTCCCCGTCCGCCTTCACGGGGGGTTGGGCTTCGATGTCGGCGTGGATCTTTTCGAAGTGCTTTTCCATGCCGCGTTTGTACAGGGACTTGAGCAGGTGGATGTCGCGGGCGTTCTGGTCCTGCCGGTAGTCCATGAAGGACAGGAACTCCATGAGCTTGTCCTGCAACTGTATGAGCCGGATGCGGATGTACTTGGTCTTCTTCTCGTCCAATGGCTGGTCCGGGGAAAACTCCTCCTCGAAGATGTCGGCATCGATCGTGACGCGCTCCGTGCCGAGGATGCGCGACTGAATGGTCCGCACCATCCGGGACATCTGCGGACTATTCCCGAGCAGCGGCGATTGCAGGTAGTGGCAAAAATTGTCCAGGTCCTCTGAGGAGAGGCGGCTGAGGTAGTAGTATAGCTTTTGTCCACGCTTGTTTTGCGGAACCTCCACGACAGTCTCTAGGCCCATATTCTTATCTCTTTTTAATCAAAGGCGCCCAAAAGTCCAATATATCTTTTACAAAGGATATTTTCAATCAAATTCCACCAAATACGAAACATTCCATCCATTCATCGCCCGCGATTGCCCGTAAACCAATATATCTAATGCCGAAATTCGTACAAAAAATTGCCCATTTTACCCCCTTACTTTGAATCACAATGCTGAACCAGAGTAGCGGGTTGCGCGGGCAAGCGACCTGAGACTTTGGAGATAAGGTCAAAACGCGCCAATGCCCAAAAGCGCGAGGACGGTGGGGTGATCCTTACTTGAACCAATTAACGATACACGGCTCCGAAAGGAGCCATAGGATGCCCGTGGGTAATCGGGGGAGGCACTAGAGCTTCCCCCAGTCCCAGATGCCCCACTTGAGGGCTTCGGGGATGGGCAAGCCTTTGAGCTTCATTGTCAGGAAGATATTGCCACGGTGCTGCGACTCGTGCGCAATCAGGTAGCCCAGCAAGGGCACGATTCCAGGCTTGAAGCGATCCGCCTTCCCCCCTGACTCCAGGGAATGGGCGACGTACTGTGCCATGATCTCGCTTGACCGAACAAATGCAACTTCCAGGGCTGGCTTACCGGGACTCTCATCCTTTCCAAAAGGGACGAGGGTCAAGCCCTGTTTTTTAACATAGACTTCGAGCCACATGCACCGCACATTGTAAATGTGTGCGAGCTGCCGGGACACGTCTCGCCCGCCACGGGTGCTCATGGTCAGTTGGAGGGCCGCCTCAGGCAAGGAATCGAGGGTGTGGCGCATGGTTTCGCTGTGGATGCGCCAAGTTTCGAGTATCTGGGAATCGAGGTTAGACATGGCAATTCGGTTCAAGACTGACAATTGGGCGAGTCTCCGACCCGAAACGGTCACCAAAACCGCCTCGCAGGGCCAGAAAGCCGGACATAGTCACTGAAGAAAGCGACTATTCTCGATCCATCAAAGTCTTGAACGGGAAAAATCAGTCCTCCAAGTCGAACTGCGGCTCATTCTCACTGGAGCCTGCCCCACCGCCGATTTGCCAGTGATAGAGCATCCAACCGGGCTCTTCCTTGGTGAATTCCATCTTGTGCAGGTTTCCGCCGACTTGGGCGCTGGCGAAATAGATTTCCTCGGTGATCTCCTCCCACTTGGGCTTGGCGTCAGCGAGTTCCAGCCCGAGGTCGATCATGCCATCGCGCTCGCCGGTCCCTTCGTAGCGGGATGCAAGCGAGACACGGCCTGTGGGAGTCGCGACCTTGCCGAGCGCGGCCATGTCGCCAGATTTCAAGATATCCACAAAGGCAGCGAAGCTCTTTTGCGGCGTGCTCAGGTCGGGCGCGTCGGTTTCAGCCATGCGAAAACCCATGCCCAGGCAACCTGCGATCAGCACCAAGCTCCAGAATCCAAGCAACCTTTTCATAGATGACCCAATTCGAATTAGAAATCCATCCAATACTGCAGGTGTCCGCCCCGTCACATTCCCAGCACCTACGAACCTGCCTACCAATTAAGAAGATGCAAGCTAATTCAATTATCTGAATCGATAAAACACGGGTTTTCCACCAGATCCGGCTGCATGTGTCACCTAGGAGACAGCTGCCACAGATTACCTGACCTTCGGGGAGAGATCGCGGGCTTTGGTGACCCACTGCTCCACGCGGCGCAGGGTCGGCAACTGCCGCACTATTTGCCGGGACTTGTTCACCTCGGACATCTTCGAATGCAAGGCATCCGCCCGTTTCGAAGCGAGGTCCTTCAATGTCTCGACCCCGAGGGTGGACAACAGTGTTGCATAGTCACCGCCGATGCCCTTGACCCGGAACAAATCCAGGCGCTGGACCCAGGCGAGAAGTTGCCTTTCATCGATGCCAGAGGACTGAGCGACACGTTGTCGTCCTTCCTTGGTGGCACATTGAAGCAACAGCGACTGCGTGTTGACGATGTTCACCGTCAACAATTGCTGGGCAAGAGGCTCCTCTATCCCCAGCGTGGAACTCAAATTGGCCATTACAATTACACCTAAATCAGTTTTCGAATGCTTTACCTCACACCAAACTCAAAATCACCTACTCAATTATTCAGCGTTATAACACGCAATTCAAATATTGATCTAATCTCTGACTATAAATGTCGCCCAGTTGAAGTTTTCGATGAATTTTTCAATTTCGCCAGAGTATCCAAGCCCCAGTCGGCATGAAAAAGACACTTACAATCTTAACGGCGGCATTCTTGATTTTCGTCAGTGCGCCCAGCCTTTCGGCCCAGCTTTTCGTGGGGCTCGGCCTCCAAGCCGGGTTCGACAACATGCCCAATGCCAACATCCCGATCGACAAATACAACGACCGGGGCTTTCTCTACAAGCGCATGAACAAGTTCCATTGGCCGTTTGGGGAGATCTATCAGGCTTCCTTTGCATTGGATCGGGGCATCGTGATGCTGAACCTGAACACCCGCCGGCAGCGCGCCACAGCCAAGAGCACGGATGCAGGCGGCATCTATCAGCGCGACGTCCGCTTCGTCATGCAAGCCCTGAGCCTGGGCGGCGGCTACGCCCTCGTGGACCAGGATGCCTTCGCCCTCTACTTCGGCGGTGCCCTCGATTTCGGATACATGCGCCTGCTCACCCGCTCCGCCTACACCACACAGATCAACAGGACCGACTACCAACTGCTCCGCCGGGAACCAATGTTGGCGGGGTCAATCTTCCTGAAAATGGTCTTCCGCAGTAGCCGCGAGGCACTCACTTCATGGTCATTGTCGCCCTACCTGCACGTGCCCATGAAGGATTTTGACTTCCTCTACTTGGATCAAATCTTGAATGTGGGAGGATCCTCCCTTACCCGACCACCCCTCTTCCCGCACGTCCGATCAATGTAGGTGTCTCCGCAAGCTTCGACTTCGATCTGCTGAAGTTCCTAGATAACTGATCCATCCGATTATCCCGGATTTTCCCACTTTCTGAATCCAGGTGCGCCACATTGCCTGAACTTTCCTGCATCCGGAACTCCGGAAGGGCAGCATTTTCTGGTGCATTTCATGGCCAATCCACTGGAAATGAAGCGCCCATGCTCCCAATGTGAATTTTGTGTTACCGTTCCCCTAAGGCTTTGTTGTGGTTTTGGGATGCTCTATTTTTGGTGATTGGTTGCAAAGCCTGCAATCCAAGTCGTTTAGTTACCTCAAAAACACAGAAAGTAACTTCACTGAATCTGGAATGAAGAACCGGTACATCGATCTCATTGAGCAGACCTTCCACTTCCCTCAGGAAGGTTTCCATGTCGAGGACAATCAGCTTCATTGGTGGGGGATTCCCCTCATGGACTTGATCGAGCAGTACGGCACCCCGCTGAAGATCACCTACCTGCCTCGGATCGGTCAGCAGATCGACCGGGCGAGGAAGCTCTTCGGAGTCGGGATTGCGAAGTCGCTCTACGACGGCGAGTACCATTATGCCTACTGCACCAAGAGTTCGCATTTCAGCTTTGTCTTGGAAAAAGCGCTGGAGCATGGCGCCCACATCGAGACATCGAGCGCATTTGACATCAACATCGTTGAGGCGCTGTTCGATGCAGGCAAGGTGAGCAAGGACCGGTTCATCATTTGCAACGGATTCAAGAAGGATACTTACCTCGAAAACATCGCCCGGCTCATCGACAAGGGCTTCGAGAACCTGATCGTGGTGTTTGACAACATGCACGAGCTCGACCGCCTGCTCGAATTCACGGACAAGCCGGTCAAGATCGGGATTCGCATTGCTGCTGAGGAGGACCCCAAATTCGAATTCTACACCAGCCGCCTCGGCATCCGCTACAAGGACATCGTGCCCTTCTACGTGGACAAGATCCGCAAGCACAAGCACTTGGAGCTGAAGATGCTGCACTTCTTCATCAACACGGGCATCACCGACACAGCTTACTATTGGAATGAGCTGCTGAAGTGCATCAACGTTTACTGTGCGCTGAAGAACATCTGCCCGGAGCTGGACAGCCTGAACATCGGAGGCGGGTTCCCGGTGCGGGACAGCATGGCATTCGAGTACGACTACGAATACATGGCCGAGGAGATCGTGGCGCAGATCAAGGAAAACTGCAACGCCCGCCGCGTGCAGGAGCCGGATATCTTCACGGAGTTCGGAACCTTCACTGTCGGGGAAAGCGGGGCCATCCTCTTCAACATTTTGGAGCAAAAGCAGCAAAATGACCGCGAGAAATGGGACATGATCGACAGCTCGTTCATGACCACGCTCCCGGATACCTGGGCCATCAACAAGCGTTACATCATGATGGCCATCGACAACTGGGACGAGCCCTACGAGCGGGTATTCCTGGGCGGCCTCACCTGCGACAGCGACGACTACTACAATGCCGAGGCGCACAGCAACGCGATCTACCTCCCGAGGTTCAAGCGTGGCCGCGATCAATTCATCGGCTTCTTCAACACCGGCGCCTATCAGGAATCCGTGGGCGGCTACCATGGCCTGCAACACTGCCTCTTGCCCACTCCCAAGCACATCGTGGTGGACCGCGACGAAAACGGCGACATCACCACCAAGCTTTTCTCCAAGGAGCAGAGCTACAAGTCCATGCTGAAGATCCTGGGTTACTGAGCCATGCGCCGCGCTGCTTGGATTTGTAGGATTTCATTTGCCGGGATGCTCGCGCTCATCCTCCTGAGCAGCCAAGCCGTCATCGCCCAAAACCGCGTCCACATAGGCATCGAGTACAATCAGAGTTATGCCCCGCTGGACAGCCTCAATTATGTCATCAATGCCTTCAATGGCGAAAATGACTGGACGGACGGCCATCCGCTGCATCCAATCCACATGCCCGCAGGCCTCACGGCCCACTTGGGTGCCGACTTCAAGGGCGTGCTTGTGGACCTGAGCTACACCATGCGATTCGCCTCCTCACGTGCCATCGGGCCTGTTGCGCCTGGTCTGGAACAGACTCAGGAGATCGTCATCCGCTACAATTCCAGCACAGTGGACCTCGGCGTCGGAGTGTTTTTGCTCCGGAAACCCAAGTTCCGCATGGCATTGGGCCAATCATTGGATTTCGGGAATCTCCGCCTGAGTGGCAAACGCGGCAATTCCGATCAGATCGACGGGCAGATATTCGGTCGGTACGTGAACGAATTGAACTTCGGCACCACGAGCTTCCTGCACTTCATGGTCGCCTTCCAGGACGGAGTCGGCCCGGGCATCTTCATCCGCCCCTATGGCCAAATCAGCCTCCGCCAAAACGACTACCAACCCCTGAACCGGGCCATCCGCCCCACCACCTCCCTCGCCGATCCCCTGTTCATCCTCGGCCGCCAAACGAACGTCGGCATGAAAGTCGGAATCTACTTTGGGAGTTGACAGTTGACAGCTGATAGTGGAAAGCCCTGTCAACTATCCCCTATCAACTTTCAACTTCTGAAAAGAAGCATTTCCTACACCGCGGCTCGTAGCTGTCCTTTTCGCCGAGGAGGACCTGGCTTTGGACGGCGGCTTTGCGAAAGGAAAAGTTGGCAATGGACCCGCAGCGTTGGCAGATGGCGTGGACCTTGGTGACGAATTCGGCATTGGCCATCAGGGCGGGAATGGGGCCGAATGGATTGCCTTTGTAATCCATGTCCAGCCCGGCGACGATCACCCGGATGCCCTTGTTGGCGAGAATGCGTGCCACGTCCACCACGCCTGCGTCGAAAAACTGCGCCTCGTCGATGCCCACGACCTTCACGTCTTGAACGAGCAGCAGGATCTGCTGTGAGCTTGTGACTGCTGTCGAGGGAATCGAATTGCCGCCATGGCTGACCACCTCTGTCTCGCTGTACCGGGTATCAATGGCGGGTTTGAAAATGGCCACGGGCAGGTTCGCGATTTGCGCCCTCCGCAGTCGGCGAATGAGCTCCTCCGTCTTGCCTGAAAACATGCTTCCCACCACGACCTCAATGGATCCAGTGTCAGCATTGGCAAAATGGGGTTCGATGAACATCCGCGCAGCCCTGTGGTTGGGGGGCAAAATTAGAAAACTCCCCCTTGCCTCCCCTGCCGTGTTATCAATAGGGGGGTGGATAACTCTTCCTTCAGATAGCAGTGAGCAGATAGCAGTGAGCAGCCTCATCAGCGCGAGAAATGCTATCTGCTCACTGCTATCTGCTCACTGAAGGGCTAACTTTTCCGCATTGGCGGCAAGAGTTTTGTTACTTTTGCAGCCACATAATTTGTAAGGCTTGCCCCCAAGGAATGAAGAAGATTATCCTCGCAGATTCGAAGCTGAACCAACTGGTGGACGACATCACGGCTGCCCTCATGCAGTCCGCACAAGACCGATTTGAAGATGGCGCTATCAGCGGCGCGGACATCACCACCTTCTGCCACCACTCGCAAGTCAATCAGTTCATCCTGTTCCGGATTTACCAAGACTGGAATGCGCACATCGCGCAGATGGTCCACCCCTACTTTGACTTCACGAATGGCGAGGTCAAGGAAGGTCTCCGTCGCTTCCTGAACATCCTGTCGGGGCATATTCGTGTGCGGGAGCAAGACTTCGAACCCCTTGTGCGCCAGGCCGTTTACAACAGCCTCAAGCTCATCCTGAATGCAGAGGATTCCATTGGCCGCTTCTTCTTCCTGAACACGGACGCCATCGCCATTGAGATCTTCCGCAAGCATGCGCCCTACTTCAGCAGCTTCGACTTCGTGATCCAGGCCATCCTCAAGTACCACGAGAAGAACAATTTCTCGCAGGTCGAGCGGCAGGTCTTTTTCGAAAAATTTGACCGGGTCATCGAACTCTGGGAATCCAAGGAAGGCAAAAGCATCAGCGAATACCAGCGCGACCTCTTCCGCAGCCTGACCGGCCGCGAATTCGAAGACGTCGTAGGCAAGGCACAACCTGTAGAGGAAGTCGCCCCCATCGAGGAAGTGACCTTGGAGGAAGCGCCTGCGCCCGTCGCCGAACCCGAGGAGCGCAAGAAGCCGGTGATCCGCATCGCGCCAGAAAACATCAAGAAGCCCGAGGAACGTCCCCAACCGGAGGTCCGCGAGCAACGTGAGTCCAAAACTTCCACGCCGCCTTGGGTGGATACCCCGACACAGCCGGTCGTCGAGGAAAAGGAGCGCCCCAGCAACATCCCGCCGTGGGTAAAAGAAGAGGTGGAGGAAAAATCCCGCCCCATCACCCAAAATGAGGGTCCCAAAAAGGAAGAAAAGCCGCGCAACCTGAACGAGCAGTTCGCCAACCGCGAGGGCAAGCAGCCCAGCATCGTGGAGCGGGGTATGGAAAAGCGCGAATCCACCCACGGAGGCAAGATTGAGGTGCGCGTCCGGCAGCCGGAAACCCCGAAGCAGGAACCGCCCAAGCAGGAACCCCCGGTTGTCCGCGAGACCCCGGTCACCCGCGAAAATCCGGTCGTTCGCGAGAATCCACCCGTGGAAAACGAGAGGCCGGCTACGCCCAAGAGCCTCATCGGCAACAACGATCAAGGGGACGACTTCAACCGCGAACCCCGCACCCTCGCCGAAAAACTCCGGCAACAACAAGGACCGCTCAACGACGACGGCAAATCCATCAAGGTGGAGAGCATCCCCGTCCACAAGCAGTTCCAGTACGTCCAAAAGGTGTTTGGAGGCAGCAGCGTCAAGTTCAAGGTCGTCCTGGACAAGATCAACAAGACTGAGACCCTCGAAGAGACCAACGAAGTCCTCGACAAATACGTCTTCAACGATCCCAACGTCAACCGCAACGACAAGGTCTCCAAGGAGTTCGAGGCACTCGTCCGCGCAAGGTTCAGCTGAATCGAGCAAGAACCCCAGAGCGGAAATTCCAAATTCAATGTAGTTAGGTTCAGACGAGCCCGCGGCCTCGGGCCGCAGGGCTACCGAACATTTGCCTCTGGCAAAATTTTCACAATGGACACTCCAAGTAGCGCATTCGCTATATGCAAATGTTCCATCGGCGTGCGGCGGTGGGAAACTTGGGTATCACTCGGTTCTCACTGCTGCCTTTTAATTCAGCAAGATTGAAATCCCCCTTGCCTCACACATCCTTGTACCCTGAGGCAGGCTTGGCGGGCTTGCGTTGAGGTGGCGTATAGCCCCCACGGGCGGCAGTGAAGGAGGGACCGCTGCTCGATCCTGTCGAAAGGATGTTGGTGCGGTAGCTGTAATGGTTCATCAAGATGAAGACCATGAGGCTGAATGCCAGCATGCTCGAGCCACCGTAGCTCAAGAAAGGCAATGGAATCCCGATGGTAGGCACGACCCCGATGCTCATCCCGATGTTCACCACGATGTGGATGATGAAAATGGACGCGACGCCATACCCGAAGACCCGGGCATAGACCGTTTTCGAATTCTCCGCGACATAGATCACCCTCGCCACGAACAGGAAGAACAGGATGAGCAAGACGGTGCTTCCCACGAAGCCGTGTTCCTCCCCAAACACGCAATGGATGTAATCCGAGTGCTCCTCCGGCACGAAATCGCCCCGCGTATGGGTGCTTTGGCCGAAACCCTTGCCCCAAACCCGCCCTGAACCGACAGCGACCAAGGACTGGATGTAGTTGTAATACACCACCTTGAGGGCCTCGTCGTTCTTGATTTCCTCATCATTTGCCACCAATACCCGGAAACGGGCGCTCTGATAGCTCTTGAGCACCTTGGTCGCCGTGAAGGGAATCATGATCAGGAATACCAATGCCGCCAAGTGAATTCCCAAGAACCGCCGACGAAACAACACCCAATAGGAAAAGAATCCGATCAGGACCAAAGGGATTCCGAGATAAACTGGCAACAGCGGATTGCCACTGAAAACGAGGGAAACATAGCCCACAATGGCCAGCAAAATCAGCCCAATCAAGATCAGTGGATGCAATCCCTCACGGTAAAACACCAAGACCAAACTGCTGAATACCAAGGCGGAACCGGCGTCATTCTGCGCCAACACAAGGATCATCGGCAAACCGACGATACCCAGCATGGTCAAGACATCCGATCGGTTCTTGAGGCTGAAGTTGTAGCGGGACATGAACTTGGCGAGCGCCATGAGGGTCGCCACCTTCGCGAATTCCGTCGGCTGTATCTTCACCCCCCCAACCTCAAACCAACTCGCGGCCCCACTCACCTTCGACACCCCCAAGACCGCCAACAGGGCGAATATGCTGACCCCATAAAAGACGTAGGACACGATCTCCAAGAACTTGGTATCCATGAACAGCACAAAGATGCCGATCATGCACGACGCCAGGATGAACACCGCCTCCTTGCCGTGGTGACTGCTGAAGTTGATGAAGCTCGGATCGTCGTTCATCGAGGTGGAGTACAGGTTCACCCATCCAACACCCACGATGAGCAGGTACAGCAGGGTGGTGATCCAATCCACCTTGGATTCCCGGATTGTGGACTCAGTTGCCATCGTTCACCACTTGGTTGGAGTCCTTCTTAGCAGCCTCTGCTTGATTTTCGCGCTTGAGCGGGTCAAACCGCTGATCGCTGAGGACTTGGATCCTGGCCGGATCCTTGACCTTGCCCTTGAGGTATTGCTCCATCATCAATCCGCAGATGGGCGCCGACCAAGTGCCACCGAAGCCCGCATTTTCCACGATGGCTGCGATGGCAATCTTCGGGTTGTCCTTCGGGGCAAATGCCATGAACACCGAGTGGTCCTCCCCTGCCTTGTTCTCGACTGTTCCGGTCTTGCCGCAAACGGAGATGCTGTCAATCTGCGCCCGGGTTCCGGTGCCGCTCAGTACCACCTGCTCCATGGCCTCCACCACATATTCATACTGCAGCGGATTCCCTGGCGGGTCGATCTTCTGATAATTCGCCGGCGTCCAATCCTTTTGCCCGGAAGGCTTCTTGGCGACGACGAAATGCGGAGGGTAGTACCAGCCTCGATTTGCAATCAATACAGCGGTATTGGCCATTTGCAGCGGCGTGAGCAGGATTTCCCCCTGACCAATCGAGTTGGAGTAAATCGTGAGGGCTCCCCAGCCTTTTGCGCCGTAAGTTTTGTCGTAGGTCTCCTTTTTCGGGAGGTTGCCGGGCTTCTCATCGGGGATGTCCACGCCCAACCTGCGTCCGACCCCGAATGCCGTCATGTGGTCGTACCATTTCTGGTAGGACTCGTGGATGTCCTTGAATTTCTTGTGGTTGAGGAAGGTGTAATAGACTTCCGCAAAGTAGCTGTTGCAGCTCTGCTTGATGCCGTAGGTCAGGGCGACACCGCCATGCGCACCATGGCAAGCGGGCTTCCCTTTGTTCCGGAACCATGCCCCGCCGCAACCGTAGGTCGTGTTTTCATCGATCACTCCCTCGGCCATCGCCGCCAGCGCCTGCAAGATCTTGAAGATCGATCCCGGAGGGTACTGCGCGCTCAGCGGTCGGTTGATCAGCGGCAACTCCGGGTCGGAGAATAGACGCATGTAGTTGTTCCCCAAGTTGCTACCCGTGAGTTCGGAGGGGTCGTAGCTGGGTGCAGAGACAAACGCGAGGATCTGCCCGGTGTTGGGTTCGATGGCCACAATGCTGCCCCGCTTGCCCTTCATCAGCTTTTCGCCCAGCATCTGCAACTCCGCGTCCACCCCGATTTTGATGTCGGTGCCGGAAACCGGGTCCTCATCGTACTTGCCGTTGTCGTAGGATTCGATGGGGCGGTTGAAGTGATCCACCAATACCAACTTCGATCCCTTGATGCCGCGCAGCTCCTTCTCGTAGGAGTATTCGATGCCCACCTTCCCGATCAAGTCTTCCCCGCTATAGGGATAGTCCTCCAGGTCATCCTCTTTCCGTTGCCGCTTGATGTCGGCGGAGTCAATTTTTGCTAGGTAGCCCAAGAAATGTGCACCTGCGGGGTAATTGTACTCCCTGATCGGGCGAGTGACGACCTTGATCCCCTCAAACTTCCACATGTGCTCGCTGAACCGGCCAAATTTTTCCTGGTCCAGTTTGCTTACCAGGACCTGCCATTGGTAGCGGCGCATGTCCTTGTATTTGCTCGTCTCCTGCCGGATCTTCTCCCGGGTGATGCCGAGGTATTTCTCCAAAATCGTGGTGTCGGGAATGGTGATTTGGCTCGGAAGAAACATCACGTCGAAGATCGGCGTGTTCTTCACATAGAGCCGGTCCTTGCGGTCATAGATGATGCCCCGTGAGGGATAGAGGTCCACCTTTTCCAGGTCCTCCGCTGCGGAACGGATGGCATAGTTTTCACTGATCACCTGCAAGAAGAGCAGACGCACCACAAAGAGCATCAGCAAGAAGGCAAAGCCTATCAAGATCTGCGTTCCCCGGACAGTGAAATTGTTCATCGGCGTGCGTCTTGATGAATCCAGAAGGTAAAGATCAGGCAAATGACCAGCGTGTACAAGCTGCTCGTCGCGAATTTCAGCAGAGTAAGGCCCAGATTGTCAAAGCTGAAGGCCTCCAGCAGGTGATAGCTCAGCTCATACACGAGCACCAGGGGCAGCAGGTATTGGATGAGCCAGGGCAAGGGCTGCACCCGGATCAAGGTCTCCTCGCTCCCGCGGAAATTGGACTTGTTCGTGATCAGGCTGACCCAAGCGTTGCGGACACTGAGCATGAGTACGGCGGAGAAGGCGGAAATCCCCTTGAACGGCCCGAAGGACAGGACATCCACCAGCATCCCGGCAAAGAATCCCGCGAGCAGCAGCAAGGCAAATGGCGTATTGATCGGGATGATGAGCAGCGATACCAAATAGACATGCACCGTCGCCAACTCAAACAGGGTCAGATGCCGGAAGACCAGGATCTGCGCCAGCATGTAGATCAGGAAGATGACCGTATGTCGGAGATAGAGGTTCATTGGGCGGGCTTCATGGCTTCGATGCTGTCAATCTCGGCTTGATGGCTGTGCTGCACGAGGAAGACATTGCGCAATCCCCGGAAGTTGGTGGCGAGCTTGACATTGATGTGGAAGAAGCCGTCCTGCGTCTGCATGGAGTAATCCTCCACCGTGCCGATCATGTAGTCCTTCGGAAACACCGTGCTATAACCAGAGGTGACCACCGTGTCCCCGTTCACGATCCGGCTCGTCTGCGGGATGTACTCCAATGTCGCGAACTCAGGATTGCCGCCTTCCCAGCGGATGGTGCCCACGTTTGAGTTGCGCAGCAACTTGGCACCCGTACGGAACTTGTCATTGAGCAGGCTCAGGGCGAGGCTGAAATTGGGGCTCACGCTCACCACCTGCCCGGCAATGCCATCCGGCGAGATCACCCCCATGTCCATCTTCACCCCTTGGTTGCTGCCCTTGTTCAGCGTGATGTAGTTGTAGTTCAGGTCCACGGAGTTGTTGATCGCCATGGCCGGAATGAAGCGGTACTGCGAGGCGGGAACGAGCGGATCCGGCAGCTCCAATGCCTCGAAATCTTGCAGTAAGCAGGAATCCTTGCGGATGCTGTCTGGCGGAACGATGTAGCTCAAGGACGGCGGGCGGCGGTGCAACACGGCATCCAATGAATCCTGGATCAGGATTTTCTGCGTTTGCAGCTCGGCGATCCTGTCCAGCAGGTTTTGATTCTCCGCGCGGAGGTTGAAGTAGCCAAAGATGCTCTGCTTCGCCTCAGCCAGCGAACCCGACATTTCCAGCAACACGCCTTGGGAGATGTTGTGCTGCTTTTGGTTGACGGTGATGATCACAATGAAGGAGATCACCTCCAACGCGAGGAAGAGGAGGAAATTTCCGAACCGGCCGAGGAACCGGAAGATGCGCCACATAGGTCAGACGTGATCAATAGCCAATCCAGCGGACGAGCCTTGTCCTGTGTGTAGGGCCGGGCGACAAAGGCAGATGGAAGCGGATACCTGCTTGCCCTTCCAGCCTAGACCTACCGCACTGGGTCAGGTCATCAAGAACTTGAAAGTATGGGTGTTCTTCAGCGCAATGCCAGAACCCTTCACCACAGCGCGCAGCGGATCGTCGGCGATGTGGATCGGGAGCTTGGTCTTCTCGCTGAGACGCACATCCAATCCACGGAGCAATGCGCCACCGCCTGTGATATGGATGCCGCGGTCGTAGATGTCGGCGGAGAGTTCCGGAGGCGTGAATTCCAATGCCTTCAGGATGGCCTCCTCGATCTTCGCGATGCTCTTGTTCAGGGCGTGGGCGATCTCGCGGTAGCTGATGCTGATGGTCTTCGGGATACCCGTCATCAGGTCCTTGCCGCGGATTTCGATGTCTGCCGGAGGATTGTCCAGTTCAGGCAGCGCCGCGCCCACCTCGATCTTGATCCGCTCAGCCGACCGCTCACCGATGAGCAGGTTGTGCTGACGGCGCATATAGTCGAGGATGTCGCTGTTGAACTCGTCACCCGCGATGCGGATGCTCTGGTCACTGACGATGCCGGACAGGGCAATCACCGCGATCTCCGTGGTGCCACCCCCGATGTCCACGATCATGTGGCCCACAGGCTCCTCGACATTGATCCCGATACCTATGGCGGCTGCCATGGGCTCAGGAATCAGATAGACTTCCTTGGCACCGGCATGCTCCGCAGAGTCACGCACAGCGCGCTTTTCCACCTCGGTGATACCGCTCGGGATGCAGATCACCATCTTGTGGTTGCTCGGCATGAGGCGACGGCCCGGGTGAATCATTTTGATCATGCCGCGGATCATGTGCTCGGCGACGGTAAAGTCGGCGATCACCCCATCCCGCAGCGGACGCACAGTCTTGATGTTCTCGTGCGTCTTTTCGTGCATTTGCTGGGCCTCCTTGCCAATGGCGAGCACCTTGCCCGTCACCCGGTCCAGCGCCACGATCGAAGGCTCATCCACAACCACCTCATCATTGTACATGATCAGCGTGTTCGCGGTGCCCAAGTCGATGGCAATCTCTGATGTAAAAAAGTTAAACAAGCCCATAGTAGATCCGCTTCCTAAAAGGTATCAATGTCTAAAGTGTCGAAACTTGGTAAATACCAGACACATGCCGTTTTGCTCGCAAAAGTCGATGGTGTCTTGGTCCCGCATGGAGCCGCCAGGCTCTGCCAAGACCTCGATACCCGCCTGCAAAGCCAATTCAGCACTGTCCGCAAACGGGAAAAAGGCATCGGAATACAACACAGCGCCTTCCAGCGAGAAACCACGCTCACGTGCCTTGCCGATGCTCTGCTTGAGCGCATCCACACGGCTCGTCTGACCCACACCACTGCCGATGAGCTGCTGATGCTTCACAACCGCGATGGCGTTTGATTTCAAGTGTTTACCGATTTTTTCCCCGAACAAGATGTCAGCAAGCTCATTTTCAGTCACTTGCCTCGAAGATTTCGTCTCATATACGCTGCTGTCAGGCAAAAGGTTGTCCTTTTCCTGGAATAGCAGCCCGTTCACAGCCGTCCGAACCGAGGTCCGGGGCAGTACATGCGATTTCCGGCGCAGCAGGATCCG
>JAXLVK010000065.1:0-37673 GCA_046329055.1 Bacteroidia bacterium
GACAAAAATGCGGTAGTCGCCCTTTTGAAGGCCCTGAAAGGCATAGTCCCCGGTCGGCGAGGTCGTCTCGGAGGCATCCACCCATTCGTGGTCGCCATAGCTGATGTAAACTTTCACCGCGCCAGCATAGCCGCTGTCATGCAGGAAGCCGTTCGCATTGATGTCCCTGCCCCAAACCTTGCCGGAGATCGTCGCCAATCCCCCCTTGCCAGGCTCCTTTTCGCAGGCCACTGCCACGACCACCATCAGCAGCAATGAAGCCATCACCAGCCATCGCTGTGACCTTGCCTTGATTTCTCCCATCACTTGAATCTTTTTCATCCCTAATCAATGCGTGACTGCCAACCTGTGCGTGGCAGCTCCCAATCTAACAAAATAAATTCCCGTTGGCCATTCTTTCACTTCCAATTCCATCTGCCCCTGCCAACGGCCACGCCCCATTTCCACTCCCAAGGCATTGGTCACCGACCAATCCCCCTTGACGACTTGATCGCAGCGGACCGTGAACCGATCGGAAGCGGGGTTGGGGAAGACTTGAATTTCAGCGACTTGCCCTGATTCAGGTGTGCCCACGCCGCAGTTCAAAGCATCAAATGTCGGGCTTCCCTGCGCTGAAAACGCCCCTGTACCGTCCGGGCAACGACCGATCGAAATATCCGCTGTCTGCGGCCCAAATGTCAGGCTGTCCAGTGCGAAACTGTTGTTGCCGAGCTTGATGTCTTCGCCTTGGCTGGACAGCTTGAAATTGCAGTGGACATAGCTTGGGGTGCTCGCATCCTCGTCCGCCCAGATGATCAGCGTCGATTGCGCGCCGATGGTCGTGCCAGCAGGCAGGGCGCACTTGGTGCGGTTCAGCGGATCGTCGGTGAGGTAGAGTCCGGTCAGCAGCAGGGGCTGGTTGCGATTGTTGAACAGCTCGATCCAATCCTCGAATTGCCCGGCTTCGTCGGTTTGGCCGGTTTGGTTGATGGCCAGGAACTCGTTGATCACCAAGTCACCGGGGCTCGGGAAGTTCAATGCTGCCTGCACAGTATGGAATTCATGCTCGGCGCGGGCTGGTGAAAATCGTCCAGCATTCGCGTTCTCGGCATAGACATAGTACTGCGCCTCGGCGCTGGACAGCGTGAAGGAAGCGCCGTACCGCCCATCCCCTGCCCCGCCGTCGCCATGCGCGCCATCGTCGTACATGGGAACGCGGACGAATTTCTGAGATTGATCCAACCGGTAGCCCAGAAATACCGAGTCCGCCGTCGCGACATCCGCCGAAATCGTCACCGTCGCATTCAAGGCCGGAGCCTGTGGTGCTGAGGCGACCGAATCAATGCTCGGCTGCGTGGCAGTGAACTCCGACACGCCTTGCAAATAGCTCAACCGTGCCGTCATCAGGCTGCTGATGCCAGGAACGGTATAGCTGCCATTCTGCGCACTTGCCGTCATCCCGTTTTGGAACTGCGAATAGGTGAAAAACTTGTTGTTGTCGCTCTGCACGGCGGTGTCCACAAGGGCTTGATAGCCAGCGGCCATCGTCGAGTAGGTCCCGCTGCCGAACATCTCGTCCGCGATGGTGCGCAGGTGCGCCATGTACATGCGACGGTAGCGGGCATTGGCCATCACGTCATTGATCAGCGGCCAAAATGGATCGGTCTCGTGGATGTTCACCGGGAGGTTTTGCATGTCCGTGACCGTGAGGCTGCCCATCCCGGTCGCACCGCCGCCCAAGTACGGGAAGCCGCCGAAGCTCATGTTCAGGTCCCAGACGACGGGGTTGTAGTGCCCTGTTTGGTCGCGGTAGATGTAGTAGTTCTGGCAAAAGACCCCGGAGTAGCTATCGAGATTCACTAGCAAGTCATTGAAGGCCAGCATCCAAATCGCGCGGTCCATGTCCATGGTGCTGCCGAGGTTGGCGGGCGTGTTGGTCACCACATCGCAGAGCGCCACGAGGTCATTCCACCCAAAATTCGACTTCAGCTCATACCTCGGGAAATAGCCGGTGCTATCCACTCCGGTGATGGTCTTGAGATTGCTCTTGGTCGTGGGGCCTGGGATGCCCACTGGGCCGCATTTGAAGAATGTCCCGGTCGATGAGTAGAAATGATCGCTGCAAAACTCCTTGGCGATGTTCTCGACATTCGAATACAGCCCGAGGTAGTTCCCATTGATGAACACTTCCGCAAAATTCGCCTGCGGACAGTGCATGTAGTTGCTCAAGATGCTGTAAGCCAGCACCTCGCGGATCATGGAGGGGTCGGCGTAGCCATTGCCCAGCTTGATGTCCGTATAGCCTTCGTGCGCCTGATTCACATAAGTGTCCAGCTCGATATGGAGCGGATTCTTCACCAGCGTGGAATCGTAGGAACTGTTGCCCTTGTACTTCACGCCGGGATTCAGGTATTGGGTGCCATTGACCTTGACCCAGTCGGCCATGATGTAGGAGTCGGCGCCATACTTGGCGGTGTCCATCATGTAATCCCAATTCGGCTGACTGAATTGGATCTCGATGCGCTGAATCTGACCGGTGTTGTAAAGCGTGCTTTGGGCCATCAGGCCCACCGGCAAGAGCCAGAGGGCCTGAAGCAAAAAGCATCTAAAATCACCTAGAATCCTTCTCACAATCATCTAAACACAAGTTTTTGAGTGGAGCTGCGTCCATCCGCATCCCGCACTGTCACGAAATACAATCCTGCTGCAAGCCCTTCACGCTCCAAGCGGATGGCCTGCTCGCCTGTCCCTGCAAATTGCCGCTGCAACCTGCCTTGCTGATCCATCACGTTCACTGTCCAGTCACCAAAGTGGTTGGGCAGGCGAATCAAACCTGAGGCCGAGGCAGGGTTCGGGAACACCTCCAAGCGCGGCTCCCATGCTGAGGCCGTCCCTGAGGTGAGGCATGCGCTGCAACTGCCGTAGCAGACGGTGGGCAACACGGAATCCTTGGGCACGCTGAGGTAGCGGTTGAAGCCCGTGGCACAGGCACCCGGCACGGACTCATCGCTGCCCCAGGCGCTGCCATTCACGTATTTGAATTCCGCATACGCCACAGTGCTGTCCACATAGGCGATATGCTCCCAAATGCCCGTCACAAAGCTGTACATCCGATTGGCGGCAGGATTCCAGGACTGGAAATCACCCGCGATATGGACGCCGGCAGGATCGACAGAAGCCTCCTCGTGCATGTCCACCAAGAAACGCATCAGGTACTTGCCCATGGGCGCATTGCCTGAGAAACGCAGCGGACCGATGACCGTCGTATCATTCGCCAACGAGTCGATGTAAATCCAGCGGCTGTCGTTGAAATTGTAGCCTACACGGCTCTCAATCGGCACGAATTCCACTTCGTAGAACTGATCGCCATTCACGAATTTGTACTCGTACTTGTTGAACGCCGGGATGTCCACGACGATGCTGTAGAGATTCGTGTCCGAAGGCTCCTGCACCAACGAGGTGGAGGCGGAGTTCCAGTCACCACCTGCAAAGCCAGCAACCGTCTGAAAATCCCCGGTGATGTGCATGCCCGTGACATTCACAGGATAACCCTGCATGTTCACCATGAACTTCACCTTCTTGGCCATCACTGCATTTCCTGCGAAGAGGCAAAGCAGCGCGGCTCCTATCATCAATAGATTTTTCATCATCTCTTTCATTCAAAATCAACGAGCTACCGCAACCTTTTGGGTGGTGACCAACTTGCCATCCTGCATGATGGACACGAAGTAGAGGCCATTGGCGAGGGTGCTCAGGTCCAGGGTATGGGCATTGAGGGCAATGGACACGACCTTGCCATGTGCGTCAGAAACCGAAATGCTGAAGGGTTCCGCATTGGGCGACTGCACACGGAGCTGACCGCGGCTGGGATTCGGGTAGAGGATCCATCCGGCATTGTTGGGATTGGTGACGGCGATCAGGGTCACGTTGATCGGGTCGGAGATGCTGGAGGGGCAGCCGGTGCCATCGGTGGTTTGGACGGTGTAGCTACCGTTTTGGGTCGGGGTGTAGCATTGGCTGGTGGCGCCGCTGATGGCATTGCCATTCAGGAACCACTGGTAGCTGGAGGCCGAGGTCGAGCAAAGGGTGTCGCCGCTTTGGGTGATGATCGGGGTGGTGGCGGTGGCCACGTTCACGGTAACGGAGGTGGCTGTGAAGCAGCCGCCGCTGGTCACGGTGACGGTGTAGGTGGTGGTCGCGGTCGGGCTCACGGTCGGATTCTGGTCGGTGGAGCTGAATCCTGCGGGGTTGCTGGACCAAGCGTAAGTATAGCTCGTGCCACCGCTGGCAGTGGTGTTCAGGGTCACTTGGTCGCCGGAGCAGATGGTGTCTTGGGTGGCCACGACTTGCGCGGTGGGCTCGACGCCGCCGTTGATGTAGCATTCGGAGTAGCGCTGCGCCTGTGGCACCATGCCGGAGATTTGTTTGGTCCAAATCACGGTGCCGCTCGGGTCAATCTCGTAGATGGTTCCGAGGGTAGCCATGCAAATCTGGATGTTGCCATTCGGGAACTCCAGGGAGTTGCTCATGTTGCTGGAGCGGCCGTTGCAGGGGATGCGGCGGGTATAGGTGCTCGGGCTGTAGGCGGGGCCCGGGTTCAGGTCGAAAAGGTAGCCGTTTTCCGGGGCGTCCCAGTGGTCGATGCAGCTTTGTTGCTGGGAGATGCCATCGTTGTTGTAAGCGGCGAGGTAGCCTGCGTCGGGGCAACCTGCGGGCACCCAGTGAGCGTCGTGGCAGACCTTCAGGACTTTATCATTGGCGGTTCCGGCAGAGTAGGTCTGCGGGTTGCCCCAGCGGTAGAGGAAGTCTCCGCCCTTGCCGCTGTTGCCGCCGCTGTGGGTGGCTGCCTCGGCGGTGGTGGTGCTGTGGTCGATCACCCAGACCTCGCTCAGGTTGTGGGAACTGACCACGATTTGGTCGGTCGCCTCGTTGTAATCGATCCCGTTCATGTGGATCCAGTCCTTCTGCAGGCTGTAGTTGATGTTCATCAACTCAGGATGCGCGCTGATCGAGCTGTAGTAGTTGGGCTTGTTCTGGTCCACGTTTTGGACAAGGTGATCCCAGAGATGCCATTCCCAGACGATGGTGCCCGTGGTGGGTCCTGTGGGCTGCACTTCGATGATTTTCTCGCTCTGCACGGTGATGCTCTGTGTGGCCCCCGCGGCGCTCACTTCGGTGGGCGTCTTGTTTTCGTAGGCGATGAACATCACGTTGCCATTGGGCATCATCTGATGGTCGTGGTGGAGGATATATGTGGTGGAGCTGTGTGTCCAGTCCCAAGTCACGGTGCCGTTGTAATCGACTTTCTGGCAACGTCCTGTCAAGCCGCCACCTTGGTAGCTGGAGTTCTGAACGCGGACTGTCCGCACCAGTGTCCCTCCCGGCTCCATGTAGGTGGCATATCCGGTTCCGGCATTGGTAAACGACCAGGTATGGTAGGTCGTGCCATTGGTGTCCACCAAGTAGGCATTGTTAGAATTGGTGGTGCTGTACAGGATGTATCCCGGCCATTGCTGGGCACGCAATCCAATGAAAGTGAGGCTCAGCAAGAGCAAAAGAGGCAGTTGACGACGCTTCAATGTGAATTCCATGTTACCAAAATGTAAATCCAATGTACGCTTAGACGGCATTCCCTACAAATCCTTGCGGTCTGATAGGAGAATCTTGCGACGAACAGAGCCTATTTTGCGATGAAATGGTTTGTGATTTTGGGCACTGTCGCAGAGCGGACAGAATGGAAGGGGTAAAGGCTCAGTCGCCGCAACCCTTCCGCGAACTCAATCCTCAGAGCAACTCCGGGCGGTATTCAAAATGCATGGTATCAAAGTGGAACCACTTGCCGCCCCAGATGAAGCCCTCCGCCTCGAATGCCTCCACGATCAGCTTCGGAATCCTGTTTTTGTAAACCAGTGGCTTGCCCTTGCTAAATTCCGGGCTCCACCGCCAATAATCGCTGTATTGGGTGCAGATGTCCACGGCGATCCCGAAGCTGTGGGCGCTCAGCCGGTCCGTCCCCGCGATCGGCCGCCAATTGTACCCGCCGCCGGGCGGCCGCAGGTATTCGATCAGGTCCGGATAGGCCTCCAAACGCTTCGCCACCCGCAACAGCGCGGCATCCACGCCATTCACCTTGCTCACTTGAATGCGGTGCCCAAACCAATCCACATGAACCAAATGTTTCCCCACCTCTTGGGCAGTCCCGCCGTACATTTTCCGGAAAAATGCTTCGTTCCGTATCCTGCCGGGGTCCTGATTTTCAACAAATTCCCATTCAAATGAATCCGGATACTCGAATGCAAACATGTCCTCGATGTCCGGCTTGGCCTCCAACTCCTCGAATGCCTTCCCTGACTTGCCATCGTCCCATACCATGCGGGTGCCGTCCTTCCACACCAATTCGTTCCCCTCAATCCCTGTCAAATGCTCGGGATAGGCCTGCAACAAACGCTCCTGAGCGATGGATGGCCCCCCAACGTTGCTCGAAACAGTAATCGAGTCCTCCACCTTCACCAATTTTATCGGCTTCGGCACTGGACATACGATGGTTTTGGGTTCACCCGAGCTGCATCCGACCGCCGCTCCGGCCAGCATCACCATGCACGCCATCTTGAAAAATGCCCTCACGGCGCCTGTCCCCCCTTGACCAGCCGCGATACCGTGGATCGCTTCCCATCGCTCACCCGCACCAGATAAGTGCCCGCCGCCAAGTTCCGAACCTTCGAACCCAGGTCCACCCGATGCGTTCCCGCAGCCAAGCTCCCCAATGATTCCCGCACCAGTTCATGCCCCATCATGTCCGTCAGGCTCAGCACCAACCGCGCCTCGTCCGGCATCAAGATCGTCAATTGCACCTCGTCCGAGAAGGGATTGGGCCAGGCATGGACCCCGAGTTGATAGATCGTGGGCTCGGTATCGCCGACATACAGGTCCTTGTAGATGGCAAATTCGTCCAACAGGGAGTCCTCACTCGTCCAGTACTCCACCCGCATGGTGTCGTTGTTGACCTTGATGAGCATGGAGCCCGCGCAGGTGTCGCAGCCCCAGTTCGTCTCCATCATGGGATGGTTCAGGGGCGGATTGTGTCCCACGCTGCCCCCATTGCCCACGACGGAATAAACCGTCCCCCGATTGGGGTGTGCTCCGCTCAATGCCTTGCGGTAGGGTTGCCCTTGCAGCTCATGACCACCGCCGCCATCCACCTCGTAGCTCGAATTGTAGTTCCAGGAATAGTCGTAGAATCCATACACCAATTTGGAGCGCTCGTAATTGTGGCAATGCCCAGTCAGCACCAGGTCCACGCCGTATTGCTCCAGGATCGGGGCGATATTCGAACGCATGGCGATCATGTTCACCTCGGTGAAATTGTCGGAGCTGTGCGTCCCCTTCGAATGCGGGGGCTGATGAAAATAGACCACGGTCCAAGGCAGGGTATTGGCCTGAAGGTCAGACTCCAGCCACCAAGTCAGCGGGGTGTTGTTACTGAAAATCCAGGACCCGATTTCACTGTTCAGCGAAATGAAATGCACGTTCCCGTAGTTGAACGAATAGTACATCTCGCCGCCTGAGGGGAAACCGCCCGCCTCTCCGTGGGTGGGCACGTCCACGATGCTGTAATACGGCCCAGTATGGTAGGGCGGCAGGCTCGTCGCGTTCACCGAATAGTAGTCATGGTTGCCCGGCGTGGGCCAGAAAATCAGACTGGAAAACAGGCTGTCATAGACATTGAAGACCCATTTGGTGTATTCGCTGTCCGCGCCGACGTAGTAGGCATTGTCCCCCAGCCAGATCCAGGCATCCGACAAGCCGTGACTGCTCGCATAGTCGTAGTATTGGTCACGCACCCAGTACTCTTGCGCCGTCCCCCGCCCAAAATCGCCCAAAACCCAGAATTCATAAGGCCGGATGAGGCCGGTGGGTGGATTTGTATGGAAATGATGGCTGTTGTCGCCACCTTCCAGGTCCATGACGGTGCTCCCCACCGAGTAGTAATAGGTGGAATCCGGCCAAAGCCCTGAAATCCGTACAGTGTGCTCGGTGGTCACGGTCGCATCTGTCGCCACCCTGTTCAAGTTCCCGGGAGTCGATCCATATTGCACGCGACTGTCTGTCAGGCTATCAGTCCGCCATTTGACAGTGATCGCATTTTGATTCGCGTTTTGCAAGTAGGGACCACGAATCACAGCCTGCCCCAAAGCAAAGACGGGGCAAAGCAGCAAGCTAGCAAGGCTCAGAAGCCAGTTTTTTCTCATTCCAATCAAGGGTCGATGCCGGATCCAACCTTGGCTCCAACCAACCCGCCGTTCAATTAAGGATTTTAGAGGGACTTCCGCAACCAATCCAATGCCAATGGGAAATGGTCACGGGGTGCGTCAGGGTGCGTGAGCATGTCGATATGACCATAATCATGCAAATGTCCGGTCTTTTTTGCCAGCAGGGCGATCCGCCGATCCTGATGCTTGCCAGCCTCGTCCGCCAGCAAGGTCACATCCTTGGGGTGCCCCAGCACATGGTCATTTTGTCCAGCGAAGTACAGCGTGGGCGGCAGTTTCATCCCCTGCAGCGCGGCCCGGTAGTCGAAGCCATCGTACCAATGCAGCCATTTCTTGCCGTCCTTGACCCAGGCATCGGTCTCGGCATGGTCGCGGGATGTGATGTTGTCGCTGCCCATCTTGTAGTGGATGGCATTCAGGTAGCCATAGATCCGCTTGGATCGCCGCGCAAGCAACCGCCATCCCAGGAGGATCATCACGAAGTAGCGCATCCCCCGGATGGAAATATGCCGCTTGCTCCCGAAAAAGACCATCGACGCGACTTGCAGTGGCAAGGTCGTCCGCGCCAGGAAGGCGAGCACATTCACTCCAGCCCACGAATGCGTGACGATCCTCACATCCCAAGTGCCCTTGACCTGATGCACGAAGTTGAAATAGGCGGGATATTCCTCCTTCAGCGCCTCATCCTGCCCCCAGGTGGATTCCCGGTTGATGAGGGGGGTGCTTTGCCCGCGACCGCGCAAGTCGGCCACGAAGACATCGAAGCCCTGCTGCGCGAGCCAAGGTGCGAATCCCTTTCCGGACTTGGAGTAGAAGATGTAGCCATTTTCCACCGAACCGGGCAGCATCAGCACCGCAGGCGCATGGGGATCACTGCAAAAGCGCCGGACATGCAGCATTTCGCCGTCACCGAAGGGCAAGAAATGGGACTCCTCCACCAACATGGCGGCGAATTTAGGGCAAATTTGTGGGGAACAAGTGGTCTCGCGAAATCAACGCAAGACTTGCAGCCTCTGGACGAGGCGACGCTCGCCTACCAGCAAGGTAACGGCATAAGTCCCGGACGGCAAGCCAGAGACATCCAAGGTGCGGACGGCATGATCGACCCAACCGATTTCACGTGCGATCATCCTCTGTCCCAATGCATTCACCACCTCCACGGCGACATCGGCAGCCTCGGGCAGGCGGATTTCCATTCGCACGTTTCCGCCGTTCACCGGATTCGGGGAGAGCGAGAATCCAGCCATCCAGCCGTCCTGACTGCCCAGTGCGTTGATTTCGACCAGCCCGCACAGGGTATCCTGACCGCAGTCGCTGTTGCTGTAAAGGCAGACCAAGTAATTGCCGGGCTGGGCGTAGGTATGCGTCGGATTTTGCAAGGAGCTGTTGATGCCATCGCCGAAGTCCCAGACCCAAGAGGTGGGATTGCCTGTGCTGAGGTCGGTGAAATCCACGTCGAATCCGTTCACCACGCTGCTGAAATCGGCAGTTGGGCGCGGGCACACCACATTCAGCCAATACCAAGAGGAATCAAATCCACAGGCATTGGTGGTTTTCAGGCAAACGAGGTAATTCCCCGGCGCTGAGTACGCATGCGTCGGGTGCTGCAAGGTGGAGGAGTCACCGTCTCCAAACGTCCATTGCCAGGAGGTCGGATTACCGGTGCTTTGATCAATAAAACTCGCATTGAGATTGTTCAATGAGGTGGAAAATGCAGTCAAGGGCGCCGGACAGGTCACTGTGACCGTTTGACAGACGCTGTCGCTGCCACACCAGCTCGTGGCTGTGAGGCAGACGGTATAGGTTCCCGCAGCCGGGAAAGTATGCGTAGGATGATGCAAGGTGGAACTGCTGCCGTCCCCGAAGTTCCAGTGCCAGGAGGTTGCGGCATTGCTGCTCAAGTTGTTGAATTGCAGGGTCAGCTCGTTCGTGGTGTAGTTGAAGCCCGCGCTTGGGGCTTGCCCCATCTGTATCGTAGTGTCCGAGTAGCAGACCATGGTCCAACCGAACAAGCTGTCCAGCAGATAGACATTGTAGGCGCCTGCGGCGGCGTAGTAATGCGTGGTGTCGTAATTCACGACCTGCCGATGATCACCAGTGCCATCACCGAAGTTCCAATTCACGCTCCGCCCGCCGATACCGAGGAATGCAGCGACATTGTACATGCGGTGGCGCAGGATGGGACTTGAGAGATTGTTGAATGTGGCAGTCGTAGGACCCGCGATACAGCTCGGATTGGCTGCAAAATTGGAGCGGAGGTGGTAGGAGACCACGGGATCGATCAAAGCATCGCAATCCAGGGGCATGCCAGAAACCGTGATTTGGTAGCCATGCCGCCAAGTGCCATTGACATGCGCCGAGGCCAGCCACTCCCCTTTTCCGTCACCTGCCTGATAATCGCTCACGACCACACCCACGGGGTTGGCGGAGTTGTTGCGGATCACCACGAGGTAGGGCCCGGTGACCATCACAGGCTGGCTAAACGTAGCCACCTTTTCCAATTCAAATGCGCCACCATGGAAATTGGTATCGACCTGCACGGTCGCCGTGCGGAGCGGCGCGCCCAAGGGCAGGCTATCCGGACGTGCATTGTACAACTCCACGACCACATTGGCTGTGGTGCCCATGTTCGTGTTCAGCTTGTAGGCATAGAAACGCACCTTGGACACGCTCAATGGCTGCGGCGCGTCATAGTACTGCGACAATGCCGCCGCGCTCGACGAACCGTTCACGTTCAGCACCCGGAGACCGGATGCCTTGTTGACGGTGTAGGCCAATGTATCCGGCGAACAAGCCGAAAGGGCGTTGCCTGACGGTGAATTGGGCGGGAGCAGTCCCGCACGAACGGGGACATCCCGCTCCACGGAGGCGCTTTGCACCTCAAGCACCTGCTGCCCTACCGTGACCAGCGGCAGGGACAGGAGCATCGAGACCAAAGCAATTGCGAACTTCTTCATTCCAACTGTTGATTGATTGATGCAAAAATACTTCATTTTCTAACATGCACAACCCTCCGCTCCTGCATTGCCCCAGAAGATATTCACACGCCAAAAACTGATATTTTTCAGGAAAATGTGGCCCAAATGCAGGAATTTAACCCAAATGGGCATTCCGTGAAACAAAATTTCTCACCCGGAAGTGAGAAATTTTATTAAAATCTAATGAAAAACTTTCACCAATGAGCTCCGCCGCTCCAGCAGGATCAGAACCGCAACAGGTCCTTGATCGCCTCAGGCAGGCGGCGGCTTCCAAGGAAGTCATCCTCCAAGGTCTTGTGGAAAGGCACAGGGGTGTCCAACGACGCCACCCGGCGCACCGGGCCGTCCAGCCACTGAAATGCCTCGTCGGCAACCACAGCGGCAACCTCTGCCCCGAAGCCCAGCGTGAGCGTGTCCTCATGCACCACCAGGCATTTCCCGGTCTTCTTGACGCTTTCCAGCACCAATTCGCGGTCCCATGGGATCAATGTCCGCAGGTCGATGATCTCGATGCTCGCCTCCGGCAGCGCGGCAGAGGCGGCTTGCGCCCATTGCACGGCCCAGCCGTAGGCCACGATCGTGAGGTCGGTGCCGGATTGCACCACGCGGCCCTTGCCGAGCGGCAGGTTGTAATATGCCTCGGGCACCGCGCCACTTGCACTGCGGTACAAGGCCTTGTGTTCGAAGAAAATCACCGGGTTCGGCTCACGCAAGGACGTGGTCAGCAAGCCCTTGGCATCATAAGGTGTGCTCGGGAACACCACCTTCAAGCCAGCCGTCTTCGCGAACCAAGCCTCATTGCTCTGTGAATGGAAGGGCCCCGCAGCCGCACCAGCACCGGTAGGCATGCGCACAGTCACTTGCACGGGGTGATCCCAGCGGTAATGCGTCTTGGCCAGGTTGTTCACGATTTGGTTGAAGCCGCAGCTCACGAAGTCGGCGAATTGCATTTCCACCACGCTGTGACGGCCCCGCAGGCTCAGACCCAGCCCAGAGCCGATGATCGCCGACTCGCAGAGCGGGGTGTTCCGGATACGGCCCTTCCCGAATTTCTCGACAAAGCCCTCGCTCACCTTGAAGACGCCGCCGTATTCGGCCACGTCCTGCCCCATCAGCAGCAGCTTGGGATCCCGCTCCAATGCCTGCTCCAAGCCTTCCTTGATCGCGTCCACAAACCGCAATTCGCGGCTGCCCGCATCGGCGGGCGGAGCCACAAGCGGCTCATTCACAGGTGCAAATACATCCGCGACTTCGCCACCCGTATCCGCTACCACCGCAGGCAATGCCCAAGCCTCGTCCAGGTTTTGCTGAATCAATGCCTTGAATTCTCCGCGGATCGCAGCAATCCGGGCATCGTCCAGCACACCGATGTCCAGCAAGTAGCTCTCGTAGTTCGCCACGGGATCCTTTTTGCCCCACATGTCGAACAGCTCCTGCGGCACGTACTTGGTCCCGCTTGCCTCTTCGTGCCCGCGCATCCGGAAGGTCATAGCCTCCAACAGCACAGGGCGGCGGTTCTCGCGCATCTCGGCGGCAATCTTGGTCACTGCGCGGTGCACGGCAAGGATATTGTTCCCATCGACTTGAATGCCTTCGATGCCATAGCCGAGGGCCTTGTCGATGAAGTATTTGAACTTGAATTGTTCGCTGCTCGGGGTGCTCAGGCCGTAGCCGTTGTTCTCGATCAAGAAAATGACGGGCAGGTCCCAAACAGATGCCACGTTGATGGCTTCATGGAAATCGCCCTCGCTCGCGCCGCCGTCGCCGCTGAAGACCATGGAGATCACGTCGTCACCGTCCAGGTTGCTTGCCAGCGAGATGCCGTTGGCGACGGGGAGCATGGCGCCGAGGTGACTGATCATGCCGATCACCCTGTGCTCCGGGCTGCCGAAGTGGAAACTCCTGTCGCGGCCCTTAGTGAAGCCTTCGCGGCTGCCTTGCCACTGGGCAAAGAGCTGACTCAGCTTCATGCCCCGGTTCGTGAACACACCCAGGTTGCGGTGCAGCGGCAGGATATAGTCAGTGGCGTTCAGCGCCATGGTACCGCCCACAGAGATCGCCTCCTGCCCGATGCCAGAGAACCATTTGCTGATTTTGCCCTGACGGAGCAGGATCAGCATCTTTTCCTCGATCATGCGTGGCAGCAGAATGCCCCGGTACAGCTCGATCAATTGATCATCACTGTAGCCCGTGCGGTCGTATTCGATGTTGTGAAGCCTCTCGGCTGTGATTGCGGTCTTTCCCATACTCGAAAATGAGCCGCAAAAGTACGATGTTCTTGAGGAAATGAGAACGGAGAGGTGAGAATCTTAAAGATCGCGCGAGCAATTGAATGCTTTAAGTTCTTCAAACTGCCCGAAGAGCCGACTCTCACCTCCCCCAGTCTCAAATCATGCGGCAGCCATCTTGGGCTTGTCGAGCATGCCCTTGAGCAGGCCCAGCATGATCGCCCCGATGACATAAAAATAGAAGGCTGCTTTCTGAATTCCAAATCGTTAGCCAACAATGCCGCAAATGCAAAACGCCCTCCAGAGGAAGGCGTTTTGTATGTTTTCAATGCCTTTCGGCGATTATTCTGCGTCGGCAGGAGCCTCGGTTGCACCACCGCCAGAATTGAGGTCTGTGGCAGGCGCAGCGGAGCTCGGAGCATTCATCAATGACTCGAGGTTGCTGCTAGACTTCACGCTCGTGTTGCCGGTGAGGGTAACGTTGGCCATGAAGGCGAGGATGAGTACGCCAGCGAGCAGGTACCAAGTGTATTTCTCGATGTCCTGTGTTGCACGGCGGGTACCGATCATGTTGGTGATGTTGCTAGCACCCAATGCGCTGGAAAGACCACCGCCTTTGCTGTTCTGAACCACCACGATCAGGATCAGGAGTGCCGCGGCGACCATTGCAAGAATTCCAAATACGATACCCATAACTCAGCTATTGCTTCAATTTTTCTATCAGGAGGCCAAAGTAATTGCTTTTTTCAGGAAACCGCAAGCGCAGCTTCTCATAAATTTTGATCGCTTTGGACTTGTTGCCTTGTTTTTCATAGATGCGGGCCAGCGTCTCGGTCACCCAGTCATCGTGCAAATGGCTTGAATCGCGGGAGAGGTCACCTGTCGGAGCCATCCCTGCCTTGCCTCGCGTGATCGTCGGCTCATGCTCGATGAACCTGTCGATCAGGTCCTCGCCACGCTTCCGCGTCTTGGGACTCTCCTCGACCACCTCCACCTGCGCCTTCGCCACAACGACCTCATCCACAGGCACTGCCGCCAGTTCTTTCAACGTCTCCTCATCAGCCTCGTCCAGTGACCGATACTCCAACTCATCGAGTTCGATCTTGAATTCGCCGAATGAGAGCTTGGGTTCTGCCGGGAGACGGCCTTTGAAATACTTCTCCAAAGCGGCCGGGGAAACGCTGATTTCCACAATCCGGTCGTTTTCCTCGAAGATGATCTCCGCTTCCTCCGATCCAGACACCGTCGTCTGAAACTCAACGGCTTCCAGGGTGCCGATGCCCGTATCTATCACGTCCTCAGCCTCCTCTGCGGGGCCATCGGACAGGAAGGTGAAGCTGGAGAATGAACCGATTTCGTAATCCTTGTCTGACCCGGTCGCCGCTGCCTTCTCACGAGGACGAATGGCCGGAGGCTTGGGATGCGATTTGGACGCAACAGGTTCGACAGCAACAGGTTCCGCAACGGCAGCCACGGGGGGCATAGGCACCTCAACCTCTGCAACGACTTCCTTCGCAGCCAAAATCGGCTCTTCGACAATCGTTTCCGCAGATTCGATGACCTCGGCAGGCGTTTCCGCCACGACCTGGGCTTCGCTTTCGCTTTCGACCAATTCGGGCGCAGCAACCGCATCGGGAGTGGACGGCTCCGTAACCAATTCGATCACAGGCGCAGTCACCTCAGCAACGGGCTCTTCGACAATCGCAGGAGACGATTCGACGGTTTCACCACTTGCATCAGCTGCGGGGACTTCCAGAACCGCCTCACTAACAGGCGTCTCGACGAGTGGCTGTGCTTCTTCTTGGGCAACAACCTCTGGCTCAGCAGCCACAACCGTCTCCACTGTTGCGGGAGCGGCCTCATGAGCAACTACCAATGCAGGTGCGAACTTCTCGATCGATGCGGTGATTTTCCCAAGCAGCCCGAGGTACCGATCCACCCGGAACTTGACCCGCGTTTGGAGGTACCAATTGATGGTGCCTGCACTCGGGCCGGAGCCGATCATGGGCGAAGGAGCCTGAACCGCAGGGGCTTCAGCGACTGCCGGAGCCTCGACCACGACGGCGGGCGCTTCTTCAATGGGCGCCTCGGAGGCTGACTCGATGTTCGAGATCAGCTCATTCGCAGGACTCTCTTCCGCTGCGGCCTCAAGGACAGGCTCTTCGATGACCTCGGATGCAGCATCCGCAACCGGAGCGACCTCATTTGAAGCCTCAATGACAGGCTCCACGACCACCTCCGATGCAGCATCTGCGACGGGAGTGATCTCATTTGAGGCCTCAATGACAGGTTCCACCTCCGAAACCACCTCATTTGAAACCGTTTCCTTTGCCGATTCGACGACCGAATCCACCGCCGGAACGACCTCTTCAACTGCCGCATCCACAACTGGTTGCTCCACGACCTCGGGCTGCACCTCAGGTTCGACGGGCTTCTCCAAATTGATTTTGGGCGTCTCCTCGGTCTTGGCTTCCGGCTCCTTCTTATCGAGGTTTTGCCGCATCTCGGACACCGGAATGGGCCGGGACTTGGGCGAAGTCAGGGTATCCTCAAGGTAGGAACGCAGCAGGATACGGTTGTTCGAATAGGCCGCAGCCTTGAGCAGGGCCTTGTTCTTGATCGTGCTTTGGTTGCGGAAGTGGTGACGGGCCAGGATCGTATGTACCAATGAAAATGCCGGATGCGCAGCCGCTTGACCCTCGAGCCAAAACACTTCTTGCGCATTCAATCCCACATTTTGTGCCTTTTTGTATAGGCTCAGTACATCCTGATTCACGGGCTGAATTTACGAGTTTTTAACCCGATTCAGAAATTATAGACAGTTTCCGGGAAATTTTTCCACAATCCCCTCACCAGTTCGAAAGCGCCTTGTTGAAAATGTCCTGCGCGATCCGGTCCACGATGTCCTTGACCAAATCCGCTTCCACTCCGCTCAGGCTCAGGCTGCTGCTAAAGTCGCTGAACTGCGAGAAGCTCTTGTCCCAGCTGTCGTCGGGGTATTTTTCGCAGGTGTATTTCACATGGACACCCACCGTGAGGCGGTTGCTTGCCGCGGTTTCGTTGCCCTGGATGGCCACAGGACGTACATCGTACTGGACGATCTCGCCCTCGAACTCCATGTCGCCGCCCGTGTTTGCGAGTCGCAAGCTGCTCGCTGAGATGAACTTGTCCTTGATCTTTTCGGTCAGGTCCACCGCCAAGGTCGGGTTCACCAAGGATGCATTGTTGTCGAACAGGTTCACCGTCACTGTCTCGAGCCCTGCCTTGGGCTTGCCGCCAGTGAATGAATACGGGCATCCCTGCGTGAACACTGCAAGGAACAGGCATATCATCAGGACAAGCGGCGAAAATCTACGTTGTACTTCTTGCATGGCGACCATTATCATTAACCCAGCCCGTACTGCTTGATCTTCCGGTACAGGGTCCGCTCGGAAATCCCCAATTCTTGTGCCGCTTTTTTGCGGTTGTCGTTGTGCTTGTTCAGCGAACGGGCGATCAGGTCCCGCTCGTTGTGCTCCAGGTTCAGGGGCTGCTCCAGGAATCGCGGCTTGCTGCCCCCGTCGAGGGTGATCGGTTGCTCGCGCTTGGGGCGGAATTCCCGGAAGCCTTCGGCCTCCTCCACCACCTGCGAACTCGGCTCGATGATGTATTCCCCCTCATCGGCGATTGCTTCCCGGCTTTCGGCGTATTCATTGATCCCGGACATGCCCATGGAGAGCACATGCTTGATCCCGTTCACTTCCTCGCGCAGGTCAAAGAGCAGCCTTGTTAGCATCTCGATGTCCCGGCGGCTCGCGGTTCCGGCTCCCTCCTCCCCCGTGGGCGCCTCATTGCCCATGAAGACAGGCAGGTAGCTTTCCCGGATGTTCAGGTGCTGCCGGATGGTGTCGGCACTCACCAGGTCCTCCTTCACGAGCACAGTCAGGCGATGCACGAAGTTCCGCAGCTCCCGGACGTTCCCCGGCCAGCGGTATTGATAGATCAGATCGAGGGCGTCCGTGCTGAGATCGAGCGGCATGCGCTTGTACTCATTGGCAAATTCATCCGCGAAGTACCTGAACAGCAGCTCGATGTCGCTGCCCCGGTCGCGGAGGGCGGGGACGTTGATGGTGATCGTGTTCAGACGGAAGTAGAGGTCTTCCCGGAACTTGCCTTTGCGGATTTGTTCGATCAGGTTCTTGTTCGTGGCCGTGATGACCCGGACGTCCGCCTTCTTAACCTTGGAGGAGCCGACGCGGAGGTATTCCTGGTTTTCGAGCAAACGCAGCAGCCTCGCCTGAGTCGCGAGCGGCATCTCCCCGATTTCGTCCAAGAAGATCGTGCCGCCATCCACTTCCTCGAAATAGCCCTTGCGGGTCTCGATCGCGCCGGTGAAGGAGCCCTTTTCGTGGCCAAAGAGTTCAGAGTCCATCGTCCCCTCCGGGATCGCTCCCGTGTTGATGGCGATGAAGTTCTGATGCTTGCGGCGGCTGAATTGGTGGATGATGCGGCTGAACACATCCTTACCAGTACCATTCTCCCCCACGATCAGCACCGACACGTCGGTGGGCGCGACTTGGATCGCGATCTCAATCGCCGTCTTCAGGCGGGCATTGTGCCCCACGATCCCGAACCGGGTCTTTACGCTATCGAGTTGACTAGCCAATGTTTCTAGTTGATAGGTGATAGTGGATAGTGGATACCGCCGCCCTGAGCTGTGCCGAAGGGTTGATCGTTGAGGGAGGTGTGACGCTCCACCATGCTTTGGGTACTTTCCTTGTGAGCCTTCCTTCTCCCATGTGATGGAACCGTTTCAGGGTTGTCAATTGTCAACTATCACCTGCCCCAATAGCGTCGCCGCTGTCGCATCGTGGACATGCACCATCACGTAGTCGCCCGGGCCCACACCTTCAACCTTCGGGAACACGACCATTTGGTTGTGATCCGTCCGGCCGCAGAAGTCTTGGGCGCTGCGCTTGCTGTCGCCTTCGATCAAAACCCTGAAGGTCTGACCAATGCGGCTCATGCTCCACTCCTTTTGGATGCGGTTTTGCAGCTCGATCACCTCGTTCAGGCGGCGCTTTTTGGTCTCCTCGGGCACGTCGTCCACCATCTTGCGCTCAGCGTAGGTGCCGGGGCGTTCGCTGTAAAAGAACATGAAGGCGAAGTTGAAACGCGCCCACTCCATGAGGCTGAGCGTGTCCTGATGCTCCTCCTCGGTCTCGCCGCAGAATCCGGTGATGATGTCGGTGCTGATCGCGCAGTCCGGGATGATCTCGCGGATGCGGCTGACCTTGTCCATGTACCATTCGCGGCTGTAGCCCCGGCGCATGCGGTCGAGCACTTCCGTATTGCCGCTTTGAGCAGGCAAGTGGATGTAGTTGCAGATGTTTTCGTAACGCGCCATCGTGTGCAGGACATCATCGGTGATGTCCTTCGGATGACTCGTGCTGAAGCGAATGCGGAGTTCAGGGCTGAGCAGGGCCACTTTTTCGAGGAGCTGGGCGAAGTTCGTCCCCTCGAATTTGTAGGAATCCACGTTTTGGCCTAGCAGGGTCACTTCTTTGTAGCCTTGATCGACCAATGCATTCGCCTCGGCGAGGATGCTCTCGGGGTCGCGGCTGCGTTCACGGCCACGGGTAAAAGGCACCACGCAGAAGCTGCACATGTTGTCGCAACCGCGCATGATGCTGATGAAGCTCGTCACCCCGTTGCTGTTCAAGCGAATGGGCGCGATATCGGCGTAGGTTTCCTCGCGGCTCAGGAGGACGTTGACCGCCCTTTGGCCGGTTTCGACTTCTTCGATGAGGCGGGGCAGGTCACGGTAGGCATCCGGCCCGACCACGATGTCCACGAGTTGCTCGCGTTCGAGAAGTGACTTCTTGAGGCGCTCCGCCATGCAGCCCATCACCCCCACCATGAGGCCGGGGCGGTGCTTCTTCGTCGAACGCAGGGATTCGAGGCGGTTCCAGACCTTGGATTCGGCATTCTCCCGGATAGAGCAGGTGTTCAGGAGGACGAGGTCGGCGCCTTTTTCGTCCTGGGTGAAGCCGTAGCCCATGCCATTCAGCACACTTGCAATGATCTCCGTGTCACTGAAGTTCATTTGGCAGCCGTAGGTCTCGATGAAGGCATGCTTGGCAAACTGCTGCTCGCTGTGTAGCGCAAACGCCTCACCCTGACGGGCCTCGTCCATTTTCCCCTCTTGCGGGGCCATGGCCTTCTCCAGCACCCCTGTGCCCGGATTGAAGACCTTTTGTGTGATTTTTCCCTTGTTCACTTCGTGTCCGCCGCGTCATCTACACGCATTGGGACGGCAAATGTAGGGAATGTTTCTGACATTTTGGCAGAGCTTCCAAGCCTCAAGAAAGCGATTCTCAGCTGCTCATCATCGAATCAACCCTACGCACGGTCCTCGCTCGGCCTCCAAAACTCCCAGACCTCAAACCCTAAATCGACTGCCTGTGCTGCAATCACCATCGTAATCGGATTCCAAAGCGCCAGATAAAAATCATTTCCATAGGCGAGAGGGTCGCCAAATGCCCCAAAGGTAAAACTCAGTGCAGTGATCAATGTCCAGACAAGGACGCGCCACCCGAAACGCTGATACCCGTAGAAATAAAGCAGCCCAAACATCATTGAATAAGTGCCTACAAGCATCAAGTCATCCGAGATGCCGAATTGAAACACTAAAAGAAGCTCAACGAACATCACAATTGGCTGGGAAAGGGCATTGTGCAGCACGCCACAAATCGCGGTGTAGTGGGCGAACCTTTGTACCTCCGAAGCCAGCCTGTCGAGCAAACAGGGCGTAGATCGGCAGCATCATCTCCGGCCTCGGCCATACAATGTACAAGGCCAAGGAGTTCGCGAGCAAAATCAACCGGATCTTGATGGACTTCATTTGAATAGCAACAAGTTGCTCATTGCTCAAAAATAGTGATTCAAGGCTTCGCAAGATGGTCCTGCTCCAAAACAAACGCCCCAAGCGGCGCTCCCAAACCGATTCACCTTCCGCATCCACGTTGAACCACAACTTCACTCCGCTCGCTTTGAGCTGCAAGACCGTCGCATCCAACGCATCCATCGGCTCGACAGAAAATGCCCATCCCAGTCTCAGGAACTCCTCCATCACGAACCGAAGCGTGAGCCGCGCAGGCTCTGCGAGCAGCCACTTGTCCAATGTCAGCCCATTGCCGCCATCCAAGTCGTCGATGTAATCGCTGAAGATCATGGAGAGCTTGTCCTCCACGAAATGCAGCTCCAGGTTCCCATACCGCCAAATCCTAGCGTGCATCATACCCGGCCGCTTGCGTTCCGAACTCCAGTCATCAGGATCAGGGAAGTTGGCCAAAATCCAATCCCTTGATTGCCCGATGCGGAGGTAATCGAACTTCCCACTTCGGAAGAAGTCGTAAAGGTCAATGGTGATTTTATCGTTTGGCTGCATGAGGCAAATTTGCTCATCACCTGGCAGAAAAGCCACCCCAATGTTCCAATCCCCACGTCAAGCACCCAAACGCACTGCCCCATACATTTTCTCATTCTGCACCCAATTTTCTCAATTTGAGAATCCTCCCCATCCCCCAATCACTCAAATTTCCCCAAAAACGCGCTTTCCCATAATTGGCACGCATTCCGCAATATCCCTTCCGTACCAAAACCTGAAAGGATATGAAAACGATCCAAATCTATTGGGAAAAGGCGGACAGAGGCTCCATCTCCATTGCGCTCATCCTCTTGGTGATCATGCTGCATGCGATGGGTTGCGCCAAACCCACTGCCGGGCTACCCGCTGACGAACTGACCACCGACCTCACTGCGGCTCAACGCCTTCCGGACTGGGCCCCCAAGGATGCCGACCCGCAGGTGCGGTACTACTTCCTTCCTGAGATCGACGTCTATTATGACGCTTATGCCGGACAGTATGTCTATCTCGACCAAGGTGTATGGTTGGCGGCACCCGCACTGCCCAGCGCCTATGTCGAATTTGACCTGTTCTCGGCGCATATTGTGTACCTCGAAGTGGGCATCACGCGGCCCTGGGTCAACAACCACTTTTATGTGCGGACCTATCCTGTGACCTATTTCTACGGACACCCCGGATTGCACCGCGGCTACGGATGGCGTTGCTACAACGAAAACCGGAGGCATTTCTGCGCGGGTCCTGTCCATCCCTCCCACTATAAGCACGGCTTTCGTCCAGGCGGTGTCAAGGAGGGTTGGCACAGACCCGGCCCAGGAAAACACCCGATGGCCAGTGGCCACAAACCGAATGGAAGCTACAAGGGCAACTCCGGCAAAGGCGGACCAGCAGCATTTGGCAACAAGCGTCAACCTGCCAAGGGTGGAAACAGCGGCGCGTGGAAAGGCAGGGGGGACCAAGGTGGGAAGCCCAATGGGATGCGCACCAGCGAAAACCCAGGAGGTTGGAATGGCAGCCCGGCCAAGGGTGGGGGCGGTTGGAATACGCCCGGAAAGCCCGGAGGTAAGGCGCCGATGAGCGGAAGTGGTCCCAAGCAGGGTGGTGGAAAGGGCAGCATGGGAAAACACTAGATCGGAAGTTTTAGGTACGATCCCTGGGTATCTGCCCTTGAGCGGAGCGCAAATGAGGCATCCGTTCGTGGCCCCGGCTAAACTTGGCCGGGGCCATATTTTTTCCCGTTTTTCGATGGACAAATCGCACCAAACATGTAAGGAATACAGCTCAGGTGTTGAGAATTAATTGTTCACATTGCTCCAAGACCGTTTTAAGAACCTGCCAGAATCCTATATTGCTAGATGATTGCCTAGGAGTTGCACCTCAGGCAGTAGATCGCAAATTGGAACTTGAGGAAAACCAAAGTAAGGTTAGCATGAGAAGATTTACTTCAAATTTCGCTTTCTTGTTTGCTATGGCATGTTGTTGGGCGACACTGATGCCCTCCACAGCCACTGCCCAGTGTGGTACCAACACACAGCTGGGCGGCCAATCCGGCTGCGTCCGCAGCAGTTTCTACCTCGGTGAATGGCTGCCAAACGCTGGATGCGGCGTCGCCACCACCATCTCCAACTATGGCCCTGGCTATTACTTCAGAATGCCCGTCCTCCAAGGAGGCTGCTACACTGTCACCACCTGCGGTTCTGGCATTGACACCCATATCAATGCCTTCCAAGGTGCCAACACCACTGGCCCATTTGCCTATGATGATGACAGTGGCCCCTACTGTACGGGTCTCCAAGCGTCCATCATCATGACGCCGAACTTCACGGACTATGCAAGGGTTGACGTCAGGGAGTATCCCTGCAACGCTGGCGGCTCATCCTCCATCACGGTGCAGCTCTGGCAAAACAACAACCTGAGCATCACCAGCTCCGCCGCGAACATGTGCGAGGGCCAGACACGCGCCCTCACCGCCACCCCGGCCACCGTCGTCGTCGCGGCCCAGCCCGGATCAGGCGACCTCGGCACCTTCACAGGCACAGGCGTGAGCGGCACCAACTTCACCGCTCCCACCCCCGCGAGCTCCAGCGCCGCCAACAGCATCACCTACACCTTCGGCTATTGCTCGACCACCCAGAGCATCACGGTGTTCCGGAACCCCACCGTCGCCAATGCCGGACCCGACCAGCTCTCCTGCAGCGCCACCGCAACCCTCGCGGGCAACGCCCCCACCTACGGTTCTGGGGCATGGAGCATTGTCAGCGGGCCGGGCACTGTCACCACCCCATCCAGCCCCACCAGTACGGTGACTGGCCTGGTTTCCGGGACGCCCACCACGCTCAGATGGACCATTTCCAATGGCCCCTGCACCGCCTCCTCCGATGATGTGATCATCACCGTGGACAACGTCACCCGTCCATCAGCCCAGCCAACATCAGCCTCCACCAATACCACCGACTCTGCCCGCTACGGACATTCACGGCCCCCGTAGGCACAGACAACTGCCCCGGCTCCTCCACTTCGCAGACAGGGGGCCCCGCAAGCGGCTCATCCTTCCCGGTCGGCACCACGGTGAATACCTTCCGCGTCACCGACGCCCAAGGTCGCACTGCCACATGCTCCTTCAACGTCACAGTGTCCGACGTGCAGGCACCCACCATCACTTGTCCGGCAAACCTCAGTGTGAACAACACCTCCGGGCTTTGCTCAGGTGTGGCGACCTTCAGCACCCCCTCAGGCACAGACAACTGTGCAGGTGTGACCAGCACCCAGACCAGTGGGATTGCCAGCGGCGGCACATATCCACTCGGCCCGACCACCAACGTCTTCAGGGCCACTGACGCCGCAGGCAACACGGGCACGTGCTCCTTCACAGTCACAGTTGTGGACGCACAGGCACCCAGCATCACCTGCCCTGCAAACGGATCCGTCACTGCGGGCACGGGCGCATGCTCGGCCACCTATACTTACACCGCCCCCACAGGCACCGACAACTGCGCAGGCAGCACCACAACCCAGACCGGCGGCCTCGCGAGCGGCGCGACATATCCCCTCGGCGTCACCACCAACGTTTTCCGTGTCACTGACGCAGCTGGGAACACCACCACCTGCTCCTTCACAGTGACCGTGGGCGACGCACAGGCTCCCGCCATCACCTGCCCCGCGAACGGAACCGCCACTGCCGTGACAGGCACTTGCGCTGCCACGTTCACCTACACTGCCCCCGTGGGCACCGACAACTGCGCCGGGGTCACCACCACACAGACGGCTGGATCGGCAAGCGGCGCTTCTTTCCCCGTCGGCGTCACCACCAATACCTTCCGTGCCACCGATGCGGCAGGCAATACCACGACTTGTTCCTTCACGGTGACCATCACCGACGGACAGGCGCCTTCCATCAGCTGTCCTTCGAATGCCAGCATCTCCACCACCACGGGCGCATGCACGGGCACGTTTACTTACACCTCGCCCACAGGAACCGACAACTGCGCCGGGGTCACCTCCACGCAAACGGCGGGCTTGGCGAGCGGCTCTGCCTTCCCGCTCGGCGTTACCACGAACACCTTCCGGGCCACCGACGCTGCTGGCAATACCTCCACTTGTTCATTCACGGTCACAGTGGCTGACGGACAGGCTCCGACCGTCACTTGTCCTGCAAATGCCTCCGTGAACGCCACATCCGGCACCTGCTCGGCGACCTACAGCTTCACCGCCCCCACCGGAACCGACAACTGCTCCGGCAGCACCACGGCGCAGGCAGGCGGCCTTGCAAGCGGATCCACATACCCTCTTGGCGCTACGGTGAACACTTTCCAGGTAACCGATGCTGCCGGGAATACAGGAACCTGCTCCTTCACCGTCACCGTCAATGATGGCGAAGCGCCTTCCATCACATGCCCTGCGAATGGAACCGCCAATGCCACCTCCGGCACTTGCGCTGGCACATTCACCTACACCGCACCCACCGGGTCCGACAACTGTGCCGGGGTGACCACCACCCAGACCGCGGGCCTTGCCAGCGGCGCCACCTACCCGGTCGGCACCACTGTCAATACCTTCCGCGCCACCGACGCTGCTGGCAACAGCACCACCTGCTCATTCAACGTGGTCATCGCCGATGCAGAGGCACCCTCCATCAACTGCCCGCCGAGCTTTACCGCCAACGTGGACCCAGGCAACTGCTCCGCTGTGATCCCCTACGCCACCCCCTCCGGGGCTGACAACTGCGCCGGGGTCACCGTTTCGCAGACCGCAGGTTTGCCCTCCAACACAGCTTTCCCAGTCGGAGCGACCACCTGCACCTTCCGCGCCACCGACGCCTCTGGCAACTCCACCACCTGCTCCTTTGTGGCCACGGTCGTGGACAACATCGCCCCCACGATCACATGCCCCTCCAACGTGAGCGCCAATGCCGCCACCGGAACTTGCGCAGCTACGGTCAGCTACGCCCTGCCTACTGGCAGTGACAACTGCCCCGGCACCACAGGTTCCATCCTGAGTGGCTCTGCCCCAGGTTCCTCCTTCCCCGTCGGCACCACCACCAACACCTTCCAATTGGCTGATGCTGCTGGCAACACCGCCACTTGCTCCTTCAACGTGGTCGTGGTGGATGCGGAACTCCCTGCCATCACTTGCCCCGGCAACGTCACCGTGAACAATGCCACAGGAAGTTGCAGTGCCACGGCTACCTTCGTAGCCCCTGTTGGCACCACGACAACTGTGGTGTGCTACACGGCGCAGACGGGCGGCCTCCCCAGCGGATCCACTTTCCTGTCGGTGCAACCTTGATCAAGTTCCAGGCAACGGATGCCTCTGGCAACACCACATCTTGCTCCTTCAACGTGATCGTGGCCGATGCTGAGGCGCCTGTCATCAACTGCCCGGCAACCCTCACCGTCAATTCCGACCCCGGCAACTGCTCCGCCAGTGACCTTACCGCTCCCTAACGGTACTGATAATTGCATAGGACGATTGCAGACTGCGGGCCTCGCAAGCGGTTCCGTCTTCCCGGTCGGCACCACTTCCAATACCTTCCGTGCGACAGATGCAGCGGGCAACTCCACCACATGCGCATTCAACGTGGTCGTCGTGGACAACCAAGCTCCGTCCATCACCTGCCCCGCCAACATCACCGCCAACAACCAGCCCAATGGCTGTGGCGCTGTTGTGACCTTCACTTCGCCAACGGGTACGGACAACTGTGCAGGTGTCACCACCACACAGACGGGCGGCTTGCCCAGTGGCACCAATTTCCCCACGGGCGTCACCCAGGTCATCTTCCGCTCCACGGACGCCAACGGCAACTCCACCACCTGCTCATTCAACGTGACGGTGAGCGACGTGCAGGCCCCGATTTGGGCAGGATGCCCCTCCAACATCACCCGGGTGCGGGCCCCAACCGCACAGCCAACGCCACCCGGACCACTCCGAATGCATTAGACAACTGCGTCCTCTCCAGCGTCACCCCACGCATACCCCGGTGCTAGCTTCTCCGGGAACGACGGCTGTCATCTACACCGCCACCGACGTCAGCGGCAACACCACAACCGTGGCAGGTTGACTTTGGCTTCGTGAAGGGTTGACGGCGTCTTGGTGATGGGTTGCGCTTGCCACAGTGTCTTGGTGCCCAATTCTTCCTGAAGGGGTGACCTCGGCAAGGTGAAGGGATGGCAACGCCAACCTGAAGTGGAGGAGGTGCCATGGTGAGGTGGAGGCATTTGCTCCAAACGGCCCGAGAGTATCCCATAAAGTGTGTCAGGTTATGAAATTGATAACTTAGACACATATGGCAGAAAGAGAGAAATTTGATTTCGAAGCATTCCAGAAGTTGGCTACGAGCCGGATCCGTTCTGGCGCGCCCTTGCTGGGTAACGATGGGGTGTTCACGCCCCTTTTGAAGGAGTTCTTGGAGTCCGCTCTGGAGGCTGAGCTGAGCGGGCACCTGGATTCGGGGGAGGGCTCCAACCGTCGCAACGGCCATGGCAGGAAGCGTGTGAAGTCGCATCTGGGGACTGTTGAGATCGCGCCACCGCGCGACCGTGAGGGCACGTTCCAGCCTGAGATCGTCCCCAAGCGGAGCAACGTGCTGAGCAGCGACCTTGACGAGGTGATCCTGTACCTGTACAGCCAAGGGAGCAGCTACCAGGAGATCAGCGCGCAGATGGAGAAGATATATGGGGTGGAGGTGTCCGAATCGACGATCACGCGTGTGACGGACAAGGTGTGGCCGCTGGTCCAGGAGTGGAGGAGCCGCCCGCTGGATGCTGTCTATCCGTTTGTCTGGATGGATGCGATCCATTACAAGGTGCGCAAGGACGGGAGGGTGTCGACCTCGGCGGTCTATTGCGTGATCGGGGTCAACAGCGAGGGTTACAAAAGCCTGCTGGGCATGTATCCCGGGGAGTCCGAGGGGGCGAAGTTCTGGCTCACGGTGCTCACCGACCTGCAGCAGCGCGGTGTGGAGGACATCTTCATCGCCTGCATCGACAACCTCAAGGGCTTCGCCGAGGCGATTGAGAGCGTCTTCCCCAGGACTGAGGTGCAGTTGTGCATCGTCCACCAGATCCGCAACAGCGTCAGGTTCATCCCGGACAAGGACGTGAAGGCCTTCATGAGGGACCTGAAGCTGGTGTACAGGGCCGAGACGAGGGAGCGGGCCGAGGTGAGGCTGGACGACCTTGAAAATGCGTGGGGGGAACGCTACCCCATGGTGGTCGACTCCTGGCGGCGCAACTGGGACCGGCTGTCCAACTACTTCCGGTACACCGACCAGATCCGCAGGGTGATCTACACCACCAACACCATCGAGGGCTTCAACAGGCAGTTGCGCAAGAGCACGAAGACCAAGGGGGCCTTCACCTCGGAAAACGCGCTCATGAAGCTCCTTTTCCTTGTGCAGCAACGCATCACCGAGAAATGGGGCAAGCCCATCTACAACTGGAACTCGGTATTGTCGCAGCTCCATATTATCTTCGGTGAAAGGCTGCGTGTACCAATATGACGTCGCCTCCCGGCGGGGGGCCTCATCGCTCATCGAGGAAGCGCACATCCCCGCCCACGGGCCAACTTCCTCAATGATCGATGAGGAGGTCTTTGACACACTTTGTGAAATACTACCATTGGAAACGCCCTCTTCAACACCAAGAAAGATGTTCATCTGTCCCGCCCGCAGGTGGCCATCCTCATCGAAAATCAAAGCAAACAGATTTGAAATCTCCCGCATTTCGCCTAAATTCTGGCCTTTCGCTCCACGAGATGCGGCGATCCCCGCAGGGAACCCATCAGCACCCACCCGAATCGGAGCAAAATCAGCCCCATGCACACCCCATCCTCCACACTGCTCAAAGCCCTCGGCATCGCCATCTTGCTCCTCATCGCATTCCCAAATCCTGCGCCCATTCAAACGCACACCCAAACTCCACCTCACACTCCAACTCACACGCACACGAAAACTCCAACTCACACGAAAACTCCAACTCACACCCAAACTCCAACTCACACGCAAACGCCCACGCCCACTCCCGTCCCTTCCCATTCAACCCAAGACAAAAACTGGCTCGCCCAAGTCCAACAAAACATCACCGCCCGCGAATACCACATCCAAAAAGACCCAACCACAGGCACATTTACCAGCCCCAACCGCGCCAACAACTTGCGTTTCCACTACACCCCGGGATTCGTGGAAATGGAAACCCGCCAAGACAGCATGAATCGAGAGGATTGGAAACTGCGCCTGGCATTGGGAGGGATATATTACGATGACGAGCCATCACCCATCCCCACGGCCAACTGCACCGAACAATTCAAAGACAACCGTCTGGTTTACAACTACGGAGCCGCGCAAGTCGAGTACATCAACTCCCCCGAGGGAATGCGCCAGAACTTCTACCTGGACAAACCAACCAACACATCTCCGTCCGAACTCAAGGTCAAACTCGTCATCTCAGGTGGCCTCATCGCCGAAAAAGTACACGAAAACGAGATCCATTTCGCGCAACCCACACCCCTGGGAGGCCTCCAAAACAAGATCATCTACAAGGACCTCAAGTCCTGGGACGCCCATGGCACTCCCCTCCCCTCTCGGATGGAAACCGATTCATTGGGCACAGAACTCTACCTCTGCGTGAACTCCGAGGGCGCCACCTTCCCCATCACCGTTGACCCACTTTCCACCACAGCCGCCGCCATGGTAGATTGCAACCAGGCCAACGCCAGGATGGGGGTTGGTGTATCCGGCGCAGGCGATGTGAACGGCGACGGCTACAGTGACGTGATTGTCGGGGCTGTATTTTATGACAATGGACAGCTCAACGAGGGGGCTGCCTTTGTTTACCACGGCAGCGCATCGGGCATGTCCACCACAGTGGCAGTCCTATTGGAAGGCAACCAAGCCGATTCCTTTTTTGGGAACAGCGTTTCGAATGCAGGCGATGTAAATGGAGATGGCTACGGTGATGTAGTGGTCGGCGCCATGCTCTACGACTATGGACCAACCAATGAAGGCGCGGCATTTGTATTTCACGGCAGCCCTACTGGTCTGTCCTCATCAGCTGCTGCCGTGGTGGGAAGCAATCAAGCCGATTCCAGGTTCGGTGCTTCTGTCTCCGGCACCGGAGATGTGAACGGTGACGGCTACAGCGATGTGATCATCGGTGCGACACGATACGGCAACGGAGACCCCTTTGAGGGAGTGGCCTTTCTCTACCATGGCAGTCCTACAGGCATCTCCACCATCCCTGCGAGCCTCCTTGAAGTCAACCAAGTCGATGCAGGATTTGGAAATTGCGTGTCTGGGGCTGGGGATGTCAACGGGGATGGATACAGCGATGTGATTGCAGCTGCTCAATTTTTCACCAACGGTCAAGCTCAAGAAGGGGCGGCATTTGTCTTCCACGGCAGCGCGACGGGAATCAATCCCGTACCAGCAACCCAGCTGGAAAACAACATGGCGATGAGCTACATGGGCACCAGCGTGTCAGATGCCGGAGATGTGAATGGCGATGGTTATGGCGACGTGGTGGTGGGCGCGGTGAATTACTCGAATGGCAATACCAATGAAGGGGCAGCCTACATCTTCCATGGCAGTGCGACCGGGATTCCTACTGTGGCAGCCGCTATCGTGGAATCTAACCAGGATTTTGCAGTTCTCGGTTGCGATGCGTCGAGCGCGGGTGATGTGAACGGCGACGGATACAGCGATGTGATCGTTGGAGCCTTTCAATATTCAAACGGAGAGGCGAATGAAGGGGTGGCATTCGTGTACCATGGCAGCGCAGCAGGAATGGTCACTGCCCCGGCAGCCATTTTGGAGGCCGATCAGGCCTATTCCAGAATGGCAAGGGGTGTCTCGGGATTGGGGGACATCAACGGCGACGGCTACAGCGATGTGATCAGTGGGGCACCGCATTTTTCAAACGGACAATCGCTTGAGGGCGCAGCCTTCATCTTCCACGGCAGCGCCTCAGGCGTGTCCACCACACCTGCCCCCATCGCCGAGGGCAACCAATTCAATGCCCACATGGCCTACAGCGTCTCCAGCGCAGGTGACGTGAACGGCGACGGGTTCAGCGACATGTTGTCGGGGGCCTACGGCTACTCCAACGGCCAATCCCAGGAGGGCGGGATCTACGTCTATCATGGCAGCCCCACGGGAATTCCCGCCTCCGCGACCACCATTCTGGAAAGCAATTTCGGAGGAGCCTACCTCGGCTACAGCGCGGCTGGAGCGGGAGACGTGAACGGTGACGGCTACAGCGATGTGGTGGGTGGCGCGATGTCGTACTTCAGCGGGCAGAGCGGCGAGGGCGCCATGTACGTCTTCCATGGCAGCGCCACGGGGGTCTCCGCAGTCCCAGCAGTCATCGTCCAGAGCAATCAGATCGCCGCCAATATGGGGAATGCGGTCGCAGGTGCAGGGGATGTGAATGGGGACGGGTACAGCGACATCATCGTGGGCGCCTACCGCTACACCCGCGGACAAAACCAGGAAGGTGTGGCATTCATCTACCACGGCAGCGCCACAGGCATCATCACGCCCGCAGCGGACACCCTGGAAGTCAACCAGGTAGGTGCGCAATTTGCCTACTCTGTTGCAGGGGCGGGAGATGTGAACGGGGACGGATTCAGCGATGTGATCGTGGGGGCTTGGGCATATGACAATGGCCAGAACAATGAAGGTGCGGCATTCGTCTTCCATGGCAGCGCCACAGGGATCATCAACACTCCTGCCGCCATGGTGGAAAGCGATCAAATCAGTGCCTTCATGGGTGCAGGCGTCTCGGGATTGGGCGATGTGAACGGCGACGGCTACAGCGACGTGATCGCGGGCGCCTACCAATACGACAACGGTCAGCTCGACGAGGGTGCGGCATTTGTCTATCATGGCAGCGCCACAGGCATCTCCACCATCCCCGCCGCCATGGTCGAGGGCAATCAAGACAGCGCATGGATGGGGCTCGGGGTTTCGGGTGCGGGCGACGTGAACGGTGACGGATATTGCGATGTGATCGTGGGCGCGGAACTCTACAACAATGGGCAGCGCGACGAGGGCAGGGTCTATGTCTATCATGGCGGCCCGTCGGGAATGTCCACAACACCCTCCGCCGTGATGGAGAGCAATACCATCGTAGGCTTCATGGGATTGAGCGTGTCCGGTGCGGGCGACGTCAACGGCGACGGTTACAGTGACGTCATTGCAGGCTCGGCAGGTTATGCAAATGGCCAATCCCAAGAAGGCGCTGCATTTGTCTATCATGGCGGCAACAACAACGGTACCAACGCCAACCTCTACCGCAATGCCAGGCAATACCGAAACGACCTCACCACCCCCGTGCAGACAGGAAATGGCGTTTCCTCCACCGATTTCGGCATCAGCCTGCATGCCCGCTCCATTTACGGCAAGACAAAAGTCAAACTCGTCTGGGAGGTCCTCGGAAACACCTCCCCCTATTCCGGGAGCCCCGTCACCAACAGCGTAAGCTCCACAGGCATGAGCGCAGCATGGACCAACATCGGACTCCTCGGAACGGAGATCAAGCAGCTGGTGAACCGGGTCGGGCAGCTCACAAAGTGGCGCGTCAGGTTGAAGTACGATCCGGTCACGTCCCTCAATGGTCAGGTGTACAGCAGGTGGTTCTATGGCGGTATTCACGACAAATTCGCCCCTTCTGTGGAAGCGCCATTCGTTCCTTCCCCGGAAATCAACCTCCAAGGGAATGCCGTCAACATCATCGATGGCGATCTCAGCCCCTCCCTCCCTGACGATACCGATTTTGGCACTGTCCCAGAATGCTCAGGCTCCATATTGCACACATTTACCATTCAAAACACTGGAACAAGTCCATTGTCTCTCACAGGGACTCCTCGCGTAATTGTCTCAGGGCCAAATGCCAGCGATTTCATCGTGACCACCCAACCTGCCTCCCCGATCGCCAGTAGCGGCTCCACGACTTTCCAAGTTACATTTGACCCAAGCGGCCTTGGCACGAGAACCGCTGACCTCACCATCGCCAACACGGATGCCGATGAAAACCCCTACAATTTCCAAATACAAGGCATCGGAGGTCCCGATATTGTGCCACCTGCCATCACTTGCCCCGCCAATATTTCGCTCAATGTCGATTCCAATCAATGTTCCGCGGCCGCGACCTACATCGCCCCGGTTGGCACAGACAATTGCCTAGGGCCAACCACCGCACAGATTACCGGAATGCCATCCGGCTCAAATTTCCCGACGGGACTGACCACCAACACCTTCCAAACCACAGACGCATCCGGCAACACCACCACTTGCGCATTCACGGTCTCCGTCATTGACAACACCCCGCCCGCCGCAATATGCCTCAATGCCACCGTCAACCTTGACTCCTCCGGCAATGGCAGCATCACAGCCCAAGACGTGGACAATGGCAGCACCGACAACTGCGGCGTGGACAGCCTGAGCATCAGCACTTCCACATTCACCTGCGCCAATGCAGGCAACAACGTCCTGACCCTCACGGTCTCTGACCTCAGCGGCAACACCGCCACCTGCACCGCCAACGTCTCCGTGGTGCCGCCCGCAATGTCCGGCACCATCAGCGCGGACACCACCACTTGTGGCTACAACCTCAGCTGCAACGGTTCCAATGACGGCATCGCACACGCCCAAGGCGTCGGAGGTTGCCCGAGCTACACCTACCTCTGGAGCACCGGAGCCACCACGGCCACGGCTACCAACCTGCCCGCGGGCATCTCCACCGTCACCATCACCGACGGCACCGGAGCCACCGACGTGCAGACGGTCAACCTCACCGCCCCCATCGCCCTGAGCGCGACCGGGACGGCCACAGGCACCTGCCCAGGAGCCACCGACGGCGCCATCGACCTCACCGCCAATGGCGGCAACGATTGCCAGCCCTACACCTACCTTTGGAGCACGGGCGCATCCACCGAGGACATCGGCGGCCTCGCACCCGGCAACTACACCGTCACCGTCACGGACGCCAATGGCTGCACCACCACGCAGACCATCACTGTGCCCACATTTGCGGTGCCCAACCCGACCTTCACCCAAAATGGCATGCTGCTCACCAGCACCCAGACCTGGGTCACCTACCAGTGGCTCCTCAACGGCGGCCCCATCAGCGGCGCGAATGCCAACACCTACAACGTCCAGCAGACTGGCAGCTATAGCCTGCAAGTCACCGACACCAATGGCTGTTCCGGCATCAGCGACACCACCAACGTGACCTTCGTGGGCACGGTGGACCCCACAGGCGATTGGGCCAGCATGAGCATCTACCCGAACCCTGCCCGCGGCCAATTCCGCCTGCGCACGGACATGCCCATCGCCTACCCTATCACGCTGCGCGTCATGGACATCTATGGCCGTACCGTCGCCCAGAAGGACCTCCAAGAGCTCCAAAGAGAGACCACCATCAGCCTGGATAAGATCTCCGCTGGAACCTACCTTGTCGAACTCACCAGCGACCAAGGCCACAAGCGGGTTTGGAGACTGGTGGTGCAGTGATGATTTAGAAGAATGATTCAAGGCAGGGCCATCCGAAAGGGTGGCCCTGTTTTTTGATCTTAGCTAAGAAAAGAATATTGATGAATCGGAAAACCAGGATTGAGATATCAATCGATGCAACTTTCTTTTGCGATATGGATTTCGTAGCTTAGCCTTCTAATAGATCACTAACAAAAGTCCATGAAAAAACTCTCATTTAGCAAGTGGCTCATTTGTATCGCAATGGTACATTTTTCTTTCATTTCAATACAAGGAAACTGCCAATCGGCGAAGCAACTAGAGAGGGAAAGAAAGGAAAAGGAAGCTGCCGAACAAGCAGAGCAGGCGAGAATCCTAGCGATTCAAAATCAAGTTGATGCCTATCCAGATCAAGGCATTACAGGAGCAAATCACCAGAAGTTCCTCGGCAAGATCGTGTTCACTGATCATCGAGTTCCCTTGGACAGCGTCAATCTTCCTGGAGTAGTATTTCGTGACAATTTCAATCTTGGAGAAAACGTATATGGGAGAATGTTCCTCGACAAAGCCCTGATCAAGCATCTTCTCAGGAATGGAGTAAAGAACAATTTCGACGTTGGCGGCCCATTCGGTAACCGTTCTAAGGCTAGTGCTATCCTATACATCGATGGCGTTCGAGCATTGAAAGAGCAGCAGGCCCTGATTTGGAAGACCTACCTCATTGACCGCGTAGAAGGAAAGTATCCAAGCACCTTGCAGCTGACGGTTTTCCCAAATGCGGATGACAATGGCACACCCGCGGCGTTCATTCCCGTGCTGAACGCGCTTGAGCCGGGCAAACACATCGTCCGCATCGAAGCCTATGGAGGATATGCCTACGATCCTGCTACCTCAGAATGCACGCCTCAGCCAGTAGCAACCGGTGAGTTTACACTCGTTGTCACTGAAAAGGGCAAGGCAAAAATGGGACTCGCGTTCGATGATCTAAAGGCAGGAATGTCCGATCCCGCCTTGGAAGCAAAAATGGTGGGAGCCATCAAGGAAATGGGCTGGCAGGAAGTTCCCAAAAGAGCCAAAATTGAATCAAAAGAGTGGTTCATCAAACGCCATCCTGTCTCTGGTGCGATCATCAGCCGTTCTATTGCAGGATGGGTCTATTCCGTTTGGCCGGACGGGCATTGTGGTTTTCAGGATTTTACTTTCATCGAACAATACGATGGAACCAAATTCACTGGCCGATTGTCACGAGAGTCCACAGGTACACAAAAGGTTTGCGACTGCGATGAATGAGTTGAAGAGCACCCGGATTAGGGCATTTGAGCGCTGAACCTGTCGCTCGGATACAAATTGCGCTTTCAGCAAAACCAGACTCCCCGGCCCATGTCGGAAAGCGCACATCGCTCCATCGCTCCCGTAGGAGTCCTCCGTCATGCCGTCCAGCAGACTGGCAGCTATAGCCTGCAAGTCACCGACACCAACGGCTGCTCCGGCATCAGCGACACCACCAACGTCACCATCGTCGGCACGGTGGATCCCACAGGCGATTGGGCCAGCATGAGCATCTACCCGAACCCCGCCCGCGGTCAATTCCGCCTGCGCACGGACATGCCCATCGCCTACCCGATCACGCTGCGTGTCATGGACATCTATGGCCGTAGGGTCGCGCAAAAGGACCTCCAAGAGCTCCAAAGGGAGACCACCATCAGCTTGGATAAGATCTCCGCTGGAACCTACCTTGTCGAACTCACCAGCGACCAAGGCCACAAGCGGGTTTGGAGACTGGTGGTGCAGTGATGATTTAGTAGCATGGATTCAAGGCAGGGTTGCCCATTGCAGCCCCTACCTCACATACCCCGACATCCAAGCCCACTGCGCCGTCACGCCCTCATTCGGATGCTCGGCATCCTTCGCATAGCTATGGTCCAGCCCATAAATCAGCGTGAACCGGAATTCCCTCGGCGGCGATGGCGTCGTCGCAGCATAAGTCGCTGTCAGGGCATCGAGCGTATCGCCCGTGGTCTGATGCGGCGCATCGAATCCAAATGTCGTCTGATGGCTGTGGATCGTCTTTTCAGCGAATCCTGTCGTCTGAAGGAGGCTCTCAAACGAGCCCATGGGCACATTCGTCACGGAATCATTCAAGAAATGCTGATCCAGGTTCCCCACCATGAACCAGACCGGAATCTGATTCATCGGCACGCAAGTCGTATCCCGCGAAAATGTCCCCGCCGCCTCAACCACCGCCGCGAAGATATCGCTCATCTCCACCGCACATCGAGCCGCCATTTGTCCCCCATTAGAGAAGCCCGCGAGGTAGCAATGGGCATCATCAATCGTGAATTTTTCCTTGATCTCAGAATGCACCTGCCGCAAGAACGCAACATCATCCCGAGGCGTCTCCCCCACACAGAACTCAAATCCCCCAGGATAGCTATGCCACTTCGTCGTCTCCACCGTATCCCCTTCATCGATCACGCAGTAATGCCATGAGCTCGGGAACACCGTGATGATATTCTCCTCCTCCCCCAGCTCCTTCCAGCCTGAGATATTGTAAAATTTCAGACCATCGCCCGAGGTCCCATGCAGCATGTACACCACCGCAGGCGGATCCTTCGGATCATAGTTTTGTGGGACATGGATATAGTATTCGCGGGAGTCCCCGTCCACCATCGTTGTGAATCGGTTTTTGCCCAAGTCAAACCCCGGCGTCTTGTCCTTCCGGCAACCCAGGAATCCCAAAACCACCACAGCCCAGAGGCCAAAGAGAAGAGTTCTTTTCATATCAGCAGATTGATTACGTGAATGCACCACAGACATCCGATGTAGCAAATGGTTTAACCAGCTCGAACACTTTTGCGCTCGAGGCAATTCGCCACGCCTTTTTCTCTGTTCCTTCTGCTGTCAGAAAATCTGATCAACGAGCCGCTGCAACGAGGAGTCAGCATTCACATTACGGCAACCTGAAGCTTGGCTCCCTCGATCCCCTCAAGATGGATAATTCCCCACCAGCGTCATGCCTCCATTGCCCATTCGGCAATGCAAAGGCACCCTCCTCCCGCTTTGCAACTCCAAGGAATTCCCTTAACTTGATACCCTGAATCGACAAAACAGCACACAAAATGCGCGACAACACACATCAAGTAACCAACTCCCCGAGCACGCTTGAGGCCCAAGAGGGCATGAAAACCATGAAACCGCCTGCATTCGGGCTGACGGATGCCTCGGATGCGGAGGGTTCCCAAGATGCTGGAAACATCCACGCAAGCCTGACCCATCAGAGCGCGATCGAGATCATCAACGAAGGCCCCCCCACCGAATTGGGACTCACCACAGCCGATGTCATTGTCAAGAATCCCGTGACCTCCAAAGAAGGGGACACATTCAACATTTCCGCCGACTTCATTTGTTGGCCGCGCATCCAGATATGGCCGGCAGGCAAGGCACTTGGGAAGTACGACAACATCGAGGACGAAAACAGCCCCCTCATCAACGCCAGCAATTATGTCCAGATCGCCAACTCCCTGCGTCCGAATGCAGGAGGGCATGTCTTCGGCAAGTATTGGTCACGCCCAATCACACTCAAGCACGAGCATTTCCACGCCAACGATCTGATTGCACGCGCGGAGAAGAATATCCCCGCAGCGGAAGAATACCTTTCCAAGAAAAAAATCACCTCGGAGTCCGAAGCCGAATGGGAATTGGAAGACACTGCGGATTTCCTGAACAACAAGATCGATGAGGAAATGAAAGCTGACAGCCCAGAAGAGCGTGCTTACAGCGATGGTGCGGCGGATTACCAGAAGCTCCATGAGGCCATTCTCAAGAAAGGCCGCGAAGGGGGGTACAAAT